>NZ_JBQFSG010000002.1:0-702770 GCF_056537885.1 Ruegeria sp. BJ6 | reverse complement strand
GCAGAACAACGTCGGTCCAGCCAAGCTTGGCAAGATGGTAGAGAATCGAACAACCGACAAGACCACCTCCGATAACAACGGCCTGGCAATTTTTAGCAAGCATTTCAGAAACCTTGAATTGGAAGCCCCAACAAACTGTGCATCAAACTACCTAAACTGACCTGGTGTGCCTCATGAAAACTATTCTCTAAGCGTGAATTTTCTGCCCGGTGAAATTGCTTATCCGGCTGCCAAAAACGAATTTTCCGATTACGGAAGTTGTGTGCTCCAGCGCGGTAACGGGCTGCTTTCCATTCTGCATTAACATCTACGGAGCCGATACGGTTTAAATGCTATGACGTGTTTCTATGCCAACCTTTGCTGCGGGAGATGCCGATCTTAGGCTTAAGAAAAGCGCCCCAAGACTCGAATCCTCGTCTCTCCATCAAATTTTGGCAAACACTCGTCCTTCCCAGCCAGCAATTCCCTCAGATCTGGAAATTTTGGTCTGGGATTGAGCCATTATTACTTGCCGTCAAAAAGCGGCAGTATCCCGCCACTGCAACTGCGTATAACCAGCGCCTCCCGGCTCAAACTCTGGTTGTGAACAGTTTATCCGGACTTTCCCCTTTTTTTCCCTTTAGATATCAACCATCTGGGCGGCACATTTTCCAAAGGAGATCCAAATGTCGCGTGTAATCGTTATCATCGCAGTTCTCGCCGCAATTGTTGTCGGCGGCTATTTCTTTATCAACCAGCCCGAACCCACCGCAGCTGAAAAACTGCAATCTGCAGCTGAAGATGCCGGAGAAGCCGTGAGCGAAGCGGCTTCTGCAGCTCAGGAAGCAGCCAGCGAAGCTGTGAACAACGCCACACAGCAAGCATCCGAAGCGGCTTCGTCAGTTGCAGATCAGGCATCAGAGGCGGCGCAGCAGGCAAGTGACACCGCCAATGATCTGGCCAAACAAGCAGGCGAGCAGGTTGCGGCACTCAGCGATCAGGGGCAGGAACTTCTGAACTCGTGGGTGGAAAGCGGCATGCTGACCGCAGAACAGTTCGACTACGATAAGGTCGTAGCGGCAGTTCAGGAAAGCCAGTTGTCTCAGGATATCAAGTCGCAGGCAATCAAGATTCTGGACGACATCAAGGCAGCGCCGGAAACTTTTGCGGCGAAAATCGAAGAACTAAGATCACTGTTGACACAACAATAAGCAAACGGGTCGGCGGTACTCGCCGGCCCTCTTCTCGTCAGGGGTTTTCCGCCACGTCATTGCGGTAAGAAATTGACGGAAGCCTTGGTGGCATGTTTGCATTCAGCAAGTCACCAACCATACTGGACATGCATTTGCACTTGCCCGCTAATCACATCCCGCTCGGCGGCCCGGCAAGCCGGAAATCCACACCGAAGTTCCCGCGAGATGTCAGCCGTGCAGAAATGGTGTTGCCGTTTCAGGGATTTTGGCACGCCTTGCCCCTTAAAATGCTGGGCATTTGCGTATGTGCACTCAACAAACCCGATCCAAGGACTATTATATGAAAGACGATCTTCCGTCTCAAATGTTTGCCGTTATTCAAACTCATGATGGGTATTCCAATGCGGCAACCGGCCCTATGATTGACAATGCAGCGGACTGGCTTGCTGAGGCGGAGTTGCCGTTGCCCACACCCGGCCCGGGACAGGTACTGATCCGGTTGCGTGTGGCGTCCGTCAATCCATCGGATATTCACTTCATCAAAGGCGAATACGGACAACCCCGTGTCAAAGGTGCTCCTGCCGGTTTTGAGGGGTGCGGCGACGTCGTCACTGCCGGAGAAGGGGCTGAAGCGCTGCTGGGACAGCGGGTTTCGTTTATTGCCGCAGGTACTGGTGCGTGGGCGGAATATATACTTACACAAGCTCGGATGTGCATCCCGCTGCGACCGGATGTTTCTGATGAAGATGGCGCAGCGCAGATCGTCAATCCGCTTACCGCAATGGCCATGGTCGATATTGCGCGTGCAGACGGGGATGCTTTCGTCATTTCCGCCGCGACAAGCCAATTGGGTAAGTTGATGTGCAGCCTTGGACGCGACCTTGGCATGAAACCTATTGCGATCGTCCGCCGGAGTGAAACGGTCGAAGCACTTAAATCTCTGGGCGCTGAAGAAGTTCTGGTCAGCAGTGACCCGGACTTGCCCCGGCAATTTGCGTCGATCAGCAAGAAATTGAAGCCCCGGGTGTTTCTCGACGCCGTGGCAGATCAGGTTTCCGAGCAGATTTTCACCTCCATGCCCAACCGCGCGCGGTGGATTTGCTACGGAAAATTGAGCACTGAGCCGCCAAAGCTGACACAAATCGGACAGTTCATTTTCATGGGCAAACGGATCGAAGGATTCTGGCTGACCGAGTGGATGATGAACACGCCGCCAGCCGATCAGATGCGCGTTGTTTCCGAAGTGCAGGCGCGTTTTGCAGATGGACGTTGGCAAACGGACGTATCCGAACACCTTAAACTTCGTGACGTTGTGTCGGGTTTGGCAGATGCGCTGAAAAAGAGTGACGGAAAGGTAATGATCACGCCATAGTAGAGTCACGCCCCCGCGAAGTGAGGAGCGCATGGGCAGAATAAGGACGCCGGTTTTACCGGCGCAGGGAGGAAAAATTTGGACAACGTACAGCTGCTGATCAGCGGGCTGGCGAATGGCTGTGTCTACGGCCTGATCGCACTAGGTTTTGTACTGATCTATAAAGCGACCGAAGCCGTGAACTTTGCCCAGGGCGATTTCATGATGCTGGGCGCTTTTGTCACCATCGGATTGACGAATACGGAATACATGGGTCTGCCTTTCTGGCTGGCACTTCCGATTTCCCTGGGGATCATGGGAGGTCTTGGCTATTTGCTCGACCGATTGATCATCCGGCGCATGTTCGGTGAAAGCCAGACCGCCGTTGTCATTCTGACCATCGCACTTGGCTTTGTGATCCGGTTCGTGGCCGGGCTGATCTGGGGACATGAGCCGCAGACCTTGCAGAACCCACTGGCAGGAAAGGACGTCCGCTTTGGCGGGTTGGTTCTGGGGATGGAGGACGTAGCCGTTATCGTCGTCACCATTCTGCTCACCTGGGGTCTGTATGTTTTCTTCAGCAGAACTAAACTTGGGCTCGCGATGCAGGGTGCATCTCAGAACCAGTTGGCCGCCTATTACATGGGTGTGCCTGTCAAACGGGTTCAGAGCTTTATCTGGGCTCTGGCAGGTGTGGTTGCTGGAATTGCCGGCATCCTTTTTGCAGCCAAAGGCTCGGTTGATCCCAATACCGGACTTTTGGGCATCAAGGCCTTCGCTGCGGCGGTGATCGGTGGCTTTGGCAGCTTGCATGGTGCCCTTGCCGGTGGCCTGATCGTTGGGGTGATCGAACCATTCGCCAGCCGATATATCGCCGCTGGATACAGTCAGATTGCACCATATGCGCTGTTGCTTGCCGTGCTGATTTTCCGCCCTCACGGGCTGTTCAGCCAAGTGCGCGTGAAAAAGGTCTGAAGCGATGCGGATTGTATTCAAAACCGACTACATGCAGGATATCCGCCCCTGGAAAGACGGGTATCAGCTTAGCCTGTATCTTATTCTTCTCGCCGTGGTTGCTGCTGCGCCCTGGTGGCTGGATGAATTCTATCTTGGGGAACTGACCAATGTTCTGATCTGGGCCATTGCAGGGCTTGGCCTGATGATCCTGACTGGACACACGGGACAGGCCAGCCTTGGACATGCGGCGTTTCTTGCCTTTGGGTGCTATGCCAACGTCATTCTGGTCGAAGCAGGTGTGCCCTTTCTGATCGCCTTTCCGCTGGCCGGTATCATGACAGGTATTGCCGGGGTGACTGTTGCCATCCCTGCCCTGCGACTGCATGGCATCTATCTGGCTATCTTTACGCTGGCCCTGTCCATTCTGATGGACGACATCATCGTTCTGGCCGAGCCGATCACCGGCGGCGTTGCCGGAAAATACATCGGTGGCGTCGACGTACTGGGTTTGACTATCGACCGCTGGGGAACGCCTGATCTGTTCTATTGGCTGGTCCTGATCATCACTGTCCTTGTGACGTTTGGATACATCAACCTTCTGCGTGCGCCATTGGGCCGAAGCTTTATCGCCGTAAGGGACTCGGAGGTTTCGGCACAGGCCATGGGCGTCGACATATCGCGGACCAAAACCATCTCCTTTGCGATTTCCTGCGCGATCACGGGATGGGCAGGTGCACTGATGGGCATGTATTCCGGGGCTTTCAACAACGAAACTTTCAGCGTTGTCATCTCGATCCAGCTGTTGATGATGATCGTCATTGGTGGTCTGGGATCGATCCACGGTGCATTCTTCGGTGCCATCGTCATCGGTTTCCTGCCGCAATTCCTGTCCATATCCAAGGAATATGTCGGTGCCGTTTTTGGCGGAAACACTGTCGCCATTCCCGGGCTGGAATTCGGCATATTCGGCATGATCCTGATCGCCTTCATCCTGTTCGAGCCGATGGGTATTTATGGCCGATGGTTGAAAATCCGCACCTGGTTCGAGCTGTTCCCCTTCTACCGCAAGGACATGTTCAAAAGACAAAAATCCTACCTCAAGACGGAGCGCCTGAGATGAGCTTTTTGGACTTTGAGAATGTCACGCTAAAATTCGGTGGGCTGACGGCCGTCAATGACCTTTCATTTTCTGTCAATCAGGGCGAGGTCTTTGCCATCGTGGGACCGAATGGTGCCGGAAAATCGACTGTATTCAATCTGATATCGCGCTTTTATGACCCATATAACGGATCAATCCGGTTTGACGGACATGATCTTCTGGAGGTTAAACCATCGGGCGTCGCAGCCTATGGAGTGGCGCGTACATTCCAGAACATTGAACTGTTCGAACACGCCACGGTTTTGCAGAACCTTCTTGTCGGGCGGCATCGCCATCGCAAAAGCAATCTGCTGACCGAGTTGTTCTTTACCCCATCAGCCAAACGGCAGGAAATAGAGAACCGCGAAAAGGTCGAGGAGGTCATCGACTTTTTGGATCTCCAGGCCTACCGCGACAAAATGATTGCGGGACTGCCTTATGGTGTTAGAAAAGTTGTCGAGGTCGCACGGGCCTTGGCGACGGATCCCAAATTGCTACTGCTGGACGAACCCGCGTCAGGCTTGTCGGTCGAAGAAACAACCGACATGCGGTGGTGGATCGACGACATCCGCCGTCAGATGGGCATCACCGTATTGATGGTCGAGCACGATATGGGTCTTGTTTCTGGAGTTTCTGATCGCGTTCTGGCCATGGCAGACGGTGCCAAACTGGCCTTGGGAACCCCGAGCGAAGTTCAGTCTCATCCGGCAGTCGTCGAAGCCTATCTGGGGAAAGCATCATGAGCGAACCCATCCTGAAAATCCGAAATATCGAAAGCTTTTATGGTCCGATCATGGCCATTCGGGGCGTTTCGCTGGATGTTCATCCGGGAAAGATCGTCTCGATCCTTGGCGCCAATGGCGCTGGAAAAACTACCCTGATGAAAACCGTTTCAGGCGTTATGGATCCCGAAAAAGGCACCATCACCTTTGAAAACGAAAACATACAAGGCTCGGAACCACATAAAGTCGTGCAAAAGGGAATTGTTCACGTCCCGGAGGGACGAGAGGTTTTTCCCCTGCTGACGGTCGATGACAACCTGAGCCTCGGGGCCTACACCCTGCGAGACAAAGCCCAGATCGAGCGGGACCGCGAACTTGTGTTCAACTACTTCCCGGTCCTCAAGGAACGCCGAAACCAAGAGGCAGGAACCCTGTCAGGCGGCCAGCAACAAATGCTGGCCATTGGACGCGGCTTGATGGGCAACCCGAAAATCATGTTGCTGGATGAACCCTCTCTGGGTTTGTCACCTCTTCTGGTTCAGGAAATTTTCGCGATACTCAGACGCCTGAACGAAGAACAGAACATGACGATCATGCTGGTGGAACAGAACGCTTCTGCCGCTCTGGAACTGGCGCATCATGGATATGTCATGGAGGTCGGGCGCATTGTTATGGACGGAGACGCGGACGATCTGATGAAATCCGAGGATATCCAGAACTTCTATCTTGGCGTTCAGGAAGAAGGCGCGCGTGAAAACCGCCGCTGGAAACGTAAGAAAACTTGGCGATGACAACAGAGGTGAGCAAAATGGATGTAAGCACCCTGCCCCCTCAGACAGTGATCAATGGCGTGTCTTTCAACGCCACCCCCGGGCAGCGCCCCGTCAGGGTTGATGATTGCACGACAATTCCCGGGCTTTTTCAGAAACGATGCGCGGAATTGGGCACACGGACCGCGCACCGTGAAAAGGACTTCGGCATCTGGAAGACGTATTCCTGGGCTGATTATTGGCAGCACGCCAAATGGATTGGCCTTGCCTTGCGCAAACTGGGCCTGCAGCGCGGTGAGGTCGTCTCGATCCTGTCCGAAGATCGAAAGGAATGGGCCTATTTCGATATGGGCATCCAGTCTGTCGGCGGGATTGCGTCGGGGGTCTACACGACCGATTCAGCCAGTCAGCTTCGGTATCTGGTAAACGACAGCGATAGCCGGTTTCTGATCGTCGAAAACGAAGAACAACTGGATAAATACCTGGAAATCGAGGCCGAGGTTCCCGGTCTTTTGAACGTCATCATCCTTGAGGATGAGGGGCTGCACGACCTTGAGCATCATAGATGCATGATGATCAACGATTTGTATGAAATCGGAAAGCTGGCTGAAAAAGAGGACCCCGGTGCGTTCGATCTTGAAATCGCCAAGGCCAGCCCTCAGGACACGGCGCTGCTGATCTACACATCCGGCACCACCGGGATGCCCAAAGGCGCCATGCTGAGCCATGAAAACATCATGGCCGCGATCGAAGCAGGTGCGCATCGGCTTCCCACGTTTTCAAGCGACGAACAACTTTGCTTCCTGCCGCTGTGCCATATTTTGGAACGCGATGTGTCGATCTATTTTCCGCTTGCGGCGAAAAATACCGTGAACTTTGCAGAAAATCCGGAAACGGTTTTTGCAAACCTACAGGAGGTTTCACCGGCAACCTTCACTGCTGTGCCGCGTGTATGGGAAAAGATCTATTCTCAGGTTCTCATCATGGCGCAAGAGGCCACGCCAACCGGCCGCGCGGCATTTGGGCTGGCCCTGAAATCAGGGATGAAGCGCGCCGAGTACCTTATTGAAAACAAACCTGTTCCCGCCATTGTGTCTGCTCAGTTCTGGATCTGGAACAGGCTGGTGCTTAGAAATTTGCGGCGCATGCTGGGCATGGACAAAATGCGGCGCGGAGGTACCGGCGCGGCACCGATCTCGCCTGAATTGTTGAAATGGTACTGGGCTATCGGAGTACCGCTGGTCGAGGGGTATGGCATGACCGAAACCTCAGGGCTGGCTACAATCAACACGCTTGAGGAAAACAGGATCGGTACGATCGGCAAGGCCGTTCCGGGCATTCAGGTCCGTATCGCCGATGATGGCGAAATACAGGTCCACGGCTTGAATACGTTCCAGGGCTATTGGCGCAATAACGAAAAAACGGCCGAGACATTCACTGCCGACGGATGGCTGAGAACAGGTGATGTCGGGCGAATGGATGACGATGGTTTCGTTACGATTACCGGACGTCTGAAAGACATCATCATCACCGCAGGCGGCAAGAATATCACGCCGGCCGAGATCGAAAGCCGCCTGAAATTCAGCCACTTCGTTTCCGATGCCGTAATAATCGGTGACCGGCGTAAGTACCTGACAGCGCTGATTATGATTGATCAGGAGAATGTCGAGAAATACGCTCAGGACAACAAGATTCCGTTTTCAAACTTTGCGTCGCTTTGCGCCGCCAAGGAGGTGAAACAGCTGATTGAAGACGAGGTTAAGGCCGTGAACAAAGAATTCGCGCGGGTCGAACAGATCAAGGATTTCCGCCTGATCGATGTGCTTTTGACAGCCGAAGACGAGGAATTGACCGCGACAATGAAACTGAAACGAGGGTTTGTCGAAAAGAAACACGGACATCTGATTGAAGATATGTACAAATAGTGCCGGGATTACCCAAAGGGAGGAGAAACATGAAAACTATGATCAAGCGGCTGACAGCCGCCACTGCATTGACGGCGGCTGCGACCCTTGCCAGCGCGGAAACGCAGGGCGTGACCGACGAAGAGGTGATAATCGGATCGGTTAATGATCTCAGCGGGATTTTTGCGGCTGTTGGTGTGCCAGCCGTGAAAGGTGCAAACGTCGTATTCGACCGGGTGAACGCAGATGGTGGTGTGCACGGTCGTACAATTCGCTACGTAGTCGAGGATAACGGATATCAGATGCCGCGCGCGATGCAGGGCTATAACAAGCTGCTGAATCGCGACAAAGTGTTTGCCATGCTGCAAAGTCTTGGCACGCCGATGAACCTGGCAGGCTTCAAACTGCTCGATCCCAAAGGGATTCCGAATGTGGCGCCGTTGTCGGCTGCACGTCAGATGCTGCAGGATCCCGTGGACAACAAGTTCACGTCTTTCTCTAGCTACTATGACCAAAGCCGGGTCGGCGTGAAATATCTGGCCGAAGAGTTTGGTGCCGAAAAAGTCTGCACCATGTATCTGCCAACCGATTTCGGGAAGGAAATCCTCGAAGGTTCAAAAGCTGGCGCAGAAGAGGCCGGGATCACCTTTGCGGCCGAAACCACTCACAAACCGGATGAGACGGATTTTGTCGGCTCACTCAGCAAGCTCAAGGAAGAAGGCTGTGACATCGTCACCATCGCCCTGGGTGTGCGGCAGGCCATCACTGTGGTCGGCACCGCCAAGAAAATGGGCCTGGATGACATGAAGTTCATGGGAACATCGGCCAGTTTCCTGACAGTGGTCGCTCAGGTGCCCGGCGGCGTGACCGATGGGTTCTATTCGGCAGCCTCCTGGCAGGACCTGTGGGCGCGCGCGGATGAGCCTGCTCCGAAAGCATTCATCGAAGAGTACAAGGCTGCCACAGGCGAAGACCCGGTTGGCTTTGCCATGCTGGGCTATGCAGCTGCCGAAATGATGGTCAAAGCGCTGGAAGCCGCAGGCCCGGACCTGACACATGAGAGTTTCATCGCTGCGATGGAGTCGCTTGATTATCAGGACGATCTTGTCGGCAACCACATGACCTTTGGGCCGGACGACCATCAGGGCGCCGATACCGTTTACGTCAATCTGGTCGAAGGCGGTGCGTGGAAGAAGGTCCACGAAGAGTAACGGCCGGAATTTCCGTCCTTACAACAAAAAAGGGCTCGCAATCGCGAGCCCTTTGATTTTGTGCACTCGGCAGCGAATTAACGCTTCGAGAACTGGAACGAACGACGCGCTTTGCGCTTACCGTATTTCTTACGTTCCACAACGCGGCTGTCACGGGTCAGGAAGCCAGCGGCTTTCAGAGCGCCACGCAGGCTGGGATCGTACAGCTGCAGTGCTTTCGAGATGCCGTGCTTGACCGCACCGGCCTGACCGGTCAGGCCACCGCCTTTGACGGTTGCAACAACGTCGAATTCACCTTCCACACCGGCAACCTGAAACGGCTGGCGCAGGATCAGCTGCAGAACGGGTCGTGCGAAGTACTTGTCCTGGTCCTTGCCGTTCACGGTGACCTTGCCGGACCCCGGCTTGATCCACACGCGGGCAACAGCGTCTTTACGCTTGCCGGTGGCATACGAACGGCCCAGTTCGTCACGTACGGGTTCGCGCACGATGACTTCTTCGGCCACGGTTTCAACGCCTGCGACGGCGCTCAGCTCTTCGAGAGTATTGATCTGATCAGCCATCGGTCATTAGCTCCGGGTGTTTTTCTTGTTCATGGACTTGACGTCCAGAACTTCGGGGGCCTGGGCTTCGTGCGGGTGCTCGGCACCGGCATAAACGCGCAGGTTGGTCATCTGCTGACGCGCCAGACGGTTGCCCGGCAGCATGCGCTTGACCGCCTGGGTCACGACGCGCTCGGGGTGTGCACCCTCGAGGATCTGCTGCTTGGTGCGCGATTTGATGCCGCCCGGGTGACCAGTGTGCCAGTAGAAGTTCTCTTCGCGCTTCTTGCCGGTCATCTGGATTTTGTCAGCGTTGATTACGATGACGTTGTCGCCCATGTCCATGTTCGGGGTGAACGACGCTTTGTGCTTGCCACGCAGGCGCATGGCGACGATCGAGGCAAGACGGCCCAGAACAACGCCCTCGGCGTCGATCAGGATCCACTTCTTGTCGATGTCTGCAGGTGTTGCAGAAAAGGTTTTCATGGCAGGATAGTCCTGTTTGATGTGAAAGACCGGTCGGCATAAGCGACCGGTCCGAATTCGATGGAGCGTATTTAGATGTGTGGCAATGCAACGTCAAGCGCACCAATCCAAATATAATTGAGCAAAATCAGCGCATTATAAATTGGGTATTATATTACCCCACATTTATACGCTGATTTGCTCGGGTGGATTGTCGAGTAACGCCCGCAACCGAAGCATGGCGTCCTCGAATTGCTCCAAGGTGACATGCCCGTTCATCGCAATTCGAACTGCGTTGGGCGCACGACCATCGCGCAATGCAAATTCATCGGCTGACCTTAGCTGTATGCCCTCCCGCTCGGCAGCTCGGCTAAACGCCGCTGAACGCCAACCGGATGGCAGGCTCAGCCAAACAAAGGGAACTTCGGAATCCCAGTTCAGATCAAACCCGCCAAGTGCATTTACTGTCACCCGTACGTATTCTCCCATCTTCGTCCTGACATCCCGGGCCAGTTGCTGTGCCCGAGGATCGCTAAGCAACAGCCTTGTTAGTTCTGCCAGGGGCTGTGCCAGACCGAAATACCCGTATTCGGCGGACCTCCGCAAATCACCGCTCCGCTCTTTGGGGGCGATCGCAAAGCCAACACGCAAGGCCGGCGTTAGCGTTTTTGAGATGGAGGACACATGCCATCCCCGCTCGGGCGCCAGCGCCCTGTAACTCGGTGCCCGTGCCTCACCCATACGATAACAGTCATCCTCGACAATCTCGACATCATGACGTCGAGCGACCTCAACGACTTCTTTGCGTCGCTCCAGCGGCGTGTGACCACCGGTTGGGTTTTGCACTTCTGGGGATACGCAAATTGCCTGTGCAGGTGTCTGACGCAGCAGATGGTCCAACGCCTCGGCACTGATGCCCCACTTATCCATTTTGACACCGATGACATCTGCTCTCATCAGCTCTCCGGCCCGACGAAATCCGGCGTATGACAGATCCTCGACCAGAACAACGGGTTTCAGCCCCTTCAGAATGGTTTGGAAAACCACACAAATGCCGCTTTGACCGCCATGGGTCAGAACAATGTCGTCGGCGGTCACGCCCCCCAACGGTAAATGCGACAACCAATCAACGACCGCCTGCCGAACCGGCACGTAGGCATCGCGTGTTGGATAGTTCATGAACATGCGCGGATCGCCTTGGGCGACCTTAGCCATGCACTCCCGGATCAGCGAAACCTGCCCCACATCTGGCAGACGCGGACTGAACAAGCTGACACTGTCGTCATGTTTGTCGTCGCGAAGGTGCAGCTGTCGCGACCAGACATCGTCAAGTATCGGAGATTTGGGTGGGGCAACAAATGTACCACGTCCAACTTCAGCTTGTAGCAACCCTTCATCAGTGAGAATCGTGTAGGCCCTTGCGACCGTACCCGGCGTAATTTGCAGTCGATATGCAAGCTCGCGCACGGGTGGAAGCTTAACACCAACCTCCAAATCTTTGTTTTCGATTGCTTTTCGTATTGCATCTGCAACCAGAGTGTACTTTGCCCCCTTTGCTTTGGGTAGCGCCTCAGGCCAAATTGTATCCATTACAATTCTTTCTTTGAATTTGGGACAATTCCGGGTGTACCAATGCCTTGTATCGAAACACCCAACTTTGTGTCAATACAATTGAAAGGAATTTTGACATGACACGCGCAATGCACAACTCCGCCTTGATGTTGCTGAACACCAGCCCCCGGCTGCCAGTGGTCGCCCTTCTGGCAGTGCGCTTTGCTGCGGTCATCACACAATGGGAACAACGTCGCCGCAGCCGCATTAATCTTGGCCGGCTGGATGACAGGCTGCTTATGGACGTGGGCCTGAGTCGGCCGCAGGCCAGAAGCGAGACACGCCGTTACTTCTGGCAGATTTGACATATCCCCAGTCCCGTAAGGGACCTCTTCCCTGGCCGGGGTTTTTCCCCGGCCCTTTTTATCCGGTTAGGGCTGCCGCCGACCCCTCTGGGGGAATCGAGTAGGTCATTGTTGCACGGGCGACCGGTTTCTCTGATCCCACCGAAAACATCAAAATATCGCCCACCGCCAAAGTTCGCCCCAGTTTGAGTAACCGGCATTGTGCAATCATCTGCGATGATCCGTCAGGCTTGCGCATGAAATCCATCGAGCAACTGGTAGTAACGGCCAGCGCTTTTTTACCCAACCTTGCAAGAACCATTGCGTACACGCAGACATCGGCCAGCGCGAACATGGACGGCCCGGACACGGTCCCCCCTGGGCGCAAGTGGCGCTCGGCGGTAAGCAGGCGCATTGTTACCGTATCTTCGGTCAGATCATCGATGGCAAAATCTTCTTTGACCTGCGGAAACACCACGGCCATGTATTCCGACAGTTCTTCTTTGGTCATGGCCAACGACATGCTTTCCCTCCTGACATTCCAGCCCTAGAGTTGCCCTGACTGATATGGGGAGAGCAAGATGACAATTCTGGAACGTGACGACACAGATGCCATCGCCCATCTGCAACTGAATACGCCGGATCGCCTGAATGCCTTAAGTGACGAGATGCTGGCAGCGCTACAATCGGAACTTGATGCCCTGAAAGAGGACCGCGCGATCCGGGCTGTGATTCTGTCGGGGGCAGGAAAAGCCTTTTGTGCCGGCCACGACCTCAAGCAAATGACAGCTGGACGGCAGGCCGAAGATGGTGGGCAGGCCTATTTTGCAGATCTGTTCCAGCGTTGCGCACGGGTAATGATGTCGATTCAGTCCCTGCCCCAACCCGTTATTGCCCAAGTACACGGCATCGCCACGGCCGCCGGTTGCCAGTTGGTCGCCACCTGCGACTTGGCTGTAGCTGCCGAAGGTACCAGATTTGGCGTAAATGGTGTCAATATCGGACTGTTCTGCTCAACTCCGATGGTCGCACTCAGCAGGAACATCCCGCGAAAACAGGCGTTTGAAATGCTGACTACGGGGGAATTTATTGAAGCTGACCGCGCAGCAGAACTTGGCCTGATCAACCGTGTCGTACCCCATGACACGCTGGAAAGCGAAACCGCAGCGTTGGCTGAAAAGATTGCGGCCAAACTTGGATCGGCCGTCAAGATAGGTAAACAGGCCTTTTATCAACAGCTCCAGATGCCTTTGGACCAGGCCTATGCCTATACCGGAGGCGTAATGGCTGAAAATATGCTCTTTCGCGAAACCGAAGAAGGAATCTCGGCTTTTATCGAGAAGCGACCGCCAAATTGGAAGCAATAGATCAATTGTTTCTGCAAAATGTGTCGATTGTTCGCATTTTTGCACTTCCCAAAACGGCAACACTGTGGCAATGCTTGGACAAGGTTAGTACCTTGAACGTACTTTTGGGTCGCCGTGGGCGGAAGGTCCCTCCAAGCTGGTCTCTCTCACCGGCGTCGACATTCCCGCAGCGGCGACCCCAAGACTTCCCTTACAAGCAGCAATGAATGAGCATGGCGTTGCGTATTCACGCACGCTGCCCTATGTGGCTGCCCATGACCGAGACATTACATATCGTTGGCGGCGGCATGGCCGGTTCAGAAGCCGCATGGCAGGCCGCCGAAATGGGCGTGGATGTAGTCATCCATGAAATGCGACCCAATGTGGGCACCTTTGCGCATCAAACCGGCAATCTGGCGGAAATGGTATGCTCTAACTCGTTCCGTTCTGACGATGACGAACAGAATGCCGTTGGCCTGCTTCACTGGGAAATGAGGGCGGCAAACGGTCTGATCATGAATACTGCCGACGCGCATCGCCTACCGGCGGGCGGCGCGCTGGCCGTCGACCGCGATCCGTTTTCGGAAACCGTGACCGCAAAACTGCGCGCCCACCCGCGTATTTCGGTGACCGGTGAAGAAGTCAGCAACTTGCCTGACGACGGTAAATGGATCTTTGCAACGGGCCCCCTCACCTCTCCATCTCTTGGTGAAGCGATCCGCAAGGAAACCGGCGCCGAATCTCTTGCCTTTTTTGATGCCATCGCACCGATCGCCTACGCTGACAGTATCGACATGACGCAGGCGTGGATGCAGTCACGCTATGACAAGGGTGAAACAGAAGAAGAGCGCACCGCCTATCTCAATTGCCCCATGAACCGGGATCAGTACGAGGCGTTCATCGACGCCCTGCTTGCCGCTGATAAGACGGAATTTCACGAAGGCGAAACTGCCGGATATTTTGACGGCTGCCTGCCAATCGAAGTCATGGCCGAGCGCGGGCGAGAAACCCTGCGCCACGGGCCGATGAAGCCCGTGGGCCTGACCAACCCCCACCAGCCGGATGTCAAACCCCATGCCGTCGTCCAACTGCGGCGCGACAATGCGCTGGGAACCTTGTTCAATATCGTCGGATTCCAAACCAAGATGAAATATGGAGCACAGACCGAGGTTTTCCGCATGATCCCCGGTCTGGAAAATGCCGGTTTTGCGCGCTTGGGTGGCATCCATCGCAATACTTTCATCAACTCACCCACATTGCTCGACGCGCAAATGCGCCTGAAATCCAAGGCCAATATCCGCTTTGCCGGTCAGATCACCGGCGTTGAAGGATATGTGGAAAGCGCGGCGATGGGATTGCTGGCGGGCCGTATGGCTGCTGCTGAAATCCTGGGCCGGTCGTTGGCTGACGTTCCCCAGGACAGCGCCATGGGCGCGCTGATCCACCACATCACCGGCGGTGCCGAAGCCAAAACCTTTCAACCAATGAACGTCAACTTTGGCCTTTTCCGCCCGGTCGATGGGCTCAAAGGTGGACGTCGCGGTCGCAAAGATCGGTACAAGGCCTATACAGACCGCGCCAAGGCAGCATGGACCACGTGGCTGGAGCAATGCTGACTGGACGGCGCGCACCCGAAGCGCCTAACATGGTGGCATGAGTGATAAATTCCTGAAAGACACTTACAATCTCTCAACCCCGCAGGAAACCCGCGCGCACTATGAAAAGTGGGCAGACTCCTACGACAGCGAGGTCGGCGAGCATGGCTATGCCACACCGGGTCGGGTTGCCGAGGCGCTGTGGTCGAAAATGCCCGAAGCACAGACTCCAATTCTGGACTATGGATGCGGTACCGGGTTGTCAGGCGTCGCCCTGAGCAAGGTCGGCTTCGAAGTTATCGATGGCCTAGACCCAACACCACAAATGTTGGAAGGCGCATTGGCCAAAGGTGTCTACCGGAATCTTTCAACATTTGAAATCGAGGACCCCGACCCGCTGCAGCAAGGTGCCTATAAAGCAATCACCGCCATAGGGGTAATCGGTGTCGGCGCAGCGCCGCCAGAAACCTTTGACTTGCTGATGAATGCGTTACCCAAAGGTGGATTGCTGGCCTTTTCTTTCAATGACCACGCGCTGGCTGATCGTGCTTATTCCGGGCGTCTCAATGATTGGCTGGATATGGGGTCGGCGCGTTTGCTGTTTCGGGAATACGGACCACACTTGCCAGGTATGGACTTGAAGTCCGACGTCTACGTTGTTGAGAAAACGTGAAATTCATCACTCGATTTGCTCCATCGCCTACAGGTCCGCTTCATCTTGGACATGCCTATTCGGCGCTTTTGGCTGCAGACATGGCACGCGAATCTAACGGGCGCTTCTTGTTGCGGATCGAAGATATCGATCAGTCACGATCACGCATCCAGTGGGAAATTCAGATTTATGATGATCTTGGCTGGTTAGGGCTTTCCTGGCCATCCCCAGTTTTACGTCAATCAGATCGGCACCAGAGATATGGCCAGGCTGTAAAGCAATTGGCGGAGATGGGACTTGTCTACCCGTGCCGCTGCAACAGGGCAGATATCAAGGCAGCCGCTGGGGCTCCGCAGGAGGGTGTTCCCCAATTCGGTCCGGATGGCCGCATTTACCCCGGCACTTGCCGCGAGCGTCCGTTGTCTGAAGCTTCCGCCAACGAGGCCTTGCGCCTCGACATGCGAAAAGCAGTCGATTGCGCAAACTTGCGGTCCTTTGAAGAAACCGGTCCTGCTTACTCAGGAAAGCACCAACTAGACCGGGAAACGCTTGTCCGGGCAGTCGGAGACATTGTTCTTGTCCGGCGTAACATGGCAGGCTCGTATCACTTGTCAGTTGTGGTCGACGATGCCGATCAAAATATCACCCACGTAGTTCGTGGCGAAGACATGTTCGAGGCAACGCAAATTCACGTCCTGCTGCAATCCCTGCTGGGCTTGCCAACCCCGGTTTACCATCACCACCCCCTCATCCGCGACGAAAACGGTAAACGGCTGGCAAAAAGGGATGATGCGCGGGCGATTCAGAAGTATCGCGACGAAGGCGCCACGCCTGAAGACGTCAGAGCGATGGTCGGGCTTTGATCCCGGTTTCAGGCCCCTCGCCTTGCGTGCAGATCAGTGTCACACCATCGGGGCCATAAGCTCGACCTCGGCCCCGTCCTGCACCGAAGTATAAAAACAACTGCGCCGGTTTGTGTGGCACGCCGGGCCTGTCTGGCGGACAAGTACCAACAGGCAATCCCGATCACAATCAACGCGGAAATCGATCAGTTCCTGTACGTGGCCTGATGTTTCCCCTTTGACCCAAAAGGATTTACGTGAACGCGACCAATAGGTTACCCGGCCTGTTTCCAGCGTGCGCACCACTGCTTCCGCATTCATCCATGCCATCATCAGGACGTCTCCGCTGGTATGATCCTGAGCAATCGCGGGGATCAGGCCTGCCTCGTTGTATTTCAAAGTCGAGGGGTCGAATGGCACGAAAGTCGACATGGTAAAAACCTTTTGCATCCTTCATCGTGACCACTATGTATGGGGAACAGACAACGAGGGAAACCCATGTCCGGCGAGACAGATCTGATTAAGCTCTATTCCGGTCGCATTCTTGCGCTTGCGGCCGATATCCCGCATCTGGATCGGCTGGAAAACCCCGATGCGACGGTCAAGAAACGCTCACCTCTGTGCGGCTCGACTGTCACTGTGGATATAAAGGTCGCCGGTGATAAGGTCACCGAATTCGGGCAGGACGTCAAAGCATGTGCATTGGGTCAGGCATCAGCCTCGGTCGTTGGTGCCGCGATTCTGGGGGCAACACGCGCGCAGATCGAAACGGCCCGCGACCAGTTGAAGAATATGCTCAGAAATGACGGACCGGCGCCCGATGCCCCGTTTGACGGGCTCGAAGTTCTGATGCCTGCGCGTGACTATAAAAACCGTCATGCATCGATCCTGCTTGCGCTCGAAGCCACCGCCGAGGCCATGGAAACAGCAGAACAGGCCAATTGCGCCTAAGCGTGGCAATCTGAGACAAACGCGACTAATCTCCCTTAAATTTCAGAGGGGGAATTTGATTTGCATAGTTTGCTTGAGCACTTCGTTACACTTTGGGTCGTGATCGATCCGATCGGAACGATCCCCGTGTTCATTGCGGTAACCGCTGGCATCGAAGCGTCGGCACGCCGCCGCACGGCTTTGTTGGCGGCTGCAGTCAGCGCCGGTGTGCTGCTGTTCTTTCTGGTGTTCGGACAGCTTCTTATCGAAGCGCTGGAAATCGGCTTAAACTCGTTTCAGGTCGCTGGCGGCATCATTCTGTTTCTGTTTGCCCTGACCATGATTTTCGGAGAAAGCAAACCCGATACAGAGCAGCGGCAAGCAGAAGAAGAATCCCAGGCCGATCCCCACAAACCCAACCCGGCAATTTTCCCCTTGGCGGTTCCGTCTTTGGCGTCACCCGGTGCCATGCTTGCCATCGTTATTCTAACCGACAACAACCGCTACAGCGTCGCCGACCAGGGGGTTACAGCGCTGGTCATGCTCGCCGTGATTGCAATTGCGTATGTTCTGATGTTGCTAGCAGATCCAATCATTCGTCTGATTGGCCATTCGGGATCGGCGATCATCAGCCGTGTGATGGGAATGATCTTGGCTTCGGTTGCTGCCAATTCCGTTTTGTCCGCTTTGCTGGAAATCATCAAAACGGGCCAGTTATAAAAAAACCGCCGCTTCTCCCGGGCGGAGAGAGCGGCGGCAGGTATTGCGTTTCTCGCGTGGGGTCCGGATATCCGCACTGGGGCCGAGGCAAGGCCCCTCAAGGAAAACGGGACAGGTAAGTCATCCTTGAAACAATGGGGAAGACAGGCGCGGATTCAGCGGCACGAGATCGCAGGCAGAAAAGTCAGAACCCCGCAGGCATGTGAAGTGCAACAACAAGCATGACCACCAAAGACGCCACACCGACAGCATCCTGAAAAAGCGTGCTCTGCGAACGGCTGAAGGCTGTCTTGATCTGGGTCAGCATGGTCTCACCTCCGGTCAGGGTTTAATCATTTGTTGACCTTTTGTTCTCATATTTTTCCAGTTCGGTAAAGAACTTTTTGAGAACATTTGCGAACTTTTCAGCTACACATTCCCTAACCCACTGAAATCAAACGTATCGCCTGATCCTGTTTCATTAACCACAAAAGGGTGCGGGCCGCCTTTCCGCGATCCGTGTTTAATTTGGGATCAGATGCCAGCAAAGCCCGCGCATCAGATTGCGCGACAGCCATTAATCCGGCCTGACGTTCAAGATCAGCAACACGAAATTTCGGAAGGCCGGACTGCGCGGTTCCGATCATGTCACCGGCGCCTCTCATTTCCAGATCGGTCTCGGCTATACGAAATCCGTCCTCCGTCTCACGCAATACTTCCAGACGTCGGCGTCCCCCATCGCTGAGCGGCGGCTGATACATCAACAAGCACGTGGATTCGGCATCCCCACGACCCACCCGGCCGCGCAACTGGTGCAATTGGGCAAGGCCAAAGATCTCGGCCCGCTCGATCACCATGATTGATGCGTTCGGGACGTTTACCCCAACTTCAATTACGGTTGTGGCCACCAGAACCTTGGTTTCCCCAGATTGGAACGCAGCCATTGCCGCATCTTTTTCCGGCGGCGGCATTTGCCCATGCACAAGTCCGACGATGCCGTCCCCCAGAATGGCCCGCAGGCGTTTGAACCGTTCTTCGGCCGCAGTCAAATCAGAGACTTCGGATTCATCAACCAGAGGACAGACCCAATAACATTGCCGCCCGTCCTCAATCGCTCGCTTCAGATGCGCGACAACTTCATCGATACGTTGCGTACTTAGGATTGCAGTCCGGATTGGCTTACGGCCTGGCGGTTTTTCGTCCAGCACAGAAACGTCCATATCTCCGTACTGTGTCAGTGCAAGGCTGCGCGGAATGGGCGTGGCAGTCATCACAAGCACATCTGCCGCCACCCCCTTTTCCGCCAATTCCATACGCTGCCGAACACCAAACCGATGCTGTTCGTCTACTATGGCGATACGAAGATCATGGAATTCGACATCACTCTGGAATACGGCATGCGTTCCGACCATGATGTGGATGTTTCCATCTTTCAGCGCGGCGAGCTTTGCCTTGCGTTCGGCGCCTTTGTCGCGACCGGTCAGGATTTCCAACACGACCCCGGCCTCTTCTGCCAGCGGTCGGAGACCTTCCAGATGCTGACGCGCCAAAATTTCGGTCGGCGCCATCATGACCCCCTGCCCGCCAGCTTCAACCGCAACAAGCAAGGCTATGAAAGCAACCAAAGTTTTTCCCGCGCCCACATCACCCTGCAGCAAACGGTTCATCCGCGTTTCCAATGCCATATCCGCAGCAATCTCATCGATGGCCCGCAATTGCGCACCGGTGGGGCGATATGGCAGGCTCTTCAGCACCTTCGACTGCAGCTTTCCTGACCCAACGCTTGCCGTTCCCCGCGCCTTTCTTTCCCGCTGCCGTGCCAATCCCAGCGTCAGTTGGTGGGCAAAGAACTCGTCATATGCCAAACGCTCACGCGCAGGCGCCGTAAGTGCAACGTCATCAGCGCCTTGCGGTGCGTGTCCGGATTGGATTGCCCCAAGCCAGTCAGGCCATTTCATTTTGGCCACCTGGGCAGGATCGATCCACTCCGGCAAATCCGGGGCGCGTGACAATGCGCTGCGCGCCGCCTTAAAGGCCGTTTTCTGGGTTACGCCCTGTGTCAGATGATAGACCGGTTCGAACTCAGGGATTTCACTTGCCTCCTCAGGTGGAAGGACGTGATCGGGGTGCACCATCTGGGCCATTCCATCGAACAGTTCCAGTTTACCGGAAACCACCCGGCGTGCGCCCTGCGGCAAGATTTTTTTCAGATAATCACCTCTGGCATGAAAGAAAACCAGCTGGAATTCGGCCCGCGCGTCTTCAACGTGAATGCGATACGCGCCGCCCTTCGTTCTTGGTGGGCGATGCACTCCGACAGTGACTTCAACGGTCAGGGTTGATGGCAGATCAGCACCCTGAATGGTATCCCTGCGGCGTCTGTCTACCACGGCGTAAGGCAGTGAAAACAGAACGTCCCTAGGCGTTTCAATATCGATCTGCGCTAACAGCCTGGCTGTTTTTGGCCCCACGCCGTCCAGTGTTTCAAGCTTGGAAAATAGCGGAAATAGTGATTCAGGCCGCCCGCTCATACATCCCCGATCAGCTGCAACCAGCCGTCCTCATCCAGTGTTTCGATGCCCAGCTCTGCGGCCTTTTTCGCCTTTGAACCCGCCCCCGGACCGGCAACCAAGATATCAGTTTTCTTGCTGACCGAGCCCGAAACCTTGGCCCCTAACGCTTCGGCCCGCGCCTTGGCTTCCGCGCGCGTCATTTTTTCAAGGGTCCCCGTGAACACCACCGTTTTCCCGGCGACCGGACTTCCGGACGTATTTGGGCGTTTGGCCTCCTGTACATTGAGCATTGCAACCAGTTCATCAATGCTCTCCCGCTCGGCCGTTTGCGCAAAGGCCGAGACAAGCGCGTGTGCCATAACCTCGCCCACGCCATCAATTGCCAGAAGGTCCTCCCATTCGGGGCCTTCGAGACCTTTTGCGGCTGTAATGCACTTTTCGAACTCGGACCATGTACCATAGTGGTTCGCTATCAAGTTCGAAGCGGCCTCACCCACATGACGAATACCCAGTGCAAAAAGCAGTCGGCCAAATGAAACGGTGCGTTTCTCCTCTATCGCCAACCACAGGTTGGACGCACTTTGCGCGCCCCACCCCTTACGGTTGGCGAGCTTTGTCAGGTTGGCACCATCACGTTCCTGCAAAGTAAAGATATCTGCCGGCGCCTTTATCGGAAGGTCCGGGTCATCATAGAACATTTCGATCTGTTTTGCCCCCAGCCCTTCGATGTCGAACGCCTTGCGGGATACGAAATGTTTCAGTTTCTCCATTGCCTGTGCCGGGCAGATCAACCCGCCAGTACAGCGTCTTACCGCATCCCCTTCTTCCCGAACGGCATCACTGCCGCATTCGGGGCATTTTACCGGAAAGTCAAAAGGGACTGCGCTCTCCGGACGTTTGGACAATTCGACATCGGCTACTTTGGGTATTACGTCGCCCGCACGGTATACTTGAACCCAGTCACCCACACGGATGTCCTTGCCGCCGCGAATTTCCTCCCCCTTGGAATCCTTTCCCGCGATATAGTCCTCATTGTGAAGCGTTGCATTTGATACAACAACGCCACCGACAGTCACTGGGTGTAGACGCGCTACCGGGCTCAGCGCGCCTGTTCGGCCAACCTGAATGTCAATTGCCTCCAGTTTGGTCCAGGCGAGTTCAGCCGGAAACTTGTGCGCAATTGCCCATCTGGGTGTCGTCGAGCGAAACCCGAGCCGCGATTGCAGGGTCAGGTCATTGACCTTGTACACAACACCATCAATATCGTAACCCAATGTGGAACGCTGCGCTTCAATCCCTGCATAGTGATCCAGCATCTCGCTTGTCGACGCACATAGCCGTGTCAGTGGGTTGGTTTGAAACCCAAACCCCTCCAAGCGCTGGATCGCTTTGAATTGCGTGGTCGCAAGGCGTTCTGACACGTCTCCCCATGCGTACGCAAAGAAACGAAGTGGCCGCGCACGGGTGATTTCGGCATCCAGCTGCCGCAATGATCCAGCAGCAGCGTTGCGCGGGTTCGCAAAGGTTTTTCCTCCAATCTCGGCTTGTCGCATATTCAGCGCGTCGAAGTCTTCGTGGGACATGTAGATTTCGCCACGCACCTCCAGCACATCTGGCGCACCGGAGATTTGTTTGGGGATGTCCCCGACTGTCCGGGCATTTGCAGTAACGTTTTCCCCGACCTCACCGTCGCCACGGGTTGCGGCCTGTATCAACTCGCCCTTTTCGTAGCGCAGCGACAACGAAAGCCCATCAATCTTTGGTTCCGCCGTGTATGCCAGTTCGTCATTTTCAGTCAGCCCAAGATATTTACGAACGGATTGATCGAAATCGAACACGTCCGCATCATCAAACGCATTTCCGAGTGACATCATGCGCACAGAATGTGTGATCTTGGAAAATCCGTCCGCAGGGCGTGCGCCAATCTGTTCTGAAGGGCTATCACTCCGCTTCAGGTGCGGGAAAAGGTCCTCGATCCGCTGATTGCGCAACTTCAGCGCGTCATATTCGGCATCAGAAATCTCGGGTGAATCGGCAGTGTGATAACGCTCATTGGCACGATTGAGCAGGTCGGCCAGGCGCTTCAATTCGTTATGCGCCTGCGCTTCGGTAAGTTTCTCAGCGGGAATCGTATCGCTCATGGCCTCGCCCTATCACTTGATCTTGGGAACCAGTGATAGGGCGAGGCCATGATCAGGTCCAGTCATGCTAAGCCGTGAGTGAACTTGCCGCCCCGGACCGCCAGCGGCGCATCGTGATTACATCAGGCGCCGACGGCAAGCCGCGCCTCGCCCATCGCGTTGGATTGCGGGTCTCTTAGGACATAGCCACGCCCCCAGACGGTTTCGATATAGTTTTCGCCATCCGTTGCGTTGCTTAGTTTTTTGCGCAGTTTGCAGATGAAAACGTCGATAATCTTAAGTTCAGGTTCGTCCATTCCCCCGTACAGGTGATTCAGGAACATCTCTTTCGTCAATGTCGTTCCCTTGCGCAGACTCAGTAGTTCCAGCATCTGGTATTCCTTGCCTGTCAAATGCACTGGTGTGCCTTCGACATCCACCGTTTTGGCGTCCAGATTTACGGCAACGCGCCCTGTCCGGATGATCGACTGCGAATGTCCTTTTGAACGACGAATAATGGCGTGAATTCGCGCTACCAACTCTTCCCGATGAAACGGTTTTGTCAGATAGTCGTCGGCCCCGAAACCAAATCCCTTGATCTTGCTTTCGGTGTCATCGGCACCCGAAAGAATCAATATCGGCGTTTCGACACGCGCGATACGCAGCTGGCGCAAGACCTCGTGCCCCGTCATGTCTGGTAGATTCAGATCCAGCAGAATCAAATCGTAGTCATAGAGCTTTGCCAGATCTATGCCTTCCTCACCAAGATCTGTCGCATAGACGTTCAGATTGGCATGCGTCAGCATTAACTCGATGCTTTTGGAAGTTGTCGGGTCATCCTCAACAAGAAGTATGCGCATATCAAAGCTCCAGTTTCGTAAATACTCAGATTTCAATTCAAATCTGACCAAGATTGGTTAACCCAACGTTACCGATATCGCTATTAAGTCTTTTCTACCTGAGGTTGTCTATATTTTTTTAGCGAAGTTACCTTCAGCGCATCTGCGCCATGTTCGACAACCGCCGTTGCCCACAAGCTGAACTCTTCTTCGCTAACCCCATATTTTTGCATCACTTCCGACAGGGTTATCAGCCCATAAAGAACCCCGCGAACGACTGTCACTTTTCTTGATGCAACCCATCGCTGTGTATCCTCAGGAGGTAAATCAGCACGTGACAAAATCGATCCGTCCGGAAGTGTGACCGACCGAGGCCCTTCTACTTTGTGCAAATACATCATGCGCCCCTTTTGCTGCTTCCCATAAGCTGATCCCAGCTTACTTAACGCTGCATGAAAGCACCTCTTGAGAGTGTCTCGAATTTTCCTATATTCTGCCGGTCTTTCGTAACCCGCACAGGATCCGACATGGCCCTCGATAACGAGACCCCGTTAAACTCGCTTGGCTTCGCCAAACCGCCCTCGGAAACGCGGGTTGTCGTAGCCATGTCCGGCGGCGTGGACAGTTCCGTGGTAGCGGCCTATTTGGCCGACCAAGGCTATGACGTCGTGGGCGTAACCCTGCAGCTATATGATCATGGCGCTGCATTGGCCAAAAAAGGCGCTTGTTGTGCGGGCATAGATATTCACGACGCACGGCGCGTGGCCGAAGAGCGCGGGTTCCCTCACTACGTTCTGGATTATGAAAACATCTTCAAGGATGCCGTGATCGACGAATTCGCCGACAGCTATCTGGCCGGTGCGACCCCAGTTCCCTGCATCCGCTGCAATGAGCGGGTTAAATTCAAGGATCTGCTGGAAACCGCCAGGGATCTTGAGGCCGACTGCATGGCCACAGGCCATTATATCCAACGCAAGATGGGATCGAACGGCGCTGAGCTGCACAGTGCTGAGGATGCGAACCGCGATCAGTCCTACTTCCTGTTTTCGACGACGCCTGAGCAGCTGGATTATCTGCGCTTCCCACTTGGTCACCTTCCCTCCAAGGACGCGACCCGGGAAATGGCAGCACGATATGGGCTGGCCGTCGCAGACAAGCCGGACAGTCAGGACATCTGTTTCGTGCCTGATGGCAACTATGCCAGCGTAATCGAGAAACTCCGACCGGGTGCAGCCGAACCGGGTGAGATCGTGCACGCCGATGGCAGGGTTCTTGGCACCCATACCGGCGTGATCCACTACACCATCGGACAACGTCGGGGTCTTGGAATTGGCGGCCTGAGCGAGCCCTTGTATGTCGTAAAGCTGG
This sequence comes from Ruegeria sp. BJ6, assembly GCF_056537885.1. Lineage (NCBI taxonomy): Bacteria > Pseudomonadati > Pseudomonadota > Alphaproteobacteria > Rhodobacterales > Roseobacteraceae > Ruegeria > Ruegeria sp. BJ6. Next base: position 677,739 of record NZ_JBQFSG010000002.1, on the reverse strand, counting down.
ACGTTGACAAAAAGCAGGTTGTTGTCGGGCCAAAAGAAATGCTGGCGACACGAACCATACCCGTGCGCGAAATCAATTGGCTGGGCGATGCCCCTTTTGACTCGCAAAAGGAATGGCACGTATCGGTCAAGGTCCGCTCGACCCGTCCACCGCGCGAAGCGATCGTTCGCCCACTGTCTGACACGACGGCCGAAGTCGAACTTCTGACCGCAGAAGAAGGTATTTCACCCGGTCAGGCCTGCGTGTTCTATGAAACCGAAGGCAGCCGCATCTTTGGCGGCGGATGGATCTGGCGCGGGTATTAAATCGCGTCGGTCCATGTATTGCTGAGGATATACAGCCCGGCCCCTATCATCACGTAAGGGACAAGGCCCTCCAGCCTCCGGGCAACTCGCCCTGTCATAAAGGGCGTCCGCGTACTCAGCAATGCCAACGTCGCCAGCGCCAGCGCTGCAAGGCTAGCACCAACCGCACCGGCAAGACGGAAACTCGGCACCGAATCCGCCAGCAGCGGAGCGAGAACAGCAAACGTATCCATGGACAGGCTGATGAAAATCAGTGTGGTCACAAGGATTGAGGTGCTGGATGAGATGCGGGCGGTGTCACCGCCATCTTTGTCCCGAAACCTCCTGATGGCTCCGACGATACCCAGACTCAGCGGGATCAGACCCAGATACCCCGCCCATTGAGGAACGATATCATCGACACCCAGTGCCACCGCAACAGACGCGCCGATAATGATGATCTGCGCCAGCAAGAACCCCAATACAGACCGCACCGGGCCTGACACCAGCATAAGCGCGATCAGCGCGGCCAGGTTGTCCAGATTGGTCAGAACCTGCGCCAAAAAGGCCGATAGCGCAAAGACAACATGATCAACCATCACGTCTTCATCCGCTGCAGAACCGCACGAGCCGCCCTGAGCCCTGGTGCCTCACCCCCTCGACCGAGGCGTTCCATCGTGCTCTGCATCGCCTCAGCCTGACTTTCAGGATGGGCTGCGACGCCTGCAAGCTTGTCCGCGATGAGCTCCGGCAAACACTCCGGACCCAGACATTCGGGCACTGCGCGCGTTTCGCTGACCAGATTGACGAGAGTTACCGTATCGAGCTTGACCATCCGTTCGGCCATTTTCTGGGTCAGCCATGTCAGCTTGTAGGCAATGACCATCGGAGTCGACTGCGCGGCAAGTTCAAGAGAAACTGTGCCCGAAGCCGCCAATGCGACCTCAGCCGCGGCAAAGGCTGCACGTTTTTGCGCCGTTGCCTGATCGGCAGGTATCCCGCGGGGATCAACGACCACAGGTGAACCGGGCCAGTTCTGTACGTGTTCTGACACCACATCGGCCATGTGCGCGACGGTCGGGACCACAACGCGCATGTCCGGCCGGTCCTGCAGGAGTACCGTCAGCGCCTCACCAAACACCGGGGCAAGCCTATCCACCTCGCCCCGCCGCGAACCCGGCAAAGCCAGCAGTATGGGTGCCTCCCCGATACCGTATTCATCGCGGAATGCGGCAATATCATCGCTGGTTGCTATCGGCTCATTCACGACGGGATGCCCGACGAAATCGCACTCCATCCCGGCGCGCTCCATGTAGGGCGGCTCAAAGGGCAGCAGCGCCAAAACGTGGTCGATGACCTTCGCCATCTTGTCAGCGCGCCCGGGACGCCAGGCCCAGACACTTGGGGCCACGTAGTGCACCGTTCGAATATCGCTTCTGGCTTTGACCTGTTTGGCCACGCGCAAGGAAAAATCGGGGCTGTCGATGGTGATCAGAACGTCGGGATTTGTCGCCAGAACTGCCTCGGCCGTTTCAGATATCCGGCGCTTTAGGTGAAAAAACTTAGGCAGAACCTCTACCAGCCCCATGACACTGAGTTCGGACATCGGAAATCGGCTGTCCAATCCCTGCGCCTGCATGAGCGGACCGCCAACGCCATCGAAACTCAGGTCAGGAACAAGGGTCTTTAGCCCCTCCATCAACGCGGCGCCCAACCGGTCGCCCGATGGTTCACCGGCGACCAGAAATACCCGCATCAGACTGCGCGCTCACGCACGTAAAGGAATATTCCCAGCCGGTTGCATTCCTCGATCACGCGCTCGCGCTCCAACACGATGACACCGCCTTTTTCGACAACGATTCCGGCTAGCCCGGCAGCTACCGCAGCGGTTACTGTATCAGGGCCAATGACGGGCAGATCAGCGCGCCGGTCCTGCCCCGATTTGGGAGCCTTGAACAGCACGCCACCTCCAACATCGGGCCGCTGCGCCAGCGATTGCAACATCCAGGCGGTGCCAAAAATTCCTTCGACTGCCAAAACCTGATTGTCCAGAACCACACAGGCCTGACCGATATCAGCCGAGCTCATGGCCCGCAGTACCCCGGCCGCGCGGTCAGCGTCGGTTAGATCCTTGTCCGAAGGTCGTGTTTCCGTCTGACATCCCAAAGGCGGTAATATATCCGGCGCCAGTTCATGGGCGGCATGCACCGCCAGACCCGCATCTTCAAAAATGCCGATAACCGCGCGCAAGGCCCCGTCGTCTCCCGACATCATTGCCTTCTGCAAAATCGGAACCAACGGCATCGTTTCCGCATCTATTCGGCCCGGATTGATGACTGGACGCCGGACCGCACCGGCCATGCATACTTCGGTAATTCCACGCGTGCGCAAATCGGCGATAAAACTGCCCAGCTGTTCCAGGGGAAAGACACGATCTGCGGTCAGGTTTTCAGGCTCAAAACCTTCCATCGCGCATATCATCGGACGCTCTGGCAATCTTGCCACCAACTCTTCCGGCAAGGCACCGGTTCCCGCGATCAGCGCCAGCATTGCATTACTTCCTAGGTGTGAGGAAAGAGCGGTCGGTCTCGCCAGTCACGAAATCGACGATCCGGCGAACATATTCACTGTCGGTTCCGTCGCCCAACCGTTTGGCGCGGTCCATAAAGGTTCCTTCGCCGTCTGACAGCTCGCGAAATGCAGCCCGCAGCGCCGAAATATCTTCACGTGCAACGCCGCGCCGCTTCAAACCCACGAGGTTCAGGCCATCCAGCTCACCGCGCGACGCCTGAACAAGACCATAGGGAATGACATCATTGGCGACCATGGTCAGAGCGCCAATAATTGCGCCCTGCCCCACGCGCACCCATTGATGCAACCCAGACAGGCCGCCAACAATAACGTCATCTCCGACGATGCAATGTCCCGCCGCACCTGCATGGTTCACCATGATCACGCGATCGCCGATCTGGACATCGTGGGCGACATGGGCGCCAGCCATCAGCAGGCAATCGTCCCCGATCCGGGTTACTCCACCACCGCCTTCGGTCCCGGCATTGATCGTCACATGCTCGCGAATGCGATTACGCTTGCCGATTTCAAGACGCGTGTTTTCGCCTTTGAACTTAAGATCCTGAGGAATCTCTCCGATAACAGCGAAATTGAAGATCACGGAATCATCGCCCACCGAAGTCTGACCGGTGACAACGACATGTGATTTCAACACGACCCGATCACCAAGTCGGACTTGTCCGCCGACATAGCAAAACGGGCCGATTTCACAATCTTGGCCGATCTGTGCACCGTCTTCGATGATCGCGCTGGGGTGAATGCGGCTCATGTTGTTTTTTCCATGTCCCAGTCCACATACGCAGCGAACTCGGCCTCGGCAGCTACATCGCCTTCAACGGTCGCACGACCGCTGAATTTAAAGATCTTGCCACCGATCTTACCACGCACGGTCTCGACATGCATTTCAAGCACATCGCCGGGGATCACTTTGCGGCGGAATTTGCACTTGTCGATGTTCATGAAATAGATCAGCAATTCGCTGTCGATCACATCCATACCTACACCCAGCATTACGCCCGCGGTCTGAGCCATAGCCTCGACGATGGTCACGCCCGGCATGATCGGCGTTCCGGGAAAGTGGCCCTGAAAATGCGGCTCGTTCATGGTCACGTTCTTGATGCCGACGGCCGAATGGTACCCTTTGATATCGATCACTTTGTCGACCAGCAGAAACGGATAGCGATGAGGCAGAATCCTCTGAATCAACTGAATGTCGGCACTTTTGGTTTCCGTGGTCATCGTGCGGTCGTCCTGTTCCGGGTGTTCTTTTACGAGTGGATTAGCAATCTCCTACCTCAAGGGCAAGCATCGCTAGTCTGCGCCTTGCTGCTCCAGCTCCGAGCCATCGCCAATGGCGGCATCGATCCGCGCAATCGCGATATCCGTGATATCCGTTGCATCCGAGCTTAGAAATACATCGGTTCTTTCGACAATCAGGCCCGCACCCGTCTCGCGCAGCAGATCAACCAGTATGGGTCGCGCCATTTCGAGAAACAGGCTCCTTGCCTCATCACTACGGATTGCCAAAGCATCCAGTTTCGCGCGCTGACTTTCACGATGGGTTTGAACTTTTCTGTCAAACGCTTCCGCTAGGGGGCGAAATTCCTGAGCAGTCATGGTTGCGCGCTTTTCGGTCAGATCCTTTTCCTCGCGGCTGAGATCTTCTACGATTCGCTCATTTTCGGCCGCAAGCAGAGCACCTTCGGCCTCGATTTCCCCGATCACACGCATCCCAAATGCCGAGCCGGAAAAAAGCCGATCGCTAGAGATCGTGAGAATAGCCGCCTGTGGAACCCCCAATTGCTGAGACAACACCTGAGTTGGCGCGATCAGGGCCAAAAGAATACACAGGGCCCTCAAGGGGCCCTGTGATACTACTCTGAGTATTCCAAACATGTCCTCAGAACCGGGCCTGAATCGTCAGGTCAAAGTTCTGTTCTTTGTCGAAATCCTCTTTCTGGATTGCTTTCGAGAAGTTGAACCGAAGCGGGCCAAACCCTGTCGTCCACAGGATGGAGAAGCCAATCACCTGTCGGATCGACCCATCTGCACCAACGATGGTACCGCCGGACGTATCCACGTTCGAGAGGTTGTAGAGGTTGCCGATGTCATAGAACAAACCACCGCGTAGGCCCAATTCTTCGGGCAGCCCGAGGGGGAAATCCGCCTCAAAGCGCGTTACCCAGTAATAGTTGCCGCCGATAGCATCATCCTGACCGTTCGACAGATCCCGAGGTCCAAGGCCCGCCGGTTCAAACCCACGGAATGTATTCGGCCCAAGAACAAAGCGGTCGATGGTACGGCTGAAGTTGTCACCGGTCCAATGCAGTGCACCAGCCTCGACTGTCGCGCGCAAAGTCACCTCTTCGTTCCAGACCCGCGTCTGAGCAATCGAACGCGCGCTGGTCTTGAAGTATTCGTTGTCACCGCCAAGACCTGCTGCATCAACGCCCACCTCGAACAGGAAGCCAGCATTCGGGTTCAGACCGCCAATCCGGCTGTCATAGGTATAGGAAAGTCCAAGCGAACTCGTTGAGCGTTCCCCTTGCGCGATTTCCGAGCTGATAACGGCACCGCTGGTCTGTCCGCTCTGCTCTGTCATCTCGCTGTTTTCCCACCTGTACCGCAGGCTAACCGACGACAGTTCGCCGATTGCGTAGGACAGAGAAGGATTGAAGAACACACGGTCTACGTCATAGGTCGCAAAGCTCGAGTTTTGCGAAGCCAATCCCATTCCGAGATCAAAACGAAGTCTACGGCCCAACAGATACGGTTCAGAAAAGTTAATGATGTACTGTTCCGCGTCCTGCGCCGTCGACAGGGTGAGGCCCAGAGTTTGCCCACGCCCAAGGAAGTTTGACTCGGTCAGACCGACTGCAACCCCGAAACCGTCCGAGATCGAGTAGCTACCGCCAAGGCTGAGCGAGCCTGTCGGCTGTTCCTGAACGTCCACGTCGATGATGACCTGGCTGGGCGACGATCCCTCGCGCGTTTCCACATCAGCGGTCGAGAAAAAGCCAAGCGCACGGATGCGTTCAGCACTCTGCCGGACTTCACGCGGATTGAACGGATCGCCCTCAACCGTGTTGAACTGCCGCCGGATCACGCGGTCCAGGGTTGTGGTGTTCCCTTCGATATCAATCCGCTCGACAAAGATACGTGGACCTTTGGTCAGAACAAACTGAACGTCCAGCGTAAGATCGCGGTCATTTCGCGTGATACGCGGCTCGACCCTCAGAAAATCGACGCCCTGCTTCAGCCCCAGACGTTCTTGCCGTGCGATTGAGTTTTCAACGTGGGTCGGCGAATAAATCACGCCAGGTTTGATCTTGAGGGCATCCTGATAGGCTGCCGCATCAACGCCAGGAATCTCGCTGACTGTTGAGACGCGCCCGAACCTGAACTGCTGTCCTTCGGTGACATCCATCACCAAAAAGAAGGCATCCCGTTCGCGCGTAAACTCAACATTTGCGCTGTTGACGCGGAAATCGACATAGCCCCGCGACAGGTAGAAATCACGCAGCACCTGTTTGTCGAACTCGATACGATCCGCGATAAATGTGTCCGAACGCAGGAACGTCCGCAGGAAGTTGGCCTGCTTGGTCTCCAGAATGCGGCGCAAACGTCGGTCGGAATAGACACGGTTACCGACAAAGCTCACGCGTTCAATTTCGATTGTGGTACCTTCGGAGACCTCAAAAACTAGATCAACACGATTGTCGCTGCGACGAATGATACGGGGAATGACAGTTGCCGATACCCGTCCTTGCGCCGAGTAGATTTCAGCAATCAGGTTGGCATCTTTTTCAGCGACTTCCGGAGTGAACACCCGACGGGGCTGGGATTCAATTGCGTCCATCAGCACATCGTCCTTGACCCTGCGGTTGCCTTCGACACTGATCTTGTTGATCGTCGGATATTCTTCGACCGAAATGACCAGTGTGCTGCCTTTTGGCGTCAGTTCGACTGTTTCAAAAACACCACTGTCAAGCAAACGCTGATAGGCATCGTTCAACTGGCCCGCAGTCACCTGCTGGCCCCGTTCGATTCCCGAACGCGCTATTATGGTGGACGTTTCAATCCGTCGGTTGCCTTCGACCTGAACCGAGTTGAACGTGTAATTTTGGGCCAGCGCCTGCTGCGGCGAAACCACAAACACCATTGCAAAGAAAAGGAAAAAAATTCCTAGTGCCCGCCACAAAATATTGCCTTGCGGTTTGTAAACACCGCAGGATGTGCCCGCGCCTCTCCTGTCAGTCATTTTTGTCTCTACCCAAAATTATACGACTTTAACGTTGAGTACCGGGATTGTTGGGGCTTGTCAAAAGCCCAAAAGACAACGCGGCCCAATGGGCCGCGCAACTGAATTTCCAAACATATTCAGGGAATCACAAAGATAGTACGTAGGCGCAAATAGCCCAGGCAACGGCAATGGCCCCAACGCTCAGGAACCGGTCCCAGTTCAGCGTCATCAAAAGGGTCAGGCCCTGATAGGATTGCTGCAGCGTGTTTAACATCGCCTTCTACTTCTCTTGTTCCACAAAGGTCTTTTGCGATGACAAATTTAGCCCACAATTGAGGCGACATTTTGTCATTTTCTGGGTAGCCGGGTCACAATCAACAGAAGAGGTCATTGCTCAGAGAAAAGACCATCAGCATCAAAATCAGGCTTATCCCGATTCCCATCAGAACCCGCAAAGCAGAATCGCTGGGCGGTTTTCCCACAACGGCCTCATAAGCGTAGAAGACAAGATGCCCCCCATCCAGAGCCGGTATCGGGAACAGGTTGAGCAACCCAACCGCTGTCGACAAAACAGCGATAAAGAACACAAAGCTCTGGGTACCCTGACTGGCCATCGCGCCTGACGTTTCGGCGATCCCGATGGGTCCGGAAATATTGCACGTGCTAATCGCACCGGTGATCATATGCCAGATGCCCGACAATGAACCATCGATAATACGTATGGTCTGGTTCACGCCGTTGGACAGTGATGCCCCCAACCCGGCAGGTTCTGTCGCCGGTTCCAGCATCATTCCCCCGACTATGCCAATCCGCCAATGGGTTACAAACCCCCCATCTGGCTGCGGTTCATCGGTGCGACGTGGCGCCAGCGCAAACTCAAGTTCCGTCCCATCACGCCATACATTCAGCAGCAAAACCCGCCCATCCGAAGATTCAACGTGCTCTTTCAACTGTTCAAAGGCAAAGATCGGCTCACCATCCACCGCGGTGATCACGTCACCGGGGCGTAGTTGTATATCCATTGCCGCACTTCTAGGCGCAACCTGTTGGATCAGCGGCGGGAACAGCCACGGCCCGGACACATTAACCTCCTGACCTTCACGCAGAACCGAATATTCCAGAACCGGCTGCACCGGCAATTCGTCGACAAAATCACCCCACTCACCACCTTGGTCAAAATCAGGTGTGCGGATGCCTTGGATTGCGACGATCTGATCGCCATCCCTGAGTTCCTGCACGGTCCCAGGCAGCGGCTTCAAATTTCCCACCGTTAACGGTTCTTTAGCCACCCCTTGTGACCAGAAGATCAAGCCGAAAACCAGGATGGACAGCACAAAGTTAAAGATCGGCCCAGCAGCAACCGTCGCCGCACGCGCCCAAAGCGGTGCACCGTGCATAGTGCGACGCAGCTCTTCCGGGTTTTGTTCGGAAAGCTCTTCCATCGCTTCCTCGTCTTTGCCTGAGGCCGCGTTGGCGTCGCCCAGAAACTTGACGTAACCACCGAATGGAAGAGCTGCGACCTGCCATTTGGTACCGTGTTTATCCACTCGACTCCAAAGAACGGGGCCAAATCCAAGCGAGAAGACCTCGGCATGAATGCCAGACCAGCGACCAACAATGTAATGACCGTATTCGTGCACGGCCACAATGACCGAAAGTGCCACGACAAACGCCGCGATTGTGTAAAGTAGCCCACCAAATTGCGGGATCAGAGATATGATGTCCAAGTGTCTATCCTGCTCGCGTGATCACGGCTTCATCCACCCACTTACGTGCCAGATGGTCCGTTTTAAGTACGTTATCAAGGGTCATGTCGGCATCAATCAGGCCGGTGGTCCTCTCGAACCGATCCAATACGGCCTCTACCACCCGAGCCATATCCAGAAATCCGATCCGCTTTTCGATGAACAGATCCAGTGCGCGTTCCTTGGCGGCATTGAATACAGCTCCGGACAACCCGCCTCTCTCCATAACATTCCGAGCCAGCCTCAGCGCCGGATACCGGGCAAGGTCCGGGTCTTGGAAATGCAGCTTGCCTAGCTTGGCCAAATCCAACCGAGCGACTGGCAGTTCACGCCTTGCGGGCCAGTGCAACGCGTATCCGATAGCGTGCCGCATGTCCGGCGCGCCCAGATGCGCCATCAGTGCGCCATCCCGAAAACCGACCAGCGCATGAACCATGGATTCAGGATGGATAAGAACCTCGATTTCACCCGGCGCCACCCCGAAATATTCCTTGGTTTCTATGACTTCCAACGCCTTATTGAACATAGAGGCACTGTCGATGGTGATCCGCTGACCCATGTCCCAGTTTGGATGGCTGGACGCTTGTTCGACAGTTGCCTTCGACAGTTCCTCCAGCGGCCAGTCGCGGAAGGCACCACCACTTGCGGTAATGACGATACGTTCAACTGACGCGATCTCTTCACCGACGAGCGCCTGAAACACTGCCGAATGTTCGCTGTCCACAGGCAACAATCGCGCATCGTGTTTTTTGGCGGTTTCAATCACCAGTGAACCAGCACAAACCAGCGTTTCTTTGTTGGCCAATGCCAGGGTCGCCCCTTGCTTCAGCGCCTCAAGACCCGGGTTCAGACCTGCGGATCCGACGATTGCCGACATGACCCAATCGGCGGGCCTAGTCGCGGCTTCGTTCAAGGCAGTTGTTCCTGCAGCAGCTTCGATCCCGGTCCCGGCAAGCGCGGCTTTTAGGTCTTCCAGACAATCATCAAAGGCCGTTACGGCCACCTTGGCGCCCAATGATCGGGCATCTTGTGCAAGCTGTGCAATGTTCCTGCCGCCGGTCAACGCAACGACATCATACGATGATCGGTCCCGAGAAATCAGGTCGATGGTGTTCTGCCCGACCGAGCCGGTGGCACCAAAAATCGATACCTTCCGCATCACATTCCTCCGGGAGAGAAAAACAGCCCCAGAATAAGAACCAGCAACGATGCGCCCATCATCCCGTCAAACCTGTCTAGAAACCCGCCATGCCCGGGGATAAGGTTCGAACTGTCTTTCACGCCCAGTTTCCTCTTGGTCGCACTCTCAACGATGTCGCCGGCCTGACTGGCCATGGATGCAAGAACCGACACCATGACAAAGGTAATGCCAAACCCCGCATGCACCGCAAAACCTGCCCCGACCAACGCGGCAGCGACCCAGCCACCGGCAGTGCCGGACCACGTTTTCTTTGGGCTGACTTTCGGCCAGAACTTTGGTCCGCCAACCGACTTGCCGACAAAGTACCCCGCAACGTCAGTCGCCACGACAACCGCGATCAACCAGACCATCCAGACAAGGCCCATATTTTCGCGAATCGAAATAAAGCCGAGCCCGGCTGCGGCAATCCAAACGGCAAACAGTGCATACAAACCCTTGTGCTGTTTCACCTGCCCCGCCCCAACCAAAGCCGGAGCCAACAACAAGGGCAATTTGTAAAGCGGCGGAACGTGATAGCTAAGCGCAATGGCAGCGCCAGTCAGAATAGCAAGCTGAACGGCAACGCCCATACGATCGGGGTCGACCATCCGCACCAATTCCCAGATCATCAATCCACAAGCGACAGCAATGAAACTCTCGAACCACAGCCCGCCCAGCCAAACTTCAATTGAGCCGATGCCAACCAGCACCAGAGCAGACAGTACCCGAGCGGTCAGATCGGACCACCTGCCGTCACTCATGCCAGAACCGCTCCAAACCGGCGCTCGCGCGATCCATAACTGCGGCACAACCGTTCCAGCTCATCCGCTGTGAAATCCGGCCACAGCGTGTCGATGAACTCGTATTCAGAATACGCGGACTGCCAAAGTAGGAAATTGGAAATCCTTGCTTCTCCGCTGGTTCTGATCACCAGATCCGGGTCCGGCAGGACATGGGTATCCAGATATTTTGGAAGCGTTTCCACGTCCACATCCTCGGGCCGCAGTTTTCCATCGGCGACATCCCGGGCCAACCGTTTTGTCGCCCTGGCAACCTCGTCCCGACCGCCATAGTTCAACGCTACTGTCAGATGAACCAGATCATTGTGGCTGGTCGCCTGTTCGAGCTTGTCCATAAGCTCGATCAGCTTGGCGTCCAGACGCATGCGATCGCCAATAAACCGCACGCGCACACCGTTTTCCTTCAGTGCGCGTGTTTCCTTGGTGATATAGCGCCGGAACAAGCTCATCAGGCCAGCAACTTCGACCTGAGTGCGTTTCCAGTTCTCGGTCGAAAAAGCAAAGACCGTCAGATACTTGATGCCAAGAGACGGGCACGCTTCGACGACCTCGCGTACGCGCCGTGCACCGGCGTGATGCCCAAACAATCGGGGGCGCCCCCGTGCCTGTGCCCAACGTCCATTTCCGTCCATGATGATGGCGACGTGCTGCGGGCCGACAGGCTCCAGGATATCCGGATCTTTGGGCATTATCAGGTCAGACCTGCATGATCTCGGATTGCTTGGTTTCAAGCGCTTCGTCCACGACCTTGATCATCTTGTCGGTCAGCTCCTGAACTTCGGCCTCCCAGAATTTCTGGTCATCCTCGGACAAACCGTCACTTTTGGCCTTTTTGATCTGATCCATACCGTCGCGCCGCACATTTCGGATCGCAACGCGTGCATGTTCCGCATACTGGCCTGCAACTTTGCCAAGTTCTCGCCGGCGTTCTTCGTTCAGCTCCGGAATGGGCAGCATGATGATGGTACCGTTGAGCTGTGGATTGATGCCCAGCCCACTTTCACGGATCGCCTTTTCCACTTTGCCCACCAGGGACTTGTCCCAAACATTGACAGTTACCATCCGAGGCTCAGGTACGTTGACCGTACCAACCTGATTGACCGGCGTCATGGAACCATAGGCATCCACCATCACTGGCTCAAGCATAGACGCCGACGCACGACCGGTACGCAAAGACGCAAATTCGGTCCGCAGATTTGCCATCGCGCCATCCATGCGGCGCTGGAGATCATCGGTGTCCAGTTCGAAATCGTCAGACATGCTGCTCACTCCCCGTTTTCAGGTACTGTTCCGATGGGTCATAAGACATCGGAATTGGGATGTATAGCAATCATGAACGGGAAATGTGACGATAGCGAGGGGTGTTTCACGGCTTTTTGGTGTTTTTCCTGCCCAACAGGAAAGCTGCCCGAAAAAGTGAGCGGACAGCTTTCGTTACAGGGATCGCTCAGCCGTTTACGTCGACAACAACGCGACCCTTTACCTGACCTTTCAAAATATCTGCTCCCAGCTGCGGCAGGTCGCTGAGGTTTGCAGGCTGAATCATTGCGTCCAGCTTATCCATCGGCAAATCGGTCGAGATTCTCTGCCAGGCGCGTACCCGGTTTTCATATGGCTGCATCACACTATCGATACCCAACAGGTTCACGCCTCGCAGAAGGAAGGGAATCACCGATGCCGGCAACGAAGCCCCTCCAGCCAGACCGACTGCGGCAACCGAACATCCATATTTCATCTGGCCCAGAACGCGCGCCAGCATTTCACCACCGACCGCATCAACGCACCCGGCCCAGTTCTCGCTCTCAAGTGGTCGCTTGGTTGTTTCGTTCAGTTCTTCCCGCGCAACGATTGTCGTAGCACCCAGCGATTTAAGATAATCGGCTGCTTCCGGACGACCGGTCACGGCAGCAACCTCGTAACCCAGATTGGCCAGAATGGCGGTTGCAACTGATCCGACACCACCTGCTGCCCCCGTCACCAACACAGGGCCATGATCCGGTGTCAGTCCATGATCTTCCAGAGCCATCACTGCAAGCATCGAGGTCAGGCCCGCAGTACCGACGGCCATTGCGTGCCTTGCATCCAAGCCCTCGGGCAGCGGTACCAGCCAATCCGCCAGCGCGTTGGCTTTTTGAGAGTACCCACCCCAATGTGCCTCGCCCACGCGCCAGCCGGTCAGCACGACCTTGTCGCCAGGCTTATAACGGTCGTCCGAAGATGACTCGACTGTTCCGGCATAATCGATTCCGGGTACATGCGGGTACTTTCGAACCAACCCACCACCACTGGGGCTCAGACACAGGCCGTCCTTATAGTTCACTGTCGAATATTCCACAGCGACGGTGACTTCCCCATGCGGGAGAGTATCCTCAGAAATCTGCTGAATTGCGGCACTTGCTTTGCCACTTTCTTCATTCTTTTCAACAACCAATGCGTTGAACATCATGCCACTCCTCTAATCTGGACGCGGTGCGCCCGGCATTTCATCTATCTTCCAAACGTCAACGATGATCACAGTCATCGCCAAAACCGTTCCTGTACAACGGCCCATCTCATTCCGTGTTCTGTCAGCACCTCGATGCGGGTACCCGGTGACCAATGCGATCGATCAATCATGCCAATGGCCACGTTAACTCCGAACTCGGGTGAAAAGACCGCCGAAGCTATCTGCCCAACCTGACTTCCTTTGGACATGAGTGGCCAGGCCTCGGAACAGGGTCCAATATCACCCTCGATCACAACGGGCCGAATCTGCCGCGGCGGGCCATCTTGGGCCTGCTCCACCAGCGCCGCCTTTCCGATGTAGCTTTCGGGCGAGTTGCAAAATCGACCCAGACCACATTCAAACGGCGTATTCTCGCGCGTCATGTCCGATCCGAAACTCAAAAGCCCGCTTTCAATGCGCTCAATGTTGTTCGGACAACCAGCCCGAACTTTTAGATCGCGTCCGGCGGCGAAAAGAGCGTCCCATAGTGGCATGCCATAATCGGACGCATCCACATAGATTTCAAACCCGCCCTGTTTTGACCAACCCGACCGGGCCACAACAAATTCACGATCTTCGAAAGCAAGGCGTTTGTATCTGAAGAACTTGATATCCCGGACCTGCTCGCCGAAAACCCGGGCCATCAGTTCGTCGGCCTTTGGCCCCTGCACTGCCAGCGGCGAGACATCCGGTTCTGCTACTTCGACATCGAGGCCAAGCGCGACAGCAATTCCCAATGCGAACTGCCACAAATCACCATCTGCCACCGACAGCCAATAGTGATCGTCTGCCAGTTTTACGGCCACCGGGTCGTTCAGCATTCCGCCGTTCTGATCAACGACCGGGACATAGTAACACTGATCTTTCTGCATCCGGTCCATATCGCGCGGACTGAGCATTTTCATCAGCCGCAACGCATCCGGACCCTTTATTTCAACCTGCCGTTCGCAGGCTACATCCCAAACCTGCACATGTTGCTTGAGGTGTGCCGCATCTGCTTCGACACTTTCAAAAAACGTCGGCAACAACATATGGTTATAGACAGTATATCCACCAACTCCGGCGGCTTCGACGCCGGGTGTAAACGGAGTTTTGCGGACGCGGCGACTGGGCGTGATTACTGCCATATCAGAACCCCTCGGGAAGGAATACCAGATCACTGACAGGTGCTTTTGATCCTGCCTCGGTCAGCATTTTGTGCAGCTGGCCGCGATGGTGCGTCTGATGATTGAACATGTGAATCGCGCATTGAGCGTATGATTTGGTTACGTCAGCCTCTTTTGCAGCCGAATACCACGTAAAATCCCCGGACAACGGCCCTTCTTCAAGGCCATGAGCCCAGCCTTTGATACGCTCATCAATCTCCTCGCGCATTGGCAACCATTCAGAAAGATCGCCACATATCGAAGTGCTTTCCGGAATGCCGCCTCCGGGACCTGGGCCTTTGTCAAAACGGGAAATCCAAATCCAGTCGCCCCACAGTAGGTGGTTCGCGGTGCCGAGTATCGAACCGAAAAAAGCGCCACGATCACGTGTCAGTTCAGCCAGCGCCAGCTTTTCAAGAAAGCCTGACAACTGATTGTTTTGCCAACGATTATAGCGCGACATCTCTTGTGCATAGGCCGCGGTGATCATCACTTGGGCCCGTGCCAGTCGATCTGACAGATTTCCGCCGAACGTCCTTCAAAATCCCAAACCCGACCAAAGGCGCGTACACGGCCCTTGCTGGCTGTGGCTACAGTGATGTCCGGACCCATCCAGTATTCGGTATTCGATATTACAATATCGCTTTCCTTATCCTTGCCCTGAACCGGAAAGACCGTGCCCTGAATTTTCTTACCAACGGTTATGTGGCGGTTCTTGCCATCGTTCACATAGGATACGGGCTGCCGTTCGGCGCCAAGGAACTCACCCACCAAAATCGAGAACAGCCCGGTCGTACCGCGTGCCTGCCCCGAGAATATCTTGACCAATCCTTCATAGGCTGCGTGGCTGGCGCGATCATCGATAAACACTGCAGCCTTCCAGTTGCCGCGCGACATCATTCCCGGAATTTCGATCAGCAAACCGATATTCAAACCAGACAGATCTTCGTCGCCATAATGGCCGCTATCGATGCGCACGCCACCCCAGGTCTGACAATGCCCTTCGGTTGGTTCATGCTTGCCCAGCGAAACCACGCACGGACAGAAAACCGTGCAATTGCAATTCAGTACAAGCTCGCCTTTAATTGTCCACGGCGTCAAACCGGGGTCTTTGCGATCCGCAGCCGGATGTCGGCTGTCGATCTTCTCGGCGACTTCCAGTCGATCGTTTGCCATTCTTAATCCTCCTTCAAATCAGGCCAAATCCGATTGCAACCGACGCGGCAATCAGTGCTCCACCCAAGGGCCGGGTAATCCAGCGCCCCAAGTCGGGCAGTTTCTCAAAAACCATGATGATGGTCGCCAGCCCCATGAAAGCCAGGTTCATGACACCACCCACAAAGGCCAAAAGCATCAGGGCCCAGCAACACCCAAGGCAAACCAGTCCCAGCCGAATGCCATTGCGCCACGGACCTTCATCCCAATGGGTCATGAAGAACATCATGGGTGAGCGGCATTTCTCCAGACAGGCATCCTTAACAGGTGAAAATTGATAGCCACCGGCAACCGCCAGAAGCCCTGCGGACAGAAAACGGGTGCCGCTTTGGCCCAAGGGATCGATTAGACCGGCCTGAAACAGGGCCATTTGCAACGCGGCAGCAGAGAGAGAAAACCCCAGCCAAACCAAAAGGTAGCCGCCAAGCAGGTGCCCCATATGGACGCCCGCACCAGTCTCACCCAGTTCTTCATATGTTGCGAGAGCCGGTAGAACAGTCGGGGCCATCATTGCGGCCGACATCAGTACCCACATCAAAACCATCCGGACAAATCCGGCGGCATCCGGGGTGACAACGCACAGACTTGACCAGAAGTCCGCCCCGTAAACCATTCCGATCTGACGCAATTCCGCTGGAACTGCCATCAAATATAAAACGGTCCACGCTCCGGCTATACCGATAAAAAGCGCCAGCCAGTGCGGCGCGGTCATGGCCCTGATGCGTTCCGACAGCATGGCTCTCCCTCCCTCGCTCCCGACTCATCTCTTGCTTTTCAAATGTCAGACTTTTAAATGTCAGACAAATAAAAAATTACATATCGCACGCCAAACATGAAAATCGACCCTTTGAAACCTGCCGATCTGTCGGCGCAAATCGCTCAGGCTATCCGCGATGCTATCGTCACGGGAAAGCTGATCGTAGACGAACGCCTGCCGTCCGAGGCGGAACTGGCGGACCAGTTCCAGGTATCACGCCCTACCGTACGCGAAGCCCTGAAAAGGCTTGCAGCGCAGTCGCTTATCCGTACTCAGCGCGGTGCAACAGGTGGCGCCTTCGTGAATCGCTTAAATTTCGAAGATGCGTATTCACAGCAGATTACGACCTCGACGTTACTATTGTCGATGAACGCCGTCAGCTTCGATACGGCATGCGAGGCCCGATATGCACTGGAGCGCGCATGTGCCCCCTTGTCTGCGCAACGACGCACGGCCGATCATCTGGCGACCATGCGTGCAGAGATATTCCGCCAATCGCAACCCGGCCTGACAGACGAGGCGTTTTGCGCATCGGATGTGGCCTTTCACCGTGCCCTTGTCGATGGCGCGGCAAATCCAGTTCTGTCATATCAGTTGGCTGGCGCGGTCGAGGCAATGCAACCCCTGATGAACATGATTACCTTCACGGCTCGTTCCCGCGAAGAAATTATCTTGTTGCATACTGCCATCGCAAACGCTCTTGAAACGCAAGATGCCAAAGCGGTCGACACCGCCCTGATCGATCTTGAAGGCTATACCCGCAAACTTGCCCGGGACATCGCGGAAAGCCGCCGCAAACACCCCTAATTATGGCAGTTGGAAAAGGCACTTGACGCAACTGGCCCCCCAAACGGACAATCAGTCAGGCAGCGTGACACCCGGCACGAAGACCGGAACTCTCAATAAAAATTGAATATCAATTATTTACGGGAGGAAGTTATGAACCTTAGACCGGACCCGACATTCTATCCGTCCCCAAAGTTGGCGATGGAAGGACCAACGGAAACATTGGCGTTCACGCTGATGCTCAGCCCGGATTTCTCGCAACCTGATGGGCTGGCTGTGGTAAACACTGACCCGAACTCCGGCGATTTTGGCAAGATCGTCCACACTGTCATCATGCCCGAAACCGGGGACGAGTTTCATCATTTCGGCTGGAACGCCTGCTCTTCATCTCTTTCACCGCTCAGCGGTCACGCCTTTCTTGAGCGGAGGTATCTGATCATACCGGGCATACGGTCCAGCCGGATATACGTGGTTGATGTCAAGAACCCGCTGGAAGCGAAGATACACAAGATTATCGAACCGGAAGAAGTGTTTGCAAAAACAGGATATTCCCGTCCGCATACCATTCATTGCGGACCGGAAGGCATATATGTCAGCACACTCGGCGGCGGTGGTCCGGATGGCACTGACGGCCCACCGGGTATCTTTATCATGGACTGCGAAACCTTCGACATCATCGGCCGGTATGAAATTGAGCGCGGCGTGCAGGACAAGCACTATGACTTCTGGTGGAACCTGCCACGCGACTACATGGTCAGTTCCGAATGGGCGCTGCCGCCGCAATTCGAAAACGGCATCGTTGCCGAAGACCTGCTGTCGAATAAATACGGACACCGCATTCATTTCTGGAACCTGCGGAATCGCACAAATATTCAGACCATTGATCTGGGCGAAAACCACCAGATGGCGCTGGAAATCCGCCCTGCCCATGATCCGGTCAAACAACACGGTTTTTGCGGAGTGGTCGTAGATACAACCAACCTCCAAGGTGCAGTATTTACATGGTGGCGGAATGACGACGGAACGTTCGAAGCGAAAAAGACGATTACGATAGATCCGCAACCAGCTGATCCGAACGACCTGCCCGAGCTTCTCAAAGGGTTTTCAGCCGTACCGCCGTTGGTCACCGACATCGATCTAAGCTTGGACGACAAATACCTTTACGTCTCGTGCTGGGGGACCGGCGAGATGCATCAATACGACGTTTCCGACCCAATGAACCCCACTCTTGCCGGCAAAGTTGATATCGGTGGGATCGTCAAAAAGACCAAGCACCCCAACGGCAACGACTTTGGTTATGGCCCCCAAATGGTCGAGATCAGCCGGGACGGCAAACGTGTTTACTGGACCAATTCGCTGTATTCCACGTGGGATGACCAGTTTTATCCCGGTGATCGCGGCGCTGCGATGGTCAAAGCGGATGTCGGGGAAAACGGAGGCCTGACGCTGGATCCAAATTTCTGGGTCGAGTTCCCAAAGGGTTATCGCAGCCACCAAATCCGGCTTGAAGGCGGAGACTGTTCGACTGACAGCTTCTGCTACCCGTCGGCCTGAGTTGGAGTATCTGACGACGACCACGGCCGGGCTTTGGCTGGCCGTGGTGTTAAGCGGACTCTATCACGGCCTTAACCCCGGTATGGGTTGGCCCTTGACGGTGTCTGCCGCGATGATGGAGCGCCGTCAGGCCGCGCTGTGGAAAGCGCTGGGTGCACTGGCCACGGGGCACTTTCTGGCCATGCTCGGTATCCTGCTACCATTCGCGCTTATGGCCGTGTTGGTCGAATACCAGTCAGAAATCCGCATCGCCGCCGCCCTATTGGTCATCGCGATGGGTCTTTATGTCATGATCACGCGCCGCCATCCCCGAATGCTGTCTCGAATTCCGCCCGGCAAGCTGATCTTGTGGTCCTTTCTTGTGGCACTGGCTCACGGAGCCGCATTGATGCTGGTTCCGATATACCTCGGCCTCTGTGGCCTTGACGAACTGGACACCGGCCACAGGGCCGTTTCTGAAATCATGGCAACCAACATGGCCCTGACACTGGCCGTGGCATCGATTCATACGCTTGCCATGGTCACTGCCGGGGGCGGACTGGCTTTTGCCGTCTATCGTTGGCTGGGGTTAAAGTTCCTGTCGCAAAGCTGGTTCGATCTGGAGCTCGTCTGGGCCTTAAGCCTTTTGGTTGTCGGAGGCCTGGGCTTATGGTCAGCGCTTTAGGGGATTTCACTGGCCGAAAACCGAGCTAAGTAACTAACCTTCAAACATTGCGAGGATCGGATGATACCCACCATTAACGCAGCAATTGCTGTTTTGACGATCGGTTTCGGACTGTTCGGGTTTCTGGCGCCGGCGTGGACAGCCGCTTCGCTGGACCTGGCGCCGACCAACAGCACAATGGGTTTGAGCGAAATGCGGGCGTCGGTTGGCGGTCTTTTTGTCGTTACGGGCGCTGCGGTTTTGTTGCTCAACAGCCCGACTGCGTATTTGATGTTGGGAATTGTCTATGCGGGCACTGCACTGGGTCGTTTTGTTTCCTTGGCGCTGGACAACCCACCAATTGCGAAAGCGCTGCTATTTGGAGGAATCGAGGCGGTACTGGCAGCACTACTGATCGCAGCGAACCTCAACAAGTCCGTATAAAGCATTCACAACAGTCATCTTTTCCTAAAAGATTCTGTATTTGCATCCCTCCAAGCCGTCACCTATATATGTCATGTCCTTCGGGACTATGGACATAAACGCGCTCGTAATAAACGGATCGGACCCGGGGGCGGTACCCGGCGACTCCACCATACATCCTTCATTTGGGGATCATGGGGTCGAAACAGGATCGACGGACGTCTAAAGGGGTTAGCTTTGTCTCGGCGGGGTGCCACCGTACCGGCCCAAACAGTACAATTGCAAATGACAATCGTGCTCCGGTTGCAGTTGCTGCGTAAGCAGTAACAAGACCGAAACTTAAGCCCTTGCGCCTAGCCGCGTAAGGCGGGGTTCGCAGGTACCTGGCAACAGAAACCTGCACTTACCTTTCATGTTTGCCCTTTTTGACCACGAACATCCTTTTGTTCATGGTTTTTTCACTCTCTTTTTGCACGGTGTTCGTCAAAGGTTGGAGAACGGACATGACGAAATCAGAATTGCTCAAAGCCTGGTACTCTGAAGTTTGGGAACAGGGAAACACAGACGCCATCGACCAGTACTTTTTACCGGATACGATGGCCGAAGGGTTGATACCGGAAATGCAGGTTGGGGCAGATGACTTCCGTGATCTGGTAACCGCGTTCCGGCACCTGCTGGGAGATATCCGTGTGGAGCTGCCGAAAATCATTGAGGAAAATGATTGGCTCTCTGCAATTCTGCATGTTCATACGTCTCGCGCCGACACCGGTGCTGCGGTCGAGGTCTCTGGTCAGGTCATGGCTCGGTTCAAGGACGGAAAAATGGTCGAAGCCTATAATCAATTCGACTTCGTTTCGTTCTTTGAACAACTTGGCCAGCTGCCGCAGGATACCCTGCCCGTTTGCATGACCGGACAAAGGCTCGACTGGGTCTGATAATATTGACGGTTCGGACCATTCCGCTGTACCTAAGTCTCATGGGGTAATGTTGCGAACACCCCGTGAGGCGACAGCCCAAGTTTCGCATGTATCCACGTCTGAAGGAGACATGCCATGGCTGCCCCAAATGCCATCAAGGTTCAGCAACTGTTGCGTCTAATCGGAACACCGCAGTCACCGATCATCGTTGATATCTGCCTGGAAGACGACTTTTCGGCCGACCCCTATCTGATTCCTGGTTCAGTTCGACGTTCGCACACCGACATGCAGGGAATTCGCGAGGTTTTTCAGGACAAACCCGGCGTTATCGTTTGTCAGCAAGGCAAAAAGCTTAGCCAAGGTTTGGTGTCCTTATTGCGCGGAGAAGGTTGCGACGCCGAATTTTTGGAAGGCGGGATGTTTGCGTGGCGGGATACTCCGGACGCTATGAGGGTGCCATTTGCTGCGCTCCCCAAGCCTAGAGGGGGAAGCACACTTTGGGTTACCCGACATCGGCCCAAGATCGACCGGATCGCCTGCCCCTGGCTTATCCGCCGATTTGTTGATCCGTCTGCACGCTTCCTTTTTGTCTCCCCTGCCGAGGTTGAAGGAGTGGCCGACCGGTTTGGCGCCACACCATTTGACATCGAAGGCCAATTCTGGAGCCATCGAGGCGAAAATTGTACTTTTGATACAATGTTGGACGAATTCGGGCTGCGAACCCCTGCCCTGAATCGCTTGTCCGAGGTTGTTCGCGCGGCAGATACCAATCGCCACGACCTTGCCCCCGAGGCCGCTGGCCTGCTCGCCGTTTCCGTCGGTCTGTCGCGTCAGTACAGGGATGATCACGAGCAGATGATGGCCGGAATGCACCTTTATGACGCTTTGTACCGCTGGGCGCGGGACGGATTCACTGAAACGCACGACTGGCCGTCGGAGCGCAAGAAATGACCCCGACAAATGGCGAACTCGTTGCCGTATTTGGCCGCATTGGCCTGCTGTCATTCGGCGGACCAGCTGCGCAGATTTCATTGATGCATCAGGAACTGGTGGAAAGACGACCCTGGTTGGACGAGCAAACCTATTTGCGCGCACTTTCGTTGTGCATGCTTCTGCCCGGCCCGGAAGCAATGCAGTTGGCCACGTATGCAGGCTGGCGTTTGCGGGGTGTGGCGGGCGGACTGATTGCCGGTGGTCTGTTTGTACTGCCTGGTGCACTGATCATTTCGGTGCTTGTCGGGCTTTATGCTGCGTTCGGGGAACTGCCTCTGGTTCAATCTGCCTTTCTTGGGGTCAAGGCAACGGTCATCGTGATCGTCCTGCAGGCACTCAGAAACCTATCGCGCAAGGCGTTGACGGACAGAGAGCATCGGATCATAGCTATATTGGGTTTTCTGGCCATTTTCGCCCTGAACATTCCTTTCCCGCTGATTATTCTGGGTGCTGCTATCTGGGGGTATCTGACTTCGGCTGAATCAGGTTCTGACGGGAGTTTCCCAGACGCGCCGCCAACCGCGCCAATTCGAACCGCGATCATCTGGCTGACCCTCTGGCTTGCGCCTCTGTTCACACTTTCGATGACCGGTCCCAAATTGTTGAGTGATCTGGGCTGGTTCTTCGCCCGACTGGCAGTTGTCACGTTCGGCGGGGCCTATGCCGTTCTGGCCTACATGACGCAAACAGTCGTGGAAAAATACAATTGGATCACCACAGATCAGATGATTGACGCGCTGGGTCTTGCCGAAACGACCCCTGGGCCGCTGATACTGGTCACACAGTTTGTCGCCATGCTCAGCGGGCAAGCGGCGGGTGGACCAGCCCTTGCGATCGCCGCTGGGATGATCGCGCTTTGGGCGACCTTCATTCCATGCTTTTTGTGGATTTTTCTTGCCGCACCTTATCTGGAACAAATTGCTGCCCGACCGCGCCTGTCGTCGGCTCTGCATGGGATCACGGCAGCCGTGGTCGGCGTGATTCTCAACCTGTCTGTTTGGTTTGGTCTGAATGTTCTTTTTAGCCGCGTTCCCGAATTACAATTCGGGCCGCTTTCCCTGCCAGCGCCGGGAATGGACTCGCTGAACATCACTGCATTGATTTTAACCCTTGTCGCCGGGCTATTGATTTTCCGACTAAAATTCGGGATTGGAAGGGCGTTAACCGTTATGATTCTGGCGGGCCTGATTGCTCACTTCGTATAACCAATAATGCGCAAGACGGCCTTTTGTTTCCAGTCGAATCCCCTATGCTGAATACAACCACTTTCGAGGATCAAACATGTCGCAAGACATCGACTATGGAAATCTGATGCACACGGCCATGCGGGGCCTGATCAAGACGGTCTTGCGCGACGTGTCCAAAAACGGGCTACCGGGGACGCATCATTTCTTCATCACGTTCGATACCCGCCATGCGGGAGTGGAATTGGCCGACTGGCTGCGGGAACGCTACCCAGATGAAATGACCGTCGTTATGCAGCACTGGTTCGAAAACCTGACCGTCGGCGATGAAGGGTTCTCGATCACGCTGAATTTTGGTGACACGCCGGAACCGCTGTACATCCCCTACTCTGCGATCAAGACATTTGTGGATCCGTCCGTGGAATTCGGCCTGCGCTTCGAAAGCTCAGAAGACGAAGACGAGATCGTGCAGATCGAAGACGATCCGGACCACTTGCAGACCGAAGAACCCGAGACACATCACGACGCCGATGTGGTTTCACTGGACAGCTTCCGAAAATAGTGCGCGGAAAAGACTGGCTATTGCCGTTTCAGGAACGTTTCGACAGAGCGTGATTTTTTGCCGTTGCGAAACCGTGAAAAGGACAGATCCAATCCGCCGTCCGCAAGCGTCCGATCAAACTGCTGCAACTCGTACCCACCGTTGTCATCGATAAACAGCGAGAACACCGTTAGGGTGTCACCTTTAATCCGCCCCCAAACAAAAGGCTCGCCTTTCATTGGGTTCAGTGGCACCTCATGTCCGAATACGTCACGCTTCATCGCGGCAGAAAAAACCTCGGTCCGGTCCGTAGGACGGAAATCTATCGAGTATTTCTGTTCTTTCACCCGTCCATCGGACTTATAAGTCGTCGTTGACCAACTGACATTGAACCCGGTTTTCAATTCGGAAATTGACACACTCATATCGCGTGGGGTTGACGTGCCATCGGCATCTACAAGTTCAGCCGATCCAACATAGTCACCAACGAAAGGCGTGATTTCCGAGGCAGCGGCCTGAAGCGTCAGCACCACCATCCACATAGACACGGTCAATGCGTATAATGCGATGAACAGCGCTTGAGGGCGGTTTGATGCACGCATGAGAGTCTCCGTCACAGATGGCCTGCCCATACTAACCACCACCCGGCTACGCACAATGGGGCTGTTTCGATGACCACGTATAATTGAACTGTCCTCTCGCCTATACCTTTGCACAGCTTAAGTTTATGGTGCGCGCAACTGGCCGATTGCACCAAGGCATGGTCCCGGTTAAACGGCATACAATCGCATACATGACGGAGTGACAGATGTCCCAGACCCGCACCGAATCCGACAGTTTTGGCCCGCTTGAGGTCCCCGCAGACAAATACTGGGGCGCGCAGACCCAACGCTCGATCATGAACTTTCCAATTGGCTGGGAAAAGCAACCCGTCGCCATCGTACGTGCGCTGGGCGTCATCAAAAAGGCCTGCGCCATGGCAAACAAGGCCAGCGGCAAACTGGAACCTGAACTGGCTGATGCAATCATTCAAGCCGCAGGCGAAGTTATAGAAGGCAAGTTTGACGACAATTTCCCCTTGGTTGTCTGGCAGACCGGTTCGGGCACACAGTCCAACATGAATTCGAACGAGGTCATCGCGAACCGCGCCATCGAGATTCTGGGTGGGGTGATCGGATCGAAAAGCCCCGTACACCCGAATGATCACTGCAATATGGGGCAATCCTCAAACGACACGTTCCCCACCGCCATGCATATCGCCACAGCGATGAGCGTTAGGGATGTGCTGATGCCGGGGCTAGAAAAACTGGCTGCCGGGCTTGAGCAGAAGTCTGACGAGTTCAAGGATATCATCAAGATCGGCCGAACCCACACGCAGGACGCGACCCCTCTGACACTGGGTCAGGAGTTCTCGGGCTATGCTCATCAGATCCGTCAGGGCATTGCGCGGGTTAACGCAGCCATGCCGGGAATTTATGAACTTGCGCAGGGCGGCACGGCGGTTGGCACCGGCCTAAATACCCAGAAAGGTTGGGGTGAAACCGTGGCGGCCAATATGGCTGAAATCACCGACCTGCCCTTTGTTACTGCACCCAACAAATTCGAGGCATTGGCCGCGCATGACGCCATGGTGTTCCTGTCCGGCGCTTTGGCAACAATTGCGGGCAGTTGCTACAAGATTGCCAACGACATCCGTTTTCTGGGTTCTGGCCCGCGTTCGGGTTTGGGCGAATTGATCCTGCCGGAAAACGAACCCGGTTCGTCGATCATGCCAGGCAAGGTCAATCCCACTCAGGCCGAGGCACTGACACAGGTTGCGGCCCATGTGATGGGCAACGATGCCGCCATCAAATTCGCCGGCAGCCAGGGGCATTTCGAGCTGAACGTCTACAACCCAATGATGTCCTATAACCTCTTGCAGTCGATCCAGTTGCTGGGTGATGCAACCGACAGCTTTACCGAGCGGATGTTGATGGGCACTCAGGCCAACGAGCCGCGTATCGACAAGCTGATGAAGGAATCCCTCATGCTGGTGACGGCGCTTGCGCCCACCATCGGCTATGACAATGCAACCACCGTGGCCAAAACGGCTCACAAGAACGGCACGACACTCAAAGAAGAAGCAGTTGCGCTGGGCTTTGTTGACGAAGCCACATTTGACGCCGTTGTGCGGCCTGAACAAATGATCGGTCCGAAAGACTGATGGGCAAGCCGGTAAATCTGAACCGGTTTCGAAAAGACAAGGCGCGGGCCGAAAAGAAGGCCCGCGCAGATCAGAATGCTGTCAGGTTCGGCCGATCCAAAGCAGAGAAGGATTTGGAAAAAGCCCGGCATCAAAAAGCGCTTCGCGATCACGATGGGCACGAGGTAGACAAATGAGCGGGCGCCCGGTCAAACGCTCCTTAACGCTCAAAGGCCATCGGACGTCGGTATCTCTAGAAGAGGAATTTTGGCGGGCATTTCGGGAAATCGCTGAAGAAAGAGAGCTTCCGATCAATGCCTTGGCATCTGAAATTGATGTAGAAAGAGACCCCGAAACAGGCCTCGCCTCGGCAATTCGCGTATTCATCCTGAATTGGTACCAAAGTCGGAAATGAGGCTTGCCAAATCCGGCGCGTGTGGGTTGAATAACCCATAGAACAAATAGGGTACATTTATGACCAAAGCTATTCCCGGCCCGGATGGGCAACTTCGTTGTGCCTGGTGTCAGAGCGCGCCGGAATTCTTTGATTACCATGATCAGGAATGGGGATACCCGGTTGGCGATGATCGGCGCCTGTTCGAAAAACTTTGCTTGGAGAGTTTTCAGTCAGGCCTGAGCTGGCGCACCATTCTGTCCAAACGTGAGAACTTTCGAAAGGCATTTTTGGAATTTGATTTCAATAAAATAGCAGAGTTTTCTGATGCGGATGTCGAACGCCTTCTTCAGGACAGTGGTATCATCCGCCATCGCGGCAAGATCGAAGCCGTTATCAATAACGCGCGCCGTGCTCAGGAACTGGTAGCATCCGAGGGGTCGCTTGCTGCTTATGTTTGGCGATACGAACCGTCGCCCGAAGGCTTTCCGGAACCGCAGACGGCATCCACCTCGCCGGAATCGCTGGCAATGTCAAAAGACCTCAAGAAACGCGGCTGGAAATTCGTCGGCCCGACCACCTTATTTGCCTTTATGCAGGCAATGGGACTGGTCAATGATCACGCAAGAGATTGCGTCATGCGCGAAAAATCGGCGCGTTTGCGCGGTGAGTTCACCAAGCCTGAATAAAGGCGCCCCGCAGGGCGCCTTATTCTATAATCACACCGACGCGCGATAGATTTTATCAATATTGGTGCCAAGAGCCGCGTTGAAATCGGCATCGCTCATCTGCTTGGACAAACCTTCGGTGAGTGCACGCGAAAAAGATGCGATCATCTTGGTGTTCTGGTTCAACAGATCACAAGCTTCTTCCGTTGAGTAACCGCCGGACAGGGCCACGACGCGCAAGACGCGCGGGTGATCCGCAAGTTCATCAAAAAGATTGGCGGTGGTCGGAATGGTCAGTTTCAGCATCACATCCTGTTCGTCGCCAAGCTGATCGAGGTTTTTGAGGATTTCCGCCTTCAGGATATCCTCGGCCTCGGCCTTGGTTTCAGAATGGATGTTCACCTCGGGTTCGACAATCGGAACCATGCCCGCTGAAATCACCTCGCGGGCAACATCAAACTGCTGCGCAACTACTGCAGCAATGCCCTCGGCATTTGCCTCATGGATGACCGAGCGTTCCTTGGTTCCAAAGACACCATTTGCCTTGGCCAGAGTTTCGGCCAGCCCCGGGATGGGTTTCATCATCTGAACACCATTGGCCTGTTCTTCCAGACCTTTGTCGATCTTCAGAAATGGTACCACCCCTTTGACCGACCACAGGTAGTCGGCAACCTTGCGGCCGTCGATCTCTTCGCCCAGTGTACGTTCAAACAGGATCGCGCCGATGACTTTGTCCTTGGTAAAGTCGTTCGCAAGAATGATACGCGCGCGCATCTTCTGCACCTCGCTGAACATTTCTTCTTCAGACCCGTATTGCGATGCGTCTACCCCATACAGCGCCAGCGCCTTGGGGGTCGAACCGCCGCTCTGATCCAGTGCAGCGATAAAACCCGCACCATTTGTCATCTGCTCGCGCTGATCTGCTTTGGACATAACACATTTCCCGTTCAATTTTGATTCCGCTTTGAGCATTCGCATACATCAAGGCGTTGATGGATGGTAGTTTGTTAGCGCTCAAGAAGCCTGAGCCAAATCCCGTCTTTCGCCCGAACCGTAAGATGAGCGACCGGAACAGGGTCGCGGCCTGCAATACGCTCAATCCGGAACCGGCGTAACAACATCGACAGTATCAGAGGGCCCTCGACCATCGCGAATCCGGCACCGGTGCAGACCCGCGGGCCAGCGGAAAACGGAATGAATGCTTTGCGCTGACACTCTCTGCCATTATCGCTGTGCCAGCGCGCCGGATCAAATTCATCCGGGCGTTCCCACAGCCGCTCGTGGCGGTGCAAATGCCATGGGCTGAGAACCACTTGCGACCGAACCGGAATGTCCCTGCCTCTGAATTGTTCCGGGCACGTCGTTTCACGCACCATCATGGGTACAGGTGGATAGAGCCGAAGCGTCTCGCGAAAGACATCCCGGCTGACCCTTAATTTTGACATGACTGCAAAGGACCGCTCGTCCAGTGCCTCGGCCTCGGCAGCCACCTTTTCCTGCCAATCGGGATAAAGCGCCATCAGGTACAGCGCCCAGGCCAGAGCCGACGCACTGGTCTCATGCCCAGCAAGAAAAAAGATGGCAACCTGATCCACCATTTCCTGAGTATCAAACACCGCGCCCGTTTCGGGATCACGCGTCGTCATGATCTTGGTTGCCAGATCATCAGGAGCTGTTCCCGCTGCTATAGCCGCTGCGCGCTCATCTGTCATTTTGCGGATCAGTGAGCGAATTCGAGCGGCGTTCTTTCTGGTCTCGCCAGAGTGAAACTTGGGAAACCAACCCGGAACCGGGATAAACGCGGCAAGGTTCAGCAGGGGTTGAGCACGTTGATAGGCCCGGAATCTTGAAAACACCTGCGCGGCGGTTTCATCCTCGATAGGGACCGAAAAGAGGGTGCGAAAGATCACGTCTGCGGCGGCGTGGCTTGTCACCTCCTCAATCTCTGTTTCCTCTCCAACCAAGGGGCGCAGGCGGTCCACACAGGATTCGGCCGCAGACCACATTGCCGGAAAGGTATCTTTCAACCGTCCGCCTTCGAAAGCTGGATCAATAATGCGCCGTTGCCGTTTCCATGTCTCGCCATTGGTCAGAAAGACCGAGTCGCCCAAAAGCGGTCGCAACCCTTCACGGATACGATCCGACTTTGGAAAATCTTCGGGGCGATCCTTCAAAACCGTATCGACCAGCTCAGGTTGATTTATGAGGTAGGAGCGAAAGAACGCGGTTCTGAATTCAGCCATCCACGCGCGATAAAGCCTTGCGGGCTGCGCCGACAGAATGTCCTGCCGAAACAGGCTCAGATAACGCCAGAGTGATACCCTGTCGGGTCGCGCATTTGGTTTGGGGGGGATCATGCAGCTATCGACCGGTGTTTTGACACGGCGATATCAATCCGTGACTTCGAGGGCGCGCGACCTTTGAAACGCTCCGCCAGGGTAACTGGCCCGGCGGTGATGCGGAAATAGTCGTACTCTCCGGGCCGATCAAAGGCGCAAAGATATTGGAAATGCAGCCGGAAAAACCGCCATCTCAATTCCGCCCAACGCTGCGGTGAAAGAGTTTGTGTAAAGGCTGCCGACAAAACCAGCGGCCAGCGTTTTTCCGGTGCCGCGACGCCGCTGACGGCAACGGGGTCACACAGGGCAAAAGCACACCCGTCGCCCGGAGCAGTCACATCTATCCAGGTCACCTCGTCACGCGTGCACAGATAGTTCAGATCCGCCCTTAACCGCTGCGCCATCGGTAGAAAGGAAACCATCGGCACGACCTGCCCCAGAGACAGAAACGCCAGCTTGGGGCCATTTTCCGGAACCCGCCCATCCCGGATCAGGTCGGCCAGTAAAGACACCCCCAGATTGGCGCCAGAACTATGGCCAACGACCAGAATCTCGTCTTCGTCACCTTGCAGGGCTCGCTCGACCAACTCTTTGAAATCCTGCAGACGGCTTTCCATTTCCGGCGGATACCTCCCCCAAAGACGGGCGGAATGCGCATAGTTATGAAGGAGGTAGTAAGCAAACAGCTTGTTGTCGATTTTTCGAAACCAGCGCAGCGCCCCATAGCCAAGCGCAAGCGACGGTACCAACGCGAACCACCCCACCAGCGGGAAAATGAGGGCTGCCAGTATCCATCCAACAAGGACCGCTGCCACCAACTGCAATATTAACATCGCGACAGGATAAAGGGCGGCAATAACCGGACCTTTCCGCAGACGCATCAGACGCCAAAGTGAACCGGAAGACATATATATCCAAGCTGTTCGCAGCATCTGCAGATAGGTTCCGGGAATGGAATTCGACATGCTGCTGCGAACGATGTCCGACCAAACCAAAACTTCGACTTTGGATTGAACATCCTGACCGTCCTGACAGGAAAACACCTGCCAACCATAGGGGCCGCTTGTAGATTTTGCCTCTATTGCGATGTCATAGCCGGAAATTTTCGCCTGCTCGCGACCCTCCTTGCGGTATAGCTCACGATAGCGGCGGGGATGAATCGGATCGTAGCCCGGAATGTAAAAAACCCGGCGTTTGTGAACGTTTGTTCGGGGTTCCTGACTGCTCATCACCATGACCTCTGCCGGGCACGTTAGCGCAGTCAAATGGCAAGTGTAAGGCTTGCCATATGCGTCACTTTCGAGGTTAGCCCAGAACAGCCAGAGCCGGGAACGTTTCCAAAAGCCACCAGCTGAATTCGGTGAACAAACCGGTAATCAGCATGATGCCGACAAACAGCAACAGCCCGCCCATCACCTTTTCGATCAGCCCCATGTACGGCTTGATACGGTTCATGACAGACATTGACCGGTTGACGAACATGGCGGCAAGCAGGAACGGAATTCCAAGCCCTGCAGCGTAAACGCCAAGCAGCACAGTTCCCCGTGCGACCGAACCTTCGGACGCCGCCAATGACAGGATCGCCCCCAGTTGCGGACCGATGCAGGGTGTCCAGCCAAAGGCAAATGCCAGCCCGAGAAGGTATGCACCAAAAACCGAACCACCTGCCTCTCCTGCGTCTACGCGCGCTTCACGGTCAAGGATCGGAATTCGGAAGACGCCCATGAAATGCAGCCCGAAAACGATGACAACCGCACCGGAAATTTTGGCGAACAACACCTGATTCGTCAGCACAAACGCCCCAAATGCCGAGGCCGTGAACCCCAGCAACAGAAAGACGGTGGACAGCCCCATAACAAAGAACATGGCAGCCAATGTCGCTTTGCGCCTCGCCTGAACCTCGTCCTGCATTTCATGAAGGGTTACGCCGCTCATATACGCCAGATAGGGCGGCACGATCGGCAAAACGCAGGGCGACAGAAAACTGATGATCCCGCCGATCATGGCGACGAACATGGCAGGCAGCAGACCCGCGTCGATGATTTCAATTCCGAACATGTTTCTCGACATATGCCATCGCTTGACCCGCGTCACGGGGCCAATCGGTCACATCCTCGTGGTCTGATGCTGGACAGCACAGAAAAGGCCGAATATCTGCAATGTATGAATGACGTGACCGATACTCTGGATGCATTGGGGCTGCTTTGCCCCCTGCCCGTCCTGAAAGCCCGAAAAAGACTTAAACATCTGCCTGACGGTGCCGTCTTGCGGGTGTTGGCAGATGACCCCGCAGCTGTCATCGACGTTCCGCATTTCTGTGCAGAGGCGGGGCACGGCTTGATTTCCCAAGGCGAGCAAGACGGCCACCAGTTCTATCTTATCCGCAAAGGCGGATGAAAACGGCGGGCCCGATTGGACCCGCCCTGTTCAGTTCATCAGCTTCCCAGCGACCACCATCCACGCCGCTTGGGCTTGGGTGGTTCCTCTGGCTGAGGCGGCTCTTCTGCCACCACCTCCAAAACCGGTTCCGGCTGTTTCTCGGCTTCTTCAGGCGCAGGTTCGACCTCAGATTCCGGTTCCACCGACTGCTGGGTTTCATCAGCGGACTGTTCTATTGCCTCTTCGGCTTCAGCCTCCGGTTCAGGGCTTTCGGCCTCGCTTGGCGCATCGTCCGTATTTGCCGTTGCTTCAATCGGGTCGGCGTTCACGTCAACCTCGCTTACCACAACGATTTCTTCAGCCTCTGCAGCATTCTCGGAAAGATTGTCCTCTGCGGCTGGCTCGGAAGCCTCATTCGATGCTTCCGCTTCTGCAGGAGCTGAGTCCACTGTGACTTCTACATCTTTCTTCTTCCGGCGCGGAGCACGACGCTTTTTCGGCTTTTGCGCCTTTTCAACGGCCTCTTCACTACTCTCACCTTCAGCGTCAGACGCGTCAGCCTCTGAGGGCGAAGCTTCCTGCGGCTGTTCAGCACCGTCTGCAGGCTCTGCAGATTCTTCGCTGGATTCGTCATTCACATCCGTCGCATCGGCGTTTCCACCACCCTTCTTGCGACGGCGACGACGGCGTTTCCGCTTGGGTTTTTGTTCTTCTTCGGTCTGAACGATTTCTTCTTCGTCCTCTGCCGCATCGACCTGATCCATCAACGAAGCATCCACCGAAACAACCGGCGCTGTTGCTTCCGGCACGATCCGGCTGGCGGTCTTGAACTTCTCCATCGAGAAGTCCGGGCTGACCAGATGCACATCACCTTCAATCCGAACCGACAAGCCGTACCGCGCCTCAATCTGAGCGATATGTTCGCGCTTCTGGTTCATCAGGAAGTTGGCGATGCTGACCGGGCAGCGCACCAAAACCTCACGCGACCGGCGGCGCGTACCTTCTTCTTCGATCTGTCGCAGTATCGACAGCGCCATATTGTCATCGGATCGGATCAGACCGGTTCCATGGCAGGATGGGCAAGGTTGCGTGGTCGCCTCAAGCATTCCCGGACGCAGACGCTGACGGCTCATCTCCATCAGGCCAAAACCCGAGATACGCCCCATCTGAATACGCGCACGATCTGTTTTCAGCTTATCTTTCAGACGCTTTTCGACCGCCGAGTTGTTCTTGCGTTCATCCATGTCGATGAAGTCAATGACAATTAGACCGGCCAGATCACGCAGACGCAACTGGCGCGCGACCTCGTCAGCCGCCTCAAGATTGGTCTTGAGCGCAGTTTCCTCGATCGAGCCTTCCTTGGTAGCCCGGCCCGAGTTTACGTCGATCGCCACCAGCGCCTCGGTCACGCCGATCACGATATAACCGCCGGACTTCAGCTGAACCGTCGGGTTGAACATCCCGGCCAGATAGCTTTCCACCTGATACCGTGCAAACAACGGCAGCGCATCCTCATACCGTTTCACGTTCTTGGCGTGGGACGGCATGATCATCTTCATGAAGTCCTTGGCAATGCGGTAACCGCCTTCGCCTTCAACAAGAACTTCATCAATATCGCGATTATACAGATCTCGGATCGACCGTTTGATCAGATCGCCTTCTTCATAGATCTTTGCAGGCGCAATGGATTTGAGCGTCAGTTCGCGAATTTGCTCCCACAGGCGCTGCAAATATTCATAGTCACGCTTGATTTCCGACTTGGTCCGCTTTGCACCGGCGGTTCTGACAATCAGTCCTGCTCCAGTCGGTACATCAATTTCAGAGGCAATATCTTTCAGCTTTTTGCGGTCTGCCGCGTTGGTGATCTTTCGGCTGATGCCACCGCCACGCGCCGTGTTGGGCATCAACACACAATAGCGCCCGGCAAGTGACAGATATGTCGTCAATGCTGCGCCTTTATTGCCGCGCTCTTCCTTTACAACCTGCACCAGAAGAACCTGGCGCACCTTGATAACTTCTTGAATCTTGTATCGGCGCGGACGCGGCTTGCGCGGCGGACGGATATCCTCGCTGTCGTCTTCGTCAGCGACGGATTCAATACTGTCGTCCTTGTCCGTTGCCTCAGAACGGGCAACCGTCGGCTTTTGGTCGTCTTCGTCCTCAGCCTCGGCAGCGGCGCCATCTTCCTCGCCCCCACGATCTTCCTCTACGGCCTCGGCCGAAGAATCTTCACTGGACGCTTCTTCGGTGGACGCTTCAGCGTTTTGTGCTTCATCGGTACCTTCCTCCGAGGAAGCAGCGTCTGTGTCACCTTCACCCGCAACTTCCGCCGCATCGTCCGGGTTCACATCTTCTGATGCAGACTCTTCAGGATCAGCTGGCGCGACTGTTTCATCGACTTCTGCCGCTTCACCATCATCCGGGGTTTCAACAGGCGTTTCCGCGACCAGCTCGATCGGCGAAGTCCCTTCCGGCACCGCCAGATCCACTTCTTCCTCACCCGAGTCCAGGTCAATGGTTTCCATCCCGGTCGGTTCGGACACCAATTCCTTGGTCTCGATAAGATCGTCAGATTTTACGTCTTCCGCTTTGGTACGGGACCGTGATCGCCGCCTCTTGGGCTTTGCCTCATCAGCCTCGTCCCTCGCCTTCATCGCCTCGGCATAGGCGCGCTCTTCTTCCATCAGCGCTTCGCGATCAGCGACCGGAATCTGATAGTAGTCGGGATGAATTTCGGAAAACGCCAGAAACCCATGCCGGTTTCCGCCATAGTCTACAAACGCCGCCTGCAACGACGGCTCAACCCGCGTTACCTTTGCGAGATAGATATTGCCTGCAAGCTGTCGTTTGTTCTCGGATTCAAAGTCAAACTCCTCAACCTTGTTTCCGTCCACCACCACGACGCGGGTTTCCTCCGCGTGGGTGGCATCGATAAGCATCTTCTTTGCCATGTTTCCTTGGTGCACCGCGCCAAAAACGCTGTCCTCCGCCGTCCGGGAGGACGGGCACTTTTGGGATGGTGTCTTGTCAGGGCGATTTCAGACGGCGCGCGGCAGGGTCTGGCGCATTGGCCCCCTGCCCGTTCATTCAATCGTCGCGCGCGCGTCATCGCGGTTCTTTCTCCGACAGGTGCGATACTAACCCGCTGCCTGCCCATTATTCCTTTCGCCCGACTACTCGGACAAAGGCATTCTACTGCCCACATCAGGGGCACAATCGGTCTGCTTTGCCTCGTGGGGACTATCGCCATCCGCGGCAGAGCAGCGAAACTCAAAGATTCGGGGCTTAGGGGCACCAAAACGGCCCGGCCCGTCCCGCCACAATAAAAGCAGTCTTGTGGAAAAGACAATGGGCAAACTGCAGTCCCACTGCTTCAAACACCCGATCAGAACCCATTCCCGTACACAAATGCACAGGCAACGACCTGATCAGACGGATCTCATCATCTGGCCAGAAGTACTTCGGGGGTGA
The DNA here is from genome assembly GCF_056537885.1 of Ruegeria sp. BJ6. Classification (NCBI taxonomy): domain Bacteria; kingdom Pseudomonadati; phylum Pseudomonadota; class Alphaproteobacteria; order Rhodobacterales; family Roseobacteraceae; genus Ruegeria; species Ruegeria sp. BJ6. The sequence goes on along the minus strand of NZ_JBQFSG010000002.1, from coordinate 642,840 downwards.
ATTGAGCCGCAGGCACAAGAGGGGGCTGGCCCCCTCCCGGCGCGACAGTAGCACTTCTACAGATAGTCTGAGCGCTGCAGCCCGTACTTTGCCATCTTCTCGTTCAGTGTGCGCCTCGGCAGGCACAATTCGTCCATCACAGATGCAATCGACCCCTTGTGGCGGCGCATGGTGTTGTCGATCAGCATCCGCTCGAACGCCTCAACATATTCCTTAAGCGGCTTGCCTTCTGTTGTCATGACCGGCTGCATCTCTTCGTGATCCGACATGAGCAACGACGCAATCGTTCCCGATCCCCGCCGCGATTGCAGCACGGCCCGTTCGGCTATGTTGATCAACTGGCGCACGTTACCCGGCCAAGGTGCCTGCAACAGCTGCGCGGCCTCCTGAGCGCTGACCTGCGGTGCGTCACATCCATATTCTTCGGCGAATTGCTCGCTCAGGCGGGTAAACAGCGTCAGGATATCCTCTCCCCGCTGTCGCAGCGGCGGCATCGTGATACGCAACGCCGCCAGGCGATAGAACAGGTCCGGGCGCAGAACGTCCTCACTGGTCTTGCCTGCCTCCTGCAGATTCGAAATGGCCACGATCCGTGTTTCGGCGGGCGTGCCCTGCTCATTCATCATGCTTAGCAAACGGGCCTGAAGCGTATCACTTAACGCTTCGACATCCTCCAGAACCAGCGTTCCGCCTCTTGCCTCTTCGACTGCGGGCAGCTGAGCGTCCTCGGGCATCATCGGCCCAAACAGACGCTTCGACAGCGCCTCTTCCTCAAGCGCCGCGCAGGAAACCAGAACGAACTTCTTACCCGCCCGGCTGCCAACCGCATGCAACGCATGGGCCACAAGTGTCTTGCCTGTGCCGGTTTCGCCATCAATCAGCACATGACCATCGGCCTGTCCCAGATCCAGAATATCCTCGCGCAGGCGTTCCATCACCGGGCTGGCGCCGATCAGTTTGTTCATGATCTGGGTGCCGCCCGACAACTCACGCCGCAGCGCCCGGTTATCCAGTGTCAGACGTCTGGCGTTGCTAGCGCGTTTTGCCAATTCGGACATACGGTCCGGATTAAAGGGCTTCTCAAGGAAGTCGAACGCGCCAACGCGCATCGCTTCTACTGCCATCGGCACATCCCCGTGACCGGTAATCATGATAACCGGCAGGGTGCTGTCTACGCCCATGAGCTTCTTCAAAAGCTGAATACCGTCCATACCCGGCATTTTGATGTCCGAGATCACAATCCCGGGATAATCGGCGCCCAACACCTTCAGCGCCTCTTCGGCACTGGCAAAGGTTTCAGTGTCGTATCCGGATAGTGCCAGCCATTGGCTGATCGACTGACGCATGTCTTGTTCGTCGTCCACAATGGCGATTTTCATGGCCTGTGCCATAATAATTCCTCGTTTATTCAGCGGCCTCGAGGCCGTCTTTGCCAAGTATCGGCAATTGCATTTCAAACACTGCACCACCGAGTTGTCCATTGCGCGCGGTCAGCCGTCCCCCGTGGTCGTTCACGATCCCGGACGAGATGGCAAGCCCCAGTCCAACGCCGTCCCCGGGCTGCTTGGTCGTGTAGAACGGTTCGAACAGGTTCTCGATATCCTTGATCCCGTAACCGTTGTCGCGCACCGTAAGGACCGCCATGTCCCCCGCTGCAAGGATGATTTCAACATCCGGCTCTGCAACAGATTTGGTGGCATCCAGCGCATTTCGCAAGAGGTTCACCATAACCTGTTCGATCCGCATCCTATCCCCCAAGACTAACACAGGTTCCTCGGGAATGATTTGAGTGATCTTAACATGGCGCTGGCGCAACTGTGGCTCCATCATCGAAAGCGATGAAGCCAGTGCTTCGCTAAGATTTACTGGGGAAAACGCATCCGCCCCTTTTCGCGCATAGGATTTCAGCTGGCGTGTAATCGCGCCCATTCGCTCAATCAGGCCGTCGATACGGCCAAAGCTTGCCAGCGCTTCTTCCGGCCGGTTACGGCGCAACAAAAGGCGTGCGCCAGCAAGATAGGTTTTCATCGCCGCCAGCGGCTGATTCAGCTCATGACTGACGGCCGCAGACATCTCACCCAAAGCCGCCAATTTTGAACTTTGCGCCAGCGTCTGTTCGGCAACTTCCAGCGTCTTTTCAACACGTTCCCGCTCAGCAATTTCCCGCTGTAGCCTTGCGTTCAATGCGCGAAGCTCCGCCGACTCGCGCTGAAACAACGTCATGCGAAGCGTCGCCCTGCGGCTCAAAGCATAAAATGCCAGCGCCAGAAGAATCGCAAAGCCCATGATCTCCAGCGCCAGCACGCTGTTCACCTTTTCCCGAATCGAGGCGTAAGTGGTGAACGACGTCATCTGCCAGCCACGGAACGGTATCCGGGTTTCCATCCGCATCACCGCCTCGCCTTGCAGGTAGGCATCGGGTGGCAGAGAGGTCCAGTCGGTCGTTGCACGAATTGCCTTCAGTATGGCGTTCTGGGGTGGTTGCCTCAGCATTGCGGCGTTTTCGTCCAGCCCCCGCCATTGTGGCTCTGTCGACAGGATAATCGTACCCGTACTGTCGGTCACCATGACCGCGTCGGATATCCCGGCCCAGGCTCGTTCGAATTTTTGCAGATCAACTTCGACAACGATTACGCCAAGAATTTCCGACCCTGCTTCCATTCGCCGGGAATAGGAAAAACTGTACCCACCGGAATCGCGCTGAATGACCGAAAATAGTGTGGCATTCGATCGTATTGCATCGACAAAGTATGCCGAATTTCGGTGTGCCTCGCCCAATCGGTTCCGATCTGTGGCCGCTACCGTGCGACCATCCCGGTCCAGTAGCATCAATGACGCCGCACCAATTTCCTCCACAAACGAAATAAGGCGCTGCGTCGATAATGAGTAATCGCTGGACTGTAGGGCGGATATGAGCGTCGGATCTCGCGCCAGCAACTGCGGAACAATTGCGTTTCGGCGCAGTTCGCTCAGCAGGTTACCTGAATAAAGCGCCAATCTAAGCTCGGCGCGATTACGGGTGGATTCGGTAAATCTGTCTGTCAGAAGACGGTTGGTGATCCACACCGTCGCGACCGCGCACAACAACAGGACAACCACAGCAAAACGCAAGCGCCACCCCAATGGCGGGCCGCTAAACAGGTTCCTAAGCTTGCTATGTTCAGGTTGGGTTTCCGACGTCATGGCCAGAAGCTACGCCCCTGAACCAGCGTACTCAAGTCACGCCGGTGCGAGGACACCTGACAATGCGCGGAAGAGCGCCACCCCATCCGTTCCGCCGTGGCCCTCATCCGCCGCCCGTTCAGGGTGCGGCATCATGCCCAATACCCGTCGGTTGTCGGACAGAACCCCCGCGATGTCGTCGCACGAACCGTTTGGGTTGTCGGCATAGGTGAAAGCGATGCGATCCTGATCGCGCAGGGCTGCCAGTGTTTCGTCATCTGCAAAATAGTTGCCATCGTGGTGTGCGATCGGAATGTTGATCACGTCACCCGCGTTGTAACCTTCGGTGAACGCACTGTCGCTTGTTTCTACCTTCAGTCCAACGGTTCGGCAGATATATTTAAGTCCCGCATTGCGAAGAAGAGCCCCCGGCAGAATGCCGGTTTCCGTCAAAATCTGAAACCCGTTGCAAATCCCGACAGCATAACCACCCCGAGCAGTGTGCTCGACCACCGCCTTACAGATCGGTGACTGTGCCGCGATGGCGCCGCAACGCAGATAGTCGCCATACGAAAAGCCGCCCGGAACGCCGACGATATCGACACCATCCGGCAGCGACGCGTCCTTGTGCCAGACCATGTCCACCTGAAATCCGGCCTGTTCGAAGGCGACGGCCAGATCACGGTCACAGTTGGAACCGGGAAAAACAACAACGGCTGCGCGCATGGCAAAACCTCCTGGGTCTCAAATCAATTGGGTTGCCGCATCCGCGGCCCGAGAGGGTCAGACCAGCTCGATCTCGTAGCGTTCGATCACAGTGTTGGCGAGCAGCTTTTCGCACATCTCGGTCACATCCGCCTCGGTCGCACCTTCGGTCAGTTCAAGATCGATCACTTTGCCCTGACGCACGCCCTCGACCTTGTCAAAGCCCAAGGCACCCAACGCGTGACGCACCGCCTCGCCCTGCGGGTCCAGAACCCCATTCTTGAGCATCACATGTACCCGTGCTTTCATTTCCTGCAACTCCACCTGTGCCCCGCCAACCAACGGAACCTTTTCCTTTGCGCGGGGGATACCCTGCTTCAAATAATTGGACAACCCTTTGCCATGAGGACTGATGACCGCAGGTAAGTCGCGCTCAGTTCGATCCGGCGCCAGTCTGCCCGGAACTCAACCCCGGATAATGCGCGTCAATGGCGTGGAATGTTCCGGTCAGTACCATCTCGACCGATACTGCGACCAGAATTATCGCCATAATACGGGTAATTACACTGATCATTGTCGGGCCAAGAAACCGCGAAATACCATCCGCAAAAATCAACCCAAGCCCGACGATAGTACAGGCAATCAGTACCGCAGAACCCAATGTTACAACCTCGGCACCCGTGGGAAGCATATGGGCAAACACAATCGTCGTTGCGATCGTCCCGGGTCCGATCGTCAGGGGAATCGCCAATGGCACCACGGCGATGCTTCCCTTCCTGGCATGTCCGTCCTTGGCCGCATCCTGATCTCCCTGTGATCTGTCCGAGGCGTTCAGCATGGTCAGACCAACGCCAAAGATTATGATCCCGCCCGCAATTCGGAATGACGGAATATCAATTCCAAATATGGCAAGCACCTCTTCTCCGACCATTACGGCGACCAAGGCCACTACGGTCACCGTCGCCGTCACGATCAGGGCAATGCGCCTCCGCTCGGTCTGAGAGTAGCCTTCGGTCATTCCCAGAAAGATCGGAATGCCATAGAGCGGATTGAAGATTGCCAGCAAAGCCGCAAGGAACTTCAAAAATATCGCCTGATCAAACAGTTCGCCCATTTTTTGATTACCCTTGTTCCAACTGCTCTCAGAAAAGATCGAAACCAGACTGCACTGTCAATCTGACTGAGCGGGCCAATAAAAAAACGCGAACCGTCAAAAAGGCGATTCGCGTTTCATTTCTTGTGGCCACAAACCCGTGGCGGATACGAAGTCAGTTGATCAGCGTTGGCTTGGTTACCGCTGACTTGGGCAGCACACCCAAACGGCGCGCAACTTCGGAATATGCGTCTGTCAGGCTTCCCAGATCCCGGCGGAAAACGTCCTTGTCCAGTTTCTGGCCAGTTTCTATATCCCACAACCGGCAACTATCCGGGCTGATCTCATCCGCCACGATCAGGCGCTGGAAGTCACCATCGTACACGCGACCAATCTCGATCTTGAAATCGATCAGACGGATGCCCACTGCCAGCATCATGCCGCTCATGAAATCATTCACGCGCAGCGCCAGACTCAGAATATCGTCCATGTCCTGCTGACCAGCCCAGCCAAACGCGGCGATATGTTCTTCGGTCACCAAAGGATCACCCAGCGCGTCATCCTTGTAGCAGTATTCAACAATCGGACGCGGCAATTGCGTGCCTTCGGCAATGCCCAGACGTTTTGTCAGCGACCCGGCTGCATAGTTGCGCACGATCACCTCCAGCGGGACGATTTCGCAACTGCGCACCAGCTGTTCGCGCATGTTCAGACGACGAATGAAATGCGTCGGCACACCGATCTGGGCCAGACCCGTCATGAAGAATTCGCTCAGACGATTGTTCAGAACGCCTTTGCCTTCGATTACGTCTTTTTTTTCCGCGTTGAAGGCGGTGGCGTCGTCCTTGAAATACTGAACGATAGTACCCGGTTCCGGGCCTTCGTACAGAATCTTGGCTTTGCCTTCATAAATCTTCTTGCGACGCGCCATAAGCGACCCTTCCAGTCTGGAGCGAGGGATTGAGTCCCTTCGCGTTGGCGCCCTCATAAGCCAAGCCCCCCTTTCCCGCAAGTTTACATGCCCGAGGGGGTTTGACGCAGCGCAAATACCTTGCGCACCGTGGCGCGTATGGTCATATCATCAGGAAACAAAATGTCACCCAAAGAGGTCCTAAATACCATGACCACATTTGACGAACGCGAAACAGCGTTTGAAAACAAATTCGCCCATGACGAAAAAATGCAGTTTCTTGCCCGCATGCGCCGTAACCGGTTCATGGCTGTTTGGGCTTCTGCACTGAAAGGTGAAACTGTCGAGAAAGCCCGGAAATATGGGCAAGAACTGGTTCAGACCGATCTCCAGCACGTCAGTGAAGATGATGTGGTCAATGCCGTACTTGGCTATTTGGGCAATCTGACCGATGAGCAGACCGTTCGTCAAAAGATGGCCGAATTGTTGGTTGAAGCAAAAGAACAGGTTCTCAGCGAATCTGAGTAACTTGACCAAAAACTCATGATCTTCATGAGCTTTATGAATTTGATTTGACGCCCCGTTCATGAAACATGGGGCGTCTCTTTTTTGGTGTGCAGGAAACACCACTTTTTTGGATCACAACAATGACAAACGCACTTTCCAAACTGCTCGACACCGCTGATGCCATCCTTGCGGACGGTGCGACCGGGACGAATTTGTTCGACATGGGCCTTCAATCCGGCGACGCACCTGAATTATGGAATTGCGATGCGCCCGAAAAGATCACGGCGCTGTACAAAGGCTCTGTCGATGCGGGCAGCGATCTGTTTCTGACCAATACCTTCGGAGGATCGGCGGCACGTCTGAAATTGCACGATGCGCAAGGTCGCGTTCGTGAGTTGAATCGCGCAGGCGCAGAAATTGGCCGGGAAGTTGCAGACAAAGCGGGTCGAACTGTGATCGTCGCAGGATCAGTTGGCCCGACCGGAGAGATCATGGAGCCCGTTGGCAGCCTGTCTCATGCCGAGGCCGTCGAAATGTTCCACGAACAGGCCGAGGGTCTGAAAGAGGGAGGTGTTGACGTTCTGTGGTTGGAAACCATCAGTGCACCCGAGGAATTCCGCGCTGCGGCCGAAGCATTTGCCTTGGTGGATATGCCCTGGTGCGGCACCATGAGCTTTGACACAGCCGGGCGCACCATGATGGGCGTTACGTCCTCAGATCTGGCGCAGTTGGTTGAAACGCTGCCCAACCCGCCGATTGCATTTGGGGCAAATTGCGGAACTGGCGCATCGGACATTTTGCGCACGGTATTGGGGTTTGCGGCCCAAGGCACCGAGCGCCCGATTATTTCCAAGGGAAACGCCGGTATTCCAAAATATGTCGACGGACATATTCACTATGACGGAACCCCGGAGCTCATGGGCCACTATGCTGCGATGGCGCGGGATTCGGGTGCGACTATCATCGGCGGCTGCTGCGGTACAAAGCCTGAGCACCTGCGCAAAATGCGTGAAGCTCTGGATACGGAAACACGCGGAAACCGCCCGACGCTTGATCAGATTACCAGCGCGTTGGGACCTTTCTCGTCGGCATCAGACGGAACTGGCGACGACGCAGAAGCCACCGAGCGTCGCAGTCGTCGTCGCCGCAGAGCCTAAAAGCTGAACTTCGCCAAAAGTTACGAGCCGCCCAAAGGACGGCTTGTTTTATTGTGACGGTTCGAATTCAGCAAGTAATGCCCTGACCTGAGCAGTCGGCACACCCAGATTCGATCCGCCAAACTCGGGAATGATGGCGGCATTCACCGCCACGACCTCTCCTGACAGGTTCAGAACCGGACCGCCGCTGCCGCCATGCGTGGTTTCTGCATCGTAGACAATGGCGGCGTCGGTGGCCTGCCCAACAATCCCCCTGCTGGAAAGCGGCGACATCAATCCGGCCTCTGACAGGCGCGCAGCAACCTGCCAGAACCCTGTTTCACCTTTCTCCCGAAGCTGTTCCACGAAGGCCTCACCCGATTGCGCCAATAGCGACATAAGACCTGTGGGATACCCCATCACAAGCACTTCCTGTCCCGGCTCGGGAACCTGATCGGCCAAAAGTAAACCGTCAGGCAACTTCATGTCCTGCACAGGCCTGATCAGCGCCAGATCCGCTGAATCACTGACCGCAACCCGGGAAAGATCGATGGGGCCGGTCTGATCCGGAAAATAGGCCACAAAGCGGATCATCCGAGGCTCCATCGATTCACCACCCACGCTGACCCCCGGCTCCCCCTCCCACGGAACGGCGACGTGCCTGTTGGTGACGATCAGGCCGGTTTCGCGCAGAACAAACCCTGTTCCGTTAAACTGCACTTCGGCAACAGGTCCGTTCCCGTCCAGTGACAGCATTGGTTTGCCATTGGGTAACCGCATTGGCACCCCGCTTGGGTCGAGAACCTGCCGCAACATGCGTTTCGATTCTACGTGCATCAATCCGTACCCGCCCTGAATAAACGCGATTGCTTCGGTCGCCTGACCAACAACTCGCGTGGCTGCCCCCGATCGCGCCTCCAGCGACTGCAACCGTTCGGCATGCACCGATACCCGCGCACGCAACTCTTCCTGCAAAGCCGCCAGATCACCGGGCCGGATAACCTGTCGCTGTGTTTCGGACAGTGCGGCGGCGACAGCTTCCACCTGAAACTGACCACTTTGGATTTGGGCCTTCAGGTTTCGGTCTGCCTGAAACTGGGCAAAGACCGCCATCGCCAACAAAAGCAGCGAGATCAGAACGCCGGTACGAAACAACAGCGTCCTGTCTCCAACTATGCGTGAAAATACCCCGGATACTGAATGAACAATCCGGCTTGCAAACGGTTTTCGACTGCTGCGCAGGTAGGATACGGCGTCGTCTAGGACTTCTCCAAAGGTAGGCTTGGGACAACTATCGTCGTCGTAAACCCTGAACCTGGATAATGGACCGATGTCCCCGAATTCGATCGTGTCGCCCTGAGAAAGCGGCGTTTGCAACACCGGATTTCGATTGACCCAGATTTCCGCACCATCAACGGCCTCGACCGAAAAAACCTCACCATCACGCAACATACGCGCAACGTGCCGTCCCTCTGGCAGTCTTGCACCCGGTAACAGAACGCGCAGGCCACCATCCGGATCCAGCCAGATGTCCATGGCGTCTGTTGTGATCCACGAGTAATGGCCCCGGTTTCGACCGGTGAGATGTTCCAGAACTGCGGCACAGGGGCTTGGTGTCGGGACTGTCATCGCCCGAGTATCACGCCCCTGCGCCAGAGCTTTGTCAATGTCTTAGCGTCCTTCAAACCTCGCGGGACGCTTTTCAAGAAAGGCGACGACACCTTCGGTGAAATCACGCGTGCGCCCGCAATCGCCCTGCAGATGCGCCTCGATCGTCAACTGCTCGGACAGGTTCTTGTCATACGTGCCGCGGATCGCCTTTTTGATTGCACCGAAACCTGCTGTGGGGCCTTTTGCGAGATAATCAGCCCGCTTGCGCCAATGAGCATCGAACTGGTCATCCGCTACTGCTTCCCAGATCAACCCCCAGTCATCGGCCTGACGGGCGCTGATCTTGTCTGCGAAAAGTGCAGCTCCCATGGCCTTGGCAAGGCCCATCTGGCGCGGCATGAACCATGTACCGCCTGCATCCGGCATCAGGCCGATCCGGGCGAAAGCCTGTAAGAAATACGCACTTTCAGTTGCAATGACGACATCGGCGCACAACGCCAAATTCGCCCCCGCTCCTGCGGCAGGGCCATTCACCGCAGCAACAGTTGGAACGGGGCAGTCGTACACCGCCTCAAGCATGGGTTCGTATTCGTCCCGCAGGGAGCGTTCGAGGTCGATGTTACCCGTACTCGACGCGTCGCCCAGATCCTGCCCGGAACAAAACGCCCCTCCTGCCCCTGTCAGTACGATTGCGCGGGCATGGCGCGCCGCATGTTTCATCGCATGGGTGATCTCGGCCCGCATCTGGGCTGTCAGCGCGTTCATCTTGTCCGGCCGGTTCAAAGTCAGAACCGCAAGATCGTCAGTAATATCGAGAAGAACGGATTCGTATTCCATGAAAGACCCTCGCGTGCGTTTTGGCTGCCTGCAAACTGACGTAAGCTAACGTGAAGGGAAAGCGGAACCGCGCGTCACTCGTCCAGAATTTGACGCAGCCGCTCCTTTTCCTCGTCACTCAACCCGGCGCTTTCGGGGTTTGAGGACGACCGCGACCGCCCTCTGAGGAAATTCCAACCAAGCCCGGCCGCAATCAACATCATGATCGGCCCAGAAAGCCACAACAGCATGTTGGCGCCTGTATTGGTCGGCTTGAGAAGTACATATTCGCCATACCGGTCAACGATGAATGCCACGGCTTCTTCATCAGTATCACCTGCCACTAGCCGTTCACGCAGCAGGATACGCAGGTCGCGGGCCAGATCGGCGTTGCTTTCGTCAATGCTTTCATTGCGGCACACCAGACACCGCAACCCAGTACTAAGATCACGCGCGCGCGCCTCAAGTGCCGGATCATCCAGAACTTCGTCGGGCTCGACCGCGAACAGCGGTGATGCCGCAAGCAACAGGATCAGGATAAACCGTTTCATTCCGCAGGCACTCCCTTAACCGGGGTCTTGCGCGCACCGGCTGCGACACGAAAGCGCCGATCCGACAGGCTGAGCAAGCCACCAAGAGCCATCAGAATGCAGCCCCCCCAAAGCCAGTTGGCCAGCGGTTTGATATAGGTCCGCATGATCCAGCTTCCGTCGTTCTGGCGGTCGCCAATCACGACATAGACGTCACGCAAGAAGCGATAGTCGATAGCGGCCTCGGTCGTCGGCATACGCGCCACCGGATATTCTCTTTTTTCGGGGTGCAATGTAGTTACGAAACGGCCATTCTTTTCCACCAAAACTGACGCCATCGTCGAATTGTAGTTTGGCCCCTGAACACGCTGAACGTCCTGAAGTGTCAGAGTAAAACCACCGACCTCGAAGGGTGCGCCAAGGTTCGTGACGCGAATATCCTCGACCTCCCACGACGTCAGACCCGCAATGGCAAAGATCGTGACCCCCAAACCGGTGTGTGCAACGGCCTTACCCCAATCGGCACGTGGAAGGCGCATCAGGCGCGCCAGATTCCCCTTGCGACCAGTGCGGCTCCATAAATCAACGGCTGCACCGAAGGTGATCCATGCGCCAAGGAACAGCCCGACCGGTCCCAACGCACTGCGCCCGCTTTGCATCGCCCAAACCAGCAGCGCCAGCGCCAACGCCAGTCCAAACGCGTAACGCAGAGACCAGGCGACACGCCCCAGCTTGCCCCGCTTCCACGGCAGCATCGAACCCAGAGGCAGAACCAGTCCCAGAACGACCATGAATGGCGTGAATGCAGCGTCGAAGAACGGCGCCCCGACTGACAGTTTCCGATCAAACAGCATCTCGGCCACAATCGGCCAAAGTGTTCCGAAGAACACCACAAAGCAGCTTACGGCCAACAGAATGTTGTTTACCACCAGGGCGCTTTCACGGCTGATCATGCCAAATACACCCTTGGCCTGCATCGCCTGAGCCCGCGCGGCGAAAAGGGTCAACGCGCCACCGATGAAAATGATCAGGATGAACAGGATAAAGACACCCCTTTCGGGATCATTGGCAAAGGCATGAACCGAGGTCAGCAAGCCCGAGCGCACGATGAACGTGCCAATCAGCGAGAAACCAAATGCAATGATCGCCAGCAGGATCGTCCAGCTTTTCAACGCCTCGCGCTTTTCGACCACAATGGCCGAATGCAACAGCGCGGCAGCCAACAACCACGGCATGAAAGAGGCGTTTTCAACAGGGTCCCAGAACCAGTACCCGCCCCAACCAAGCTCGTAATAGGCCCACCATGACCCCAGTGCGATACCGATGGTCAGGAACATCCAGGCCGTCAGCGTCCATGGGCGAACCCACCGCCCCCATGCGGCGTCCACACGCCCCTCGATCAGCGCGGCGACGGCAAAGCTGAACGCCATACTCAGGCCCACGTATCCAAGGTACAGAAACGGCGGATGGAATGCGAGGCCGGGGTCCTGCAATAGTGGGTTCAGGTCCTGCCCGTCAAAGGGCGGTACAGCCAATCGGACAAACGGGTTTGACGTAAACAGAATGAACGCAAAAAACGCGACGCCAATCGCCGCCTGAACGGCCAATACGCGCGCCTTCAGCGTAGGCGGAAGCCCACCCCCAAACCATGCTGCCAATGCGCCGAACAGTGTGACGATCAGGACCCACAACAGCATAGAGCCCTCGTGGTTCCCCCATGTACCGCTGATCTTGTACAGCATCGGCTTGGCAGAGTGGCTGTTCTCGACCACCACGCGCAACGAGAAATCCGACGTGACAAACGCCCAGACCAGCGCACCGAATGCAAAGGCTGTCAGCAGGAACTGCGCTGTGGCAGCGGGCTCGGCAAATGCCATCCATCCGGACCAGCGTTTACCGGCGCCAACCAGTGGGACAACGGTCTGAACAATCGCGACGAAGAACGCGAGGATGAGGGCGAAGTGACCAAGCTCTGTAATCATGGTGTGGGTATAATCCCACGCTCAGACAGGCGCCAATCACTTTCGCCGGTTTCAGGCGCACATAGTGTCGCGGTTTAGCTGTTTTTCTGCTTCAGCCATGCAGTCAGAGCCGGATTGTCATCAGGTTCAATCGACTTCATCGCAAGTTCCGCATCGCCATTGGTTTCAGCATTTCCAGGGTTGTCATGCCGCAGCCTTTGCAACGCTCGGGTATTCGCTGCAATTTCAGGCGCTCGTATCATCGTCGCCGCGATTTCACGGTGCAAATCCTGCGCTTTGGACTGATGACGCGCACCGAAATAGAACGAAACAACCACTCCGAACAGCCACCAAAGCGGTTCTGGCACCAGCGCAATCCCCTGCATCCGCGCAGCAAACCACAGCGGATCGACCATCGCAGACACAAAAAGCCCGATGGCCCCCAAGGCCAGCGCCGGACGCGGAATACGGTTGATCCCATCCATAAAGCGATCAAAACCGCCCTTTCGCGGCACCTGAAACTCGGCCGCGAACTGAGCCATCGCCTGCCCGTGCACAGAAACCGCCCTTTCGGCCCCTGCCTCTGCGTTCTCGCGAAAAACTTCGGCTGTCTCGCGCACTACGTTTCGCCCGTTACCGAACAACAAGCTCAAGAAACCCGATATCAGGCCCATGCCGCCACCCTGCGCTGAAACTCTGCGTCGCTCATGTGGTATTTTGGCGAAAGGAACTCTTCCGCCCGGCGTATCCACCCGCCTTTGCCCCCTGACCTGTTGCGCGCGTATTTTCTCGATGCAGGTCTGCCGTCAGCAAGTCGAAAATAATAGTTCCGTCGCGCTATGCCGTAGGCGTCCCTCAAAAGGACCGGGTCGGGCTGGGCCGCGTTTTGTGCCGCGGCTTGGGTCTGAGGGCCAATTACACCATCCACGGCAACATCAAACCCCATGTCCCGCAGTAACCGTTGCAGAATTTTAACGGCCTGCGCCCCGGCATTAACATACATATCAAACAGCGACGGTTGCAGCGTTTCGGGCATACGCTCCAAGCAGGGTTGCTGATAGTAATGACTCAAGAAGATTTCTACCGCATCATCGCGGCTGAGGGCGTGAACATCCGCCAATCCAATCCGCCCATCGCCGGTCAGGTCCAGCCCAAGCCTGCGAAGGGTGTGGATTGTAACCCCGTATTTCGTGGCGCCGCCGGGATCGTCTGGGTCGTTAACGAAGCCCCCTTCGCGAGCCACGATATCCTCGGCAATCTGCCGTACAGTCTGCATCTAACCACCTCCGGTAAATACAGGGACGGTCCCGAAAAGAGTTTAAGATTGGCGATACAAAACGAGCGCTGCGTGGTTCTTCCACGCAACGCTCTTGGTTATCGGAGCTCGAATTTCGACAGGAATATGGGGCGGATCAGCTTTCGCCGGCCTCTTGGTACACACCTTGTTCTTTAAGGGCATCCATGACTTCTTTCGGCATATATGTTTCGTCGTGTTTCGCAAGAATTTCAGTAGCTTCGAACACACCGTTCACATACTTTCCGGTGCCGATCATTCCCTGATTTTCGGCGAACAGATCCGGCAAAACTCCGGTGAAAACCACCGGTACAGTTTCACCGCCATCCGTCACTGAAAACCTCACGACCTCTCCTTGACCGCGAACCAAAGTCCCCTCTTCGACAAGTCCACCGATGCGGAACACTTCAGTCGGTTCCGGCGGCTCAGCTATGATCTGACTGGGTGAGCGGAAAAAGTTAATGCCGTCGCGCATCGCATACCCAATCAGTCCCGTCGCAATCGCAAGAGCCAAAGCTGCCAGCACGATTACCTGAATACGGCGACGTTTCTTGAGCGATTTCATCTCGTCCTCACGGGAACAATGGGGCCATCATCAGGCCCGTGGTTTCGTTTTCACCTAACATCAGGTTCGCGTTCTGCAAGGCTTGCCCGCTGCTACCTTTTGTCAGGTTATCCAAGGCGCCGATTACGATCGCACGGCGTTCGATCCGATCTGCAGCCACGCCGATATGGCAAAAGTTCGATCCCCGCACGTGGTGCGTCGACGGAGCCTCGCCAAATGGCAACATCTGTATAAAGGGTTCGTTTTCATAGGCGTTACACAAGGCCTCATAAACACTCTGCGGGTCACCCTTTACGTAGGTCGTCGCAAGAATTCCCCGGTTCGCGGGAACCAGATGGGGCGTGAACTGCACATGGACGGTGCGCCCCGCAAGCTTCGAGAATTCCTGATCGAACTCACCCAGATGCCGGTGAGTACCGCCAACCGCATAAGCGTTGTAACCTTCGCTTAGCTCTGCGTGCAGAAGGTTTTCCTTCAACGACCGGCCAGCCCCGGAAACGGCGCATTTCAGGTCCAGAATGATATCATCCAGATCAATCACACCAGCCCCAATCAGCGGACGCAGGACATACTGACCAGTTGCCGCGTTGCATCCTGTGCCAGCCACAACACGTGCCTGCCGGATTTCCTCGCGATAAAATTCAGTCAGGCCATAAACCGCCTCTTGCTGCTGCATCAGCGCAACATGAGGATTGCCGTACCACTTTTCATATTCAGCCGGGTCACTCAGGCGAAAATCTGCGGACAGGTCCACGATTTTCAGGTTTTTGGGCAACTCACGAATAACTTCCTGACTTGTCTTGTGCGGCAGCGCGCAAAAGCACAGGTCGATCTGTGAGAAATCAATCTCGGATATCTTGCACAAATCCGGCAGGTCGAGGTGCCGCAGATGCGGAAAGACCTGAGCCATGCTTTGCCCGGCCTTACGCTCGGCCGCCAGTGCAACGATGTCCATGTTGGGGTGCTCGGCGATCAGCCGCACCAACTCTGCGCCGGTATAACCGGAAGCGCCAAGGATTGCGATTTTATGGGTCATGTCAGACCTCTTGTCTTGATGTGTCACATGTCACGACCGCCGATGCGACGGCCTTGGGAATACGGGATGGGTTAAGCGCGGTCCTTGACCGAAGTCAGGCGGCTTCAAAGGTGATAGGTCGTCGGAGGAACTGCGTCGCCCGGTCACTAACAAAGCCTGGTTTGCCTGTGGTCAGAAAGCCGCCTGTGCCTTCGCCCAACATGTTCGGATGTCGCCGCAGGTAGTCCGCAAGACTTGCGGCTACCAGATCACCCTGACTGAAAACCTTCACGTCCGGTCCAAGTGCGGCCTGAAACGTTTCGGCCATCAGCGGGTAATGCGTGCACCCAAGTATGGCAGCTTGCGGATGCGGCATTTTGCGTTTCAGCGCATCCACATGAGAGCGCACCAGCGCCTCAGCCAGAATCATGTCGCCATCTTCGATGGCGTCTACAACGCCACCGCAACTTTGTGCCTCAACATCAACGCCAATCGCACGGAACGCCAGTTCGCGCTGAAATGCGCGGCTTGCCACGGTTGCAGGGGTCGCAAAAAGCGCAACATGCTTTACCTCAACCTCGCGCGGGGGCGAGTTGTCGCCCCACTGCCGCTCGGTCAGGGCCTCGATAAGCGGAACGAATACGCCCAGCACGCGCTTTCCGTCCGGCACACCTTCTTCCTGCATCCGACGAAGCGCTGCAGCACTTGCAGTATTGCAGGCGAGGATCACCAGATTGCACCCCCGGTCCCACAGTGCATGCACAGCGTTGCGGGTCAGAGAATAAATATCCTCGGCGTCACGAACGCCGTAAGGCGCGTGTGCGCTGTCTGCATAATACAGGAAATCCACGCCGGACAGATGTTCCTGCGCGGCGCAAAGGACGGTCAGCCCGCCCAATCCGGAATCAAAGATGCCTACTGCCATTAGCCCCTTCAGGCGCGATGCCGTTCCTCAAATTCATAGCCATAGTCATAAGACTTCAGCGGCTTCGGGGACAGCTCATACGTGGCTTTGCGCAGAAAATCCATCATCTTGCGCGTGTCAGTAGCCAAAGGGTCCAGAACATCGCGCCCAATGGGGTCACCCACAACCACTCTGACCGGTGCATCGACCCTTTTCTTGAACTCTTTGATCAGCAGTCCCATGCGCAGCGTGTAATGCAAATGGCTGGCGATCTGGAACAGGCGCGAGGTATGTCCATCAAAGAAAAGGGGAACAACTGTTGCATTTGATTTGGCAACCATCCGCGCTGTAAACCCGCGCCAACCCGGATCCATCGGATGAGAAAACGGCGTTGCGGCGGTACTGACGGTACCTCCAGGAAAAATACCGATTGCTCCACCCTGCCCCAAATAATCCAAAGAGGTCTTGCGGGTCTGCAAATTCAGCTTCATCGCCTCTTTCGTATCGTCGAACGAAATCGGCAGAATGATTCTGTTTAGGTCTTCGGCTTTGCGAAACACCTGATTGGCCAGGATACGAAAGTCACCGCGCGTCTCCGACAGGATGTGCCCCATCATCAGACCATCCAGAATGCCGTACGGATGATTGGCGATCAGGATCAATGGACCGTCTTTGGGGATATTCGACAGCGCACCGCCGACCACATCTAGCGACAGGCCATAGCGCTCGACCATGACCGCCCAGAAATCACGCCCGCTGGCGACTTCTTTTTCATACCCATCCGCACGCTTGATCAGCCTCAACCGACCAGTTGTATTTTCCATCAGCTTGATCATCGCCTGCCCACCCTTGGTTTCGGCGGAAAAGGCGTATGAAATGTCACGAGCGACATGTCGGCGCGAAGGCATGGGCAACTCCGATGGTTTGTCGGCAAAATATGCGCAGACAGCGATTTTGCCCAGACTTCGTGACAGGCGTGTGACGATTTACTCGGCTGCAGCCTTCAGCTCTGGCCCTCCCTGGCGGATGGTTGCAAGCAACTCTTCCCGTCTTTTCGCCGCTTTGGCTTCATTCGCCATTTTCACCGGACCAAATCCCCGAATTTCAAGCGGTAGTTGGCCCAACGCCACAATCGCATCGCGCGTGTCGGCTGACAATTTCGGAAGGACGTCCTTCATGTCCTTCTCGTATTGACGGATCAAAGCCCGCTCCAATTTGCGCTCGGCACTATAGCCAAAGACATCCAGCGGTGTGCCTCGCACCCACCGCATCCGCGACAACAGTTTAAGCGGACCAAGCATCCACTCTTTGTATTCCCGTTTCTTGGGGCGGCCATCCGCGCCTTTGCCTCCCAGAAACGGCGGCGCGAGGTGCAGGGTCATCTTCAGATCACCGTCAAACTCGGCCGCGGCCTTTTCGCGGCTGCTCATCAGCAATCGCGCGACCTCGTATTCGTCCTTATAAGACAGCAGTTTGTGGTATCCCTTGGCAACCGCCTCTTTCACAGCAGCGTCGTCGATACCCTCAAGCAGCTTTCGATACCGTCTGGCCAATCGCTCGCCCTGATACGCGATCAGATGATCGGCACGGAATTCGATTTTCTCATCAAGTGATTTTGGAAGTTCGACAACGCCCGGCTTCAGGATTTTGCCTACCTCGTCAGGATGCAGTACGGCCCAGCGTCCGACTTCGAAAGCCCGCTTGTTGCGTTCGATTGCCGTTCCGTTCAGCTCAATCGCCTGCGATATCGCGTCATGACTGACCGGAAGCAGCCCGCGCTGCCACGCTGCTCCAAAGACCATCATGTTCGAATAGATCGAATCGCCCATTACAGCACGCGCCAATTCGGTTGCGTCGAATAGAGCGACCCCATCTTTCAACCGCGCCTCGAGTGCCAGCTCCAGCTGATCGCTCGGGATGTTGAACTCGGTATCACGGGTAAAATCACCGGTTATGATCTCATGATTGTTCACAACGGCGCCGGTCACCCCAGTTTTCGTCAGACCCAGAGTTTTGGATCCCGCCGACACAACCAGATCACCACCGATCAGCGCGTGCGCTTCTCCCGTCGCCACCCGAATGGCGCTGATATCATCAGGGGAATTGGCAAGACGGCAGTGGATGTGCACCGCGCCGCCTTTCTGGGCAAGGCCAGCCATTTCCATCATGCCCGCGCCCTTGCCATCGATCTGGGCGGCTTGCGCCAGCACGGCGCCGATGGTCACAACCCCGGTTCCACCGACACCGGTGATTACCACGTTGTGCGTGCCATTGATTTGCGGCAGTTCCGGCATGGGCAGGTCCGGCAGTTCAATGTGCGTCGTCGCCTCTTTGCGGATTTTTGCGCCTTCGAGTGTGATGAAGGACGGGCAGAACCCGTTCAGACACGAGAAATCCTTGTTGCAGCTTGACTGATCAATGGCCCGCTTGCGCCCCAGTTCGGTTTCCTTGGGAACGATCGAAACACAGTTTGACTGAACACCACAGTCGCCGCAGCCCTCACAAATGTCCGAATTGATAAAAACCCGCTTGTCCGGATCGGGAAACGTTCCACGCTTGCGGCGGCGGCGCTTCTCGGCGGCGCAGGTCTGAATGTAGACAATGGCAGAAACACCTTCGATATCCCGGAACCGCTTTTGCACGTTCATCAGTTCCGACCGTTCAGAGGTTTCAACACCGGCAGGCAATGCCTTGAAATTCACATCCTCTTTCTCGTCGTAAACGACCGCTATGTGTTTAACGCCCATGGCCGTCAGTTCGTTGACGATCCGTTCCGAACTCAAATCCCCTTCATTTTCCTGCCCCCCGGTCATGGCAACCGCGTCGTTAAACAGGATTTTGAAGGTGATATTTGTCCCAGCCGCCAATGCGGCCCGAATTGCCTGAACGCCCGAGTGATTGTAGGTACCGTCCCCAAGGTTCTGGAAAACGTGGTTGGTCGTGGAGAACGGTGCCTCGCCGATCCAGTTCGCACCTTCACCGCCCATTTGGGTGAAGCCTGTCGTTTCCCGATCCATCCACTGCACCATGTAGTGGCAGCCGATCCCCGCATAAGCTCGGCTTCCATCTGGAAGCCTTGTCGAACTGTTGTGCGGACACCCAGAACAGAAATAGGGCAGACGCGTCGCGATTTCCTGAGCGTTATCAGCCCGGCGCGCATCGGAAAGTTTCGCCAAACCGGCCCGGATTCCATCTGTATCGTGGCCTTCTTCGATCAGGATTTGCCCAAGTTTCTCGGCAATCATCACCGGGTCCAGGGCACCCCGTGTCGGGAACAGCTCCTCTCGGTGCATGGTTCCTGCGCCGCCCTTGTACCACCCGTAAACCCTCCGGCCGCGACGGTCGTCAAAGATGGCCTCCTTGACTTGTACCTCAATTAGCTTGCGCTTTTCCTCGACAATGACGATCAGATCCAGCCCTTCGGCCCAGTCGTGGAACCCCTTCATGTCCAACGGGAAGGTCTGACCGATCTTGTACGTGGTTATGCCTAAACGTTCGGCTTCATGCTCGTTGACATTCAACAGGGACATGGCGTGCGTCAGGTCCAGCCAGTTCTTGCCAGCGGCCACAAAACCAATCTTGGCGCCCGGTTTGCCCCAGACCCGCTTGTCCAGTTTATTGGCATGCGAAAATGTCTCTGCCGCGAAACGCTTGTAATCGATGATCCGCGATTCCTGCAGATGCGGTGTATCGCCCAGCCGGATATTCAATCCACCGTCGGGCATATCAAATTCCGGCATCACAAGCTGCATGCGGTCCGGGCGACCGTCTACCACCGACGTGACCTCAATGGTATCCTTCATTGTTTTGAGGCCAACCCAAACGCCGGCAAACCGGCTGAGTGCGAAGCCGTAGATGCCATAGTCTAGGATTTCCTGCACACCCGCCGGACTGACCACTGGCATATACATATCGACCAGCGACCATTCGGACTGATGCAATACGGTCGAGCTTTCCCCGGTATGGTCATCGCCCATCGCCATCAAAACGCCGCCATGCGCAGACGTTCCGGCCATATTCGCGTGCCGCATCACGTCACCGGACCGGTCAACCCCCGGCCCCTTTCCGTACCAGAGGCCAAAGACGCCATCGAACTTGCCGTCGCCACGCAACCCGGCCTGCTGACTGCCCCACAAGGCAGTTGCCGCCAGATCTTCGTTCAATCCGTATTGAAAGGTTATGTCATTTTCGACGAGCTGTTTCTGCGCCCGGGTCATTTGCAGATCGACCGCCCCCAAGGGCGAACCTCGATATCCCGTAACAAGACCTGCTGTATTCAGCCCCAGCGACTGGTCCCTGACCTTCTGCATCATCATGAGACGCACAAGCGCCTGCGTTCCGTTTAAC
Source organism: Ruegeria sp. BJ6 (assembly GCF_056537885.1). Lineage (NCBI taxonomy): Bacteria > Pseudomonadati > Pseudomonadota > Alphaproteobacteria > Rhodobacterales > Roseobacteraceae > Ruegeria > Ruegeria sp. BJ6. The sequence goes on along the minus strand of NZ_JBQFSG010000002.1, from coordinate 622,284 downwards.
AAAACGGGACTTTTTGACAGGTCAAACCGGTCATTCAGAGTTATTTTCGGCTGACTCATCTGACGTCTCCCCTCGCCTGATTAGTGTGCTCCAACTTCCCTCATATTAGGTCATAATTTCTGACCTGTATAGTAAATTCCCTATATTCCGTAACGATTTCGCCTTTTGAATGTAGAAATTGTTACGTGTTTCATATAGGGCTGCAAAAGGATATCGAAAGTTTCGAAGATGGATTGGGACAAGCTCAGAATATTTCACGCGGTAGCCGACGCGGGCAGCCTGACTCATGCTGGAGACAAGCTAAATCTATCCCAATCTGCGGTCAGCCGACAAATTCGCGCCCTAGAAGAATCACTGAATGCCACCCTGTTTCATCGTCACGCACGCGGTCTGATCCTGACCGAACAGGGTGAGCTGTTGTTCGATGCAACATCGGCAATGTCGAAACGGCTCGACTCGGCCGCCGCCCGGATCCGTGACAGTGAAGAAGAGGTTTTTGGCGTTCTGCGCGTAACCACGACATTCGGGTTCGGTACCTTGTGGCTGGCCCCCCGACTTCCGAAACTCTACGAGAAGTACCCCGAGCTGAACATCGATCTGATGCTGGAAGAGCGCGTTCTGGACCTGCCCATGCGCGAGGCTGACGTCGCCATCAGGATGAAAGAGCCAAGCCAGGCTGATCTGGTGCGAAAGCGCCTTATGACCGTGCAGATGCTGCTGTACGCAACCCGCAGCTATCTGGACGAGCACGACGGTCCGCCAAAAACGCTGGAAGAAATGACCGCACATCGCCTGATTTGCCAGAACCCCTCGGCACCACAGGTCGGGGCGAGTGCGACGATGGTCAAACATCTGATGACCTATAACCCCGGTTCGCTGCTGACAGTGAACAACTACTTTGGCGTCCTTCAGGGAGTTCTGCACAATCTGGGTATCGGCGTCCTGCCCGACTATGTGACTGAGGATTTCCCGGATCTGGTTCCGGTGCTGTCGGATATCGAAAGCGCAGATGTACCAGTGTATCTCGCTTATCCCGAAGAATTACGGCACTCCAAGCGGGTCGCGGCTTTTCGGGATTTCGTTCAGGACGAGATCATAGCGCATCGTAAGCACCTGAGGCAGATGGGAAAACTCTAGCTATGCACACCGAACATAACGGAGTTGCTACGATTGCAGCCTGATAATCCTTGAACGTACACAAAACGCCCCCTAAATGAGCTCTCGAAGGCGGTGATGCTGAAACGCTCATCATCTTCATACCTCCCTGTTGGACTACGGCCGAGCTTAGTGCTCGGCCTTTTTTTTGCTTACGACACCCAATAACGCGATCAGCCCTCCCAAATTCTCTAGGATTTTCGACGCATTAGCGTATGATATGGGAAACAAACAAAATTCCGCGTTCGAGGGCAAATTCAATGTTCCATCCATTCCGGCTATTTTTGACGCTGGCTTCCGTATTCTTCTTGGCGTTTCCCACTTTTGCTCAAGTACCCGGGGCATCGGGCAGCGCTAACACTTCGTCATCAGTGGCCGTCCCCGAGGACCTGACGCCAGAACAGGTCGACGATCTTGTCGCCCGCATGTCGGATGATCAGGTTCGATCCCTGTTGCTTGAACGTCTTGACGCGGTCGCAGCGCAGCAGACAGAAGTAGCCAAGTCCAAGAAGGGCGTCGTCAAGACAATTGCCGATACCGGTAGCGCCATGGCGGCCTCGTGGGTGGATGTAGTCCGAAAGCTGCCGACTCTTGTCAGCAAACAATACGAGGCATTTTCAACCTTTGCCTCGACATTTGGCCCAAGCGGGTTGACCACGTTGTTCGGCTATACATTCCTGGCGCTCGCCATCGGTTTCGCTGCGGAAAAGGCGGTGGGCCTTTGGACCCGCCGCTGGGTCAAGGTTGTGGACGGCGACGCCTCGACCGATTTGCGTGGTGCCGTGACGTTTTTGGTTAAGCGTTTTCTCTGCGAGTTTCTTGGCCTTCTCGTGTTTTACTACACGCTGGTCTTTGTCGGGCGGCAGTTGCTGGACGAACAGCAGATCGCGCAAGCGGCACCGTTCGTGTTCTATCTGATCTGGATTCCACGTCTTGGTGCGGCCATTTCGCGTTTTATTATTGCCCCCAACCAATCCGCATTGCGGCTTGTAAATATCAGCGACCACTGGGCAAAATACTTGCACCGAAACCTGATCGGCCTGTTCCTGTTGATTGGCTTCACGATGTTCATCATCACGTTCAACGCCCTTAACGGCGTTCAGATGAGTGAAACGCGGCTGGGTTTCTGGCTTAACACTTCGATACATATCTACATCGCACTCATCGCCTGGACGGCCCGCGAAGGGCTGAGTGATATGATGCGCGGCACGGACCCCGATCGGACCGAGTTCGACGAGCGTGCAGCCTTTTTCTACCCCTATTTCGCAATCGGCGTGTCGGCAGTCATGTGGCTGATCGTGGAATACCTTGCGGCAACGAATGCTCCGCAACTGGCCGCTGCCGCTGCCGAAGGGGCCCACTTTGTAACGATGTTCTGGCTGCTGATCGCTCCGGCATTGGATACAGCAATCCGCGGTCTGGTTCGCCATTTGCAACCGCCAATGATCGGCGGTGGTCCAATTGCCGAACGCGCATACAAATCGACCAAGCGCAGCTATATTCGGATCGGTCGGGTACTTGCGGGTATTTTCGTTGTCCTGATGATCGCAAATGCATGGGATCTGGATTTGCAGGAAATTGCCGGTGCTGGCTCAGATGCTGGTGGCAAGGTCATTCAGTTCTTTATCATTGCGGCGATCGGATACATCCTTAACGAAGTTGTTTCGCTTTGGATCAACCGTCGGCTTGCAAAAGAACAAACTGAAGCCGAGCAAAGCCCGGACGAAGAGGCCGGTGAAGGCGGCGGGTCTGGCGGTTCGCGCCTGGCAACAGTTCTGCCTTTGCTTCGTGTCACAGCACAGGTGGCCATCGCCGTGATCTTTAGCCTTTTGGCACTTGGGGCTTTGGGGCTTGATATCACGCCACTGCTTGCTGGTGCAGGTATCCTGGGTCTGGCCATCGGTTTTGGTGCACAAAAGCTGGTTTCGGACATCGTGGGCGGTATCTTTTTCCTTGTCGATGATGCCTTCCGCGTTGGCGAATATGTCGACGTTGGAGGCACCACCGGAACCGTCGAAAAGATCTCGATCCGTTCGATGCAATTGCGTCACCACCGTGGCCCGGTTCACACCATTCCCTACGGTGAAATTCAAAAGCTGACGAACTATAGCCGTGACTGGGTGATCATGAAGCTCAAGTTCACGGTGCCCTTCGACACTGACCCCAATAAGGTCAAGAAGATCTTTAAAAAGATCGGTGCCGAGATGATGGCGGACGAAGTGCATAAGGATGGCTTCCTGCAACCATTCAAGTCGCAGGGCGTTTTTGATTTCGACGATGTCGGCATGATTATTCGCGGAAAATTCATGGCCAAGCCGGGTAAGCAATTCACTCTGCGCAAGGAAATCTTCAACAGGGTCAAAGCTGCGTTTAAGGAAAACGGGATCGACTTTGCACGTCGAGAGGTGCGGGTCGCAATCCCTGGTCTGGACGAGTCTGAAAATCTGACCGAGGAACAGAAAACGGCGATTGCAGGTGCGGCAAGCGATGCCGCTGCCCAGCAGGCGCAACAGCAGCAGGAACAGGGAAAAAAATAGAGGCGCAGATATGATACAGACTGGCCACCGGAAGGGTTGAGATGCTTCGACATGTATCGCAAATCACCTTGTTCTGCCTGGCCAGTCTTTTTGCCACTCAGGCTGCACCGCAAAGCTCAAGGGGTGTTGTCGATACTCATACTGGTGGGTTGGGCAATACCGGCAAGGAAAATACTATCGGTTTTCGGCGCGGATCGTTTGTTCTGGCCCCTATTCCCTTTTCCAACCCCACAATCGGCTCTGGTCTGATCCTTGGCGCCGGGTATCTGTTCAACCTTGATGAGGGCTCGAAACCGTCCGTTATCGGCGTTGCGGCCCTAAAGTCAGATAATGGCAGCAGGGTCGGCGGCGCATCCGTCAATATCAACTTCAATGACAACAGATGGCTTATCAAAGCGCTGTATGCCGAAGCGGACGTTCACTACGATCTGTACACTGACGTCGGCATCTTGCCGATCCGACAGGATGGTGTTCTAGGCAGGTTCAGCCTTGCCTATGGTGTCACGCCCGATCTCTCGTTTGGGGCATCATTCCGCTATCTGGACACGACTGTTTCTCCGGGATTCGCCAATCTTCCGCCTATCCCCCCACCTTTTGATCAATTTCTGAACACAAGAATTGGCAATGTCGGGCTGTTGTCAGACTGGGACACCAGAGACGACACGATTTACCCAACCAAAGGGCAAAGCCTGCACGTCGAAGCATTCCAGGGTTTTGCGCTTCAGGGGCTGGTGGACGATTATTCCAAAGCTTACGCGAATTACACGCATTACTTCAGCCCTGCCTCAAAAACCGTAATCGCTGCCCGTTTTTCGGTTTGCGGATCCTCATCGCAAACTCCGTTCTTTGACCAGTGCAGCCTTGGGACCGTCGATGCATTCCGCGGCTTTTCGGCGACCCAGTATCTGGACTTCTATTCTACCTCTGTGCAGGTCGAAGCCCGGCAGCGTTTAACGAAACGGCTTGGCGTCGTTGTTTTCGGCGGCTCCGGATTGACCGGCCCAAGTTTCGGTGAACTAGGCGACGGCGGCACCCACAGCGCGGTTGGCCTTGGTGCGCGGTACCGTGTGTCCAAGAAGTTCCCATTGGATTTCTCAGTGGATGTCAGCCGCAATGATGAGCAGGAAAACAACCTGTATATCTACGTCGGACAACGGTTCTAGGACCGCTGCGCGTTCTTGACACTTCCCCCCGGCGCGCCATTGCCCTAAAAGGCGCGCAATATCGGCCAGCTTGGGGACAGGACAGACGATGCAAGAGCCCGCAATAACACCGGATCTGATTGCTGCGCACGGGTTGAAACCCGAAGAATACGACATGATCCTAGACATCATCGGGCGCGAGCCGACATTTACCGAGCTTGGTATTTTCTCGGCCATGTGGAACGAGCATTGTTCGTACAAGTCGTCGAAGAAGTGGCTGCGCACCCTGCCCACGTCCGGACCGCAGGTCATCTGTGGCCCCGGTGAAAACGCCGGTGTCGTGGATATCGGTGACGGTCAGGCCGTCGTGTTCAAGATGGAAAGCCACAACCACCCTTCGTATATCGAACCCTATCAGGGCGCGGCGACTGGCGTGGGTGGTATCCTGCGCGATGTCTTTACCATGGGCGCGCGCCCGATCGCCTCGATGAACGCGCTGTCGTTTGGCGAACCGGGCCACCACAAGACCCGCCAGCTGGTAAATGGCGTGGTTGAAGGTATCGGTGGTTATGGCAACTGCTTTGGCGTGCCCTGTGTTGGCGGTGAAGTTCGCTTTCACCCTGCCTACAATGGCAACTGCCTCGTGAATGCCTTTGCTGCTGGTCTCGCCGACAGCGACAAGATTTTCTATTCCGCTGCCTCTGGTGTTGGCATGCCCGTCGTCTATCTGGGCGCTAAAACCGGCCGTGACGGTGTGGGCGGCGCTACCATGGCCTCGGCCGAATTTGACGACACCATCGAGGAAAAGCGCCCCACCGTTCAGGTTGGCGACCCCTTCACAGAAAAGCGCCTGATGGAGGCGACGCTGGAACTGATGAAAACCGGCGCCGTAATCTCGATTCAGGACATGGGCGCAGCCGGCCTTACCTGTTCGGCGGTTGAAATGGGCGACAAGGGCGGCCTTGGCGTTCGTCTGGATCTGGAAAACGTACCTCAGCGCGAAGAGGACATGACAGCCTATGAAATGATGCTGTCGGAATCCCAGGAACGCATGCTGATGGTTCTCAAGCCCGAGCTCGAGGCCGAGGCACGCGCCGTTTTCGAGAAATGGGATCTGGACTTTGCGATCGTCGGCGAAACCATCGCCGAAGACCGCTTCCTGATCATGCACAACGGCGAAGTAAAAGCAGACCTCGTTCTGTCCAAACTGTCTTCGACTGCCCCTGAATATGACCGCCCGTGGGAAGCTACTCCGCCTGCAGAAGAGCTGTCGGAGGTTCCCCAGATCGATCCCATCGACGGTCTGCGCGCCCTGCTCTCTTCGCCCAACTATGCGGGCAAGCAATGGGTCTATGAACAATATGACACGATGGTCATGGCCGACAGCGCCCGCACACCCGGTTTGGGCGCGGGCATGGTCCGTGTTCACGGCACAGACAAGGTGCTGGCCTTTACCTCGGACGTTACCCCGCGCTATGTCCGGGCCAATCCCGAAGAAGGCGGCAAACAAGCGGTGGCCGAGGCCTATCGTAACCTGACCGCTGTCGGGGCCAAACCGCTGGCCACGACTGATAACCTGAACTTCGGAAACCCCGAAAAGCCCGAAATTATGGGTCAGTTCGTTGGCGCAGTCAAAGGGATCGGTGCCGCAGTGGCCACTCTGGATATGCCGATCGTATCCGGCAACGTCTCACTTTATAACGAGACCGACGGTCAGGCCATCCTGCCCACCCCGACTATTGGCGCGGTTGGCCTGTTGGCCCATACGGATGAGATCATCGGCAACGAGGTCCGCGAGGGTCATGTTGCACTGGTCATCGGTGAAACCAACGGTCATCTCGGGCAATCCGCCCTGTTGGCCGAGGTTTTCAACCGCGAAGACGGTGATGCGCCTCATGTTGATCTGGAGGCGGAAAAACGCAACGGCGACTTCATCCGTTCCAACCGCGAAATGATCAAGGCCTGCACTGATCTGGGCGACGGTGGGCTGGCGCTTGCTGCATTCGAGCTTGCAGAGGCGGCAGGTGTTGGTATCAATCTCGATGGCGCTTCGACAGATTTCCTGTTTGGCGAAGATCAGGCACGCTATCTTGTCGCCTGCAACTTCGATCAGGCCGAGGCATTGATGATCGCCGCCAGCCAGGCCGGTGTTCCCCTGACCTCGGTTGGCCGTTTCACCGGCGACACCGTGAAAATCGGCGGTTCCGAGGCCCCCCTATCCGAGTTGACCGAGACCTTCCGCAGCAGCTTTGCAGCGGCTGTGGCCTGATCGCGGCGCCTTCTTCTCGTTCCAAATACGGAATTTCCTGCGCTTGACCGCAAGCGCAGGTTTTACCGGATCGGACCCTCCGCCACACCTTGCGCGGCCCTGCGCATCGCTCTACATCTTGATAAAGACCTTCAGGAGTTACCTACATGCCGATGAGCGCCTATGAAATCGAACACCTGCTGCGCGAAGCCTTTCCTGACGCGGAAATTCAGGTGGGTGGCAACGATGGCGTTCACATGTCTGCAATGGTGGTGGACGAGAGCTTTCGCGGTAAAAATCGCGTTCAGCAGCAGCGTGCCGTATATGCCGCGCTGAAGGGCAAGATGGACGGCCCCGATGGCGAACTTCACGCGCTGGCATTGACCACAAAAGTGCCTGAATGACGTTTGCCACTTGGGCATACACCGGTTTCGCGCTGTTGATATCTGTCGGGAGCGCACTGGCTATCCGTTCATCATTTGGCATTTTTTGGCCTCGAACTGAGCGCGGAGCCATACCTGATCAAAACGCCATCGTTGTTTCAACAAACCACTTAGCCAGAGATAGCGACCGAACTTCGGCTATTTTCGTGCCAGGCGTTCCACACCAATACTTCAAAGCAATGGTGCCAGGAAAATGAACAACGGCCTGATCTGGATTGGCGGAATAGCGGGATTGATAGTTGCCGCTGCGCTGATCGAGGCCTATGTGAAGCGAAACAGAAAACGGAATCTTGCGGACATGCGCCCCGATCCGGACGACATCAGCAAGATTGCGGGCATCGACAGACACGGGCTTGATCCGGTGACTTTGGCACAAGCCGAACACCGCAGGCTGGAAGAAGAAGGATGGGTACCAGGCTCATCTGAAAATGGAACATCCGCCGCAGAGAATGGCGAAAAGGAAGAGCAAAATGACCGACGTTAAGACCCAGATCGACGAGACCGTCAAAGCCAATGACGTGGTGCTGTACATGAAAGGCACCAAGGAGATGCCGCAATGCGGATTCTCCTCGCGCGTGGCCGGTGTACTGAACTACATGGGTGTCGATTATACGGACGTGAACGTTCTTGCTGATGAGGATGTTCGTCAGGGCATCAAGGACTATTCTGACTGGCCGACCGTACCGCAACTGTTTGTCAAAGGCGAATTTGTCGGTGGATGCGACATCATCACCGAGATGACACTGTCAGGCGAGTTGGACACTCTGTTTGACGAAAACGGCGTCGGCTACAACAAGGAAGCCGCCGACAAAATCCGCGAAGCGAACGCCTGATCAGCCGTTACCGGCTGACACAATCCTTAAGAATAACCTGCTCGCTGGCGGCATCCCCTGTCGCCAGATAGCTGACGGTCGCGTTCCAGCCCTTGGAACGCAGGATATATTTTCCGCTCGAGCCGATGGACTCATAGCGGATACCAGACCCGCTTGCCTCCTGACGCATGGGCACAAGCGAATTATCCACCAGCATTGCTGCCGCTCCGGGCCCGTCGGATGAGTTGAAATATGTCACCGGCAGAGGAATGTTGTTTTCGCAGGTGAATGTCACTGACAGAATGTCGATTTCCGCCATTGCCGCGGACGCTGGAACCATCACCAACACGCCGCAGACAAAACTACGCAAAATCCTCATTTCCCAGACTTCTCCTCAACAACCGAAGCCAGAGCCTCGGCCCGCGCGGCAAGTTCCGCCAGCGTGTCTGTCACCGAAGGCGGAACCACGGCGACTTCTACCCGCTCAGGTTCCGGCGGCGGTGCATTACGAAGACGGTTCAGTTCCGCCTCCATATCTGCCAGCTTTGCCTCAACTGACTTGACTCGATCGTCCGCCGCGGCGGATTTATCGGCAAGCATCAACCCCGCCATCAGCAACATGCGCGCCTCGGGCATACGCCCGATCTGATCCGACAGAACCTGAGCTTCATCATCCAGCAATTTAGCTGCGGCATGCAGATAGCTTTCTTCGCCTTCCTGACATGAGACTTCGAATCCACGACCGCCGATATGAATGGTAACTTCGGGCATCACTCAACCTCCCCTTCCGTCAGGTTGGCACGGGCAAGCAACGGCTCCAGCCGCGCCAGAACAGCATGCGCTTCTGCCGCGTCGGTCGCGCGCGCCGCGCGGGTAGCCTCCAGTTCCGCAGCGGTGGCCCGGTTCAGCAAATTGGCATCGGACAATCCGTCGGCGGCTGCCGCACGCAATTCTTCGACAGACGTGCGCAATTGTTCGTTGGCCTTGCGCAAACGCTGCAAATCCCCGTCCAGTCGAGACATGGCCGTTCCATGGCTGGCCCGTTCCGCGCGCAGCATTTCCAGCTCTGCGCTCAATTCTTCGATGCGTTCACTGTCTGCAAGTTCCGATGTCAGCCGGTTGTTTTCAGCGCGCAGCCGATCCAATTCCTCGGTGTTTCCCGCCTGTTGCCGCAATGTTTCCAGTTCGACCATCAGGGGTTCGACATCCTCAACCGCATCCAGTTGATCGCGCAGCGCCTCGATTTCGGCCTTTAGTGCGGATGCCTCATTTTGGTCTTCCAGCGCCGACTTGGCGGCTGCCAATTCCGCTCGCGCCGCTTCGACTGTTGCCAGTTTTGACGAGGCTTCGGCAAGTTGCGATCGCAAATCTTCCGCTACGCTGGCGTCAACCGAACTTGCGCGAAGCTCTTCAATCTCAGATCGCAAAGCTGCGCTGTCCCCGTTAGTCGCGTTCTCTTGGCGCAGCGTGTCGATTTCCGCTTCATGACGCTCTTTCAGCGCCCTGAGCCTTTCTTCCAGTTGCGCGTTGGCAAGCTTTTCCTCGTCCAAGGCTTCGCGCAATGCCGAATCTTCACCACCAGAAGCCGGGGATTTTTCGCTTAGTACATCCACGCCGACGCTGATCCGCTCCATCGCGGCAGTAATCCGACGCTGCAATTCCTCGATCTGACTCATGCCCCTGTCACCTGTTTACCAAGGTTCATTCTGTTGCGCAGCCGCCCCGAATCGGAATTGGCTGCGATCAGCATTAGTTTAGCGGAATGCTGCGGGAAATACCCCCCTCTTTGCTTTCAACCACTTGGCCACAACTCTTGAAGCACACATGACCTGTCACGCCGGGTTCCACTTGCACTTTGGAGGGTGGATGGTATTGAGCGCGCAATCTGCCTGTAATCCAAAGGAATAACGCCCGTGGACCTGACTGCGCTGCGCAATGCCAACCCTGAACACTGGGACAAGGCTGCGGCTATCCGCACCCTGACCCTTGATGCTGTCGCCGCCGCCAATTCCGGCCATTCCGGTATGCCGATGGGCATGGCCGATGTTGCGACCGTGTTGTTTGAAAAACACCTGAAATTCGACGCCTCGGCCCCGAACTGGCCGGACCGCGACCGGTTCATCCTGTCTGCGGGTCATGGCTCGATGCTGGTATACTCGCTGCTGTATCTGACCGGCCACGCGGATGTGACACTGGAAGAGATCAAAAACTTCCGCCAACTGGGTGCAAAAACCGCGGGCCACCCCGAAAACTTTCTGATCGACGGGATCGAGACCACCACTGGCCCACTGGGTCAGGGTATTTCGAACGCCGTTGGTTTCGCCATGGCCGAGGAAATCCAGCGCGCCCATTACGGCAAGAAAGTCGTCGATCACTATACCTACGTGATTGCGGGCGACGGCTGTCTGATGGAGGGCGTCAGCCAAGAGGCGATTACGCTTGCAGGTCGTCACGAGCTGAGCAAGCTGATCGTATTCTGGGATAACAACAACATCACCATCGACGGCACCGTTGATATCGCCGACCGCACCGATCAGGTGCGCCGCTTTGCTGCCTCGGGCTGGCATGTGATCGAGATTGACGGACATGATCCCAAGGCTATCGACGCCGCCATCGTTCAGGCGAAAAAGTCGAACAAGCCGACCATGATCGCCTGTGAAAGCCACATTGCCCTGGGCCACGCCGCTCAGGACACCTCGAAGGGCCATGGCGCGCTGACCGATCAGGGTCAGTTGAAGGATGCCAAAGACGGCTATGGCTGGCCGCATGATGCTTTCGAAGTTCCGGCAAACGTGAAAAATGCATGGGAATCCATCGGTTCCCGCGGCGCGGCCGAGCGCGCCGCGTGGGAAGAGCGTTTCGCGCAATTGTCCGAACGCAAGCAGGCCGAGTTCAACCGTGCCTATTCGTTTGAGGCCCCCAAGAAACTGGCCGGTGCCATTCGCGCGTTTAAAAAGCAGATGTCGGAAGATCAGCCAAAGCTGGCCACCCGCGCGTCGTCCGAAAAGGTTCTGAATGTCGTGAACCCGATCATGACCGAGACCGTCGGCGGTTCGGCCGACCTGACCGGGTCGAACAACACAAAATCCGCCGATATGGGTGTGTTCCTGCCGGAAAACCGCAAAGGTCGCTACATCCACTACGGTATTCGCGAGCACGGCATGGCTGCCGCAATGAACGGTATGGCGCTGCACGGCGGCATCCGCCCCTATGGCGGGACCTTTATGGCCTTCACCGACTATGCCCGTCCGTCCATGCGCCTGGCGGCCCTGATGAAGGTGCCTTCGGTGTTCGTCATGACCCACGACTCGATCGGGCTGGGCGAAGACGGCCCGACTCACCAACCGGTCGAGCATCTGGCCATCTCGCGCGCGACGCCGAACACCTATGTATTCCGCCCTGCAGATTCCGTTGAGACTGCGGAATCGTGGGAACTGGCGCTGACATTCAAAGACAGCCCTTCGGTCCTGTCGCTGACCCGTCAGGGCGTGCCGACCGTACGGACCCAGCACAAGACCAAAAACCTGACTGCTCAGGGCGCTTATGTTCTGGCCGAGGCCGAAGGCAAACGTCAGGCCATCCTGATCGCCACCGGTTCCGAGGTCTCGCTGGCGATGGAAGCCAAAGCCATGCTTGAGGCCGAAGGCGTCGGCACTCGAGTTGTGTCCATGCCTTGCATGGAACTGTTCGCCGAACAGGACGAAGCCTATCGCAAGCGCGTCCTGCCCGCAGGTGCAGTTCGCGTTGGTATCGAAGCCGCAGTTCGCGCTGGCGGCTGGGACCGTTGGCTGCTGGGCGAGCGTGGCCGGGAGGCCAAAGCAGGCTTTATCGGCATGTCCAGCTTTGGCGCATCAGCCCCAGCAAATGAGCTGTACAAGCATTTCGGCATCACCGCCGAAGCGACCGTTGCCAAAGTCAAGGAACTGCTCGGCTAATATCGGGTTTACGGAATCAAAAAGCCCCGGCATCGCCGGGGCTTTTTTTGTCATACGAAAATTATGACTGATTGCATGCCATCAACGACAAGATCGCCTTGGGTATTCCAAACTCGCATGACCTGAGAACTGTATCCGTTGTGACCTGCGGTCAGTTCATGTTCCAGCATCCACCAGCCGTCCCGCGTGTGAACATCCTCGGACAACACGTTGAAAATCCAATTCATTGACGAATTTACGCCGGGCTTCTTCAGAGTTGGATAAATTGCCGGGGGCGGCAGATCGGCTATGGAAATCAACCCTTCAAGCGTACCGTGCATCCTCTCGTCCCGGTGGCGTGCCCAGAGACGAACGTAACCCCGCTCAGCACCTTCGAAAGGACGCGCGCCTTCGATCAGCCTGACGTCGAAGTTGTCCAAAAAAGCGACAGGTGGCCGGGGCAATCCGGGCGGAAAATAGTGTTCAGTCTGCTCCGGATCCCCAGCCGGTTTCGGCGGGCGAGAGAAGGCCACGTGACTGTCTTGCGGCGCCCCAAAGGAAAAAGTCCCAACTGCTGCGGCATTCCCATCGATCTCGGCCCGAGCGCTGATGATCGTGACATTGCGGCCCTGCCGCAGGATTTCCGATTTGATCGTGGGGGACGTGCCGATTGGCGCAGTAAAGTTGATCAACGCCGATCGTAGTGGTGGTAAGCCGTCCACCTGCGCGCGTGCAGCAGAAAGCAACAAAGCTGATGAAAACCCGCCATAGGTTGTCCGGCCCTGCATCCAGTTCGCAGGAACAGGATAGCCCAGACCGTCTTCACGAGCCTCAACTGCATCCAGTACATCGGACAAATTTGGTTCTGACATGATCATCCCGTCACTTACTTCGCAGGCGATCATATCCTGCCGCTCAGCGCGAACTACTGCGACCCCACGTCACGAATGATTTTTGCCTCAGTGCTCTTTTTTCGTCCCGGCCAGACTGTTCCAAACAGGCGCGATGACATTGATCACGAGCGGTATCAAAATTAGCCCCAGCGCAAGGCCGAATATCCCGTCCATCGTCGCTTTGGCAATCCACTCGACAACGCCGGTCCACTGTTCAGACACGGCATGCCCTGCGGCATAAGCCCAGTCGTGAATGTGGTGGCCCAGCCAGCCAAAGCCTAACACCTCCAACCCATGAACGATGATCGATCCGCCAACCCAAAGCATCGCTGCCGTGCCGACCACGGACAGCAGCTTCAGCAGATATGGCATTCCCTTGACCAGCCCACGCCCCAGCGATTGCGTAATGCCGAGTTTTCCGTTCTTGGCCAGAAACAAACCCACATCATCCATTTTCACGATAATTCCGACTGATCCGTAAACGGCGACCGTGACCCCGATCCCAACAACAGCCAGCGTTGCAGCCTGCATCCAGACATTGGGTGCTTCGATGGCCGCCAGGGCAATCGTCATGATCTCGGCCGAAAGAATGAAATCGGTTTTAATCGCCCCCCTGACCTTTTGTTCTTCTAGATGACCGGGATCACGGATGGTCATGTCCTCTTCGATCACATGACTGCCGTGGGGAAACAGAACGTGAAAGATTTTCTCGGCCCCCTCGAAACACAGATACGCCCCGCCGATCATCAGTAGCGGGGTGATCAGCCACGGCGCAAAGTTCGCAAGCAGCATCGCGACGGGCAAAAGCAGAACCAGCTTGTTGAAAAACGAACCGCGCGCGATGCGCCAGATAATCGGCAACTCCCGCGCTGGGGCGAACCCCTGAACGTATTTCGGTGTGACGGCCGCGTCATCGATGATTACACCGGCGGTCTTGGCCCCGGCTTTGCCAGCTGCCGCTGCCACATCATCGATCGAGGATGCCGCAACCTTTGCGATGCCCGCCACATCATCCAACAAAGCCAGAAGACCACTCATCCGCGTTCCTTTTTGCTCATCCTGCCGCAACAGGAACCTAAACGATCCGACGCTTAGCGCAAGCGTTAGCGCAATCGTCGAAAGTTTGCGCTACCATATTCATTTTAGGGCGATTTTCCCCTTTCTGAGCCATCAGGCCGGGTCTATACGGCCTGCAAGTTTCACGTCTTTCGGAGTCGCATAATGACCATCAAGGTTGGCATCAACGGATTTGGCCGTATCGGCCGCTGCACCCTGTCCCACATCGCAGCCTCGGGGCGCGACGATATCGAAGTGATCAAGGTTAACGCCACCGGTCCTCTGGATACTGCTGCCCACCTGATCAAATACGACAGTGTTCATGGCCGCTTCCCGGGCGAAGTGACCATCGGCGACGGAACCATGAATTTGGGTCGTGGCGATATGCAGATGTTCTCGACCTATGACATGGGCGAACTGGATTGGGACGGCTGTGATGTCGTTCTGGAATGCACCGGCAAGTTCAATGACGGTGAAAAGGCCAAGGCCCATCTGGAACGCGGCGCAAAGAAGGTTCTATTGTCTGCTCCGGGCAAAAACGTGGACAAGACGATTGTCTTCGGCGTGAACGACGATCAGCTTGAAGCGGGCGACAAGATGGTCTCGAACGGTTCCTGCACCACCAACTGCCTTGCGCCTTTGGCCAAAGTTCTGGACGACGCGTTTGGAATCGAACATGGCATCATGACCACGATCCATGCCTATACCGGCGACCAGCCAACTCTGGATCGCCGCCACAAGGACCTGTATCGCGCCCGCGCTGCAGCGATGTCGATGATTCCCACAAGCACAGGTGCCGCCAAAGCGCTAGGAGAAGTGCTGCCGCGCCTCAAGGGTCGCCTTGATGGATCTGCGATCCGGGTCCCTACCCCGAATGTTTCGGCCGTTGACCTGACCTTCCGCGCGGGCCGTGACGTCAGCGCCGAGGAGGTAAATGCAGCTGTGAAAAACGCAGCCGAAGGAAAGATGAAGGGTGTTCTGGGGTACGAGCCCGCACCCCTGGTGTCGACCGATTTCAACCACACCAACGAAAGCTCGATCTTTGCACCGGATCAGACCCGCGTCGTCGAGGACCGTATGGTACGGGTTCTGGCCTGGTATGACAACGAATGGGGTTTCTCCGTCCGCATGGCAGACGTCGCGGTCGCCATGGGAAAACTAGGCTGAATTCTGCCTAACCCCTTGAGAGACAAAGCCCGCTCAGGTTATCTGAGTGGGCTTTTTTGTGCTTCGGGATAGACATGACCAATCAACTCGCAATCTGGCTTGCTGTTCTGATTCTGGGTGCCGTGATGCTCGACTACGCACTTTACGGCACAGAGCATCTACTTTTTCTTGGAAAAAAATTCTACGAATTTTTGGATTGGCTCGCCTTTTGGCGCTGACAAATAATGCCTGTTGACATTTTTCCAGTAATTGTGATGTTAGCGCTAACTTTTTGCTGAACTGCACAAGAAAGGCTGCGCTATGACACTCAGACTGGCAATCAACGGCTTTGGCCGGATCGGGCGCGGTGTGCTGCGTGCGGCTATGGAAAGCGGTCGCACGGATATAGAAGTTGTCGCCATAAACGACCTGTCCCCGCCTGAGATGAACGCCCATCTGTTCGAGTTCGATAGTGTGCATGGCCGCTATCGCGCACCGGTGACATTTGCACAAAGCCAGATGGATGTTGGCGCCGGGCCCATCCGGCTGAGTAGCCATCGAAACCCCGAAGATCTGGACTGGTCAGATGTTGATGTCGTTTTGGAATGCACCGGCGCGTTCCGCACCTACGAAGACGCTGCCCGGCACCTGAAAAATGGCTCGGGCAAGGTTTTGATATCCGCCCCTGCCCGCGGGACAACACACGTAAAAACGGTCGTATTCGGCGTTAACGATCACGAGTTGACCGCAGATCATAAGATCGTTTCAAACGCGTCCTGCACCACAAATTGCCTGGCACCGGTTGCTGCGGCGCTTGATGCAGCCCTTGGCATCAGACACGGCTCGATGACGACCGTCCATGCCTATACCGTCAGCCAACCCGTTCACGACACCGCAACCAAAGACCCCTATCGTTCGCGGGCCGCAGCCCTTTCGATGATCCCCAGCACCACGGGCGCGGCTGCCGCAGTTGGCCTTGTACTTCCTCAATTGGCCGGAAAATTGAACGGCCAGGCAATACGGGTACCGACGCCCAACGTTTCTGTTGTGGACCTTGTTGTCGAAGTGTCCCGGAAGACAAGCGTCGACGAGGTGAATGCTCTGCTTGCCAGTGCAGCCGTTAAGATACCGGGCGTTCTTGCCGCAGAAAACCGGCCTTTGGTCTCGGTGGATTTCAACCACGACCCGCACAGTTCAACCGTTTCGCTGCCGGAAACCACCGTGACAGACGGGACGCTGGTGCGCGTCCTTGCCTGGTATGACAACGAATGGGGGTTTTCCAACCGGATGCTAGACACCGCCGCAGCGATGGGAGGTTTATCCCAGTCTTTCCAGCAAAGCGGTGTTCACGCGCGGCGTGACGAACTTGGACACGTCCCCGCCTAGACGGGCGATTTCCTTGACCAGTTTCGAGGCGATGGCCTGATGCCGTGCCTCGGCCATCAGGAACACCGTTTCCACGGTATCATCCAGCGCGCGGTTCATGCCGACCATCTGGAATTCGTACTCGAAATCGGCAACCGCGCGCAAACCGCGCACGATAAGCTGCGCACCCACGTCATGAGCACAGTCAATCAGCAGATTTTCGAACGGATGGGCCACAATCTCGGTGCCGGTTTGTTCCGTCAGCCGGGCGCATTCCGCCTCGATCATTGCCACTCGCTCTTCCAGCCGGAAAAGTGGCCCCTTGTCGCGATTGATGGCCACTCCGATCACCAACTTGTCCACCAAAGCGGTAGCACGACGGATGATGTCGATGTGACCCAATGTAATCGGATCGAAGGTTCCCGGATACAATCCAACCCGCATGGTGCACTCCTGCGCAACAATATTTCTGCGCAAGCAAACACATCTTTGCCGCAGGTGCAAGAGGCGGGAATGGTCAGGCCGAAATCAGTGGCCCATGATCATGCCCTGCAAGGCATCCTTTTCCATTGCAAGTTCAGTGAGTTGCGCCTTAACAACGTCCCCCAGCGTCACGATGCCGACAAGCTTGCCTTCTTCTACGATCGGCATGTGGCGAAACCGCCCCTGGGTCATTTGCGCCATAATGTCCTGAACCGAAGCCTGACGGGTCGTCGTAACCAGTTCTTTCGTCATATAGGCGCTGACAGGCTGTGACAGGCAATCTCCGCCACTTGCCGCCAGTTCCCGAACGATGTCACGCTCGGACAAAATGCCAACTGCCGTCTCACCCCCATCTTCTGAGACAACAACCGTACCGATCCGTTTCTCTGCCAGTATTTTAGCTGCTTCGGAAACGCTTGCCGACGGGCTTACCGATACCACGCCCACAGCCCCCTTGGACTTCAGAATGGCCTGAACAAGCATATACAACACCTCCGAAATTATTTTACGTTTTCCAAAGCGTTGCCCGATTGTGGCAGCCTGTCAAGGTGAAGCCTCGGCCTCAAGCCGCGCCACTTCATCGCGGATACCTCTTGTCAGCGCATTCGCGAAACGGTTCAACCGTTCGTTGCGCTGGTCCCCCTGATGGCGTACCAGATAAAAACTACGCGTCAGACTGACTTGATCCGTCAGTATTTTCCGCAGTTTCGGATGGAACGGCAGGGTAAAGTCGTGGGCCACGCATACCCCTGATCCATGTGACACCTGCCGCAACTGAACGGAGACCGAATTCGATGCAAGCGCGACACGGTCAATTCCAATGTCATTGAGATAATCAAGCTCGCGATCAAAGATCATATCCGGAATGTATCCAATCATGCAGTGACCCTTGAGGTCCGCAAGGGATGTAATTTCAGAATGACGGTCCAGATAGTCCTGCGTCGCCACCATATGCAATTTGTAATCGCTTATTTTCTGAACCAGCAATTTCCCGGCTGTCGGGGCACTGACTGTCACGGCCATGTCCGCCTCGCGCCGGGACAGGTTGATAATGCGGGGAAGCGCCAGAATCTGAATATCCAGATCAGGGTTTGCCTCGCTGATTTTTGCACACACCTGCGGCAGCAAATAATTTGCACTTCCGTCCGGTGCTCCGATCCGGATCTGGCCGCTAAGAGACTTTGTCGGCCCCTCCATAGCTCCGGCGGCGGCACGCATGGCCTCTTCGGCCTGCATTCCGTGTTCCAGCAAACGTTCACCGGCCGGGGTCAGTACATATCCTTGCTGAGATTTGACAAAAAGCGGCGCATCCAGAGCTGACTCAAGTCGCCCGATCCGCCGACCGACGGTTGCGGGGTCCATCTTCAGCAACCGACCCGCTGCAGAAAGGCTCTCTTCACGCGCGACAGCCAGAAACACCCGCATATCATCCCAGTTGGGTTCCACTCTTGCATCCTTGCATTTTTGCAAAACACTTTTGGAACATTGCCTCTGTTCAGGGGATTTCTGCAAGCCTATGGTGCGCACAAATTTACCGGAGGAGATTGAGATGCAGGAACTGTCCCACTTCATCAATGGCGAGAATGTCGCCGGTACGTCCGGCCGTGTCGCCGATGTCTTTAACCCTGCGACTGGCGAAGTGCAGTACAAATGCCCGATGGCCAGCGCTGCCGAAACCACGGCCGCGATCGAACAGGCCGCTGCGGCGCAACTGGCGTGGGGCGCGACAAACCCCCAAAAACGCGCGCGCGTCATGATGGCAATGGTTGGCCTGATGAACCGCGACATGGACAAGCTGGCCGAAGCTCTCAGCCGCGAGCACGGCAAGACCCTGCCCGATGCCAAGGGCGATCTGCAGCGCGGTCTGGAAGTGGTTGAATACTGCATCGGCGCACCGCAGATGCTGAAAGGCGAGTTCACCGACAGCGCAGGCCCAGGTATCGACATGTATTCGATGCGTCAGCCGCTGGGCGTTGTCGCGTCGATCATGCCGTTCAACTTCCCCGCCATGATGCCGCTTTGGCATGTCGGGCCTGCCCTGGCTTGCGGTAACGCAGTGGTTCTGAAACCTTCCGAACGTGACCCCTCTGTCCCGCTGATGCTGGCGGAACTGTTTGTTGAGGCAGGTCTGCCCAAGGGTGTGTTCCAGGTCGTGAACGGCGATAAAGAAGCTGTGGACACACTGCTCGACAGCGAAATCATTCAGGGCGTGTCTTTCGTGGGCTCGACCCCGATTGCGCAGTACATTTACGCCCGCGCCACTGCGAACGGCAAACGTGCACAGTGCTTTGGCGGCGCAAAAAACCACATGATCGTCATGCCGGATGCCGATTTGGATCAGGCTGCCGACGCTCTGGTCGGCGCTGGCTTTGGCGCGGCAGGCGAACGCTGTATGGCGATTTCCGTCGCAGTTCCGGTCGGTGAGGAAACCGCAGACGCCCTGATCGAGAAACTGATCCCCCGCGTCGAAAAGCTGAAGGTTGGCCCCTATACAGCAGGCGACGATGTAGACATGGGCCCCGTAGTTACCGCCGCCGCCAAAGAGCGCATTCTGGGTCTGATTAATTCCGGTGTGGAACAAGGCGCAAAGCTGGTCGTAGATAACCGTGACTTCTCGCTTCAGGGCTATGAGGACGGCTTTTTTGTCGGCCCGCACCTGTTCGACAATGTGACGCCGGAGATGGATATCTACAAACAGGAGATTTTTGGCCCCGTCCTGTCGACTGTTCGCGCGGGTTCGTACGAAGAGGCGCTGAAACTGGCCATGGACCATGAATATGGCAACGGCACCGCGATTTTCACCCGCGACGGCGACACAGCCCGCGATTTCGCCAGCCGTGTGAACATCGGCATGGTCGGCATCAACGTACCGATCCCGGTTCCGCTGGCCTATCACACCTTTGGCGGCTGGAAGAAATCCATGTTTGGTGACCTGAACCAGCACGGCCCGGATTCGTTCAAATTCTACACCCGTACAAAAACGGTTACCTCGCGTTGGCCCTCGGGCATCAAGGAAGGTGGCGAGTTTAACTTCAAGGCCATGGACTGACCGTAGTTCCAACAGTTCAAACAAACAGATCAAATCCCGGCCTAGCGGCCGGGATTTTTTCTAAGCGGGCTTTTGCCGAGTAGAAGACTGCAAAAGCTGCCTCACAATAAGTTCAGTCAGTGAGGGCTGGAAAAAACCGGGTAACGTGCTTAGTTATGCTGCCAAAATTGCAAATTGAGCAGAATTACCGGAGGCACCCTTGTCCCAGTCCCGTATGACCCGTCGCGCCGCATTGTTAGGCGTCGCATCAACACTGGCAACGCCCGCGCTTGTCCGCGCGCAAAGTCTGGATGCCTTTCCCGAAAGCGAAGACGCAATCGGCACTCAACTACCGGTGCGGAGGAACGTTTCGTCCTTTTCGCAACAAAACTGGCAGGATCACTTTGACAAGTTGGGTGTCGGATGTTTGCTCGCCGACATAACCAGCCGGGCAGTGCACTATTGGGGCGCTGACGGAACCTATAGGCTGTATCCAAGCTCAGTACCTCAAAGCGAAGAGTTGACCAAGCGCGGCTACACCGAAGTTGTTCGCAAGCGTGAAAACCCCAGCTGGACGCCAACAGCGGCAATGCGGGAACGCGATCCGTCGCTTCCGGTCCGTGTCGAAGGCGGAGAAACTAACAATCCGCTTGGCACACGCGCAATGTATCTGACCTGGCCTGCCTATCTGGTTCACGGAACTCATGATACGCGCAAGATTGGCCGCCAAAGCTCATCCGGCTGCATCGGTCTTTATAATCAACATGTCGAGGAACTGTACGAGCTTGTACAGATCGGAACTCAGGTCCGACTGGTCTGAATGCAAAAGCCCCGGCCTGATACAGGACCGGGGCTTTTCATTGGCTACTTTGAATTATTCAGGCAGCAGCACTTTGTCGACAACGTGAATTACACCGTTGCTTGCGACGATGTCTGCTTGCACGACATCGGCATTGTCCACCTTGACGCCGTTACGCGCATTAACGCTGAGCCGTTCGCCCTGAACAGTCAAAACCTTGGCGCGCTTGCCAGCAATATCCCCGGACATGATTTTTGCCGGCACCACATGGTAAGTCAAAATGGATACCAGTTGATCCTTGTTCTCGGGCAGCAACAATGTCTCAACAGTGCCTTCCGGCAATGCAGCAAAAGCCTCGTCCGTAGGAGCGAAAACCGTGTACGGCCCCTTACCCTTCAGGGTGTCGACCAGTCCGGCCGCCTGAACCGCTGCGACAAGTGTATTGAACGAGCCTGCTGAAACGGCTGTATCAACAATATCCTGATTTGCCTGCGCCTTCAGTGGCAGTGCAAGGGCCATTGCAGCGGCGGCCCCGATAAACGTACGACGAAACATTTCAGTGATCTCCTCTGGTGCTTGTTATGCAGAGAGGTACGGCATGACCGGAGATCCGGATCACTTTGGGTGCAATTTTACTTTTTCTGAACCCAGATACTCTGCGCCCGCCCTTCTTTCAGGAACGGCAGCGCTTCCATCGCGTCGGGGCGGTCTTGCTGCAAATAGTACCCGGGCCACAACATTTCATAATCACCCGATTGCAGCATCGCGTGAAGCACATACTGTTCCCCCCATCCCGGGCAATCGTAGAAGAAACGCTTGGGATATTCGTAAGGCAGAAACACATCGTGGACGTGGATGACAACGCCGGGCTTGAGTGAAGGAATGATGCGGCAGAACAGGTGCGCCACATCGTTGCTCATCCGCACGACGTGGCTGGAGTCGATAAACAGAACATCCCCCGCCTCCAGCTGATCAAAAAGGGCGGGATCAACCTCTTCCAGCCGCTTCTGTTCAAACTGATCAACAACGTGCGCGATGTCTGCGCGCGGAAACGGGTCTACTGCGGTGATGCGGGTTTCAAGGCTGCCATCAATCACTGCCTGCCGCGTGACCCGTGTAGAGTTCCCGCAACCGACCTCGATCACATGTTGCGGCCTGAACCGCCGGATCATCAGATACAACGCATCAGCATCGGGGCTGTCGTAATAGCCGTTGTTTACGCGGTACCCTGTCTGGTTTTGTTGAGGGTCCTTGAGGGCCGAGAGCGCCCCGGCGTGAACCTGATATTCCTCGACCAGTTGACCGAGATCGAAACCGTCCATCCCGGGCGACAAAGCATAGGCCGGGCGGGTCAATCCCCCTGCCCGCTCAAAGGCGCTCAACCGCTCGTGCTCATCCCGTTCTGTAACCCGGTCGATCAACTTGACGCCAAACCGATCGAGGAAGGCATTTGTACGTGGAAATTTCCTGGGTTTCACGCGACGGCTCCATTGCGACGATTGCATCTGGTCCTTACCGCCGCTTGCCCTGCAACTGCAAGCATCTGTACCGCAAACCCTTGGCAAAAAGAAAAATTCCGTATTCACTGGTTCAAATTCCAGACGGGAGGCGGAAGATGCAAAAGGACTTCACCCTGGGAATCGAAGAGGAATACCTGCTTGTCGACAAGGATTCCCTTCAATTGTCCGAGGCGCCCGAGGGCCTGATGCAAGCATGTCAGAATGACTTTGAAGGTCAGGTCAGTCCGGAATTCCTGCAATGCCAGATCGAGGTGGGAACCCGCCCACATTCCACGATAAAGGGCGCTCGCGAAGACCTGAAGCGATTGCGTTCCTGCGTTTCAAAACGTGCCTCCGAATACAATCTGGCCCCGATTGCAGTATCCTGTCATCCTTTTGCGAACTGGAAAGATCAGCACCACACCCGCAAGGAACGGTATGACGCCTTGCAACACGCATTGGGCGGCGTCGCGCGTCGGATGCTGATTTGCGGGATGCACGTTCACGTTGGTGTCGAGGACAAATCCCTGCGCGCTGATCTGGTGCCCCAATTGTGCTATTTCCTGCCGCACCTTCTGGCCTTGTCTACCTCCTCGCCTTACTGGAATGGCGAGGATACGGGGCTTTCTTCGTACAGGCTGACGGTTTTCGACAATCTTCCGCGAACCGGCCTGCCACCGGTTTTCACAAGTTGGGCCGAATACGAACGCACAACCGGCATACTTGTCGAATTGGGCGTAATCGAAGACACGACCAAAATCTGGTGGGATCTGCGCCCGTCGCACCAATTTCCAACGCTTGAGACACGGATCATGGATGTCCAGCCCCGGCTGGAACACGCCCTGTCGCTGGCCGCGATGGTTCAGGCGCTTACGCGGATGCTCTGCCGCCTGAAGGCCCGCAATCTGCGCTGGCGTTCCTACGACCGCTTCCTGATTGGTGAAAACCGGTGGCGTGCGCAGCGTTATGGTGTCGGCGAAGGTTTGATTGATTTCGGGGACCGTTCAATCAAACCGATGTCGGAACTGATGGACGAACTCATGGGAATGCTGGCTGAAGATGCCGAGGCGTTGGGCACTATGACAGAACTTGCGCGCCTGCGGCAGATCGCAAATAACGGCACCTCGGCCACCCGCCAGCGCCGCGTACACGCCGAAGCCGTCGCAAATGGTGAAGACCCCGGCAAAGCCGTGGTGAAACATCTTATCGAGGAATTTCATATGGATCTGTGATCGCGCTCAGATCACACGCAACATGTTTTTGATCTTGCGGCCAACCGGTTCATAGAAATCAGGATCCTTCCAATACCCGTTGTGCGAAAGCGGATTCCACGACGTAAAGATGTTTCCGGAATTTATCGAAACGTCACGAAGTTCGTTATTTGCTTCCAGTTGATCATAGGCCGGTGCGCAATCGCGCAGCGGATAACCCAGCACGTCGTGCTTGTCGAAAAAGTTGTACCACCACGTCCTGGGCTTTAGCGCATGCGGCAGTTCGGAATTCGGCGGATCAATCGGTTTGATCAGGTTTTGCGGATAGGCAAAAAGAAAAATCGGAATATTGCAGCCAAAGGTCATGATCCCTGCAACTGTCTGCATATTTCGGACGGGCGTATTGTGCAGGGTTTGCCCGGTGTGCCGCAGGTGGCTTTGCAGATCGTAGATGTAATTCGACATGATATGCCCACCAAGGGAATGGGCCAGCAACAGCACCGGTGCACGATCGCCTACCTGCGTTCTTACATCCTCCATCACCCGGTCGATCTCGGCATGAATGGCCTCGTAGGTTTTGTCGCTTCCATCCTGTGTTTTGCGATACGAAGCCGCATCCGACAAATTGTGAACCACGAATTCCCGGACGTCATCATAACCGGTTCGCCGTTTTATTTTTCGGAGATAGCGGTTCTGGCGCGGTTGCAGAACATGGGCCCAGACGATTTCACGCCACGCAACACGGTTCAGATCCGGCCCAACAAACCGCCCGACCTGTTTGTGAAGATCGCGGGAAAATGTCACGGCAGACGATGGCAGAGGCGTTCCCGTAAATTGACTGCCCATGCCGTGAATAATCACAACTGCCATTTTGAAATGCGACATACCAATTCTCCTCAAAAAACTCCCCAAAATATACGTCAGACCTCGGCAAACACCAAAACACCCCTTTGGTAAGAGGCTGTCCGATTGCTGCCGCTGCAAAATTTCTGTAAGGATTGCGAAATAAACAATCGTTCAATTCATACGCTGCAAGGGAGAGAGGCCATGGATTTCGCGCTGACCGAGGAACAGACAGCCATATTCGACATGGCCTATGCGTTTGGGCAGGAAAACATCGCGCCTTTCGCCCGTCAGTGGGAAGCTGAAGGAACAATCCCCAAGGATCTGTGGCCGAAGGTGGGCGAACTTGGGTTTGGCGGTCTGTATGTGTCCGAAGAAGGCGGTGGGTCCGGTCTGTCCCGGCTAGACGCAACTCTGGTATTCGAGGCCCTTTCGATGGCTTGCCCCTCAGTCGCGGCGTTTCTCTCCATCCACAACATGTGCGCGAAAATGCTGGACAATTTCGCCGATGATGACCTGAAATCCCGCATCATGTCGGATGTGCTGAGCCTGAATACGGTTCTCAGCTATTGCCTGACCGAACCCGGTTCTGGTTCCGATGCCGCGGCCCTGAAAACCCGTGCGGAACGCTCCAACGAAGGATACACGCTGAACGGAACCAAGGCGTTTATCTCGGGCGGCGGGTATTCCGATGCCTATGTCTGTATGGTGCGCACGGGCGAAGATGGCCCCAAAGGCATTTCGACGGTCTATGTCGAGGACGGCACGCCCGGTCTCAGCTTTGGCGGGCTTGAGCAGAAAATGGGATGGAAAAGCCAACCCACCGCTCAGGTTCAGTTCGACGACTGCAAGATTCCATCCGGAAACCTTGTCGGTGTGGAAGGCGACGGGTTTAAGTATGCCATGATGGGTCTGGACGGTGGGCGTCTGAACATCGCTTCATGTTCATTGGGTGCTGCGCAGGCCGGACTGGACATGACACTGCAATACATGTCCGAGCGTAAGGCTTTCGGAAAATCCATCGACCAGTTTCAGGCCCTTCAGTTCCGCCTTGCCGACATGGAAATCGAAATGCAGGCGGCGCGCACATTCCTGCGTCAGGCCGCCTGGAAACTGGATCAGGGAACGCCAGACGCGACAAAATTCTGCGCCATGGCCAAGAAATTCGTGACGGAAACTGGATCAAAGGTTGTCGATCAGTGCCTTCAACTACATGGCGGATACGGGTATCTCGC
Organism: Ruegeria sp. BJ6; assembly: GCF_056537885.1. Lineage (NCBI taxonomy): Bacteria > Pseudomonadati > Pseudomonadota > Alphaproteobacteria > Rhodobacterales > Roseobacteraceae > Ruegeria > Ruegeria sp. BJ6. The sequence continues at coordinate 596,475 of NZ_JBQFSG010000002.1, read as the reverse complement.
CGATTACGGGATTGAAAAGCTGGTCCGCGACTTGCGTGTGCATCAAATCCTTGAAGGCACCAACGAGATCATGCGAGTGATCGTTTCGCGCAACATGCTTGCCAACCGCTGAGGACATCATGGCTGACATTGATATCCGCGTTGCCGGTCGCGCCGGTCGCATCACGCTGACCCGGCCACATGCTCTGAACGCGATGAGCTATGACATGTGCATGGCGATCGACACCGCAATGCGCAATTGGCGCGAGGATGACGACATCGATCTGATTGTGCTGGATGCCGAAGGCGAAAAGGCGTTCTGTGCGGGCGGCGATATTGCCGAGTTGTACGAGACAGGCACCAACGGCGACTTTGAGTATGGCCGCACCTTCTGGCGCGATGAATATCGTATGAATGCGATGATCTTTGAGTATCCCAAGCCAGTGGTCAGTTTTCTTCAAGGCTTCACGATGGGCGGCGGCGTCGGTATCGGCTGCCATGGGACGCACCGGGTCGTCGGGGAAAGCTCAAAAATCGCGATGCCCGAATGCGGAATTGGTCTTATCCCGGATGTTGGCGGAACACTGATGCTGGCGCTCGCGCCCGGACGCAGCGGCGAATATCTTGGAATGACGGCAGGCCGAATGGGTCCCGATGACGCCATTTTTGCGGGCTTCGCAGATCACTACATCCCGCAGGAGAATTGGGGCTCCCTGATTGCAATGCTTGAGGCATCGGGTGACGCGAGCCATATCGAATCCCACGCGCAAAAAGCCGACCCGGGCAAACTCCGGGACGAACAGCCAATGATAGACAAGCATTTCTCAGGTGAAACACTCGGTGATATTCTGAATTCTCTGCAAAACGATCAAAGTGAATTCGCTCAGAACGCGCTTAAAGCGCTAAACCGAAACTCGCCTATATCCATGGCCTGCACCGCCGAAATGCTTCATCGCCTGCGCACGCCATCGCTGACCATCCGCAAATCTCTGGAACTTGAGTACCGGTTTACGCACCGTGCGATGGAACACGGAGATTTTCTGGAAGGAATCCGCGCTCAGATCATTGACAAAGACCGCAACCCTGATTGGCAATACGCCGACATGGACGTGCCCGGCGTGGCCGTTTCCAAAATGCTGCAACCCCTTGGCAAAGATGCCCTGACATTCGAGGAGGATTGAGAGATGAAGATAGGTTTCATTGGCCTTGGCAACATGGGTGCGCCAATGGCGGCCAATCTCGCAAAAGCGGGCCACGAAGTCATCGGTTTTGATATGGCGGATATCTCGATCGATGGCGTCGCGATGGCAGAAACTGCAGCAGGCGCAGCGGCGGGTGCTGACGTTGTAATTACGATGCTACCTAATGGCCGCATCCTCCGCTCAGTCGCCAACGAAATCATCCCCGCAATGGTTCAGGGCGCCGCATTTGTCGATTGTTCGACGGTGGACGTTGAAAGCGCACGAGCTGTCGCCGACCAGGCCACTTCCGCCGGATTACTTTCGGTGGATGCCCCGGTTTCCGGCGGCATCGGAGGCGCTGCAGCGGGTACACTGACCTTTATGGCCGGTGGCTCAGACGACGCATTCGCCAAGGCGGCCCCGCTTTTCGACATCATGGGTCAAAAGGCAGTTCATTGCGGCGAGTCGGGTGCGGGTCAGGCTGCCAAAATCTGCAACAACATGATCCTTGGCGTAACCATGATCGCCACATGCGAAGCATTTGCGCTGGCTGACAAACTGGGCCTTGACCGGCAGAAAATGTTCGATGTCGTCTCAACCTCTTCCGGCTACAGCTGGACCATGAATGCATATTGCCCTGCTCCGGGTGTCGGACCACAAAGCCCGGCCGACAATGAATATTTGCCGGGATTTGCCGCAGAACTGATGCTCAAGGATTTACGCCTCAGCCAACAGGCAGCCGAAAGCGCCGATGCGGACACACCGATGGGTCAAGCAGCAACCACGCTGTACGAAACTTTCGTCGAGCAGGAAGACGGACAAGGTATGGATTTCAGCGCCATGCTGCCAAGGTTCGAAAAACGCGGTCGCAGCTAACGCGGTCGCTCTGGCGGTTTCTTGCCTGCCGGTCGAAAACCGCTGCCCGGCGCCCTATCTTTCCTTTGTGAATACGCACTAAACCTGCGTAATCCGTCGATGCAAAGGAGTATGGGAAATGAAGGCGCTGGTCCGCACTTTGATGGTTGTTGTTCTTGCCCTTGGTCCGGCTGCCAGTTGGGCAGGTAACGGGAATGGTAAGGGAAAAGGCAAAAACAAGAACAGCCTGAAAGTGGAGCGCGTCTCACCGGGCTATAGTACCGTCGGCAAGCAAGCCTATCATTGCCCGCCGGGCCTCGCGAAAAAGGCTGTTCCATGTGTTCCGCCCGGACAGGTGAAACAGCGCTACCGGGTTGGTGACTATATCACGCGGGATTATGTCTGGATCAATGATCCCTATCGGTACGGGTTGCGCCGCGACGGGTATTACGTGCGGGCCGGGGACTACGTCTACAGTGTTGACAGCGACACGCACAAGGTTCTGAACCTCATAGGCGCAGTGGCGGATATCCTCAACTGAGGAAGCTGAAATCCAGACCGTGCCATAGCGAGAATTTCCGAAATGGCACGAACTGGAAAGCTGTCACTATTCCGCAGCTACGCGTTCCGGATTCAACATCGACTTTAGATAGTGCCCGGTATGGCTGTGTGTACACTCAGCGACATCCTCAGGCGTGCCCTCAGCTACAATCTGCCCTCCTCCGTCACCACCTTCGGGGCCGATATCAATGATATGATCCGCCGTTTTGACAACATCCAGATTGTGTTCGATCACGACAACCGTGTTCCCTTGCTCGACCAGTTCGTGCAACACTTCCAACAGCTTGCGCACATCTTCAAAATGCAGCCCCGTGGTCGGCTCGTCCAGAATATACAGCGTGCGCCCCGTAGACCGCTTGCTGAGTTCCTTTGACAGCTTCACCCTTTGCGCTTCACCGCCCGACAGCGTCGTCGCCTGTTGGCCCACCTTGATATACCCAAGTCCGACGCGTGCCAGCGCATCCATTTTGTCCCTGATGGACGGCACCGCCTTAAAGAACTCCTGCGCATCCTCGACTGTCATATCCAAAACATCGGCGATGGATTTTCCCTTGAACTTGATCTCAAGGGTCTCGCGGTTGTAACGCGCGCCCTTGCAGGTTTCGCAGGTCACATAGACATCGGGCAGAAAGTGCATCTCGATCTTGATGACACCGTCCCCCTGACAGGCTTCGCATCGTCCGCCTTTGACATTGAAACTAAAGCGGCCCGGCTTATAGCCGCGCGCCTTGGCCTCTGGCAGCCCCGCAAACCAGTCCCTGATCGGGGTAAACGCCCCGGTATATGTCGCAGGGTTTGATCGGGGGGTTCGCCCAATCGGGCGCTGGTCGATATCAATGACCTTATCCAGATGCTCCAGCCCCTTGATCGTCTCACAGGGTGCAGGCGTCTGACGCGCCCCGTTCAGGCGCATCGAAGCCGTCTTGAACAACGTCTCGATGGTCAGTGTGGATTTTCCACCACCGGACACGCCCGTGACACATACAAACTTGCCCAAAGGGAAGTCTGCCGTGACATTTTTGAGGTTGTTGCCCGTGGCCTTGACCACCGACACCTTCTTGCCATTCCCCTTTCGCCGGGTTGCGGGCACTGCAATCTCACGTGTTCCGGCCAAGTATTGCCCGGTGATCGACGACGTGTCCGATGCAATATGTTCGGGCGTTCCGTGGCTGACGACCTCGCCGCCATGCACCCCTGCCCCCGGCCCGATGTCGAACACATAATCCGCCTCGCGGATAGCTTCCTCGTCATGCTCGACCACGATCACGGTATTGCCCTGATCACGCAAGTTCTTGAGCGTTCCCAGCAGTCGATCATTATCGCGCTGGTGCAATCCGATCGAAGGCTCGTCCAACACATAAAGAACGCCGGTCAGACCTGAACCGATCTGACTGGCCAGACGAATACGCTGGCTTTCGCCACCTGAAAGGGTCCCGCTGGACCGGGACAGCGTAAGGTATTCCAATCCAACGTTATTCAGGAATCCCAGTCGTTCGCGTATCTCCTTGAGGATGGCACGCGCGATCTCGTTCTTTTGCGCGCTCAGGTGGTTTGGCGCATCTTCGATCCAGCTCAACGCCTCACGAATGGACATTTGCACCACGTTACCGGCGTGCATCCCTGCAATCTTGACGGCCAGCGCCTCTTCCCTCAGGCGGTGACCCCGGCATGTGCCGCAGGGGCGGTTATTCTGATACCTTTCGAACTCTTCACGAATCCAAGCGCTGTCCGTCTCACGGTAACGACGTTCCATATTCGGGATGACGCCTTCGAATGTACGGGTCACCTGATAAACCCTGCCGCCCTCGTCATAGCGGAACTGGATTTCCTCATCCCCGGACCCGTACAGGAAAACCTGCTGCACTTTCTCGGGCAGGTTCTTCCACGCAGTGTTCTTGTCGAATTCATAGTGCCGGGCAATCGCTTCGATGGTCTGGAGGAAGTACGGCGACTTGCCTTTGCGCCATGGGGCCAAAGCGCCATCATAAACTTTCAGGGTCTGGTCCGGCACCACGAGGCGCTCGTCAAAAAACAACTCAACGCCCAGCCCGTCGCAATCCGGACATGCCCCAAACGGAGCATTGAACGAAAACAGACGTGGTTCGATCTCTGGAATCGTGAACCCACTGACCGGACAGGCAAAGTTCTCTGAGAATGTAAGCCGCTCTCCCTCGCCTTCACGTGGTGCGGTCTCCAGAATCGCAATGCCATCCGCCAGATCCAAGGCGGTGCGCAAACTGTCGGCCAGCCGGGTTTCCATGCCTTCGCGCACGACAAGACGGTCAACAACAACGTCAATGTCATGCCGGAATTTCTTATCCAGCACAGGTGGCTCGTCCAGTTCATAAAACTCGCCATCGACCTTGACCCGCTGGAACCCCTGTTTGCGGAGCTCAAGGAATTCTTTTTTGTATTCGCCTTTACGGTCGCGCACGATGGGGGCCAGCAGATAACCCCGTGTCCCCTCCTCCATCGCCATGATTCTGTCGACCATGTCCTGAACCTGTTGTGCCTCGATCGGCAATCCGGTTGCAGGGCTGAAAGGTGTTCCCGCGCGCGCAAAAAGCAGGCGTAGATAGTCATAAATCTCGGTCACCGTGCCAACGGTCGAGCGTGGGTTTTTTGATGTGGTCTTTTGTTCAATCGAGATTGCCGGGGAAAGGCCGCTTATGTGATCCACATCCGGCTTTTCCATCATATCCAGGAACTGGCGTGCATATGCCGAAAGGCTTTCGACATAGCGGCGCTGCCCTTCGGCATAGATGGTGTCAAACGCAAGTGACGACTTGCCGGAACCGGACAGGCCAGTGATCACCACCAGCTGATCGCGCGGGATATCCACGTCGATATTTTTGAGATTGTGCTCGCGCGCGCCGCGCACCTCAATATTCTTCAGCTCAGCCATTTCGGCCCCCAACAAACAAGTGTCCTAGAGATAGGCGAGCTGAGCCGAGACTCCAACCGAAAAATGCGAACGAATGGTGAACAAGCAATAATTCACCCGGTTTGCCTCATTCGTGGCTTTTCCGAGCCAGCGCCCAGGCGACGATCGGAAAGTTCGGGTCATTGTCCAGAACATCCGTGTCCGGTTTGAAAACAGGTGGCCATTCAGGTTCCAAGTTTCGAAGGGCCGCCTGGCGATTCCCCCATTGCTCGGCCTTTATTGCGGATGGATCAAACCCTGCTTCAAGCAGAAGGTTCTTCAATCCTCGCGCCGACCAGCGCGAGCAATCCTGTGGAGCCGCATGAAATGGCACAAAAAATGGGACAGCCAGCCAAAAGTATCCGCCAGGCCGAAGCATCTCAAGAACGTTCAGCGTGGCCTCATACGGTCGGTCCAGATGTTCCCACACCTGATTGGCGACAATCAGATCAAACTTCAGCACCGCACCCCGTTCATCCAGAAATGGGCCCACGCAGATATCATGTTGCGGCAAGCGGAACTGACGATAGCTTTGAAATCCGAATTGCTTGCCCCACTTTCCCGAGATTTCAGCAACCTCCAGATTCTGCGGCCCTAGGGAACGGATCATTCTTTTACTACGCCGCGCCATCACGACGCGATTCAAACTGGCCAAAACTCACCCCTGACATTTTGCGTTTTCGGAAATAGCCGCCACGTGGTGGTCAGACGTTTTCCAGAGGATGGAATGCAGCAGAATACCGGTGATTCAAGATTTTCCGAAACGATTCACGCCAGATTGGGGCCGCTTGTTGGCAAAATCACCACGAAGCGCCCGGTATGGGCAGTATTTTTCGCTTCTTTGAGGAAAGTGGCGCGGTTGACGGGGCTCGAACCCGCGACCCCCGGCGTGACAGGCCGGTACTCTAACCAACTGAGCTACAACCGCGCATTAGGGTCTTTTCCTGATCCATTTGCCCGGATCAAAGGCTGACAGTGTGGCGCGGTTGACGGGGCTCGAACCCGCGACCCCCGGCGTGACAGGCCGGTACTCTAACCAACTGAGCTACAACCGCTCACTGTCCGTTCATCGCTGAACGTTTGGGTGTATTATGGCTACACCCCGGCATCGTCAAGCGGCGTTTCCAACTTTTTTCGCGTGTTCCGCTTTTTTCCTGATCACCGGTTCTTTCCATCCCAGTGTGAACGGCATGCCAATGGCGGAAAAAATCAACTCTGGCCGGCAAACAGATAAGATGATGATGTCGCTGGTTCAGGCAAATTTTGAACGATTGCAGCAAAAGCACCAAACAACCATGGCATGAGTCAGCCCGTAAAACCGTCAGACATTTGTTACGTTTCGAGAATGTCACAACCTCACTGTTTGCAGCTGCAATAAACGCGTCGGGCCTGTCGAAAGTATCAAAAAAATACATTGTGACACAAACGCCAGCTCATTCCCTCACAATTGCCGCATCTGGCACTATGTTCTTGCATCGAAAGAAAATAGAAGGTTTAGACCCATTTGGGGGCGTATCACTCTGGAACTAACAGACTTTCTGCAGGTTGCCTGAGAAACAGTTTGCAGACAGCCAAGCCGCAGAAAACTATGGACTTTTGAGGTGCACATAGATGTCAAGTACGGTAAATGATTTTGGTTCAAATCTTACTGGTAAAGCATATGTTGATGGATTGATCTGGGGATCATCCTGGAACATGAACACAAATTTCGGCGGTGCAGCTGGAACACTAACGTATTCGTTTGACCCAGGGCTGCATACTTTTCAAACTTGGGAAAAGAACGCCTTTCGGGAAGCCATTGCAACGATCGAGACGATCATCCCCGTCGACTATGTCGAGGTTCCTTCCGGAAATCCCGGTTCAATCTACGCCGAGAATTTTAGGTACGCGCTCGTACCATCCAACTTTTTTCCCGTCCCGGGTGTAGCTGGCGCTCATGGGGCACCGGGAAGCAAGCTTCTCACAATTGGCGGCAAAGATACGTTGTATGGATTGTTTTCATACGACTCGTTTGTGTGGACACCCGCCTCTCTGCAAAAAGGCGGCCAAGGTTTTGAAACCATCATGCACGAGATGCTTCATGGGCTCGGGATCGCCCATCCGCATGACAACGGTGGCACATCATCTGTGTTTCCCGGCGTTTCGTCGTCTTTTGGTGACTATGGCACAGATGGGCAAAACCAGGGTGTTTACACCATCATGTCATACAACGCGGGCCACCCGACACATATTCAAACCATTTCAACCGCGTACGGACACTCCTCAACTCCGATGGCGTTGGACATAGCCGCGCTGCAAGCCATTTACGGGACAAAGGCACACAACACAGGAAACAACGTCTATACACTTGACGACATTAACAAGGCCGGGACCTCGTGGTCCTGCATCTGGGACACCGGCGGTACAGATACAATTTCTGCTCAGAACGCGAATCGGGGCGTTTATATCAACCTGAACGATGCTGACCTGACGGGAAGCGATGCCGGGGGCATCCCCTCATACGCAAATGGCATCATTGGTGGTTTTACAATTGCCAATGGGGTCAAAATCGAAAATGCGATCGGCGGAAACAGAAGTGACGTGATCGGCGGCAACGAGCTTGGCAACCAAATCAGCGGCAACGGCGGTAACGATACGCTTCGTGGCAACGGCGGCAATGATACCCTGCGTGGCGGCAGCGGTCATGACAATCTGTTGGGCGGCACAGGGTCGGATAGAGTCTATGGTGATAGCGGGCACGACAAACTCTACGCCTCCACTGGCAATGATTTCCTGCAAGGTGGCGCCGGGCTGGACTGGTACATAAACAACACCGGCACACGATCCTCCGTGAACCTCAACATTTCCACAGCGCAGAATACCGGGCTAGGAAACGACACCATCCAGGGTATTGAAAACCTGCAGGGGGGAACAGCCTCGGATGTCTTCATCGGCACCGGAGCAGCCAACATCCTCAAAGGGGCCAAAGGAAAAGATCACCTGTTCGGAAAGGCCGGTGAAGACCATTTGATTGGCGGTTTGGGCGATGACATCGTTAACGGTGGCGCCAACAATGACACTCTGTACGGTCAGGATGGTCAGGATTTTCTGGTTGGTGAACAAGGCCGGGACAAGTTGTTTGGTGGACAAGGTGCGGATCATTTTGTCTTTAAAGACATCGGCGACAGCGCCAGCAACAGCGTTCAGGCTGACGTGATCCGTGACTTTAAGTCCGGTGTGGACAAAATCAACCTGCGTCAAATAGATGCCAGCACAGTCTTGTCCGGTGACAATTCATTTACCTTTGATGGTCAAAGAAAGACTGGAACTGACGACGAAGGTGAAATCTACTTTAGAAAATCCGTCGCCGACAATCACACGCTGGTCTACATCGACAACGACAACGATACTGACGTTGAGATGGTCATCAGACTTATCGGTTTACATAACCTTACAGCGGATGACTTCATCCTCTAACCGGCTGAATGGAGCCATATTGCCAATTCGGCAGGCACCAAACACAACATCCGCATCTGATAGCTGCCCCAACTTAATAATTGGGGCAGCTGATCAACCGGTTTCATGCTCCTGTTTCCTGCGAAGTTTCAGGGCAGCAATTCACTTCTTATTTCCTATTGCTGCCCTTCAACATTCGCCTACGCACCCCCTTGCAGCACTCTACAAGTAGCTGTAAGACCCCCGATCAAGGGTGATTAGCTCAGTGGTAGAGCGCTTCGTTCACATCGAAGATGTCAGGAGTTCAAATCTCTTATCACCCACCATTTAACCCACTGTTTTTCAACAAAATAAAACAAGAAACCATTTCGGGAAAAAAGTGTTCTTTGGTCCCGAGAACCTAATTGACCCTAATTTGGATTACTTGCCTTTTGCTCTGGACGCTGGGGTAATCTCTGCGGGGCTGGCACATCATGACGCTCCAACCACTCTTTGATCACTGCCCAGTGGTCCTGAGCTCCTGCCGTGAACCGCATTGAATGCAAGTCATTCATCCGGCGCTGCAGCTGCGCAAACCACTGGATCTTGAGCTTCAGCCCGTGGGACTTAGCCCAGGCGCGCAATGCCGATTCCCAGTCATCCACGCGGCGCTCTTCAAGCGCGATTCGCAAATCATGGGGAATTGTGTTGGGCCAGATAGGCATGCGCGCTCCTGTTTGATAATCATCTGCGATACTCAAGTCATCTTGAGCATCAGATTTTCCGTTTCGCTATACTCAAGCGACACTTGCGCAGGGCCCTTATTGTTTGTCCAGCCGCGCCAACAAGGCGCGCTCAATTTCCAAATTCTGCTCCAGAACCGCGCGGCGCTCATCGTCCTGACACGCTTCAAGCTCAGCCTCAAACTTGGCGATCTGGCGAACATAGGATTCACGGACTGCAGGCTTCATGGTCGCTCCTAATTAATCTTACGCAGATCGGCCTCAAGCTGAGATCCACGACGAGCCTTCCAAAACTGGAAGGGCCCCACGTAGACCGCAAAAGATGAACGGTCTATCTCGAAACCCAACAGCCACATGCCCGGCCTGAAATCAATGTGCATCGCTGCTGCTCCTTTACTGGGGCTTCCATTCTTTAAGTGCGGTTGTTGAACTAACGGATCGAGAACGCCAGGCGCCGCAGCAAACGCACACCCACCAACCGGCCATCATCTCTTGATCGTGCGCTCGATCATCAACCTGGGTGCCCCAATGATGCAGCCCAAACCAGCAACGTATGCGCATTTCATCCGCTCCCTTATGTGGTCATTTGGGTGACAACCCATGCCAACATCAGCCGGCAGAACGTTAGTGTTTCGGAATCATCCCAATGTGCGGGCGGATCCTTGAGGACTTCGACCAACGCTTGAACTGGCCAGCTATCAACCAAACAGCGCTCATAGAACTGCTCTGCCGTTTCGCCATCGTTTACAAATCCAATCGGCATGTGGCCGCTCCTTATTGTGAACTTCAAAATGGGGGGCGGTAGGTCCAGTTCCGCCTTGCAGCCTGTCGGTTTTGATGAGTCGGTCGGCGGCCAATCCCCGCACTGGTATTCCTTTTAGCGCCAGTGTCGCCCCCATTATTCCTTTTTGTTAATACCGCGCGTCCCGACGCATCCGGTCACGCTCATATCCCGCCACATCACCAATCCCCTGGGAATAGCAGTGCCGCAACGGGGTCAGCAAAGCCGAACAAGGTCCAGTAGAGTTCAGTCGACACGTGCAGTGACCATCGGTGATCTCGTCGCAAAGAGCCCAGCCCTCACTGCGGCGCGGCTTGTATCTCTTGACCTCTCCCCGCGTCGGCATCGCGCCAGCCTCCCTATTGTGAATCTCAGAACCTATCCAAAAAAGGCGAAACGAAGGGCCAAAGAAAATTGGATGTCATATTGATTAATACACCCAAAACCACACCCCAAATAACTTGAAATTTGGACAGCGCGTGAGTTTTCCGCTCCCGCCAGCCATATGTGCGCAGCCACCGAAGCCCTTTGTCCGTTAGAAAGTATGTCCCAGGCTGTACTTGCTTCAAAGACGCGGCCACAAAAGTGAGGTGATCCACGAGACCAGCGGCAACTAGTTTATCTATTGTATCTCCAACGTCTTGGTTTTCATTCCTAGTTTTTATTTCGTGAGGTGCTTTGCCTTGATGAATTTGCCTCATGATCGGGCGAATAATTTCCACATCAAGAAGCGACCTCGGCTGTATACCTTGCTGATCCATTAATCCCTCATTTCAATTTTCTTGCCGCCGAACCAGTAGCCTTAATAACTTGATCCCGCACCCAATGATCGGGCACCTCAGCGCCCACTATTTCCCTAACGCGCGCAACGACAGCGCTACGCTTCATCTCCGGCGTGCGCCACAGTGAAACAATTGTCTCGATCTGCTGGGCCGTGGGAACCGGCCAGACCGGCTTTGCTCCCCGCGCCTCTTTCTTTTCTACCGTGACGTTTACCGGCTCAAGCTTGCGCAGATCCCGGATGCTGTCATCAGTCGGGCATGTCCGGGGTTCGTGCCCTGGGATTTCGAACGTGACACCCCGCTTGGCGATGGCCTTCATCGGCACGATCGGCAGCAAGTTCGACTGCACCAGAATGACGGTATCGCCCTGACGGAACACGAAGTCAGCTAAATCCTCGTCTTCAAGAACCCCGTCGAGTTCGTTGTGCGTGATGACCTTTTCAGCCCCAGCCGCAAACAACGCTTTTTTCTGCGCAGGTGTCCCGATTCCCATCTTCATGGGCGGACGTTGCCCCGAATTATCTACAGGTTCCACTTTTTTCTACACTTCCGTAGTGAATAGGTCTTGTTATGTAGATATTAAGTACGTAGATTGTAGTCAATGTTTTTGTAGATAATTAGGGAACGACGATGGCGCACAAGCTGATGAAACCTGCCGTAAAGGTCGCTGAAACACTTGCGCCCCTTTCGTCTGGGAAAGTGCCGCAAGAAATAATTGTGCTGGATGCCGAGACGGTCAGCGTCGTCGCCGAGATCGATGGCGTGGACTACATCCTGACGATGATGCGCGTGCCCCGCCAACGCCAAAAACCAGCAACACAATAAGGAACCATGATGGCTGACCACTTAAAAACGATAGGAGAAATCTGCGACACACTGCGCAACGATATCGGGCAAACTTTCAGCCCTCGCGTTGTACGCCGCGCCGAATTTGACCTGTCGAATTTCGAAGCGCAGGAAAGCGATATACCCGGCATCAAGACCGAGTACGTCAATCAAAGTGGCCCCGGAATCTGCGGCGACGATTTTACCGGTGTGATGGCATACCCGCTGGGCGACCATCTGTTTGTCATCGAATACGCCACTTAACAAAAGGGAACCCAGCGATGACCGAGACGATGATTATCGGATCACCCGAACACAAAAAATATATGCGAGATCAAGCTGAATCTCATGTCCGTGATGCCATGAAGAAGATCGAAGACGCTGGCGTGTTCTCGGACGATCAGAAAGCCGCGCTCAGATCGGCTTTCTGGGATATTTTTCACGCGATTACACGCACCATCTAAAGGGACACATTCGCCCTAATATTATTGGAAACTTCCTCAATAAGATGCACATTTTTAACCCATCAGGGTTGACTTTTTGCACATTTATGTGCATATTAAGAATGTGCAGAGGGGGCGGGATGGTCCCGCCCCGCACAGGAGGAAAGAGAAAGATGAAACTTCAAATCGTCTCAATCGTCCTCCAGATCATCACAGTGGTGGCTCTGGTTGCCAACATCATCCACCACTGGTGATTTGGGTGGTCGCCCCCGGAAACGGGGGCGGCTATCCCCAAGATAGGGGTTGCGCTATGAAAGCACAAGATTTTCTGGCCTGGACCAAACAAACCGGCCTCACCTCTGCACGTCAGGCGTCCGAGGCTCTCGGAGTGCACAGGAATGTCACCCAGCCGATGTATTCAGCTGCAAACAAAGGTGACGATGTGCCCGTGAAGCGTACCGTGGCCCTCGCGATGTCAGCAGTGGCGCAAGGCCTGCGGCCCTGGGATGAATATGAAAGGTGACAACATGCCGAAAAAACTGACTTACGTATCAATAGCACTATCTGTGCTTATCCTGATCCTGATCGTCGTTAATTTCGCGGTTCAGTGATCTGCCAAAACGAAAAAAGCCCGCTGACAAACGTCAGCGGGCTTTAAGTTACAGGGACAAAGTTTCCACCCTATTCGGCTGAATGAGTGAAGCTTATGCGCCTCCTTTACGCTGATATACGCCGCGCCCCGGCGCGGGGATTACACATCGTCGCCGATGTGAATCTCGATAAAGCCATTGTTCGGAAAGGTTTCGATTTTGCTGTCGGCGAAAGTGACCACGAATTCTGACCGGTAGATCGCAGGCGTATCTGTATCGCCCTGCTGCCAGTCGTATTGCAGAGTACCTGCGGGGCCATCGACGCTCGCATCCCGCTCAAACAGCAATTCGTTGGTAAAATAGTCCCTCACATTGAATTTGGCATTCGCCCCATTCAGCGTGCTGCCGGACGGCAAGACAACCTGGTACCGGATTGCGGGACTCGTGTCCCCTTTCTTCAGGAAAAACTGTTGGTTCATTGGATTAGGTTTCCGCTATTGTGTTAAGAGACGATCGCGCCTGAATTCAGGCTATCGTTCAATGATCCGTCGTTTACGCTTTCGCTGGGGAATGCGACGCGGCCGCGGCTGGATGAATCCCCAAGGACAAGCCCGGAGCCGATGATGTCTGGGTCCACAAAGAGGTTCCCAGATAGGACCACGGGACCAGTGGCGATAGTGCCGGACCCGAACAGATCCGCGTCGACCACCTGCAGGCCGGTGATCTCTACAGCGCCCGCAGAAACCAGTCCCGCAGTGAAAGCATCAATGTCGATATGCGTGGCACCCGTGATGCCTTGCGCAGGGCCAGCGCCGAGATTGACAGATCCCGCTTCAAACGTGTCCGCGTCATTATGGGTTGTCCCGCCGATGTTCTGGGGTGGTGCGCTGCCCTGACTGACCGCACCTGAACCGATACCATCCGGATCGACGTACAGCGCGCCTGTGATCGTCACACCACCGGTCTGGATGCCGCCTGACCCGGTCGAATCCGGATCGATGTGAACCGTGCCTATGATGGTTACAGCGCCAAGCGAGATAACACCCGCCCCGAAGCTGTCCGCGTCTGAGTGCCCTGCCCCAGTGATGTTCTGCGATGGCGCTGAGCCCTGAGACACCGTTCCGCCGCCAAAGGCATCAGGATCGGCATATTCGGCCCCTGCAATCGATACCGTTCCCGGAACAATCAAGCCGCTTGGGAACACATCCGGATCGAGGTGCAGCCCGCCGGTGATGGTGACTGCGCCTGGTGACACATCCCCAGCCCCGAAGCTGTTGGCGCTGCTGTGCAGGCTGCCAGTGATCGTGACCGGCCCCGCGCTGATCGACCCTGCCGGGAAGGTATCAGCATCGCTATATGCCGCGCCCGTGATCGTCTGCGCGCCGGAACCGGGCGTTTCCACGCGGATGATGACAACACCGTCGCCACCCTTGCCGGAATCTGCGCCCCATGTGGAACCGCCACCGCCGCCACCGAGGCCATCCGTACCCGGATTGCCTTCGTTCGGTGCGTAGTCGGAGCCAGCGCCGCCGCCGCCCTGACCGCCATCGTTGGTTGCTGTTGCAGCAGCACCCCAGAGGGCACCGCCACCGCCACCGCCGCCATACCAGTCGTTTGAGCCGGTGATATCGTCTTGAACACCGTCGCCACCCTGCGCGGCTTTCGTTGCGTGGTCCCAGTCGTGACCCGCTTCACCTGCGCCACCGCCACCACCGCCGGTACGTTCAACCGCCGCTGGCTCGAATCCTGCACCGCCACCGTAACCGAGCCCCGGCGAAACTGCCGTGGATGAACCACCGGTCCCGCTGCTGGATGAACCACCGCCACCGGACCCGCCGTCCTGACCATCACCGGAGCCACCACCGCCGCCACCACGCGCACGATCTAGCTCCGCGCCGCCCTGCTTGGTGATCGTAGAAGCGCCGCCATCTGTGCCCGCGTTGTTGCCGTTTACCGAAGCACCGCCAAGGCCGACAGCGACATCATAGGTCGCCGCGTCGACGGCTTGTGCCGCGCGTGGCAGGACTTCACCGGCCCCGCCGCCACCTGCAGCGCGGTAGTCGAGCGAACCGCCGGCACCACCACCGCCGACCAGCAATTCCCGGATATCGCCCGCCGTGCTGAATGTAATCGTGCCCGCGCCGGTAAACTTGTAAACGTCGTGATCGGTGCCGCCGATATTGACCGTAGTTTTCGAGAATGAACCGGTCGCGCCACTAACAACCGCAGAGGGCATCAGACGGCCCCAACCGCCTCAAAGGCCGCAATCAGGTCCGCAAGTGCCTGGGATGTCCGGAATGGATCAGCCTTTGCCGCAGGAATAAAGTGCTTGTGACGGATCAGACTGAAGGTCAGCGGGGCGGTTCCGTTGGTTTCCATCCCGATCAGATCATCCGCCGTCAAGCTCGACAGCAGCGCGGCCATTTCCACATTCCACGCTGCCGCCTTGACCTCGATATCGACAGCCGCCGCCTGATAGGCAGCGAGTGTGGCAGGCCCGCCGAGAGATGCCATGAACGCCTCAGCCCCCGCCTTTTGCTTGGCACCTTCGGCCAGAGCTTCCGCAGTGGTGATCTTGGCGGTTGCGAGACCCTCCTGAACTTCGTGCAGTGCCTTGTAGGTCAGATCGCCAGAGGTATCGCGGACATGGCGCAAAGCATCCGCCGCCGCGATTGAGGCGTCGACGGCTTTGGGCATGATGGTAGGGAAGCGGGACAGCGCCATGGGTTCACCTCGATAGGTTGTCAGGGGGAAAGAAGCCCGCGCCGTTACAGCGCGGGCGGTTCGGCAGGTCAGCCGCCGAAGAAATGCGCGAAATCAGGATCGGCCTTAGCCTGCGCCATGATTTCATCCGGCGTCAGGTCAGCGACGCGGTTGCCGTTTCTGGTTGAATAGTCCGCACCGTTCCAGCTGATGCTGGGAACCTTGGCCGATGGCGCAATGTTGTCCCGGATATCAGCAACATCCGAGAACACGTTGATGCGCGGAATTTCGATCCCCGGATGCGCTGGAGGCACACGGGGGAATTTCACCAGCGTGTTGCCGACGATTTCCATCTGCGAAACGCCAAAGGCACCAATGCCCCAGATGTGCGAATTACAGATGAGGTTTTCGACGATCCGGATCAGCCCGTGTTTTTGAACCTCTGAGCGACCGTCGCCACCGATCCACAGGGATTGCGAAACACTGTCATTCGCGCCATAGCGATTACCCTGGAAAATGAAGTTCTTTCGCAGGGTAATCAGGGGCGTGACCGCACCGCCAGAGCCTATGATCTGGATCGCGTCACGATGATCATGGTTTCCGGCCACACCGCCAAAGTCGTGCAGGAAATTCAGTTCAACCAGCAGGTCACCCACCTCATGCGGGTTGATCCCGTCCGACCGGATATCGTGTATCTCATTCAGGCGGATGACGCCACTCTTGCCGCGCGTGATGTATATCCCGCGCGTGTGTTTGCGGAACTGGTTTTTCTCCAGATGCACGCGATCCACATCGATGACCCGAAGCGCAGTAGCCCAGAAACCGGCAGCGCCATTCTTGTCGCCTTCCAGATCACTATTGATCAGCTTCAGGTCGGAGCCATTGGACAGCCGGTTTGCCTCATGCCACTCATATTCACCGCCATAGGCGTATCTGGAACGCAGCCCGTCGAACGTGATGTTGTCGCAGTTGTCTGCATAGATGCCTGCAAACCGCGCTTTATTGCTGAAATCAGCCGACCGAACAACAACTTCGCCGGTATACTTGAAGTTCTTCGCGTGCAGCGGGCCGTAATCAACCGGAGCCAACAGCAGCACGTCGCCGGGAACCGCAACATTCAGCGCCTGCTGCAACTCGGCCGCATCACGAACGTTTGGCGTCGTCGGTGTCGGTTTGGGAGGAACGGGGGTTGGGGTTGGGTCTGGCTTCGGTTCTGGCTCAGGCTCAGGGTCCGGCACTGGTGTGGGCTCAGGGTCGGGTTGAGGATCTGGCGTCGGTTCCGGTTCAGGTGTGGGCTCTGGTTCGGGAACCGGTTCCTCTGATGCGTCCAGATCGACAATGTAGAATGGCTTCCAGTCGCCGGAGTCGTTGGACACGTAATGGATGCCGTCCTTTTTCAGCATGGCATTGTCACCCTCCCGGATGACCCGACCGTTTTCAGCATCGCGAATTTCGAAGTTCGTGATTTTCTTAGGCATGACTGCCTCCGATATGAGGGGGAAAGAGGGTGTGGCTCACGCTTTACAGCGTGAACCAGCCTGCGCCATCGACCGTGTAGGTGATGTCGCCCGAGTTCGGCGTGACCGGGAATCCGGTCTGATTGGTATCCAGGAACAGAACCAGCCGCGACGTGCCCTCGACACCGGTGTCGATGTAGAGAATGACGGCCTCGCTTTCGTCACCCGTCGCGCTCGACCAAGTTACGTCGGCGGAATCGAAGGTGCCGTTTGTCGCGCTCTTACCGGTCAGGTTGGCCGATGTTTCGACGCGCGCCGCAGCAGGCAGATCGGACAGAAATTCATGCGCGGCAGAATAGGTGTAATCGGCCAGATCGACCAAAACAGCCTTCACGTTGCCACCGATCATGTCGATGTTCGCAGCGCCGCCGAGCAACGCCTCCTTGTATTTCGGATAGATGGCGTTTGCCATGTCCGCTCTCCTTTGATGGTGTTGTGATAAACGGCGTACCCCGCCGCCGGGTTACATCGGGCTGCCAGCCGGTTCTTCACGCGGAACAGCTTCGAAAAAGTCAGTGCCAGCCGCGACGATGCAGCTGATACCATTGGGATTGGTCAACAGGACGGTATAGGTGCCGTTTTCATCCGAGGCCCACACCTCCAGCACGGTCTGCGCACCCCGTGATTTCTGCAAGCCACCGAACCGTAGGCGCTCGCCATACTTGCTTTCGAGATTGGCAATGACGTCACCGCGTTGGGCGCAGCTTGCCGCAAAGGCGGGCTCCGCGAACACAAGCAGTGAGGCCACCAACCATTTCACGACGGACACCCGTGATCTTCGCAGGCTTTCGCCATCTCCAGCGTCCATTCAGCGAATGGCCTGTCATTCTGAACCAGCCAATCGACTGTTGGCTGCGTCAGCGGTGGGGTGCGCGCCACATCCTTGAACTGTACGCCATCACTTCGGGCCGGATCGCACCCTGTCAGTAAGTTCGCGGTGCAGAGCATCACCGCTAAGGCCGTGAACCTCATTGCGTCTCTCCCTTGCTTTCAGAATGGTTTCGATACGGCGTTCGCTGGCCTTGGCGCGGTCATCCTCAACCGCGTCCGCGCGCAGCCAGTAGATGGCCCCCGCGATGACCAGAGCCGCCGCAGCCCAAAGACCCAGCCGCCGCCATGGAAGCGCACCCAGTAGAGCGGGCATCAGCCTCGCTCCCTGACCGAGTACCCGGCCAGCAATGGCATTAGCGCCGCGATCCATTCCTCCGCAGGAATCTCGACCGTTGCGCCCGGCAGAACAGTATCCAACACGAAATGGATGGCCGCGATTGCGCCGTGCACAAGGAAAGTTGCCAGAATGACTGCCAGCATCTTGCGCGTTGGCATCTTTCCGGACTGTGTAACCAGAGTCTGTTTCATTGCTCAGTCCTTTCGATTGAACAGGCTGCGAAAGAGGTTTTGAAGGACGGCAAACCAATTGACTTTAACGGCTTTGCCCGGTGCCGACTGTTTCGGTGCTGGGATGCTGGCGGCTTCTGCGTTGGCCCGGGCCATCCGAACGGCACGATCAATCACGCCAATATCTCCGGTCTGCACGCCGGGCTGATCCCCCATGACGCGCCGGGTCCAGCCCTTTCCGAAGCTCGACCAGTGGCGAAGGCCCCGAAGGAAGCGCATGCGACGCTGGCATAGAGCAACGATCACTTCTTGCGGGTCGGCCATGTCCAAGGCCTCAAGGGTGTTCAAGCCAATCACGCCATCCGCTGCCACGCCAAGAACCCTCTGCAACTCCTTGATCGCGCGGGCTGGTCCGGAATTCACCGCATAGTCTGCCATTGCGTAATCGAGCCCTGACGGAAGTTGCGCGGCCCGAACTGCGTCAAGGTACTGAAACTGGATGATCCGTTCCGCCACTTCCTTAGAAATGCCCCGGACGTTCTTTTTCGGTAGCCCCTTGCGCCGGTTCCAGGCGTCATAGGTCCGCTGCGTGATGCCGCGGTCCGTTGCCCCGCCGGGGTCGTTCGGGTGGTTCACATAGCCGCCCTCAGAAAGGCCGATCCAGTCCAATATTTGCCTGTAATTCCCTCGCATGGCTTACCCCCAATCCAGAAAGCCCCGCTGGCGGGGCAGTTCGGTGAAATGTCGGATTCAATCAGCGCTGGAAGAGGTTCTTGATATCGTCCCGAGTTTCTTTCTGAGCATCCTCCAGACGCTTCAGGGAACTCCGAAACTCTGCCATATCGCGCATTCTCTGTTCATCCCGGCTTTTCAGCGCGGTTTGAAGCGCCGATATTTGTGCTTGATTGGTGAAGATGCGCCGGACGCACCAGAATGCGCCGCCGAGAACCGCAACCACCACCCAGTTCACGACGCTCTGCGCGCCGCCTTCGAATGCCTCACGAAATGTCATGCCTGCCCGTACCCTTTGCCATCAGTAGGTTGCGGGCTTTGCTAGCCCCTTGTTGACCAGTTCATCATTGATGCTGACCACGCTCTTTTCGTCGCGATAGAGTTTCCCGAGCCAACGCCCGTATTTCCCCTTGCCAGTGCCATCCTTGTAGGTGTGCATGACGATCTCTTTGCCGAGGATCTGTTCACGCAGCCAATTGCGCGAGATTTTACCCTCAACCTTTTCCGACCCGCGAACCTCTGGCGCATTGATGCCATAGAGGCGCACCTTCACTTTGCGCAGCCAGGAATGAAAACCAAGATCGACGTCGACGGTGATGGTGTCCGCGTCGTATACGTCGGTCACCTTTGCTCGATAGGTGTACATGGGCATATCACTCCTTCGGCCAATACGTGTCGTCGTTGAAGTTCTCGGGAACCGGGGTCATCGCCTCAATCGCATCGGAAGCAACGCGGATTGCCTTTGCTTTTGCCCAGAGCGCCATCCCGGCATCCCATTCTGCAAGCTCTTCCGACGTCCAGTTCGGGCGCTGCTTGTCGTTCAGTTCATTTGCCCGGGCATTCAGGTTTTGCTGCTTCCACTCGGGGATAATCTTGAGAATTCGACGCCGGGCCTCTGCCTTGACCAACTGGATGATCTCCAGATCCTTCTTGCCCTGCTCGACGGCACGTTCAGCCATGATTGCCGCTTCTTCCTCGGCAGAAATCGCGACTTCCTGACCCTTGTCCATACGTGTGAGCGCCATCTTAGTTTCTCCCGTACAGATAGAATTTGCCGCTGATGTTGCCGGTGCTGGCATAAAGCTGAATGGCATCGAATGCTGCATCCGCTTCACGCCGACCACCGCCATGCACGGTGACCATACCGCCGGTCGTGTCCCGGTGGCGCATGACGGTGGTGATTTGGGTGCGCTCCGCAGAGCCCGGATTGAAGACGAAGATTTCGCCGCTGATTGATCGGATCAGCGTGTTACCAGCACCGCGCGTAAACTGCATTTTGCTGTCGGATGCATCGAATTGACCAATGCCCGTGCCGTCGTTCGTGCCGCCGAAATCCCAGGAATAGTCAGAAGGTCCGGAATCTTTGTTCGCGCCTCCATCCGTCGAGGTCCGGCCAGCCAGATGATCGCCTGAATTCTCGAAAATTACGTTCTCGCACCGGATTAGAGCATGGTCGAAACCCGCAAGATCAACCGGAATGATGACATCGGCCTGATCGGTGACGTCATAAATCTGGATCAGTGAATCTGTGGCGCCATACCACCGGCCCCAGCCATTCCCGTCCGTGGTCTTGGTGCGCGTTTTCCAGACTGGCACGCCCTGATCCAGCTGGACCGCCTTTTGCCAGATGTACTGACTGGCGGTGCCCTCATTGGAATTCCCGACCAACAAGCCAAAGGAGCCATCCAGATCTGGAAAAGGATTGTCGCCCGCAGTGGCAGATGCGTGCGCCCCGCCATACCCAAAATACTGACCCGCCAAATACAGCGTATCAAGATTGACTGCGTCGAACGCAGTACCCATCCCGATCGGAATATCGTTCGACCCGTCATAAAGCATCAGGGTCAAGGTGCCGGAGACATCCCGCACCCACATCCCTCCTGCCGAAAGGTATGACGGTCGCGTTGCCCCGGAATGAGTGGATATCAACGTCGCCCAGAGATTATTCAGAATAACGGCCAATGCGCGGCCGTCCGGATCGTCGACCACAATATCCGGAAATTGATGTTGCGCCATTTTGTCCTCTTAGTTTTCCCGTCCGTAACCCTTGGCGATCCAGTCAAACGTGCCGGCAATCCCGGCTGCTGCTGCGTCGACAAACTGAAGATGAAAGCCCGTGCGGCTCACGTTGGTAATTTTCTCGATCGCACCGGACGGCAAATCTTGACCGGTGACGTTGATCGCCGGGCGTTCCTTGAACGCAGGCTGGAATGTGATCTGGATGCCGGTATCCGGAATGGCCAAATCGCTGCCGCCTTCCACCCGGTCCGGCATGTCAATCAGCACCGACAAGCGGCTGACCACGACCTGAACCTGCGGATCGAAGCTTTCGACCACCAGCTTGAACTTGTATGCTCGCGCATCGTGATTGCCTGCCCGAAATTCCTGCCATGCCGACCAGACAGGCGATCCGGCCGGATCATCATTCGTGCTCTGCATCATCAGCTTGGCCGACCAGGACGCATCACTGACGTCACCGGTCAACGACCCCAGCTGAGACAGGTTCGGCCATGTGGACAGCTTTGCACCGCCGATATAGCCGTTCGCCTGCACGTCGGCGCTGATCCGGCTGGTGAAAATGCCGGTCAGGTCAACAACCTCTTCGAATTCGTACTCGCCGATCGGGACCACGCCGCCCTGTTTTATGATCTGGCCAACCTGAGACAGTGCCGGCCATGCCGAAAGCGGATCAACTGCCCCGAGGTATAGGCGGCCGCCATAGGGAACCAGATCGACCACCGTCGCGCTGGAAAACGCTGGATGCTCGATCAAGGATTTGACCACGTTCAGCCCAAGCACATTGCCGTCCGAAACCGTCACTGCCATGGCATTCGGGCTCTGTTGGTCGAAATGACCGATGCCCCTGATCAGGTAGGAGCCGGTCAGAACCGGAACCGTCACGGATCCACCCTGAACGGATGTCACCAGTTTCGAGGCTCCGGACCAGCCGCCGGTATTCCCGGGCGCCAGGTGGCGGATCTCATAGTGCTTGACCAGCGGGTCATTGGCATCCCACGTCAGCGTCACACTTCCGGCCACTGCATCCGCCCGGAACTCCTGCACGTCCAGCGGCTGCGTCAGAACTGAATCCCAGGAATCCTGATAAACCGCAGGCGGCGATATCAAGCCAGCGGTGTTTTCCCGCAGCAGCTCGATCGTGTAGGGCCCGAGGTTCGGAACCGGTACATCGAACTCTTCGGTCTGAAACAGGCCGTGATTGGTGACGTTTCCAGCGGCATCCTTGAGCGCCACGTGATACTGCGCCGTATCGAACCGATCGTGCTGCGCGATCGTGATGCGAAACACGACCCGGGCCGGGCCGTACAGGACAACCGGATCGATCGCGCTGGCAACAGGCGAGGCTGGCAACAGGATCTGGCGGGGCTGCACATTGGTGATGTTTGGCACATAGGCCGGGATCGTACCCTTATCCGCGCCCAGCACCGCCGGCGCAGCCGGAACGCCGGTCAATGTCGCCGTCAGGTCACTGTTATGGCGAATGGATGTGACGAGGATTTCCATACTTTCCTGCGCCATATCTTCGATCAGCACCAGATCATCGGCGGCAACCCCAGATGCGTCGCCCGATGCGCCCTGTGCCACAGTCCATATGCCATCGACTGCAACAGGCGGCGCACCATCGAAGATCAGTTCTTCCCCAAGTTTCGTGCGAATGATCACACGATAGCTGGACCCTGCCAGCGACAGGAACTCGTCCAGAACAAACGTCGCAACCGAATTATCCGGATGCAGCGTCAGAGTTTTGATCCGGCCAGACCCAACGCCAATCAATGGCACGTCGTGAACAAACCGAACCTTGTCGCCCATGGTGACCTTCAGGTGATCGATATCAGTTTCCCATGTGAACTCTTCGGGCCGTAGAACCCCCTGCGCCAAGTGGTACCTGCCCAGACGCCAGGCATTGCCGCCATTAGTCGCATTCTTCGGCAGTACGACGCCTGGCAGCTCCAGCGTTTCCATGTTCGTGGCGTTGGATGCGTTGTATCCGTCCGCATAGACCGGGATTTCATCCTGCTGCCAGTCCAGAGCCTCAGAGGCACAACGCACCAGAAACCCGTGAATCTGCTTCGGAAAGCTGATCTTGCCGTTAAAGCCTCTTGAATTGTTCGGGCCAAACTGCTGGATAATCCCCCCCGCCCCACCGTCCCGCACGATCGAGTATTTCAGATCCCGCATCGTGCGCCGCGCGCGGCCGCTGGCACAAATCAGGTCCAGCACGTCCGCAACGGTTGTAGGCTGATCTATCACCGCGTCGCAGGTCCAATGCGGCTCCTGGTCCGCCCAATCCGTAAGATCAGCCTTATGGATGCGATCGCTTGCAACCGGGTCGCGCAGCATCGGCCCCATCAGCGCCCGTGCATACACCCATGCCGGATGGCGAACCGGCTTCAGGACGGACCAGGCCCCTCCGCTCCACGTCCGCCCAAGCTGCTGCACGATGCCGTTCAGGTTGTCGATCTGCCCGTTCAGCTGCTCGCTGGCTTTCACGCGGATCGCCACTTCGGCAATATTGTTGTGACTTGGCAGCCCGCCGGCCTGCACGGACTGGATGCCTGTCAGATAGAGATCGTCTTGGATCTTATTGTCATTCAAATCCTCATCAATTCGGGTAACTTCAATTTCGTACTCATCCGGTGATGGCAGCGGGAACGAATGTGTGAAACGGATTGAGGATGTCGATTTTCCCCAATGCTTTTCAGTACCAACATCAGTCCATTGTGCTGTGCCCTTTTTCCGGTACCGGTACCGGACCCGACCGAAATGCGGGTGCCTGTATCCGCCATCGTCAAAGCGCACCAAGCCCTGAAACGTCACATCAACAGTGACATAGGCCGTGTCCTTTCGGGTGAACCGACTCACCGGCTGGGATGTGTTCAGCCGCACACTATAGGCGTCTTCTGCCACATCGTGCGGATAGAGGGTCAGTTTCTCCGCGCCGGATCGCCACGCCTTCACCAGCGGCGCGATCTCCGGCATGTTCTTGAGCGTCTCTGTCGCGTCCACATTGATGAACTCGATCTCAACGTTGTCGAATTCCCATATCGGGGTTGTGCCAATCTTCAGGCTTTCCAGCGCAACCGGGCCATAGCCGAACGTGTAACGCCCCCGGTAGTGGATGTTCTTGCCTTCGCCTTCCGTGAACCCCTGCGCCGTTTTGGGCGGGAACATCAGATGGCGGCCCAAAACTGTCGGATAGACACCATAGGGGTTTTCGGCATTGGCCGACCCGGTGATCGTGTAGTTTGGCGTCTCAGCCAAGGGGCCAGTATTCGTCTGGTTGGGTGGGCGGATCAGGGCGTTAATCGCAAGTGATCCGACCACTGTTACCGCTGCATATGTAACGGCATAACCAACTGTACCAGCGGCGAAAAATGAGCCCGCGAAAGCTGCCGCTGCTTTCGGCAATACTGCCGCCAGGACAAGCCCCAGTACTTCACCCTGAACCTTCGGCCCAATCAGAACATGGCTACCCGCCTTCGGACGCACCCGATGCCACTGATCCATCGGAACAACGCTGGAATTGATGCCGCGGCTGATCACCACTTGAACCGACATCAGAAAGCGCTTGTCGATATCCGACTGCCGAACGATTTCAGCAACAGTCAGTCCCTCAGCGGCTTTTGAAGCCACGGGCCTTCCGCGCAAGGGGTGCTGATAGGCTGCAACCTCAAACGTGTCAGCCGCCATAGACATAAATCCCTTCCAGCCGGTCGCCCCAATTGGCTGACCGGAAATCTTCAATCAGGCTTTCGCCGGTTTCCTGTGAGGTGTGCAGCATCAACCGCCCCCCAAGGGCGTAGCCGACATGCAGCTCGTAGCCACGTACCCTGAAAGACAACACCGCACCCTCTATCGGCGTTTCCACTGGGCGCCAGTCCCGCCTCATGCGGGCCGCAACATCCATGCGGGCCGCAACGGTCATCGGGCACAGAGGGTCAAACAGGTCGCGACCATGACGTTCCCGCTGCAGAGCCAGAACCAATCCGAGACAGTCATAAGTCTCAGGCCCCCGCCCCAGTTCCTGGTACGGAAGGCCGATCCAGTCATCGGTCCACATGATGTGTCTCTCAGAACAGCCCGGGCGCATTTGAAGGGTTCATGGTCATGTGGCCGAACGGGGTCTCCAATATCGGCTCAACCCCTAACGTGCCGCCAATCCGTACCGCATCATATTGGGCTGCGCGCATCTCTACGTTAATAGGCCCGATCTCGATCTTATCCGGCGTCGACGCCAGAACCCAAACGATTTGCGCCTGCACAAATCCGGTGACACCACGCAGTGCTGCGACCAGATCCCGAACTACGTTATCTGCTGTCCAGTTGATCACCGGGATCCCTTCAGCCTCTTCATCCGGCAGGCTGATTTCAAATGCCCAAGGCTGATAGACTTCACCCTGGTGGGTGATCGGCTCCCAGTTCGGCACAAGGTTGGTGGAACCAGTCCAGTCTGCTTGCGTCAGCTTGATCAGCGGCAGTACAACCTCATCGGTTTCCTGCCCATGCATCGCGCCCAGCATGCGATTGCTGAGTGTCGACCTCATGGGAGCATCTCCAGATCAATCTGAATGACAATGTGTTTCCCGGCCTTGGACGCCCGATACGGCTTTCGAAACCGGAACGTCTTCAGATCACCGGTAATCGGATGCGTCGCATCGAACGACAACGCCCCACGACTTAGATCGGTTTCGAACCAGGTTCGAAAAACGGCAAACTCCGCGCCTGTCAGCCAGGGTAGCGCAAACTGAATGTTTGTCGGGACCGCCGTGAAACGATTGCGGGTTTTTACGGGCCCCGAGTCAAATTCAGTTCTGACCACGGAATCCACCGGCTCTTCGCTATATGTCCCGTCAACCGGGCAGAACCGGATACTTGCAGGCCAAGTCGGCATTATGCACCTCGCGCCTTATCCCGAATACCAAAGCGCTGCTGAAACGCCTTTGAATACCGGCCGCTGAGCAGATCGTCATTCACCACTTCACTGATCATGACCCGCAGACCGCGACCGTCATCCGATCGCGCGGTCTGAACACGCGCGCTTGAATGGTTTTCGATCGTGACGCTGATCGGGACATTCACATCCCCACCACCATTGGCACGCACCCCAAGGTCACCTCCCGGCATGCGAACCAGCGGCATGATTGCCTCTGCACCTGCCTCCCCCATCAACCCGGTGCGGCCGCCTGCCATTGGAAACAGAGTAGGGCTGCTGACAACGCCGCCCTTTGCAAAAGCGGTGACTGCCGATCCACCGGAAAACACGTTGCCCTTGGCGCTGGGGAAAATGCCATTGAACAGACCATCGAACACGCCGCTATCTGACAGCTGCCTGAATGCGGTCTGCGATGCCATGCGGATCAGATCTTGCGTCAGGGCCCGGGCCGCATCACTTGCATTGCCGGATCCTGTCACGAAGCTGGTGAAGGCACTTTCAAAACTGCTTTCAAGGTTTTTCGCCATACCCTCCAGCTTGTTGACGCTTTCATCAAGAGCCTTGATCGCGCGATCCTTGACTTCGTTGGTGATGATCTCCGGGAACTGTCGGTGCAATTCATTGATGCGTTCCAGCTCCTGCGCATACCTTTCTGCTTTGCTGAGGGTTTCCTGGTAAAGGCGCTTTGCCTCATTCAGGTCGGGGTTGGAGCGCGAACCTCTGCGCCGAGTGCGTGGCGGCTTATAGCCTGGGCGGTTCTCTTTAGGGACCGCACGGTCTTCTGTAATTCGCCCGGCATTTCCGCTTTCATTCCGAGGATCGAAAAAATCAACATTGCCACCGGTGATCCGGTCAAAGCTTTCCGATCGGGCGATTTCCAAAGCTTCCGCCAACTCATCCTTAAAGGCTCTGGCCGCCTCGGTGCCGTCATTCAGATTTGACTGATAATCGACCGCCGACAACTCAAGGGCTTTTAGAGAAGCCTCGACGAGCTGGTCATAAAACTCTCTCCCCTCATCCTCGGCATCGGCAAGGTTTTCTGAGGCTGTCTTGATGAAATCAGCCAGCTCGATCATCAATTCGGCTTGCTGGCGCGCACCCTCTGCCTGTCCGATCTCTGCAAACCGGGCCACAACCTCACGGGCCTGATCATCCGTAATACCAAGAATATCTGCCAGATCATCGAACCTACGGCCTATGGGTTCAAGGCCGTCGAGTCTCCCCTGAAGGTCCGTTATTTTTTCAGTAAGAGCGTCCAGCTCTTCAGCTGGTGTATCCGAGCTGAAGTTCAGAGCCGAAAAAAATGCCTCGCGAACACCTTTCAATTCCTCTTCCAGCGAACTTACAGCATCCTCATAGCGCCGAATGTCTTCCGGCGCCAAGCCAAACACATCGGACACTCCCAATTCCCCGGCGATGCCGCGTGCTGTGTCATCCAGCGCACTCTGCGCCCTGATTTGCGCCATTTGCTGATTGATTTCGAAGATCGTCCGGGCTTCATCTGCCAAGGAACCGTAATCATTCAAGAGTGAAGCCGGACTGGCCGCAATCAGGGATTGTGCATCCTTGAGAGATTTGATCGCGTCGGTAAGTTCCTTGATACCGTCTTTCGCCGTTTTGGCGCCGCCACCAAAATCAATCAGATCAGTCGCAAGCGGAAGCAAAATGCCAGCCAGAACACCAGCCGCAATGCCAGCCGTGCCGAAACCCAAGGCGAGATCAGGCAGCTGAATGGCCAGCGCCTTTACGAAATCACCTGTTGCAGTGGTTTGCTGGGCAACCTGAGAGAGTTGCAAGGAGACGTTGCGCAAGCCGCCGTTGGCGAAGGATTTTGCGCTTGTATCGGCCTGCTGAAACCCGCGTTCGATCGCACGCTGTGGCCGCTTGAACTTCTGTTCGATGTTCTTCGCAGTTTTGTTCATACGCGCTTCTGCAGTCGCAAGCTGCTTGGTCAGCTTGTTCAGCGTAATGCCGATTTCGGCCTGAAGGCCCGCTTCATCCAAAGGCATC
The DNA here is from genome assembly GCF_056537885.1 of Ruegeria sp. BJ6. Taxonomy (NCBI): domain Bacteria; kingdom Pseudomonadati; phylum Pseudomonadota; class Alphaproteobacteria; order Rhodobacterales; family Roseobacteraceae; genus Ruegeria; species Ruegeria sp. BJ6. The sequence continues at coordinate 568,146 of NZ_JBQFSG010000002.1, read as the reverse complement.
AGAACCCCTCAATCCCCATTTCCGCCAGGCGGTCATCATCGATATCCGCCTCAGCCTTTCGCGGTTTGCCGGAATACCCATCCGAGCAGGCGACGAATTCCCAAAGGGACATCTCATCGATCTGCCGCGGCGTGAAACCCATCACTGCGCCTGATCCGTAGAACTTGCTGAATCGCCATTTTCCGGGGGGCTTTCCGCCCCCTGAGGCTCCCCCACGGGGTCATCTTCCACCCCCAGAAGAGCAGCCGCCAGAACCTGCAGCGCCACCACCTTGAACCCGATGATCGGGTGAAGTTCGATCATGTCCAACACGAGTTTCTTGGCTTCTTTCTCATCCATGCCCCCGCCGATCAGACCGAGGCGAAGAACATGGACAATGTCATCAACCCGCCAGCTTCCGATGCGCAAACGGTTGAGAACTTCTTCCGGCCCGGAATCGAGCGCGTCCTGCAACGCCCGAAGCCGACCGATTGGAAGGGCAAACTTGTGTTCGCCCCCATTCCAGCTCAACTCGATCATTACGGTTTCTGGGTCCGCGTTGGCGTGCCGTCGAACTGAATATCCAGCGAGGCTGTGACCTTCTGGCCCTTGGTCCGGGCATTGCTCAGATTGGCCAGCAGCGCGGCGCCCTGCTCGTATTCGGTGTCACCGGATGCTGCATTCAAATGCCCAATGCGGATGTTTTTCGTCGCCGACGAATAGTACCAATCCAACATCTCTTCGTGGGATTCCTGCGCCCAGACGCCGGTTCCCGACACGCTGACCTCGATGCTACGCACCTGCTTTTCGACCGAAAGCGGCAGGCTTTCGTCGGCACAGTCCGGGATCTCAGCCGAGTCGATCTGCGCAGTGCGAGTGATATCAACATCGACCAGCCCGCAAATGCGCGCGTACTGACCAGGTGTTGCGGTTTCCAGTTCAAGAACCAGTTCCTCGAACTTTGCTGTTGTGGCCTTTGCCATAGGTTAGGCTCCTTCTGAGGGAATTGGGCGCTTCACAGCGCTCGGTCACGGCCTTGCCCAAGGGCCGGGATATGGGCCACGGGCTATTTGCCCGTTTTCTTTTCAACCAGCGTCGCCGTCTTGGCCGCGATCGCTGCGTCGATCAGCTCTTGCGGGTAAGTTTGAGGCTTTTCGCTTGCCTTCACTGCCCATCCGGCATTGGTTTTGCGAGAGCTGTAGTTGAAGTCCTTCTGAAAGATCGCTTTTGCCATTTTCTAAGCCTTTTTCATTGCCCGGTTGACCGACGCCCGAATATTGCCTCTTACGCGAGACTTGTTTGCCCGAAAGACAGGCCAAAAGTACGGATTTGCCGAGATCTGCCCTGTCGACTTGCCGCTTTTGTGAAACCGGGGCGCAGTGCCAAATTCAAACCACCGGGCGACAGCTGGGAACCCATCAATGTCGGAATATTCTTCGGTCCGGGCAGTGGCGTAGATGGTAATCGAGATCTTGCCGAACTCTCGCTTATTGACGGTTCCGATTGTCAAGCTGCCTTTTGGGGCCTCACCCCATGTCCAATCCACGTCAATCTCAGGGATTGGCTTGAGAGTATTCATCTCGGCAACGATCTTCGTTGCTTCCTTTTCGAGTTGCTTCCTCAGTTCCTTACGGACCAGCTTCGGTACCTTCGCCAGCCTTTTCCGCAGATCGGCTGAACCCTTGACCATGCGCCTATTCCTCGACCAGTGCAGTGACGACAACGACACCATGCGTGGTCAGCGGATCCTGATCCGGAAATACCCGCGTCTGCTCCACCCGGATCGTGTTCAACACATATGGCGAAGGCAGGCTCAGCGCCTGTTCGTGCAACGACCTGCGCACGGCGTCCACCAAAGCCCGGCAGGGATGCGTATTCCCTCCATCACGCGACCAGCAGTCGACCTGCTGTGTCGCCCTGATCCCATCCACGCAGTCCGCCTCATCAGGGATGGTGTCTCCCGGCCCCATTGTTATCCGGGGGAACGGATCGCTCGACGGGGGGTAGTCAAATACATCCGTTCCGACGATCGCAGCGACAGCGGCATCGGCCTTGAGCGTGTCAATGATGAGTTTTTGCAGCTCAGCCGTGACAGACATCAGACAGCCACCCCGCTTTCGGCAACGATGTAGATCCACAGCCGATCTGTGAGATCATCGATTTCCCGAATGTTGTAATCCACTCCGCGACGCACATCGCGCATCCGCCAATCGGTTGTGATCTGCCGCGCATCCCGGCTTTGCCGGATCTTGATCTTGAAAATGGACCGGCCCTGCAACCGGGCAGCGTCCACCGCTTCGGACCCTCGCGAATAGATGAAATCCGCATGGCAGCGATATTTTTCTTCGAACCCAGTGCCGACGCCACCATAACTGTCCGGATTCTCAATCGGCTTGCCGAACGCAACCAGATGCCTGAGCCCACCGCTCATATGCGTACCCAACGATAGGGGCTGATCAGGTTTTTGACCCAGCTGTTCATTTCGGGCGAACCCTGCCCGCCCCGATCGTCAAACATCTGGCGCACCATCTGCATGACCGCCAGTTTCAGGGCCCACGGCACATCCTTGGCGGCCCCGAAGCCTGCAGTAAAACTGACCGTCACCGGCGCCGGATGATTCTGACTGGTAGCCGGAAGTGTGAAGTTGCGATCGATCAACACCATCGTGCCAAGTTCGACGGAATGGAAGTTCACCTCCTGCGCCGGCAGAATCTGCTGCGTGTCGCTTTCATCCAGGTATCGGATTTCCACATTGGTGACATCCGGAACCGGCAGAACAAAGCAACGCTCAAAACAGGCGGCCTCCACCTTCCACGTCTGGCTAACCATGCACCGACCGAGCACCCCCCGAAACCCGTCCAGATGATCGGTCGCCGCGCGGATGTACTGCTCGATCAACAGATCATCCTCATTGTGATCGATCACGCCGTTCCGTTTGCACTCATCTCTTGTGACGGGCCTTTCGGTCGCTTTGGTTTCGAGGGTTGGTCGGAACATGGTGGATTACTTCTTCGCGGTTGCTTTGCCGTAAGGCTTGGGGTCGAGACCCATTTTCTTTGCCGCTTCCGGCGTCATCGACTGACGTCCTGCCACAGAAGGTTTCTTCGCGGCTGGTTTCGCGGCTGGCTTGTTCTCTGGTGTGGTCATGGCGACCTCCTCTCTGGTTTAGGGACACGCTGACGATGCCAACCACAGGGGTTCAGCATCGCAAGCGTGTCCGGCGTTTCCACCGGACACTCTTTGCGACCAAAGGCCGCCTTATGCCATTTGAAGAACCTTCAGCGCCTCAGGGTTGTTGACCCCGCCGCCCACGCGCTTCGTGGTGTAAAAATGCACATAAGGCTTGTTCGTGAACGGGTCGCGCAGAACCCGCACACCTGACCGATCAACGATCAGATAGCCACGCTGGAAGTCACCAAATCCAATCGGCAACGCAGTCGTCGCAACATCGGGCATACCCGGCAATTCTGTGATGGGATATCCGAGCAACTGGGCTGGTTGACCTGCCGCAAGAGATGGTTGCCAAATCATGTTGCCATCCGCGTCTTTCAACTTGCGGATCATCCCCTGCGTGGTGCGGTTCATCGTGAAACGTGCGTTCATGGTGAAGGCCGTCGGCAGCGCATAAACCAGGTCGATCAGATCATCTGTCGCGATCGCAGCGGCGCCCGCAGCCGCAATGGCTTCGATGGAACCCAATGGGTTCGTGTTCGCATTGGAACCGCCAGTTACAAACGTCAGGAAACCGGCAGGCTTATTTGCCCCGGTGCCAGCGATGAAGGCCAGGCCTTCCTGAAGTGCGAACTCGGTTTCCACCTCACCAGCGATCCACTGCTCCAGATCGATTTCACCATCGTCCAGCATTTGCTGCGTAGCCGCCGGGTTTGCATAGATTTCACCCGGATTGTAGGCCATGGGCCCAAACTGCGGTGTACCGGTTTCGCCCCGGGTTGCAGTCTCACCAACCCAACCGGAAGCCGTACCACGCAGGTTGTAAAGCTTGGTGAACCCTGCGGTCGAAATCGTGATCATTCCCGCGATCTGACGCATTGCGGAAACTTCGATCAGCTTGTCGGTGATCGTGCGATCCCATTCTTTGGGTGCGACGTAGCCACCCTCTGCATCCGCGCCTTTGTTCAGCGAGGCCTGAACATCACCTCGACGAACATGCGCACGGAACGCATCGGTATATTCTGGGTCCGGTGCGGCCCGGCTTTCACCGCTCAGCATCTCCATCGCGGCAATCTTGGCATTGTATTCATCGACAGACGCCTGCAACGCCGACACACTGGTGTTGATCTTTTCCAGTTTGTCCGTGGTCACCACGTCGTCAAACTTCGAGGCGATCTCCTTGTCTTTTTCGTCCAGAGTCGCCTTGAAATCAGCGAAATCGCCCTGCAGCGCTGACAGAAGCGCCTTGATGTCACCGGGCGCTTCTGCACGCACAGCGACGATCCCCCGCGCCTTGGCGGGAACCTTGAAGTGTTTCATCTTTTCGTCCTTGTCAGGTTTTGATGATGTCGCGCAGCCCGTTGATCATGGCTGCGATTTCGTCAGCGTCGTGCGTGACGGTTGGGGCAGCGCCTGGCATGCCCCCTTTTGCATCGGCCAGAAGCGCGCGGCGTTCTGACCTCGGCATTCCCGATTTGGCGAGTTGCACGTCAAGCCGCTTGGTTGCGTTGACATTGCGCAATGCTTCCGCCTTTGTTTTGTCTTCTGTCACTGCATCAGCAGGCAGGAACCCGTCCGCGAGACCGTTTTCCACGGCACTCTCGCCATTGAACCAGGTCTCGCCATCCATCCATTTCACAGCTTCTGCCTTTGTGGCACCAGATCGATCAGAATAGACGGTGGCCATGGCATCATCGAACGGTTCGAGCGTTTTAGCAGCTTCGGCGAGATCGTGGCGATTGCCGATGGTCACCGCCCACGCATTGTGCACCATCAGGAAACCGGCTTTTCCGATCTGGATGTCATCACCGGCCATGGCAATGACGGACGCCGCTGACGCAGCCAGTCCCAGGACGCGCACAGTCACTTTATGAGGGTGCGCGCGCAGCATGTTGTAAATCGCAACGCCCTCGAAAAAATCACCGCCCGGGCTATTCAGGTCAACAAATACCTCCTGATCACCGATCGAGCGCAAGGCGGCGGAAACCCGTTTGGCAGTAACCCCGCCACCAGTCCACCAATCCTCACCGATAACCTCAAGCATCGAGATCGTATTGTCCGGTTCAGATTTAGCGCTGATGCCGGCGTTCCATTTAGCCAGCGCATCCGGATCCGGTTCAAATGCGCAAACAGACGGAAGGCGCCCGGCCGTGATCTCAGGTAGCTGTCGAAGTGTCATCGTTGCCTCCTTTGCCGACCAGCCCCGGAGGCGGCGGCGGTGCTTCATCAAGTTCTTCCAGATCGGACAGTTCGCGGACCTCTTGCCACTTCATCCACGGCTGGTGTCCACCAGCGCCCAATGCCTTGGAGAAGAATTCGGCCTGATCGGTCATTGAACCTCGCAGCAGCGCGCCGGCATTGAACTTGGCCTCGTATTTGTCAGCGTCTGCTTCACTCAAAAGATCGCGCTCAATCGCCTGCTCCCAGGCAACAAACCATGGATTCAGGCCAAAGCGGACGAACAGTTGACCCAGCACATCGATGCCGGAGCCCCAGGACGTATCGTCAAGGGCCAGAAGCGGGCGAGGCACACCGAACGGGCGCGCGATATCCTCAATCTGGAATTTCCGGTTCTCGATGCCCTGACTGTCCCGGCCAGTCTGGGCCACCCCCTCCATCGTCATTCCCTCTTCCAGAATCTTCCAGCCATGGGCACTCTCAGCCCCCTGACCTTCATCCATACTGGCTTGCAGGCGCCCGTATGCTTCGGGCGACAACTGCCCCGGGTGCTTCAACACACCGCCAACGATCATACCGTTCCGGAACAAACGGGCAGCAGCTGTCTGGGCTTGAATGGCCAATCCAATTGCTTCCGCCGACTGCTTAACTAGCGAAAGGCCAGTTTTGCCGTCCTCCGACAGGCCGAACCGCACGTGAAAAACCTCACGCTGCTGCAGCACCAGCTTGCCGCCGTCCGGCTTTGTGAACGTGTATCGCAGCGTAAAATCGGTGTTCTGGTCGATTTTCGGCGTCCCGAAGTTAAGCGGGATCAGCTGGGAAACCCGGTCGCCCCCCCAAATGATGCGCGCAAAGGCGCTGCCGTTCTGCAGCGCGATCTGCTCCATGAACGATTTGAATTCAAAGGCAGTCTGCCAGGCGTTCGGCTTTCGGTGCAGCACTCGATACAAAGGATGATCTGTCGCGTTCTTCTTTGTGCCCTTGATCTGCAGATGCAGCGGCAACATGCCAATCGAGAACGACAGCAGCGATACACACCGCATGACGGTGGTGTTCTTCATGGCGCTTTTAACCGAAACGTTTGCCCCGGATTCCGTCATTGTCCCCGAACCGTTCCGGATGAACTCATAAAATGCCGGATCGTTCAGGCCGTAAAACGCCCCCGCTTCACCTGCCATTGCCCGAACCGACTGCTGAACCGACGCATCCGGCGAGGCTTTGCGAAGGAAGTCAAAAAATGCCATATTCTCCTGCCTACACCGTCAGAATGCCGCGTTCCTGATAGACGGATTTCCCTTTTCCGACGGGATTCCAGCTCATCAGCTGTACGCAGTTGAAAAAAGCCATGAGTGGATCGATTTTTGCCGATCCGCTTTGGGCCTTCGTTACGATCACCGCGTTACCGCGGGGCTCTGTTTTTGCGTTGCCGACGCACCATTCCATGATGCGCTGCCCGCAATGGATCAGCGTTCCGTTCTTCAGTTTGACCGGGGCGGCCTTGATTGCGGCGTGCAACTTATAGCCCTGCGGCACCGCCCTGATGTCTTCAATCGCGAACCCGACCTCGATCAGCGCGTCGATGATCTTCGCCACGCCCTCCGGATCCATTCCGATTCCGTCTTCATCGGGAAGGAGCCCGGCCGAACGAAACTGCAAGCACCAGTCGACGATTTCGGGAATTGCCTCATCTTCTAGGTTGTCGACAAAGGTCAGATCGCCGGTCCGTTCCAACGCTTCCAGTTCAGGCGCGATCACTTTGCGAAGCTCCAGCACGTCCCGATCGGCCCAAGCCTTGCCCCAGAACTGCCATTTCTTTGTTTCGCTATGGCGCCCCATCACACCAAAGCCCAGCAAATCGTCCAGCCCGCCACCATCAACGCCAACAACACAGACATCCGAGGTGGCCATGATCGATTCCAGCGTCATGTCCTTGCCAGCCTGGGCCCAATAGTCGGCACCAACCCACCGGCCCGTATTCAGGCCCACGCCGATCTCGACATTCAGGTGCTGCGAAGCAAAGAGCGCAACACTCTCCATCCCCTCACGCTCGGCCTTCCGAAGGTCGTTAACCAGATCCTCCAAAAAGACCGAGCGCCCGAGGTTCGGATTGACGAGATGCCATGTGTTCGGATCTCGCCATTTCTCCTTTTCCGCCATTTCGCGCGGCAATTCGTACATGACCGCCAGCATCGGCAGTCGGATCTCACCGTCGCGAACGGCGCGGGCCGTTTGCAGCTCCTTTTCGAACTGGCCGGTCGGACGTTGCTTCGACTGCGTCGTGATCTGAAGGAAGAATCCCTCAGGTCGCGATTTCAGCCCGCCCCGCAACTCGATGAAGATATCGGGCGCTTTGTGCTGGCTGCCCAGAACATGGGTTTCGTCGACAAGGATGTAACACCCCTTCGATCCCGTCACGACGCTGCCATCCGCCGACAGGATCATGATCACTGCCTCTGTTATCAGATGCGTGATCTGTTTCTGATGCAGTTGTGGCTTGAACAGCTTCGACAACTGATCATCCAGCGCGATAATGCCTCGGATCGTTTTGAATGCGATGCCCGCGATCTTTTGCGTCGGCGCAATCAGATATAGTTCCGCCTGCGGACGCTCATTCATGATCGCCGCCGTCAGGATTATCCCGGCCGAGATGGCTGATTTGCCGTTCTTCTTCGGCACCAGCAGGAAGAATTCCCGCAACATTCGCCGCTTCGTTTCGGGGTCATAGCTTCCGAAAATGACCCGAACGAAATCGAACACCCAATCGTCGCAAATCTCGCCGAAAGTCGGCGTGCCTGGTAGATCTGGAACCTTGAACCGCTTGAAGATCCGCAGAGCTTTTTCCGCAACCTCATCAAAAAGCGGAAGATCCGGGATCATCGAAAGCCCATTCAGGATTCGATCTTCCCAGTCCGGAACGGACGTGTCCCATTCAGGATCAACGCCCATATCCTCGAATTCCGCAGCGAAATCCAACATTAGTGCTGCATTCCCGGTTTCAGATCATCACCCCAGCCATCGCTGGATCCGTCAACAACCTTACCGGCATCTTTCAGCGCCTGTTCTTTCTTACCCAGAGGGGGCGATTTCTTGGTTTGCTCCTGGGCATCCTTGATCCGGCCAGCCGTCAGCATCAGATCGTTTTTCTCGATCATCTGGTTCAGAAGCCGCATTGCGCCGACGTTTCCGGCCTCGGCCTGCTCGATGACCTTCTCAAAGCGCATGGCATCGAGGCGATCCCGCTGGATGTCACGACACTTAAGCTCGGAAAAATAATACCGTCTCAGCGTGGGCCCCGAGCAGTGAATGGCGTTGGCAATCCTTTCATTGGACCAACCGAGAGCAAGTAACACCATGACTTTATTGCGGTTTTTCTGGGTCGGCTGATGTGCTGGCCGCCCCCTCTTACCGTTGGGCAGCCGAACAGGATCGCCAAAGAGGTCGAATTCTTCGTCGGCCAAGAAAAAAATCTCCGAATGATGGGGAGGCGGGTCTGGGCGGAAAGCCCTTCCAGACTTTCGACCCCCCCTCCCCTTTAGAGGTCGCCGCGCTTCTCGCGGCTCTGCTTCACCTTGTCGTGCCATGCCTTCGACACGACCTGCCAATTACCTCGATCCCAGAAGAGTTCGAGGTCACCACGGTCTGGCTCTTTGTGATCAACCACAGGACTGTCAGGCGCCGGGTGTTTTCCCAACAGCGGCACACCAGTCTGCGCGCATCGCAACATGTCGCCACGATCCACCGCTTCCTGCATCTTCTCTTTGATGAACTGGGCCCGCGCCCGCTGCCAAGCAGCCGTGTTGATCGGTCGATCTGATCTGCGCGGAGATCCTTTTCCCGTTTCCGGTCGATCCCGATGCAATCGTGACCTACCCTTTCGCAAACGCGATGGAAGGCCACGCCCTTTCAAGGCGCCCATTTACATCTCAACTGTCCTGATAAAGAGAAACGCCCGAGGCGGGTTTCTCCGCTTCGGGCGCACGTTTGGTGACTGCAATATGTCAAGAGGGCTAGAATTTCGTCAAGTCTTTTTTTGCCAGGGCTGTCTGTCTGGCATCATGTCATTCAGCACAAATGCCGTCAGGTGCGTTATTTTCAATGCCTCCCTGAGTTCCAACAATGCACCGTACCAACCCAAATAGGCACGGCGCGATCGAGCCACTGCATCTACCGATGGCCAAACAACGCAAGGGCAATACCTGATCTCATCATATACAACCACGCCTTTGCGGTTTCTTCTGGGCTGGGCTGGCCAGCCTTGAGCGCCAAGCTTGGCTGAGTTTTCAGTTTTGGCCCTTTTCCCATACCGGTTTTCTGTGGTCGACACAGGGTAGTAGTGAGGCTTTGCATCCGGCATCCAGTCCGGTTGCTGGCCAGCTCTAGCCAATTCCGCAACATTGATAGCCATGCGTCTGCCGCCACAGTATTCCGGCAGGGCAGCGACAGTCGAAGCCACTATTTCAGCGTCATGATGAGGATAAGATTGACCGCCTCCCTGAACACGGCACCCAAGCTCAGCCTGCACCATCATCCTGTAAATCGGATCGACCGCCGTATAACTCAACGAACTTGCGATCTCATCAAAGTCGAGGCTGGCCAATTCCCTTTGGAACGCCCATTCCAGCAAAGCCTGAATGCCGATTTCCTGCTTACCTTTGCCTTTTGCAGCCAGCGCAGTCTGCGATCTGGCCGCCTGCAAGCCCATATCATGCATCATTTTCCCTCACCTCACTGCCCGTAACACTCAACCGTCTACCGTTTCGATATCGTTTCGCTTTTCGTTTCGCCCCAAGTCCCTATTTTCATTAATCTTTCTTTGTGAAATAGAGTTATGTAACAGTGAAACGGTAATTTTCTAAACTGATTACACACGCGCACACTTAGCGTGTGTACCGCCCAGAGCGTTACGCCGTTACACCTCAATTTCGGGAAATTATTATTGCGTAATATCAACGCCTTTCCCCCGTAACTTAAAGCGAAACGATAGCGAAACGCTTAATACCAAACCGTTACGCATATTCTGGCCCTTCCTCTTGCGCCGGTGATGTTTCTTTCCATCCCGGAAGGAGCCGCGCGGGAACGACAAGGCCACGAACCGGCCTGCCACTCACCCGCACGGTCCCGGGTGCTGGATGTACGTCTGTGATGGTGTCCAGCGCTGCCCTATGACCGCCGCCACGCCATCGTGTCCCGGCCAGCGCGCGATCCAGCAGCGGGTTCTGACCGTTTGCGATGAACATGTCGTGCTGGTTGTTTTTGCCTGCCAGCAATCGAATACCGAGACGCCCCAGCAGCTTGTTGTCATAGGGCTCCGGATCACCATCCACGTCCTGCATCCGCTCCAGCAGTTCGGACACGGTGACAACGCCACCATGGTCTTTATGCAGAAGTGCCGAGAATATGGTGCGCAAGCAGCGCTCACCCTCACCCTCTTCCTCTGCCTCTTTGGACTGCGCGATCAGCGGCTGCGCCAGTTCCTTTGCAGACTCCAGACGGGCGAGGTCCGCCTTTCCCGTCGATGGGTCGACCAAAGGCGCGTCAAACAGCATCAAATCCCATCCCGCCAGGATGGCTCCAATCGTATCGCCGGAACGGGCCCGCGCGCCGAGGCCCTGAACCAATCCGTTATACACCCGGAACGTCTCATCCCATCGTGCCGGTGCCAATTCCAACATTCGGCGCCAGACTGCGGGACCAATCTCTTGCGCATCGTGCTGCAGCTCAGCCAGCAAAAGCGCCTGGTCAGCCGGTTCCGAGCTTTCTTCACGCTCACCAAGGGTCAGGATTACAAACCTCGATCGATCTGCACTGGTCATGGGCGCAGGAATGATCGACGCCAGAAACCCGGCCCCGTAAAGCTCGAACCGAATGCCGGAATGATCAGACGTCCCGCGCTCAACCTGCGCCCCTTCAGCATCGGACATCAAACGGAACAGGGCGATAACCTCGGAAATCGCACCGGTATCATCAGCTTCGGCCTCATCGAATATCCGCGCCACAGCCATTCTGTTGGTTGTCTGTCGGATCGCGGCCGCACTGGTCGAGTTCTTGACGCCAGTGGACATTCCACCCAACAACGCCGAGACGACGCGCGTCGCTGCTGTTTTACCGGCACCATGCTTGCCCTTGACATACATGTGCGTACGCCAGCTGGGGAATTGCCCCAATGCCGCCTGCCCGACCCATCCGATCAGGGCATCTGCATCGCGGGATCCGCTCCAGTTCCAGAACCTCTGGATTCTGTCGCGCACCCATTTGAGGTCATCAATCGCAGCAGGCTGCGCCGCAGGGTTGGTTCGCGATGGAACCGCCGGGTAAAGGGCCCGGGCGATCATTCGGCCCTTGCGGTCCTGGTCACCGGGCGCCTGAATGCTTTCACCAAGGTGAACAATCGGGCTTTCGCTGCGACCCCGCCATGTTCCAAAATGCCGGATGGACATGGACGGGTCGAACAACGGCAATGAACTGCAGGCCTGCATCAACTGGTCTGCGGCGTTGGCGACATTGAACCCGTGATCCCGCTTACCCTCAGGGCGCCCGATCCGCGCCAACTGCCCAACCGGATCTTCGCACCCGGCCACAAGGGCCACCAGATTGGCGCGATTATTCATCGCCCCGGCTGATAATTCGGACATTTCCCCGCGGGCCGTCAGGAAATGGAATTTCCCGGCTGCCATTCCCAATGGATGAACCGGAAAGCCGTCCGGCAAACCCACATCCCCGGATTCATCGATCAGATCCGGGCCGCCACCCTCACTATCCGAGGCGTCGCCTTCCCCCCGAGGGGTGAAACCCGAAGGCGCGTCATTTTCGACCTTTTCAGCTGCTTGAAAGGCCTCTCGCACTTCACCGATATTCTGATCCACTCGATACCCCTCTAATTCGCCTGTTGCGCGGGTTCGTCCCGCTGTGATTTCAAGATGTCATTGAGATCCCGACCTTCACCGGCCGGCACGATCAGACCTTCCAGCCCCGGACGCAGCGCCATGGCGCGCTTTATCCCGCATTCGAGCTTGGCCCGTGTCATTTTCGGATCTGAATCACCGTCCATGATGAACACCAGGCGCTTGCACCATTCCGGCGGCACAAAGGCCTGTTCATCATCCATTTCCGGCAGGCCGGACCAGCGCATCCCCTTTTGCTTCAGCATGCGCCCGGACATGTTGCCCAGACTGATGCCAGCCCAAAAGGCTGCGTTTTCGTATGGTCGCGCGACCATCGCGGTCAGAGTGGTTTCGATCCCCTCACCCACTACCAGTGTTTCCGCACCAATCGGCGTGAACAGCCGGATCGCGCCGCCTTTCATGGAACCGCGAACCAGCTTGGATTTAAGTTCCTGATCATTCCAAACGATCCGCGCCTTGCCGTTGGGCTGCGCCAGGTCGATCCACGTCCGGTGCACGGCAGAACCGTTGCCGTCTGGGCCCTGAATGACGGCCACCATGGCGGGCCCGGTGTGGGGGTTGCGCATCTCACCGTCGATCCATTTCAGATAGCGGTGCTGCGCCTGAAACCTGATTACCTTCGGAATACCGGGCAACAGATCTTCAGTGATACCCCTGCGGGCCAGATAGTCCCGGATGACCTGGGATTGGTCGCCGCTGGTCGAATTTCGCCAGATTTTCCGGGCATCGCGCCGGGCTTTTGCCCGGGACTTTTCCGCGTATTTGGCATCACGCCGGGCCTTTTCCTCGATCAGGCGCTTTCGTCTGGCCGCTTCTTTTTCATCAATATCGGCAGGCCGCGCGCCGCAAAGAACATCGAGAGATTCAAGAAATCCAACCTGCAGAACCTCGCGCACAAGCGATATCTGGTCATTTCCCTTGATGCCGCACTGCCGGCACCCGAACAGAAAGGTCGTCAGGTTGATCCCGAACCTATCCTTGCCACCACACCGCGGACAGGGTCCGATCAGTTCACCGGATTGCCGGATCAGTCCTTCGATGCGCAGAAGGTCGACAACTTGCTGAACAGGTATCTGCTTGGCCTCGAACAGCCGGGGATCCTCACGGCGACTCACAACCGCACCCCCAGTTCTTTCGCCCGATCGCGTAGTGCTTCCATCTCCCCCGGGAACCATGGCCGATCATCGAATTTACGGGCCTTCAACCACCCGGAAATCTCCCCCGCATCCAGTAGCCGGATCATTTTCAACTTGGCCTTTTGCTGGACCGCTGACATGACGCGTCGATTGACGTCCCCGATCGGTTGAAATGCGCCGGCCTTTGGCTGGAAGAGGTCATTCATGGTCAGTCTCCAGCCTCCGGCCTGCCCAGATAGTCCAGCCACCCATCCTTTTGCGTCCAAACACGCAGATGCTTCAGGTCACGAACCAGCTCATCGGAGCTTTCCGGAAAGCCATTCTGACGCAGCAGCTTGCAGGCCAACTGGATCTTCTCTTCTGCCTGCGCAATCTGCACGCGCACTGCGGGAAGGATATCTGCGGTAGCTTTCCGGCTCATGGGCGCACCACCCAAACCGGGCTGTTGCACTGCAACGCACTGCACACGTCATTCCAGACCGTCTTGGATTGAAACGATGCCGCACCCGGCAGAACAAACACACCGCTGGAAACCGCGCGAAGCCCTGCCCGCCAACGCATCCACTGTTCGGAACTTGGCTCACCAAGGAAGGCGCCCGCCTCGATCTGCGCGATCACCAAATCCGGAGACCAGGCAACAACACCCTTGCTGGCGAACAATCGCACCAGTTCAGCCAGTTCTGCCGGCGATCCGTCAGGCGGTGATGAAATGTACAGAACACGGCCGCCGAATTGCTTAGCAACATCCGAAGCACTGTCGACACGACGCAACAGGTTGCCGCTATATTGACGTTCGAGGTCGCGCCAACTCAGGGATGTCTCCTGCAGGAACCGCCAGCGCGCTTCGTGCTCAGCCGCAGATTTATTGCACCTGATTTCCGCTTGGCGAAGTGCTTCAGAGTGGCGTTCAAGTCTCTGCTTGACATCACACGACATTTCGACCTCCAAACTGACGCAAAGCTTGCGGTGCGCGTCGGAATGGTCGCAAATGAGCGCACACAATTATTAGGAGAAATTTGGCGTGCAAATTCTTACTTGGCTCTTTCGTCGCGCCCCAAATGAGCGCACCCCGGCCCCCGCCATTACCATTCCGGAAAGCCTGCCCCCGCGACCCGCACCAACAGATGATTATCAGGATGACGAGTTTGAGCTCGCTACGATCGATGATGAAATCCAGTTGGAAGAGATCTACTGCACTATCGACTACAGGGCCGCTGACGGCATCGAAACCAGACGCCGGATTACACTTCTCAGCGTCGCACCCGGGGCCAAGGGATCGCTTTTGCACGCCGTCTGTCACGAACGGCAGGCCCTGCGGAAGTTTCGCTGTGACCGAATAATCTGCTTCATCGACATGGATGGCGTGGTCGAAGAAGCTGAGGACTTTTTCCGCGACACTTTGTACATTGATCTGGCCTCCGGCAGGCGCAGCTATACCGACAGCAAGGAAAAGATTGCGGACTTCAAGGAGTATCTGCGCCCGGCCCTGGCTGTCATGGTGCTTGCCGCCAAGTCCGATGACGAGTTTCATGCAGAGGAGTTGGACATAATTTGCCAATACATCGAGGCCGAAGCCCTCACCAAACAGGCTGAGAATTTCGATATTGGTCTGGACGAACTCAATGCGATGACGTCGATTATCAGGCGCATGCGCCCGCAGGCCAGAATGCTGCCGGAACACGTCAGCAGAATCGGCCGCTTCAGCGACGAACGCTACAAGAGGTTTCGAAAATTCCTGTCCCTTTTGATCATGGCAGATGGGCGGATAACCCCGGAAGAAGAGGACTTCCTCAGGGAATTTGACCAACTGCAATCGGGAGAAGCAATTCTGCAGGAATGATGATGACAATGCGCTGGAGGTCATTTGCACTTCTCCTCCAGCGCAGCCCGATAAGACAAAAGCGCGTAAAGCAGCTCATCGGTTTCCGCCAACGCGTGCCGCGCCTCAGGCTTCGTGAAATCTGACGGATCTTCTGATCGCTCCGAATGTGCCTTTGCATGAACATCCAGCACGTCGGAAAACTCACGCATCAACGTGTTGATGTTGGACAGCAGCGGCCCCTTGTCCGGCAGTGGTTGAAAGACACCACCGGCCAATCGGGCAAAATGGATTGCGACAGGCTCAGCCGACGCCGGCGTTATTCGGCCCAGCATGTGAAGGTACTTGATCCCCAATCCACCGGGACGATCCTTTTCAGCGCCTGATGCCTTCGAAAGGGTCGGAACTGACAGCCCGAGATCATCGCTGGCCTGCTGCAGGCCGCCATGGGCCTCGATCGCCTTTCGCGTAGTCTCACCGATGGAGCCCGGAGGATTGTTTCTCACGGAAAAAGCCCCCTGATCATTTGCCGTGCAATATCAAAGCCAAGGCCGCAGGCTGTCGGGCATGTTGATGAGCGCAGATTTGAGAACGTATGAATTTGGGCGGAGGTCATTGTTCGGTGACCTCCGCTGGATCCTTGGTCGCGTCATCCAGCCAAACACGAACCGGAACCTGATTGTTGGTCGCGTCTTCAATTTTGACAGCCAATTCCAGGCTGGGTTTGAAGGCGCCCGCCTCAAGTTTAGAAATTGCTGCCTGGTCGACACCAAGATCCTTGGCCAAATCCGCCTGACGAATGCCGTTCTTTTGGCGATATGATTTTAGAGAGTGCATAGCCACGTTATTCCTGACAGTCATATGATTGTCAAGAATAACTATTCCACAGCCGACTTTGCCTGATTAGGGGCGACATGAGAAACTGAGGATATGGAAGCCATGAAGCGTCTCAGAAAGCTGAAAGGTTGGAACCAAACCATGCTGGCCGAGGCCTCTGGTTTGGAGCAATCCACGATTTCTAAGATCGAGAACGGATGGGATGGCGCCACTCTAAGAAGCCTGAATTATATCGCTCAGGCTTTGGGCGTGCCCATGTATCAGTTATTTCTGGATGAAGGTACGGACGCCGAAATCAAAATCATCGAGGTGTACCGGTCTCTTCCTGACGACCGAAAGCGTGGTTGGCAGGATATGGCTCAATCGGTACTAATTGGCTCTCAAACAGAAGATCGATCAACTCTGTGAGTTGCTGTTTGTTCATCTGTTTGACCGCGGCCTCAAAACCGTCTTCCACCTGACTGCCTTTAACGAAATGCTGATCTGGAGCTTTCCTGAGAACCCCACTTGTCACCGCATCGCCCTGCTTCTTCACTTTTATAAACCCCTGTTAAAAATAAATCTTTTCCCACCTCACTGCGAGACAATCTCACCGTGACACCATAGGGCGTCACACGCCAAGATTGCAAATACCCTTTAAAAACATCCACTAATCGGAGTGGCCGGATTCCGGCCACTCTTGTAGACACTTCACAATTACGTCGCGATGGAGCCCAATATCTTGTGACATTTGCCTTTGGCTGGTCTCACCATTTGCACGAATAAACTCGTGCACCAGGGCGCAGTTCAGGCTGCCGTAGTGCTTTTTCAACTGCAAAAGGATTCGCAGATTCGTTTCCGCATCGCCCAACATGGGCCCGACCACCACCCCCGTTTCGATCCGGATTACTCCTTCACGTATTAGCATATTTTATGCTTATTGGCCTAAAATAGCAGTCTAAGCAAACTTTGACAAAACCCAGAGAGAAAACGCTACCTGGAACAGTTGTCGCATTCTCCCGCCTGTGGTTCCATTCATAATCAAGTTTATTCGTAAGGAGATATTATGCTCACCACCCTCGCAGCCAGATACCCAGTTCCAACTTATTTTTTGTGCTTTACAGCCCTTACATTGTTGGCCAGCTGCGCACCGCCCAAGGCTACCGGTGTTGGGGAATGGGACGGTAGAAAGCACACGATCACTGCCGAGACCAAGCCGGGGAAAGGTTTCTCAGATATTTATTACATTGTGGCAATTGATGGCGACAACGTTATCAACGCCCATATTCCAAGATCAGATCAAGTAATTGAGAATGGTAGCCTATCTGCAGTAGCTCATGGCACACACGCTGGCCATCGCGTGGATGCGAAGTTCACCCAAACCGCAAATTTCGACCGAACCTACTTTAGTCATCAGATCCGTATCGATGGTGAGCTTGTAGCTGTCATTTCACCCTAACCATCAGGGCTCAAAGCGGCGCGCATTTTTGATCCCAATCGCTGTACTTCGAAGTTGCTTGCTTTAGGGCGGTCGGCTGCTCGATTTTGCGTTATTCCTGATGGTCATATTTATTCTTGACACATATATTCCTGTCAGTCATATTGCCTCCAAGAACCCCACGGAGGTGACCGATGAACAACGTAGAGAAATTCAGCCGACTGACAAAGGTCATCGCCAATCCGAGTGCTGATCATCCCTCGGCACTGACCGAAGGCGTCTGGCTCGCAGCCAAGGAACTGCAGGGGCACCCCCTTTCACTTGAACGTATGGAACGCGTCGGCGCAACGCGGGAACGGCTGGACGCCGACCTCATACATGGCGCCGTGACCATGAAACGAATTCGCGAGCGTGTCCGTGCATGCGCTCAAAAGATGGGCTTCAGCGGCCCTGCCCCGCTGATCTTAAAAAGCTCAACACCGAACTCTCCCTGACCACCAGCCTCAAACAACGGTGGCAACTGGCCGGGGATTATACCGTCACGATCCCCGGCCACCTTTTCAGGGCTAGAACAACCAGCGGCCTTGCAGGCAGGCCGCCGGGGCGCGCACCGCACACTCACAGGAACAATAAACCGGTAGCGCGCCCTGCAAATTCAAAGAGGGTCAAGACATGGCAAAGCACTTAGCGGACTCTTTCTTCTGCCCGGACTGGCCGATGTGCGGCTGCCCGAAAGAAGCCGTGAAGCCCGGGTGCCCCGGCCTGAAGATCCTCTACAACTCAGACTTCCGCACCGACCCCCATGCAGGCGCGGAATGCGGGCGAGGCCAGCATCCCCAGTGCCCCGTACCTCGCCCGCCCATTTCTACCACCGCAGCTGAAGGAGCATCATGATGGACTGGGTTTCTTTCCTATGTGGTGTGCCCGTCGGCATGATCCTGGTGCACAGCTGGATCGTACTGGCAATCCGTCGCTCGAATGACGCTTACGCCCGCGCGCGGGACATTTACATCGCGGCTATGAAGGCCAAACGAGAGGCTGGACTGCCGGACTACGGCATTCCGATATCTGAGGAAGGGCAGTAAATGGCAATCTACAAGATCGATGTCGGCGAATTTGAAGCAGTTACTCCATTCACGGGTGCTGCGCTGCCGGAACTAAAATTTATCCCAATCAACCAACTTATCATTGACGACAGATATCAGAGGTCCATCGAGAGGCGCGGTAAACAGAATATTTTGAAGATTGCCCAAAATTTCGATTGGTCGAAGTTTTCGCCAGTCGTCCTCTCGCGCCGCGCTGAAGGAACGTACGCCGTCATTGACGGCCAGCATCGAACACATGCAGCGGCCCTTTGTGGGATTCAGGAAGTCCCGGCGATCATTACCAGCATGACTATTGAGCAGGAGGCTTCAGCCTTCAGTTGGGTCAACGGAAGCGTCACAGCGCTCACGCCAAACTCCCACGACCAAACTCTCTGCCCTGTACCGACTGCGGGGGGCGTGTATGAGGAAGGCGGGCCTCGCCACGAGTACGACCACCATTTGGGGTATGCGTCTGAGCACCACGAGAGCGTTGAAGCTGTTTGCAGCTCTTGCCATGCCGAGCGGGAGAAAAAACGCGGAACCTACGACGGAGTTCGTGAATCCAACAAAAGCAGATCGAACCGCGAACACAACGGTTTCCCCAAGCAGTTGGGAGGGGAAGGATGAGGACGCCCGAACAGATTATTGGGCACGACGCCCATCTGCAGCTCATTTTTGAGGGGTATGATGTTCTTCCAGCTTCTGAAGTTGCTGAGCTTCGTCGTCGTCTAGGTGGCGGATGCGACGCAAATCAAGGCGGCGACCACACTGTCCGATCTGACGGGAAATACAAGTTTTGCGGCGATTGCGGCGAGAGTTTGCGCGGCATTCGGTATTGCCATGAGCCGCGCGTGAAAGGCGGTGACGCATGACCCGCCTGTCCTGCTGCATCCCCTTTTGCGCCCGCACTACGGCTGAGCCCTATGACGAATGGATATGCGGCAAGCACTGGTCGGCCACGTCGAAGAAACTCCGCCGGATCTGGTTCAAGCGCAAACGCCGCTGGAAAGCCGGGGATCAATCCCAAGGCCGCCACCTCACCCGCATCTGGGAAAAGCTCAAGAAGCAGGCAATGGAAGGAGCCATGTTCCAATGACCACGCCCCGCAGAATTCAACTGAGCCGCAAGAAAGGCTGGCGCAAACCGGATAACACAACCGTTGTCGCCCGCCCCGGCCCGTGGGGAAACCCGTTCAAGGTCGGGGAACACGGGGACGCTGATGAATGTGTCCGCAAGTACCGGCGCCTGCTTGGCGGTCTTATCGACGTCGCCCAATGGCCCTGCCCGTCATATGCCGAACAGTCTGCGGCCCTCGATCACGCGCGGGAACAGATTCACACCCTGCGCGGCCGCAATCTCGCATGCTGGTGCGGTCTGGATAAGCCCTGCCACGCGGATGTGTTGCTCAATCTCGCGAACGAGGTGAAATCATGACCGACCTATCCACCCTACCCGAACGCGCCCTTTCGATCCGCCAGCCGTGGGCATGGGCCATCATCAATGCCGGGAAAGATATCGAGAACCGGACGCGCCGGTTCGGCTATCGCGGGCCGATCTGCCTTCATGCGGGTCTGAATAAAGACGCAGGGCAATACACAATTGCATCGCACGATATCTTTGCAGCGGGAAAGATTGATGCCCCTTCACTGCTAGACGTTCAGCGCGGCGGGATCATCGGCACAGCCGAAATCGTTGACTGCATCGATACCAGCGACAGCCCGTGGTTCTTCGGGCCATACGGCCTTGTCCTGCGCAACGTGCAGCCCGTCCCGTTTACCCCCGTCAAAGGCGCGCTTGGCTTGTTCCGCTGGCGCAAGAACATCGACCGCGGCTCTGCATGACCACCCCCATGCGTACAGGCGGAGACGGCAATAACAGGAAAGGAACGGACGATGAAATCAAAAAAGTACGAAATGGAAGTTGAGATTTGTGGTGAATACGGAACCCACACAGAGGATGTGCCAGATGAACTGAACTACAAAGGTGCCCCTAATTTAGTCGGTCTGACTGCCGTAGATCGGGCCAAGAACACCATTCAGTGGTTCAATGGTACCCGCAGAGAACACGAAAACCAGCGCAAGCTAATTCGTGTCGTGGAGGTCACCCGCAAAACGATTTTCGACGCAGCCCAATAGCCCCCGAGTGGGCACCGCGCGGGTCAAAGGAGATAGAGAGATGCACCTACAGAAGTCACCAAAGGGCCAACACTACACCAGCGACGGCTTTGTGA
The DNA here is from genome assembly GCF_056537885.1 of Ruegeria sp. BJ6. Taxonomy (NCBI): domain Bacteria; kingdom Pseudomonadati; phylum Pseudomonadota; class Alphaproteobacteria; order Rhodobacterales; family Roseobacteraceae; genus Ruegeria; species Ruegeria sp. BJ6. Next base: position 547,392 of record NZ_JBQFSG010000002.1, on the reverse strand, counting down.
TCCTGAACGCGGAAGGCGAACCTTGGACGCCGCAATGGTTCATCACCGAGCATGCGGCCCGTCGCTACTTGAATCGCATGGCGCGCAGCCAACCCAAATGGGATCTATCGAAGCACACGATTGTGCCCGCGAAATTTACCTTGAAGCCCAAAGTGTGAGCGGAGGCAGTCATGACCAATACTAGTGCAGAGGCTGTTGAGACACTTGTTGATCGTGTCGCAAACTACGACCCCCACTCAGAAACATACCAAGCCCCAGTACGCGCCGACACAATCGCGACACTTCTTGCCCTCGCCGCCGAACGTGACGCCCTCTCAGCCCGCGTAGAGGAGCTTGAAAAGGAGCGCACAAAGTTAGCCTCTGAAATAATGGAATGTGAGAATGAAGTGTATTTGGCCTCTGTGAGCGTAGACATGTTGGTCGAGAGGTTAAACCACACTGTATCAAACGCCCGAAAATTCGGTGTGCATGATGGACTGTCGATGGCAATCGGTAGTCGGTGGACAGCGACATTGGATCGCTGTGGTTCGGAAATAGAAGTTGTCTCTGTGTCCGATATCGAAGCACTCAAGGAGGCAGAGGAATGAAGCCTACACCTGAACAGGTCGAACAAGCAGCGGTTAAATGGTGCGGTCAAAAGGATCGCGAAACGTTTCCCGAGGACTTGGAATACTTCCGTAACCAATGGCCGCATCTGCCCGGACTGCGAGCGTATGTCGAAGCCGAAGTGAAGGAGGCAGGGGAATGACAGAACAACTGAACGCACCGGAGCGCCATTCAAACCAATCGCGCAACCTGATCCTGAATAAAACCGTGACGGACTTGGACAGGATTATTAATCAGCACGACCCGGAGATTGACGTTCCTATCAATCAAGGTGTCTGGGATCGTCTGGATAAGATGGCAATGCAAATCGAGGCATTGTCCCGCGCCGACACGCAACCCACTGTGAAGCCGTTGGTGTGGGATGAGCACCCGGACGGGGAAGGTTTTTACGCCTTTCAAAACGATAATGGCGATGCGCTGTACATCATTGACTTAATGGATAGCGGCCAGTGGCGTTTATTTATTGGTGGTGCCTTGGCAGGGAATCCAGATGACGACTGGAAGCCAATGCTTTGGGACAATGCCGATGATGCAAAAAAGTTCGCTCAGGATGATTTGAATGGACGCTTGCATTCACTACGCACCCCAGCGCCTATGGCCGATGCTAATCCAAACTCAGCCGCTTGGACGCAAATTGCTTTTAATGACGGGCTAGAGACCGCCGCAGAGCTTGCCGATGAATTAGAGACAAAAACCAACAGGCCGTCTGTAGTTGCCGAAAAAATCAGGAAACTTATCGATCAACAGCGACCATCGCCTATGGCCGGGTGGCGGACTATGGATAGCGCGCCGAAGGATGGGACGTGGGTTTTAGGGTTTCAACCTCGCAGCAGCGCAGAAGATCAAATAGAGCCGTGGCAGTGGTTCGAAAGCTCGGGATATACGGGTTGGATAAACGCTGCTGACAATAACGAAGAAGATCAGCAGCCCACCCACTGGATGCCCCTTCCCCCATCCCCCACCGACCAGCCCGCGCAGCCGGGAAATCCCGTGCAGGAGGCGGCGAATAGCGTTGACCACCATCAGCAAACAGGACGCGCTTGGGACATAATCACCGAGGCCATAGCGGAATACGACAACTGGATGCTGGATGACGATTATGAAGCCGGGCCAGTACTGGAGCGAATAGTCAAACGCATGAAAGACCGCCGCGCCCTCGCAGGACAGGAGGCCCCCAATGACTGACAAGCTGATAGAGCGGTTCGAGCCAATTGTTGTTCCTGCATTTGACGTGGAAGCGCTGGGTGACACCCACGAAGCGGAAATGGCCCCCCACCATTTAGGGCATTGGGTTCGGTACAATGATTATGCCGACGCCCTAGAAGCACAACAAAAGCGGATAGCGGAGTTGCAAGAAACAGTGGTCCCGTTCCTGCTTGTTCATGCGGCCCGATATTCCCGAGAACACGAGCTTCCGGATGGCCACCTGCACTACAAGCACTACGACATCCTTAAATCTTGTGGGGCTCGAATGGATGATTTTACTCGCGCCGCACTCGCACGGGAGGGGGAAGGATGACACCAGCCAAACCCTATACACCTGAGAAACTTGCTGAACGTTGGGCTTGCTCTGATGAAACTGTTCGGCAAATGGTAAAACGAGGTGAGTTGCGCGGTTTTCGAGTCGGGCGCATGATCCGCATACCAACGGACGCAGTAGAGGAATATGAATCATGCCAGACATCAAAATCGGCAGATTGCGAGGGGGACTCTGCGCATACTGGACAGGACCGGACGGGAAGCGAACCCGCCATCAGCTTAGCGCACGCACGCGAAAGGAAGCCGAAGCGGAGGCAATAGACCTCTACCGCCGTAAGGCCCCTACCCAGACGAGCCAAACTATCAAGGACCTGTGGAAAGCTTACGTTGCTGAGCGAAAAGGTCGATCGATAGCAGAGACCATGAAATACACGGGGAAAGCGGTGTTGCCCCATTTCGGTGCACTGCGACCCGATCAAGTGACCGTCAAAGACAGTCGGGAATATGCAGCCAAGCGGCGAAAGGAAGGCATCAAGGACGGTTCGATCTGGACGGAACTTGGCCACTTGCGCTCGGTGGTGAATTGGGCGGCCAAACACGGAATGATCGAAAGGGCGCCTGTCGTTGAGCGGCCATCAAAGCCTGCTCCGAAGGAACGCTTTTTCTCGCGCGATGAGATTGACCGGCTTCTTGCGGTGAAGTGCGAGCCGCACATTCGTCTCGCCATGATCCTAATGTTGTCCACTGCTGGACGAGTTGGCGCCATTCTCGAATTGACCTGGGATCGTGTGGATCTCGAACGTGGCCAAATCAATCTAAGAACGGGTGACAGCGAAACGCGCAAAGGTCGCGCAGTCGTGCCGATCAACGCCGGTTTACGCGCTGCACTTCAGGAAGCCAGAGAAGCTGCCTTGAGCGACTATGTGATCGAATGGGCTGGCGGACCAGTTAAGAGCATACGCAAAGGCATCGTGAATGCGGCGGCTCGGGCAGAGGTGCCCAACGCAAGCCCGCACGTATTCCGGCACACATCTGCGGTTCACATGGCCGAAGCCGGTGTTCCCATGAGCGAGATCAGCCAATACCTCGGACACTCAAACGTGCAGATCACCGAGCGCGTATATGCACGCTATAGCCCTGATCACCTGCGCAAAGCTGCAGACGTGGTCGATTTCACTAAGGTTCGTAGCGTTCGCTGATACCAAAAAAGAAGTGTTCCTAAGTTCAGTGAACTTGGACACACGGGACAAACCCGGAATTATTGGCGAACAATTCGTATAAGAAGTTGGCCCTTGACGAGAAATCAATATCTTGGCGGAGGCCATCTTTTTTCACATCGAAGATGTCAGGAGTTCAAATCTCTTATCACCCACCATTTTCTTTCTGCATCCGACGATTTCTGTAACCGGTTCTCTGCGACCGAAAGGCTTGTTTAGCCTTGCAACCCGTGTAGGCTGCTCATTCTGATCAGTATTTTCTTAAATCCATAAACGGGTCGCAGAATGGCAAAGATGAAGCGGGAAATCGGCCTGATTGGACTTACCTTCATTTCTGTCGGCGGCATTATCGGATCAGGCTGGCTGTTTGGACCATTGCTTGCCGTTCAACAAGCAGGCCCGGCGGCAATCCTGTCATGGCTTTTGGGCGCGGCGGCCATGTTTATTCTGGCCATTACATTCGCCGAGATATCGGCCATGCTTCCAATCCCCGGTGGAATTGCCCGTGTGCCCCAGTTTTCGCACGGAAATATCGTTTCCATGGCAATGGGTTGGAGCGCCTGGATCGGCTATAATACCACGGCCCCGATCGAAGTTGAGGCCATGCTAAAGTATCTGGCCCCCTATGCCCCATGGCTTCACGTAGCGGATACTGGAGATCTGACCGGGGCCGGAATTGCCATCGCATTGCTGCTCATGTTGATTTTCGTCGCTATTAATGCACTTGGAGTCAAATTCTTTGCCCAAGTAAATGCAACGTTAACTTGGGCAAAAATAGGCATTCCGATCCTGCTTTCGATCCTTTTGATCTCAACGCGGTTCAATGGGGCTAACTTTACCAATACCGGTGGATTTGCTCCATATGGACTGCATGGCATCATGGCCGCGGTGTCGACCGGAGGTGTTATTTTTTCTTTCATCGGATTCCGGCACGTAGTGGATATGGCCGGTGAAGCGCGCAATCCCAAATTTACCATTCCTGCCGCCCTGGTTCTGTCCATTTTGCTCTGCGCACTCATTTATCTTGGCCTGCAGATCGCTTTCATAGGCGCGTTGGACAGCGACGCCCTGAAAAACGGATGGGCCAGTCTGAGTTTCGGCGGCGAAGGTCCTCTGGACGGTGTTATCATGTCCGTTGGTCTGGTTTGGTTTCTAAGTCTGCTCAATGTTGGCTCTGTCATAGGGCCATTTGGAAACGGGCTGGTCGCCACCGGCTCCAACGCCCGAATTGCACTTGCATTGTCCAAAAACGGCTTCCTGCCCGGTATGTTGCAGAAATTATCGTCCTTCGGCGTTCCACTATGGGCTTTGGGCCTCAATTTTCTGGTCGGGGTTTTGTTTTTGCTGACCATCCCGTTCAACGAGGTCATTGCACTGAACGGGGCGGCAATTGTTCTGTCATTCGCAGTCGGCCCGATAGCAGTTGTGTGCTTGCGGGACTTGCTGCCTGATCACCCACGCTCGGTTCGTCTACCGGCCGTTCGCCTGGTCGGGGTTCTGGCCTTCGCCATAGCGACATTAATTGTGTACTGGAGCGGCTGGGACACTGTTTGGCGGCTTGGTTTAGCGCTGATCGTTGGTTTGTTGCTTTTGCTGGCTCGATTTTCCGGCAAGCTAAGGGAAATGGACATCACCGAAGCGCTGTGGCTGATACCATATTTTATTGGCATCGGCCTGATATCCTATCTCGGTCAATTCGGTGAGGGCGCGCAAAAACAAATCCCGTTCGGATGGGATATTGCTGTCTGCGCAGTCTTTTCGGTCGTTATCTTTGTTCTGGCCGTGCGGTCTGCACTGCCACAGGACAAGTTTCAGGAATACATCGTTGAAGAGGAAATCCTTGATCCGACCAAACCGGTCGTCGGCTTTTAATCGACAAAAAAACGGGCCCTAAGGCCCGCCTTTATAAACTGAACTTCGCGGTCAATGCGCCGTTGCCGACCGCCCGCTGCCTTCTGCAGATTTGGCGGCTGCGGCTGCGGCTTCTTCCGCAGCCTCATCCCATTCAATCGGCTCGGGCTCGTGAACCAACGCAAGCTTCAGGACTTCGGAAACATGACTGACCGGGATGATCTTAAGTCCCTCTTTCACATTGTCGGGAATCTCGGGCAGATCTTTTTCGTTTTCCTGCGGGATCAACACAGTTTTGATACCACCGCGCAGCGCCGCAAGCAGCTTCTCTTTGAGGCCGCCAATCGCCAGCGCATTCCCGCGCAGGGTAACTTCGCCTGTCATGGCAATATCTTTGCGCACCGGGATTCCGGTCAGCACCGATACAATTGATGTCACCATTGCCAGACCAGCCGACGGACCATCCTTAGGTGTCGCACCTTCAGGCACGTGCACGTGGATGTCCCATTTGTCGAACTGCGGCGGTTTGATACCCAGGCTGGGCGAAATCGACCGCACATACGAGGACGCAGCCTCGATCGATTCCTTCATCACATCGCCAAGTTTACCAGTGGTTTTCATCCGCCCTTTGCCCGGCAGGCGAAGCGCTTCGATGGACAACAGTTCGCCGCCGACCGAGGTGTAGGCCAGACCGGTTACAACACCGACTTGATCCTCGAGCTCTGCCAGACCAAAGCGGAACTTGGGCACACCCAGAAACTCATCCAGATTTTCAGGCGTCACCGTCACGGATTCGGCCTCTTTCTTGATGATCTTGGTCAGCGATTTCCGCGCCACCTTGGCAATCTCACGCTCCAGATTACGCACACCCGCCTCGCGGGTGTAGGTACGGATGATCGATGTCAAAGCTTCGTCGGTCAGCTCGAATTCCTTGGCCTTCAGGCCATGGTTCTTGACCTGCTTGCTGATCAGGTGCTGCTTTGCAATCTCACGCTTTTCATCCTCGGTATAACCGGCCAGCGGGATGATCTCCATCCGGTCCAGCAGCGGTCCGGGCATGTTGTAGCTGTTCGAGGTGGTCAGGAACATCACGTTCGACAGGTCGTATTCAACCTCAAGATAGTGGTCCATGAACGTGCTGTTCTGTTCGGGATCCAACACTTCAAGCATCGCCGACGCCGGATCACCACGGAAATCCTGCCCCATCTTGTCGATCTCGTCGAGCAGGATGAGCGGGTTCGTAGTTTTCGCCTTTTTCAGCGCCTGAATGATCTTGCCGGGCATTGACCCGATATAGGTCCGACGGTGGCCACGAATTTCGGATTCGTCGCGCACACCACCCAACGAGATGCGAATGAATTCGCGTCCGGTTGCACGGGCAACTGACTTACCCAGCGATGTCTTACCCACGCCCGGTGGTCCGACGAGGCACAGGATCGGCCCCTTCAGCTTTTTCGAACGCTGTTGCACAGCCAGATATTCGACTATCCGCTCTTTAACCTTTTCAAGGCCATAATGGTCGTCATCCAGAATGTCCTGCGCCTTACCCAGGTCCTTTTTCACGCGGGATTTGGTGCCCCATGGCAGCGCCAGAATCCAATCGAGGTAGTTGCGCACCACCGTGGCCTCGGCAGACATGGGCGACATGTTCCTGAGCTTTTTCAGCTCGCCCTCGGCCTTTTCGCGCGCCTCTTTCGACAGCTTAGTTTCGGCGATTTTCTCTTCCAGCTCGGCAACTTCGTTCTTGCCGTCCTCGCCATCACCCAATTCCTGCTGAATGGCCTTCATCTGCTCATTCAGATAGTATTCGCGCTGGGTCTTCTCCATCTGGGATTTGACCCGCGTCTTGATCTTTTTCTCGACCTGCAGAACAGACATTTCGCCCTGCATCAGGCCATAGACCTTCTCCAACCGCTCGCTGACGCTGAGGGTTTCCAGCAGGTCCTGCTTCTGCTCGACCTCAATCCCCAGATGGCCAGCAACCAGATCGGCCAGCTTTGCCGACTCGGTTGTTTCACCAACCGCGGCCAGCGCCTCTTCGGGAATGTTCTTGCGAACCTTGGCATAACGCTCGAACTCGTCCGTGACGGTTCGCAGCAGCGCCTCGGTGGTGGTGACATCGCCGGGGATTTCCGTGAGGTATTCCGCACGTGCCTCGAAAAAATCTTCGTTTTCAAGGAATTCAGTGATTTTTACGCGGGCCTGACCTTCGACCAGCACCTTGACCGTGCCATCGGGCAGCTTCAGCAACTGCAGCACATTGGCCAGCACACCCGCTTTGTATATGCCGTCTGTATCGGGATCGTCCACGCTGGGGTCGATCTGGCTTGATAGCAGGATCTGCTTATCGTCCTGCATCACCTCTTCCAGCGCGCGAACCGATTTGTCGCGGCCCACAAAAAGCGGCACGATCATGTGCGGGAACACCACGATATCGCGCAGCGGCAGTACGGGGTATGAGGAATTCAGAGGCTCTTGCATGCTCTATCCTTATCGTTGGCAAGACGACACCGGTCCCTTATCAAGGCAACCCTCGGCCATCTCCTGTCTTGGACGGTAAAGGTGGGGCGCAAACACGGCCTTTTCAACCTCACCATCGGCTTTGTGTGCGGCAGCATGGCTTGAGTACTCGGGGACTGCAAGCCATGGCACGCCAGATTCCTGTCTTTTGGCCTCAGAATTTCAAACAGGACAGCAGGCTGGGCGATCTCAGCATCGATGCGGGCACGGTGGCCAATCAAGCTCAGCGTCAAAAGATCATCTGAACAGCGCGGGACAGAAAGAAACCGTGTCCATCCCGGTTCCGACAATCCAGTCCTTTGCGTGACGACTGGCAAACAAACCCGCCGAACCTTCCGGTCACGCCATATTCCGCGCGGTCGAAACCATCCCGGTTACGGTTCAATGGTTCGCACAGTATTGTGGCCGGGCCGGTATCACGCATGAAAAAACTGTGCCCCCAATCCGAAATACAATCGGCAGGACGAGGCGCGGCTGGCTGGCCGTGTCGTTCAATGATGGTGCAGTAGATATCCGAGAAATTGGCCTCTTGCCCGACCGAACACTGGATATTCTCTGACGGTGTTTCGAACGTCCAGACGTCCGAATAAGTTGGCGATGCGGTAACCAAAAGGGCAATGAACCAAGCTGAGCGCGACATACTCGTACTCCAAATGCAAATTACGAAAACTGCGGACTAAAATCGGCTTTAGCCTACATTGTTTCGCGAAATTTGTCACTGAAGCACAGAAGGCTCACAGAGGTTCGATATCCCCCTGCTCCCGCTGCGCATGAAATTCCGCCTGCCACACCTGAAACGTCCCGGCGGCAATCGCTTCGCGCATTCCCTGCATGATTTCCTGAAAATAGTGCAGGTTATGCCAGGTAAGCAGCATGCCCGAGATCATCTCGTTAGCGCGGAAAACGTGGTGCAGATAGGCGCGGGAATAGTTGGAACAAGCCGGACAGGTGCATTGCTCGTCCAGCGGGCGCGGATCGTCGGCGTGGCGGGCATTCTTGATATTGACCACCCCAAAACGGGTAAAGACCTGCCCGGTGCGCCCGGAACGCGACGGCAGCACACAATCCATCATATCGATTCCGCGTGCGACCGCCCCAACGATGTCATCGGGTTTCCCAACGCCCATCAGATAGCGCGGCTTGTCTGTTGGCAGCATGTCAGGGGCAAAATCCAGAACTCCGAACATGGCCTCCTGCCCTTCGCCCACGGCCAGCCCCCCAACTGCATAGCCTTCAAAACCGATCTCTTTCAGCGCCTCTGCGGATTCTTCGCGAAAATCCTGCTCCAAACCACCTTGCTGGATTCCAAACAGCGCATGGCCGGGGCGGTCTCCGAAGGCATCACGCGACCGAGCAGCCCAACGCATCGACAGGCGCATCGACTCGGCGATACGCTTTCGGTCAGCGGGCAAAGCCGGGCATTCGTCAAAACACATTACGATGTCGGATCCCAGCAAACGCTGAATCTCCATCGACCTCTCTGGAGTCAGTTCATGTTTGGAGCCGTCGATGTGCGATTTGAACGTCACGCCTTTTTCGGTCAACTTCCGCAGCCCGGCGAGCGACATGACCTGAAACCCGCCCGAATCCGTCAGAATGGGGCGATCCCAGTTCATGAACTTGTGCAATCCGCCCAGCCGATCAATCCGTTCAGCAGTCGGGCGCAACATCAGGTGGTAGGTGTTGCCCAGCAGGATATCGGCGCCGGTGGCGCGCACGCTTTCCGGCATCATTGCCTTGACCGTAGCGGCAGTGCCGACCGGCATGAAAGCAGGCGTTCGCACCTCTCCGCGCGGGGTGTGAATAACCCCGGTGCGGGCTTTGCCGTCAGTGGCTTTCAGATCAAAGGAAAAACGCTCGGTCATGTCATCGCCTCGGGTCGCTGAACCGCGCAGGATTTGCCCGATCTGCCCGGTCATTGCAACCCGTCAAGGCAGCGATGCTACCCGGTCGGTAAACAGGCGTACAACCCCTGCCCCGTCCACATTGCGGCAAACCTGTACCGGTGGACGGGATACATCCGGACGGGTTGCGCCCTTTTCCGGTCCAGCAACTTCAACACGCAGCCCTGTTTCTGCCGTTTCGAACATCTGCTCGTGCGTGCAAGCGATAACGGCCGTTGAATCGTGCAAACCACACCCCTCCAGCCCGCCAACATCCTTGTAGAACCTCAGATAGAAACGCGAAATGTCACGCAGAAACGCACCCATGTCGGGTGAGCGTTCTGCCAGCGCCTGAAAGTCAGCAGTCTCGTAAAGCGTCTTGAGCGTCACATCCAACCCGACCAGAACGGTTTCCGGTGGCGCGGCAAAGACCACATCGGCTGCATGCACGTCGTGATAGATATTCGCCTCGGCATATTCGGTGACGTTGCCGGGGCAAAAAACGGCCCCTCCCATAATTACAAGACGGCCAAGGTTCGACGCGAATTCAGGGTCCAATCGCATTGCATCAGCAATGTTGGTCAGCGGACCGACCGCGCAAACCACAAGTTCCCCCTTATACTGGCGCGCCATGTCTACCAGAAACTCGGCCGCGCTCAGCTGGTCGTTTTCGCCGATGTCCGGGATATCGATCACGTCCCCAAAACCTTCCGTGCCGTGAACGTGATCCGAGGGTTGATGGTTGTCCGCCCCGTGTGCAACAGCCGCGCCTTGCGCAACTGGCACGTTTAGATTGAGCCTGTGCAGCAGATAACGGGCATTGCGGCTGGACTGATGAACATGGGTGTTCCCAAATACGGTGGTAAGACCCAGCAACTCGATTTCAGGTGCCGCAGCAGCGTAAGCTATGGCCATGGCATCGTCGATGCCTGGATCGGTGTCGATTACAAGTTTCATCCGCGCCCGATAGCGCAATCGGGCAAGGATGCAAAGCAGTCACACGCCGGGTATTGCATGACACCTGCCTACACGGACAGACTTGCGCCACGCACGCTCCATTCATACCAGAGTTGAAAATCGACGACTCAACCCCCAAATGTATACCGTCGTACACAATAATGAGGACAGACATGACCGAAGACCAGATCATCGGATTGATTTCATCGAACATCATATTCCTGTTGGCGGCGGTATTTATCGTTGTCATCATTCTGAAAGGCATCAAGATCGTGCCGCAATCCGAGAAATTTGTGGTCGAACGGTTCGGGCGCCTGCATTCGGTGCTTGGCCCCGGCATCAACTTTATCGTGCCGTTTCTGGATGTTGCGCGCCACCAAATCTCGATTCTCGAGCGCCAGCTGCCCAACGCCACCCAGGATGCGATCACCAAAGACAACGTTCTCGTCCAGATCGACACCTCTGTCTTTTATCGTATTCTGGAACCGGAAAAGACTGTCTACCGCATCCGTGACGTCGATGGCGCGATTGCAACCACCGTGGCCGGTATCGTCCGGGCAGAGATCGGTAAAATGGATCTTGATGAAGTTCAGTCAAACCGGGCTCAGTTGATCTCACGCATTCAGGAAAGCGTTGAAACGGCTGTGGATGACTGGGGCATACAAGTGACCCGCGCCGAGATTCTGGATGTGAATCTTGATCAGGCCACCCGTGACGCGATGCTGCAGCAGTTGAACGCCGAACGGGCGCGTCGCGCACAGGTGACCGAAGCCGAAGGTCAGAAACGATCAGTCGAATTGCAGGCCGACGCCGAACTCTATGCCGCGGAACAGACTGCCAAAGCCCGGCGTATTCAGGCCGAGGCCGAAGCCTATGCAACAGGTGTTGTCGCCAAAGCCATTCAGGACAATGGTATAGAAGCGGCGCAGTATCAGGTTGCGCTGAAGCAGGTCGAATCGCTGAACGCCCTTGGCAACGGTACGGGTAAACAGACCATCGTCGTGCCTGCCAACGCGCTGGAGGCCTTTGGCGATGCGTTCAAGATGCTGAAGGGAGGCAAGTAATGGCAGACCCGTTTTGGTTGACATGGTGGCTCTGGCTGGCTGGTGCACTTGTTCTGGCCATTCTTGAGGTTGTTCTGCCGGGCTTTATCTTTTTGGGATTTGCTATCGGGGCTGCAATTACAGGAATTTTGTTGGCGATCCCCGGAATAACGCCCTCGCTGCCGGTATTGTTGCTGATCTTTGCGGCACTGTCGCTTGTCGCCTGGCTGATCCTGCGACGGATGTTTGCTCTGCCTCATGGGCAGGTGAAGACCTTTAATCACGATATCAACGACTGAAGAAATTGGCGTGGCGCGCGTTGCTGCGCGCCATTGCCCCTCTGGACGCTGACGCAGGGGTTCCCTATATAATCGCTCAGGTAACTGATCCGAGGCTTGAATGACCCATCCCAGTGAACAGCTTGAAGGCACACCACTCATCGCGCCTTCGACCGTTGAACACCCCTTGTACGAACAAGTGGTCGAAGCTTGCAGATCAGTGTTTGATCCTGAAATTCCAGTCAATATTTACGACCTCGGTCTGATCTACACGATCGAAATCAGTGACGACAGCGCCGTTAAGGTGATCATGACACTGACTGCCCCCGGATGTCCGGTCGCAGGCGATATGCCCGGCTGGATCATGGAGGCAATCGAACCCGTTGCCGGTGTCAAAGAAGTCGACGTCGAACTGACCTGGGAACCGCCCTGGGGTATGGAGATGATGTCGGACGAGGCGCGCCTTGAACTGGGCTTTATGTAAGGCCCGGGTTTCCTCCTGAAACCAAGGACTTGTCGCAAATCATTCGTCTTACTGTTACCTATCGGTTAACAGCCTGACACATTGGCACGCAACAAATGCGCCACATCAACATTTACGGGGGTGGGAAAAGCTAAGCAGCACGCGTTAGCTGCGGCAGTTTAATCACTTCCGTGAAATGAGCTGTATGTATGGGCTTTTGACCTTCTGTCGTCCCCAAATACTTCAGGCCCAGAATTGGGGCCGCTCTTGCCCGAGGGCGGCCCACTTTCATTAAGGAGCGGGTGACGAAACACCGGCCGTCAGGAAATTCCGCATTGTTCCTTTGTTTCCGCGATCCTCGCATCCAATGACTTGACGTAGTCACCGGACAACATCTGTAGCTTTTGTTGTTCGTCACCCTTGATCAGGCCCAGAAGTGCTCCGGCGGGGGTTATCGCGGTGACATCCAGCAGCTGTTGCTGTTCAGCATGTTCTTTTTCTGCGTTCAGTGCCCGCAAATCCCCCTCAGCCGTGGCACAGTTGACGGGATGCGTTTTCTGGCCCGTTTCAGACAGCGCGGGACTTTGCATCCCCAAAACAAGCAAAAAGGAAATGGCCGGGATTGCTTTTCCCGTAAAGTTCCAAACAGGCTTCAGCCTCATGACGATGTTCCCCTTTTTCACCAAATAATCCGGTGATTTGAATTAAATGAATGGTCAACAACCGGCAGCCTATCGGGTGAAAGGATCGGGATGCAAGAACTTGCACGTGTGAAACAACAGTGCAGTTCGGCACCTGAACCTAACAAAAGGTGTATTTGATTGACCAACTTCCCTTGAGCCCGCCGCAAGTCGGCCTTAAATTGTTGGCAACGCGCGAAAACGGAGAACACGATGTTCGGCATTCCCGGCAAACAGGCCGTGACCATTACGCCCAAGGCCGCAGAGCAGATTATCCGCCTGATGAACAAGGGCGGCCATGCAGGCTTGCGTATCGGTGTGAAAAAAGGCGGTTGCGCCGGAATGGAATACACCATGGAATATGTCGATCAGTCCGACCCGCACGACGAAGTTGTCGAGCAGGACGGCGCGCGCGTCATGATCGCACCGATGGCACAGATGTTCCTTTTCGGAACCGAGATCGATTACGAGGTTTCATTGCTCGAGTCCGGTTTCAAATTCAAAAACCCCAACGTGGTGGATGCTTGCGGCTGCGGCGAGTCCATCAAGTTCAAGGAAGCTGATCAAAGTCCGGGTATTCAGTAACCTTCCCGATGGGTTCTGACGTAAAACTCCAGATTGCATATGCCGACCGAATATCGCATCAGTTCGGCTGAATGAAGGTGCCTGCGATTGTCTCTGACCCTGTCGGATGTTATCGGGTTACAAAACACGAAACTCAAAAAGGGACGGTCGAATGCGGCGCAAGTTGGCGGCAGGTAACTGGAAAATGAACGGTGTAAGCGCAGCCCTCGGAGAGCTGGATGCGCTGGCCCGCAACCACCCTTCCCCATCCATCGACATACTGATCTGTCCTCCGGCGACCCTTTTGGATCGGGCGGCAAGAAGCCTGAGTGAAACTTCTGTTTCTGTTGGCGGTCAGGATTGCCATGCCGCTGCTTCGGGTGCACATACCGGTGATATCAGCGCCGACATGCTCAGCGATGCCGGTGCAAACGCAGTTATTGTCGGCCATTCCGAGCGGCGCGAAGACCACGGAGAACGGGACGAGGACGTCCGTGCCAAGGCCAAGGCCGTCATGAACGCAGGCATGACCGCGATCATCTGTGTCGGTGAAAGCCTGGAACAGCGCGAAGCGGCCAACACGCTGGATATCATCGGCGGGCAAATGTCGGGCTCGATCCCCGACCAGTCGACTGGAGAGAACCTTGTGATCGCCTATGAACCTGTGTGGGCCATCGGCACGGGCAAAGTGCCGACACTTGACCAGATAGGCGAGGTTCATGACTTTATCCGCGCTCGGCTGGAACGCCGCTTTGGCGAAGGTGTTGGGCGTTCCGTTCGATTGCTCTATGGGGGATCGGTCAAGCCGGACAACGCTGCCGAAATATTTGCTGTGCACAATGTCGATGGCGCACTGGTCGGCGGTGCAAGCCTAAAGGCTGCTGACTTTTCTGAGATTGTGAACGCCCTAGAATCCGTCTGACGCGCCTATTCGGCAATATCTTCGGCCCACAGTTCGGGTTTTTCTTCGATAAACCGTTTCATCAACGCAATACAGTCGGGGTCGTCGGCAACAACAACCTCGACCCCGTTCGAACGCAGGAAATCCTCATTGCCGCCGAAATTTTGGGTATCTCCAATGACGACGCGCGGTATCCCGAACTGAACAATTGTTCCGGCACACATCATGCAGGGGGACAAAGAGGTATACAGAACCGTATCGCGATAGGTCTTTTGCCGCCCCGCCGTTCGCAAGGCATCCATCTCACCATGAGCAATGGGATCTCCATTCTGAACGCGTCGGTTTCGGCCTTGTGCCACCACCTGACCGTTACGCGCCAAGACTGATCCGATCGGGCACCCGCCTTCGTCAAATCCGGTCTTTGCCTCGCCATACGCGACGCGCAACAATAATTCGTCGATTTCATTCAGCATAAAGTTTCACCAACGTTCTGCTTATTCTAGCAGCAGGTTAGCTGTCCGTACCGCCCCTGCCCAGCCCTTTGTTTTGACATGAAAAAGCGCGGAATATTTGGGGATGGGGGACCAGCCTACAAAAAACGAAACTGCCGGGCATGAACTGCCCGGCAGTCTCATTATTTCTCGGAGATCAATTGGTGATGATTTCCGGCCCCATGATTGCGTTGGGCAGCACCGTCGAAAGCCACGGGATGTAGGTCACCATAATCAGGAAGACAAACAGTACCGCAAGGAATGGCAGTGCGGCGCGAACGACCCTCATCATTGGCATTCCCGCTACACCGGACGTGACAAACAGATTCAGGCCGACCGGAGGTGTGATCATCCCGATCTCCATGTTCACCACCATGATGATCCCCAGATGGATGGGATCGATACCCAGCTCGATGGCAATCGGGAATACAAGCGGTGCGACGATGACCAGCAGGCCCGAAGGTTCCATGAACTGGCCGCCGATCAACAGGATCACATTAACCACCACCAGAAACATGACCGGACCGAAACCAGCCGACAGCATCGCCGAGGCGATATGCTGTGGCACCTGCTCATCCGTCAGCACATGCTTGAGGATCAGCGCGTTCGCGATGACAAACAGCAGCGTTACAGTCAGTTTGCCTGCTTCGAACAGCGTGTGCTTGGTATCGGGGTGGAAAAATGCCGTGACCAGTGCATAAGGCTTTTTGACCAGCGGAATGTTCGGCGCATCACCCTCGGAACACAGCGGTCCCATATCCTTGTAGACAAAGCTGGCGATCAGAAAGGCATAGACGGCGGCCACGGCTGCGGCCTCGGTCGGTGTAAAGATGCCGCCATAGATGCCGCCAAGAATGATGACAATCAGGAACAGACCCCAACCGGCCTCGCGCGCTGAAGCAAAAATCTCGCTCCAACCTTTCCAGTCCCCTTTTGGC
Organism: Ruegeria sp. BJ6; assembly: GCF_056537885.1. Classification (NCBI taxonomy): domain Bacteria; kingdom Pseudomonadati; phylum Pseudomonadota; class Alphaproteobacteria; order Rhodobacterales; family Roseobacteraceae; genus Ruegeria; species Ruegeria sp. BJ6. The sequence continues at coordinate 531,521 of NZ_JBQFSG010000002.1, read as the reverse complement.
AGGTCCTTGACCTTGGCCATGACATAAATGGTGACCATCAGCATCAGCCCCGCCAGCAGGCCGGGAATGACGCCTGCAAGGAACATCCTGCCGACCGAGACCTCGACCGCTGCGGCGTAGACGACCATCACGATAGAGGGCGGGATCAGAATGCCCAGCGTACCGGCGTTACAGATCACGCCTGCGGCAAATTCCTTGGAATATCCGACCTGACGCATACCAGCGATGACGATTGAGCCAATGGCGACCACAGTCGCCGGAGAAGACCCCGAAAGCGCGGCGAACAGCATACAGGCAAACACGCCTGCTATTGCAAGACCGCCCGGCAAGTGACCGACGCAGGCAATCGAAAAGCGGATGATGCGTCGCGCAACCCCGCCTGTCGTCATGAAGGACGACGCGAGGATGAAGAATGGAATGGCAAGCAGTGTGAAATGGCCTTCGAACGCCTCAAACAGAGTACCTGCGACCGAGGCAAGCGAACTGTCCGAATAGACCAGAAGGAACAGGGTGGAACTCAGGCCAAGCGCAACCGCGATCGGCACACCGATCATCAGCAGGCCGATGACCATTGCAAACAGGATGACAACGTCCATCAGTCATGCTCTCCCTGCTGGGCGCGAACCTGTTCCAGTTCGTCCTCGACTTCGTGGCTGGCGACGATCCGGTCGGTTTCTCCCCGCAAAATCTGCAGACCGACCTGCGCAAATCGAATGACAAGCAACAACATCGAAAGAGGCAGCACAAAGTACGGAACCACCTTGGGGAGCTTTTCGTAGGTTTCGCCGTAGTTGATCAGGTCTTCCAGAAAGCGCAGCGGTGCGACCATCGGAATATCGTCTACCTCGTAAAAGCTCTGACTGCGCGCGCTGGTATCAAACCCCGTCGGGAACCAACGCCCCGAAGTCGGCGGTAAATCTGCGAAGACAGCCCAATAGTCATAGGTGCCCTTGAGCATCAGCAACGAAAACACAAGACAACAGGCGACGGCAACCAGCGCCATAATTTTGCGAGGACCCGGTGCAAGCAAGTTCAGAATGGCATCGACACCCAGATGCGCATGTTTCTTGACCGCGTAAGACGCCCCAAGCAAAACCAGCCAGCCAAAGGTGAAAACGGTCAGTTCCAGCGCCCACAGGATGTTGGAATTAAACACAAACCGCGCGATAACGTTGGCAAAAGTGACGACCGTCATCAGGCCAAGAAGCAACGCGATCAGAGTTTCTTCGATTTGGTCGCCCAGCCCTGACGGGCCGGATTTCGCACCAGACATCTGAATATCCCCGCAATGTTATGAGTTATTAAAGGCGGCGGGCCTGTAGCGGCCCGCCCGGCGTGCTCGTCCGTGTTACTCCCCAGCCCCCGGACTGCTACGCCTGTTACGGGGCTTAGTACCCGGCGTTGATTGCCTGTGCGGCGTCGATCTTGTCCTGACCCACGTCACCAGCGAACTTGTCCCAGACCGGCTTCATCGCATCGACCCAGGCCTGACGCTGTTCGGGATTCAGCTCGCGAATGATACCGCCCGCATCAGTGATCGAGGCTTTGGCCGCTTCGTTCACGGCAAAGGCTTCCTTGTTCCGTGTCTCGGACACCTCGGTCAGAATGGTCAAGAACTGCTCACGCACTTCGGGGTCAAGGCTGTCCAGCCAGTCCACCGAGGTCACCACCAGATAGTCGATGATGCCGTGATTGGTTTCAGTCACACCATCCTGAACTTCAAAGAACTTCTTGCCATAGATGTTCGACCAGGTGTTCTCCTGCCCGTCGACAACACCCTGCTGAAGAGCGCCATATACTTCCGAGAATGCCATTTTCTGCGGGCTGCCACCAATGGCTTCCATCTGGGCCACCAGAACGTCCGAGGACTGAACCCGGAATTTCAGGCCATTTGCGTCCGTCGGCTCGATAAGCGGCTTGTTGGCCGACATCTGCTTCATGCCATTGTGCCAGAATGCCAGCCCCTGAAGGCCACGACGCTGCATGCTGTCCTTCATTGCCTGCCCGTCATCCGACGCCTGGAATGCGTCAACCGCTTCAATGTTCTTGAACATGAACGGCAGGTCGAACAGACGGAATTGCTTGGTGAACTTTTCGAATTTGGACAAAGATGGCGCGGCCAGTTGCACGTCGCCCTGCAGCATCGCCTCCAGCACTTTGTCATCGTTGTACAGCGTCGAGTTCGGATACACCTCCATGCACATCACGCCATTCATCTCGTCGTTGACGCGCTGTTCCAGCAGAGATGCTGCGATGCCTTTGGGATGCTTGTCGGTGTTCGTCACATGCGCGAACTTGACCACGATCTCACCGTCGTCACATGCCGCCATACCGGCAGTAGCGGTAACAGACAGTGCCAGAGCGGTGGCTGCGGTTGTCAAAAGTTTCATTTCTTTCCTCCCCAGATTTTGAGACGTACTGCAATTCGCCAGTTGCGGCGTCGCGATGAGCGGAGTGAAGCGAATCACAACTTCTCGCTCAACACTTTGCTTTCGGAAGCTTAGGGAGTAAAAATTCTTTTATATATCAGTTCTGTATGGAAGTTATTTAATCTGCATTTCAAACATGGAATTTGAGGTGTGCGAAATTCCGCACAGTCCCAAGCTACATTGTGCGGATTTTCGCACGGTTTTCGAATCGCGAAACCGAATCAGCCGATTACAAGTTGCTTCGGAAGAGTATCAGGCTGAATACCGGTGACCTCTGGGTTCAAGCGCCCCTGCGGTCGGAGTATTTCGATACGTCAACGCTTGTAATCTTCGGGCCGAATTCCGTATCGCGCCAACTTGTCGTAGAACGTTTTCCGCGGCAATTTCAGCGCGCTGGCCGCTGCCGACGCTTTCCCATTGTGACGGCCGAGTGCAGCAATCAACAAAGATCGCTCTACCCTCGCCATTTGTTCGGCCAAACCAAGATCGGTTGCCTGTGCAACGTCTTCGGGCATACCCAGCACAAAGCGCATCGCGGCGGACATCAGTGATCGCGCATTTCCCGGCCATTCCTGGGCCATCAACTCTGCCAGATGATCGGGCGTAACCTCTGGTGCAGCAATGCCAGCCTGCTCGGCCGCTTGTGATACATACTGCCGAAAAATCACCGGAATATCTTCGGGACGTTCAGCCAGAGACGGAATTCGCACCCGCATGACATCAAGGCGATAGAACAGCTCGGCATTGAAAGAACCTTCCGCGACCAGACGCCCAAGATCCGCCGTTGTACCCGCGATGATGCGGGCATCTGCTCCCTTTTCGATCAGATCCAGCGCCGCGTACTGCGTCGCTTCCGGCATCGAAGACACTTCGTCCAGAAACAGGGAACCGCCAGAGGCATCCTCACAAATTTCAGCCAGTTCCGCCGCCTCAAGACCGGCTGTCGATCGCTTCACGAACGGCCCTTGTCCGACGGGCGACATCAGGTGCACCACTTCGGCCACCTTCGAAATACCACTGCCCGGGGGGCCGGTTACCAGCACCTCGGCCTGCGTTGGGGCCACATTGCGCACCCGCTCGCGCAAATCCTCGGCCTGAGGCGATAAGCCGAAAAGCAACCGCGCTGCGGGGTCTCCGCGTTCCAGCTCATGTTTCAACGCCCTTTGTTCAAGTACATGCGCCCGGGCGGCAAAAGCACGATTGAGCACGGCAAGCAAATCGGATGCCGCACACGGCTTTTCCAGAAAGTCGAACGCACCCTGCCCCATCGCCTGCACGGCCATCGGAATATCGCCCTCACCCGTCAGCAGAATAACGGGAAGCTCGGAATCCACATCCGTCGCATAGGACAAAAGATGAAACCCGTCGCGGCCCGGCATTCGCATGTCAGACAAAATTACGCCGGGAAAGTCAGGTTTGATGTAATCCTTGGCCGCAACGAAGGAACCGACGGCAACCGGGTCGCAATCCGCCAGTTCCAACGTCTGGCTCAACGCCTCTCGCACAGCTGCGTCGTCATCGACCAGTAAAACCTTACGGATCATGCGGCCTCGTCCTCTCTGTACGGGTCAAGTTCAACGGTGAATTCCGCACCTTCCGTGGTGTTTGCGCCCCGAATCTCACCCCCAAAACTCTGCACCAGCCCGTAAGAAATCGACAAACCAAGCCCCATGCCTTCATCGGCACCGACAGATTTGGTGGTATAAAACGGTTCGAACATCCGCTCGGGGTCCTTGATCCCCGGTCCGGTATCGCGCACTGAAACCGTCAACCGGGCACCATTTCGGAGCTCTATGGAAATGCGTTTGCCGACCTGCCCTTCCATCGCATCGGCAGCATTATTGATCAGGTTGACGAAAACCTGAACCAGTCGCACTTCTCCTCCCCATGCAAAAACCGGACCTTCCGGAGGTGTCCAATCCAGTGCCACGCTGTCTGCGCGAAGCTTCGCCTCGGTCAGCTCAACCGCAGCGTTCAGAACCTGCACAAGATCGACCTTGCCCATGGGTTCGCTTTCATTTCTGGCAAAAGCACGCAAATTCTTGATGATCCGTGCCATACGGGTCGCCATTTCAGAAATTCTGCCTAGGTTCTCACCAGCCTTCTGTTCTTTTCCACGTGCCAGAAAGGCCGCACCGTTATCCGCGAACTGGCGGATCGCCATCAGCGGTTGGTTTAGCTCGTGACTGATGCCTGCCGACATCTGCCCCAAAGCGCTTAGCTTGCCAGCCTGCACCAGATCAGCCTGCGCCCGCTTCAGCGCTGCCTCAGCCTCTTGCCGTTCCGCAACCTCGTGTCGCAATGCGGTATTCGCGGCCGTCAGAGCGCGGGTTCGCTGGGCTACCCTGCTTTCCAAAACCGCGTTCGCATCAGCTAACGAGCGTCGTCTCTCCATCGCAAGAAACAAAAAAGCGCCAAAGGCAAGGCAGATCGCGGCGACCGCCGCCGCCTGTAACGCCGCAAGCCGACGTGCCGGTGCCACATCCATCAACACTTCGCCCGTCATTCCGATTACGGGCAGGTCGCGGGTCAGATGCAACGCCCGCTCTGGCAGATATGGCCCCCAACCCAGCCGCCAGATTTCATGCTGACCAACATAGCCGGATGCAAATTCTGGCGCGTCTCGGTCCAACGGCGCCAATCCAATGCCATTCTCCGGTCGTTTCCAGAACAAGAGCTCGGATCGATTGGTGATAAACACATGGCCGGGCCTGTCGACAAAAAAGACAGCTTCGGTACTGCTGCGCCAAGTGCGCTCAACATCCTCGATATCCGCAACCATCATCAAAGCGCCAAATATTTGGCCATCCGGTCCAAATGCGGGCGCGGCATATGAAAATATCCGGTTGCCTTCGGATTGCAGAATCCCGTGCGAGCTTCCAAGCGCGCCCTGCATGGCACGCCTGAAGGCTGGATCGTTATCAACCGTTCCGGCCCTCACACCCTGCGCCGAGGCCAGCACCTGCCCGTTGTTGTCAGCAAACAGAACATCGATTGCGGCAGTCTTGTCTGCAACTTCCAGCAAAAGCGCCTGCGCGTCGTTCCGTCTTTCAGGATCGATCAGTCCACGTAAACCGGGGTGATCAGCCATCAATACGGCAAGTTCCTGATAAACCTGCAACTGCAGGCTCAACCCGTCTGAGGCCAGTTCCAGATCGGCCTCGGCCTGTTCGCTCAACTGATTAAGTGCCTGCCGATAGCCATAAGACCAGACGGCAGACGACAGCAGGCCGACAGCCAGCAGGAATCCAGCAATTGTCCAAACGCGACGCATGACTATGGGTCTTGCATTCACGGCGCCTCATGGCAAGTCTGCGTGCATGAAGAGATTGAGCCAAGACCCGACAGACCCGTCATTTGTTCAGCATCCCTACGAATTCTACGCCAAGGCCCGGGATGCGGGCCCACTATTCTTCTGGCCCGAATACAACATGCCTGCAGCGGCCTCGCATGCGGCGGTGCAGGCGCTATTTCGGGACAAACGCTTTGGGCGCGAAGTTCCGAAGGAACTCGCATCCGAGGGGCCCAAACATCTCTCCCCATGGCTGGAGATCGAAGCGCATTCCCTGCTGGAAGCGGAACCACCGCGCCATACCCGTCTTCGCGGTTTGGTTCTTCGGGCGTTCACGTCACGCTCTATCTCGGCACTTGCGTCCGATATCGAAAAACTATGCCATCAGCTGATCGACGCTTTTCCGGATACGGAATTTGATTTGTTGCAGGCCTATTGCACGAAAGTTCCGGTAGTCACCATCTGCCGCCTGTTGGGTGTTCCCGAAGACAAGGCGCCACAATTGCTTCGCTGGTCGCACGCAATGGTCTCAATGTACCAGGCGAGCCGAACGCGACAAACCGAGGACGATGCCGCCCAGGTGTCAAAAGAATTCGCGGATTTTCTGCGCAGCTACGTCGATCATCGCAGAAATGACCCGCGCCCCGATTTGATAACCCGACTGATTGCCGCCGAGGAGGAAGGTGAAAAACTCTCTGGCGAAGAACTGATCTCCACCTGCATTTTGCTGCTGAACGCCGGGCACGAAGCGACGGTTCATGCCATTGGAAACGGCGTCAAAACTCTGCTGGAAACAGGTGCCGACGCACGGGTTTTCAGGCCTGATCGCATAGACAGAACGGTTGAAGAGATACTGAGGTTTGATCCACCGCTTCATATGTTCACCCGCTACGCCTATGAAGATGCTGAACTTTTCGGCCACAAATTTCAACGCGGCGACCAGGTTGCCTTGCTGTTGGGTGCTGCGAACCGTGATCCTGAAATCTGGGCTGATCCGAGTACCTTCAACCCGGCTCGGGACATTCAAACCAATACGAGTTTTGGAGGAGGCCTGCATTTCTGTGTCGGCGCACCACTCGCCAGATTGGAAATGCGCATAGCTCTGCCAATCCTGTTCGAGCGCTGCCCGTCGCTTCGGCTCGCGTCAGAACCGGAATACGCAGACAGCTATCACTTCCACGGATTGACCAGATTGCAGGTTTCACTCTGATCATCAAACCCGGAGAGTAGCCATGGGTAACGGGGGCAACGCCCTCCTACGCAAACGTCATGCCTCAGCCAGCGCGTTCAGAGGCAGCATCGTAGTCGATTTGATTTCCTCCATCGACAACAGTGCGGTTACATTGTGCACCCTGACTTCGGAAATCAGAGCCTGATAAAAAGCATCATAGGCACGTGCATTTTTTACCCGCACTTTAAGAATATAATCGATGTCACCAGCCAGCCGATGAGCCTCCTGCACTTCGGGTCGATCACGCAGCGCCTTTAGGAAGCGTTGCTGCCATTCGGCCTCGTGTTCTGAGGTACGTATAAGGACAAAGAACGTCGCTTCGAAACCCAGCGCTTCGGCATCCAGAAGAACAGTCTGCTGACCAATAACGCCGGCGCTTTTCAACTTGCGGATTCGATTCCAGACAGGGGTCTTCGAACTGCTCACACGCGAGGCGATTTCATCCAGAGACTGGCTGGCATCCCTCTGCAGCTCGGCCAGAATTTTCCGATCTGTGTCATCTATCCGAACCGACATTCCCTTTTTACCTCTCATTTGAAACCAGCGTCCCTTTGCAGGGCAACGTTGGAACGTATGTTCTTATTTAAGCGCCAGTATGGCGGTTGGTAGGGAATATTTCCTATATTGCAGATCAAGTCAAACCAACCCGAGACGAAACATGCAGCTTACGCATTCACATGATGGCATTGGGCACGTCGACTTTGTCGGCGCGGGTCCCGGCGATCCGGAATTGCTGACGCTCAAGGCGCTGAACGCCTTTGGGCGCGCTGATGTCGTGCTGCATGACCGCCTGATCAGCGCCGAGGTTCTGGAACTGGCTGGCAAGAATGCCTCTCTGCTAGATGTTGGAAAAGCCGGTTTCGGCCCATCCTGGAAACAGGAAGACATAGACGCCCTGCTGGTAAAATACGCCTTGAAGGGCCAGCGCGTGGTGCGTCTGAAATCCGGCGACCCGACCGTGTTCGGGCGTCTGGATGAAGAGATTGAGGCAGTCGAGGCCGCAGGCATTCCATGGCAGATCGTTCCCGGCATCACGGCGGCTTCGGCGGCTGTTGCGGGAATTGGCCAAAGCCTGACACGGCGCGGCCGCAACTCCTCGGTTCGCTTTCTGACCGGCCACGACATGAAAGGCTTTGCCGATCACGACTGGACCGCACTGGCGAGGCCCGGTTCGGTGGCCGCGATCTATATGGGCAAGAAATCTGCCCGCTTTATTCAGGGTCGACTGATCATGCACGGCGCCGACCGGGATACGCCGGTGACGCTGGTGGAAAACGCCACGCGCTCCGATCAACGCATTCTGACCACCACGCTGGACCAGCTGCCCAGTGATTTGAACGCCGCCGAAATGGACGGCCCCACCCTGACCTTTTATGGCCTCGCTCCGCGACAGGCGGCTCAGGCCCTGACCGAATTCAAGAAGGAGCACGCCTGATGGCCCGCGCTTTTACCCCCAAAGTGGTAACCGCCAACGACCTGTTGGAAGGTGACGTTGTCTATCTGACCGCAGACGACCGCTGGTCGCGCGAGCTGTCCGAGGCCGAGTTGATCACCGACGAAGCCCACGCGCAGGTCCGCCTGCTGGATGCCGAACGTCAGGCAAGCAAGATCGTCGGTGCCTATCTGGCCGACGCGGTTGCCGGCGACAATGGCCCCGAGCCCACCCATTTCCGGGAAGACTTCCGCCGGACTGGTCCGTCCAACTATGCCCACGGCAAACAGGAAACTTCCCCGCAGCCCCGGGCCTGACCTCTGGCCCTCTCTCTCCCCTTCAAGGCCCCAAGGTTCGGGGCTGCAACTAAGGACAGCTAATCATGTATCGCTACTCCGAGTTCGACACAGCATTTTTGGCAGAACGTAACGCGCAGTTCCGCGCGCAGGTCGAGCGCCGCATTGACGGCTCGCTGACCGAGGATGAATTCAAGCCCCTGCGCCTGATGAATGGCCTTTATCTGCAGCTGCACGCCTATATGCTGCGGGTTGCCATTCCTTATGGCACGCTCAACAGCGCGCAGATGCGCCAACTGGCCCTGCTGGCTGAAAAGTGGGACAAGGGCTATGGCCACTTCACCACGCGTCAGAACATCCAGTACAACTGGCCGAAACTGAACGACGTGCCGGATATGCTGGACGCGCTGGCCGAGGTTGGCATGCACGCCATCCAGACCTCGGGCAATACCATCCGCAACGTGACGGCGGACCATTTCGCCGGTGCCGCCGCGGATGAGGTCGCCGACCCGCGCCCCTATGCCGAACTGCTGCGCCAGTGGTCCACCGACCACCCTGAATTCCAGTTCATGCCGCGCAAGTTCAAGATCGCCATCACCGGCAGCGAAAATGACCGCGCCGTGATCAAGGCGCATGACATCGGCCTGCAACTGGTCGAGCGTGACGGCGTTTTGGGCGCCCGCGTCATCGTGGGCGGCGGTCTGGGCCGCACCCCGATGATCGGCAAAGAGCTGTCCGAGTTCGTCGCCTTTGACGACCTGCTGGCTTACCTCGAAGCCACAGTTTCCGTGTGGAACCAGATCGGCCGCCGCGACAACAAGTACAAGGCGCGCATCAAGATCACCGTGCACGAGCATGGCATCGACGCGATCCGCGCAAAGGTGAACGAGCGCTTCCTGAAGGTCCGCCCGCAGTTCAAAGGCGCGGATATGAACCTGTTGGAGGAAATCAAAGGCCACTTTGCTCCGCCCACCTTCCGTGAAGGTTCGGTTGCCTCGTTCGAGAGTGCATACACCAACGATCCGGTCTTCCGCTCGTGGGTCGACACCAACATCGCGCCGCATAAGAACGCGGATCATGCGATCGTCACGATCTCGATCAAGAAGCACGGCCAGACGCCGGGTGATGCGACTGCCGAGCAGATGCGCGTAATGGCTGATCTGGCTGAAGAGTTCGCCTATGACGAGCTGCGCATCAGCCACGAGCAGAACGTGATCCTGCCGCATGTCCACAAATCGGACCTGCCCGCGATCCATGCGAAGCTGAAAGAGCATGAGCTGGCCACCGCAAATATCGGCCTGATCAGCGATATCATCGCCTGCCCCGGCATGGATTACTGCGCACTGGCGACCGCCCGCTCGATCCCGGTTGCGCAGCAAATCGCAACCCGCTTTGAGAACCTCAAGCTGGAGCATGATATCGGCGAGTTGAAGATCAAGATCTCGGGCTGCATCAACGCCTGTGGCCACCACCATGTCGGTCACATCGGCATCCTGGGTCTGGATCGCGCAGGCGTCGAAAACTACCAGATCACGCTGGGTGGTGACGGAACCGAAACCGCGGCCATTGGTGAACGTGCTGGACCCGGCTTTTCGTATGACGAAATCGTCCCGGCGGTTGAGCGTCTGGTCGAAGCCTACCTCGAACACCGCGAAGGACCTGAAGAGACATTCCTGCAAACCTATCGTCGTCTGGGTATGGCGCCATTCAAGGCGGCCCTCTACCCCGAGGCACAGGCCAATGCCGCTTGACCTGATCCAGACCGAACTGGGCAAGGACCGCCGTGAACTGACCGAAAAGGTCGAGGCGCTCAATGCCCGGTTCCGCCACCACAGCGCCCATGATGTAATGCATGGCGCGCTGGAGGCGGTGGATAACCTGGCGCTTGTCTCAAGCTTTGGGGCAGAATCGGTTGTGTTGCTGCACATGGCAGCGGTGGTCGACAAGGCAACGCCGGTCCTGTTCATCGACACGCAGATGCTGTTTACCGAAACGCTGACTTACCAGCAGGAGGTCAGCGAACGGCTGGGGCTGACGAATGTCCAGATCATCCGCGCGGATGACGAGGATGTGCAGCGTGACGATCCCTACGGAGCCCTGCGGCTGCGCGATACCGACGCCTGCTGTAATTTACGCAAGACCTTTCCGTTGCAAAGGGCGCTGGCAGGGTATTGCGGCTGGATCACCGGTCGCAAAAGGTTTCAGGCGGGCACACGCGCCGCGCTCGATTTCTTTGAAGTCGAGGACGGTACAGGCCGGATCAAGGTCAACCCGCTGGCCCACTGGGCGCCCGAGGATGTGCGCGCCTATATGGACGAAAACCGCCTGCCCCGGCATCCGCTGGTGGCCAAAGGATACCCTTCGATCGGCTGTGCGCCCTGCACCTCACCGGTCAAAGAGGGCGAAGACCCCCGCGCCGGACGTTGGCGCGACCAGAACAAGGAAGAATGCGGCATTCATTTTGTCGATGGCAAGATGGTGCGCGCCGGAGAGAAAACATGAACGTAATCGTAACGGATGAGGGGTTTGCCCCTGATGACTGGACCGACGGCTATGTCACGCTTGACGATGCCGCCAATGACGTGGTTGCGCTGGACGTGACCTCGGATACTGACCCGGATGATCTGGTGGATCGTCTGGGCGGCGTGAAAATGGTGCGGGTGGATTTCCCCTCGTTCGCCGATGGACGCGGTTTTACGATCGCGCGCACGCTGCGGCTCAAGGGGTTCACCGGTCGTCTGCGGGCCAAAGGCCACGTTCTGGCGGATCAATACGCCATGGCGCGCCGCAGCGGCTTTGACGAAGTTGAAATCGATCATGCTCTGGCAGCCCGCCAGCCCGAAGATCAATGGCTGGCCCGCGCCAATTGGCAGGGTCACAACTATCAGGCCCGCCTGCGCGGATAATTCCGCCGATCGCCAGCTTGTGACGGGATGGGGGCAATCTGCCCCCTTTTCCTGACTTGAATCAAAGATTAAACGGAGATGCCGGTTTAGTTGATCGGCAGTGAAACGATGACAGAGATGAAATCCGTGACCGAAGCAACCGCCGTCAAAGCCCCCGTCCTGCCGGACGCTCAAACAGTATTGGACGTGAAACACTGGACCGACAGCCTGTTCTCGTTCAAGGTGTCGCGCCCCGCCAGCCTGCGTTTCCGCTCGGGCGAGTTCGTGATGATCGGCCTGCTGGGCGACAACGGCAAACCGCTGCTGCGTGCCTATTCCATCGCCTCCCCCAGCTGGGACGAGGAACTTGAATTCTATTCGATCAAAGTGCAGGACGGCCCGCTGACCTCGAAACTGCAGCACATCAAGCCGGGCGATCAGATCATCCTGCGGCCAAAGCCCGTCGGCACGCTGGTGCATGACGCGCTGCTGCCCGGAAAACGTCTGTGGTTCTTTGCCACCGGAACCGGCTTTGCCCCCTTCGCTTCTCTGCTGCGCGAGCCGCAGACCTATGAGGATTATGACGAGGTCATCATCACCCATACCTGCCGCGAAGTTGCCGAACTGGAATATGGTCGTCAGTTGATTGACAGCATCCGTCAGGACGAACTGCTGGCCGAACTGATCGGCGAGGGCTTCGCCGACAAGATTCGCTATTACCCGACAACAACCCGCGAAGAGAGCCCGAAGATGGGCCGTATCACCGAATTGCTGAAAGACGGCACTGTCTTTACCGACCTTGGCATCGAAAACGGCATTCAGGCCGAAACTGATCGTGCGATGGTGTGTGGTTCGCTCGCTTTCAACCACGATATCAAAGCAATTCTGGAAGAGTTCGGCCTGCGTGAAGGCGCAAACTCGGACCCGAAGGAATTCGTGATTGAAAAGGCTTTTGTCGGCTGAACTGCCTTGCCGGTTGGGGGCGATGGTGCTCAACCGGCAAAAACCGATGCGATTCCCAAGATTTTCAGGCGCCCCAATGCGGATGGCGCTTGAAACGCTTTGAGCGCCAGTCTAAATTCCAGCCTCGAATTTCTGCAATTATCAAAGGAATGAACCCATAGCCCGCAGACCTCACAACGCGCCGCCGCAACGAGATACTGGCCCGCGCGTCAATGACAAGATCCGTGCCCCCGAAATCCGCCTGATCGGCGCAGAAGGCGAAAATGTCGGGGTGGTTCATCCCGCCAAAGCTATGCAACTTGCCGATGAGGCTGGTCTGGACCTTGTCGAGATCTCGCCGAATGCCAATCCTCCTGTCTGCAAGATCATGGATTTCGGCAAATTCAAATACGAAACGCAAAAACGCGAAGCCGAAGCGCGCAAGAAACAAAAGATCATCGAGGTGAAAGAGGTCAAATTCCGACCCAACACCGACACCCACGACTATGACGTCAAGATGCGCAACGTGGTCAAGTTTCTGGAAAACGGCGACAAGGTAAAGGTCACGCTGCGGTTCCGTGGCCGCGAGATGGCACACCAAAATCTCGGGCGCGAACTGCTGGAACGTGTCGCCGAAGACATCAAGGAAATCGGCAAAGTCGAAAACATGCCGAAGATGGAAGGCCGTCAGATGATCATGATGATCGGCCCGCTGCCGCAGAAATAGCCCATCCCTTGATAAACAGACGAAGCCCTGCCAGCACCCAAAAGGCGGGGCTTTTTTTATCAGATTTCGTTTCATCCGTTCATGAACGGTTTCGCCAGTTTCCAGTACTAATTGACAGGTAGCCTCAAGTGACAATCCGGGATGCGAACAAAGGCGACGCCAGCAGTCTAGCGGCACTCAGTATCGAGGTGTGGTTGGGGACTTACCTTCGCCAGGGCATCAGCGGTTTCTTCGCGGACTACGTTCTGTCCGAATACACCGCATCCCGGTTCGAAAACCTTATCGCTTCGGGCGACGATTTTCTGGCTGTGTCAGAAGGCCACGATGGGATCGAAGGCTTTATTCATGTCTCGCGCAACTGCCCAGCACCTGCAGGTGTACCGTCGGAGACCGAAATTCAGACACTGTATGTCCGGCCCAACCAGCACGGCAAAGGAATAGGCAAAAAGCTACTTCTGTCTGCGGTTGCCTATTGCAATACCGTTTCTGCCCCATCGGTCTGGCTTACCACCAACTCAGAAAACACCCCCGCAATAGCCTTTTACCATTCGCAGGGGTTCACCGACGCAGGAACAACGCATTTCCGCATCCAGGATCAGGCATACCCGAACAAGGTATTCCTGCTGGATCTTTCCCGCGCCGAAACCTGAGAATCCGGCGTCTCCGAGAGTATCCCCGGCACTCTAGCGAGCTACTCAGGCAGAGCCTCGGATATTGCGCCGGACAACTTGGTGACCAGTTCATCAATCTGAGCATCTTCGATGATGAACGGCGGCGCCAAAAGGATGTGGTCGCCGTTTCTGCCGTCCCGCGTGCCGGACATCGGGTAACAAATCAGCCCCGCAGCTACTGCCGCTTTCTTGACCTTGGCAGCAACACCCAATGACGGGTCAAACGGCGTCCGCGTTTCGCGATCAGCCACCAGCTCCACACCACGAAACAGCCCCCTGCCCCTGATATCACCCACATTCGGGTGCTGGCCAAAGGCCGCTACCAACGCTGATTGCAGCTTTTCCCCCATGACACCTGCGCGTGCCGGCAGATCACGGCCTGTCAATTCCCGAACTACCGCCAGGGCAGCCGCCGTTGCGACAGGGTGACCGATATAGGTGTGGCCATGCTGAAAGAACCCCGATCCATCCCGGATCGCGTCAAAAATCTTACCAGTACACAACATCGCACCAATCGGCTGATATCCGGCGCCCAACCCCTTGGCGATACACAGAATATCCGGCGCCACACCATCATGGTCACAAGCAAACAGATGCCCCGTGCGCCCCATGCCGCACATAACTTCGTCCAATATCAGCAGCACGCCGTATTGATCGCAAATCTCACGGATGCGCTTGAAATACCCCTCAACCGCCGGTACGGCACCCAGCGTCGCGCCGACCACCGGTTCAGCCATGAACGCCATTACGGTGTCCGGACCAAGACGCAGAATTTCGGCCTCCAACTCGTTGGCGACACGCTGACCATAGTCAAAACTGCTCTCACCATCAGGCTTTTCTGCATACTCATAGCAGGGTGCGATATGGCTCATTTCGATCAGAAGCGGAGCAAACTGTGCCCTGCGCCACTCATTCCCTCCAGCCGAAAGCGCCCCCAAAGTATTGCCGTGATAGCTTTGCCGACGCGCAATCACGCGGCGCCGTTCTGGCTGGCCGGTCTCAAGAAAGTACTGCCGCGCCAGCTTGATCGCAGCCTCTGTCGCCTCGGACCCACCGGACACGAAATATACACGGTCCAGATCCCCCGGCGCATGTTTGATCAACAGGTCCGCTAGTTCTTCCGCCGGCTCCGACGTCATGAAACCGGTATGTGCAAACGCGATCTTCTCTACCTGTTCCTGAACCGCCTTGATCACCGCCGGGTTCGAGTGACCGAGACAGGACACCGCAGCATCACCACAGTCCAGATACTGCTTGCCATCGGCATCAATCAGATAACATCCATCCCCGCCTGCGGCGACAGGAAGAACCGATTTGGTATGGCGTGGAAATACGTGACTCATTTCAAATTCCTTTCAAGCGCGCTTGTCAGTGCCGCGACCGAAGAGGCATTGTCCGGCCAGGGATTTCCGTCAGCATCGGTCAGGCTGTTCTCGAATCCAACCCGCAAATCTCCGCCCCGTTTGGCCGCCTCCAGCAAACAGGCATGTTCCTGCGCCCCAAAGGCGCACACCATCCAGTTGTCCCGGCTTGCCGGAAACCGGTCCAGATCACCGGGCGACGACGCCATCCCCTCGGAATAGCGCCCAAGAACCAAAAGCCGTTCGGACTGAAGCGCCCGAACGATGCCCTGTTCCTGCCAGTCTTTTAGTTGAATCGCATCATCCGCGTCATACAGAATATGCTGCACCCGGGTACCCTGATCTTCACAAAGGCCATAGATACGATCCGCCAGTTCCGGTGACCGCGCAACTTCCCGCACAGATATCGATGCCCAAGCAGGCCGGACGCCTTTCAGGCAATCGAGCTGTGCCTGCACGTCGTAAATCCCTGCCGCCTCGGTCGTTATCTGAATTTGCAAATCAGGAACCGCACCCCCCAGTTCCCGGATAACTTCCCGATACAGCCCGGAATCCAGACTGTGTCCGCCATCTTCCTCTCGGACATGCAGATGAAGCCCCTGAGCGCCCGCCAAAAGACAGGATTTCGCAGTCCGGACGATTTCTTCTGTCCCAACCGGCAACGCTGCGTGATCGGTGTGTCCCCACCTCGCACCATTGGGTGCAACCAGAATGAAAGGTTGCCTTACCCTACCGTTCTCTTGATCCTTCAGCGCTGAAATTTCCACGGCATCAAACATACGCAAGCCCTGTTCAAAGTTCATCCGGGACACTTGCAGCGGCAAGAGGGCGTTTTCAATTCATACAGTCAAGAACATTTGTTCTTTTTTCACAAAAAAACCCCGGCTTTAAACCGGGGTTCGCAAGAAACAAAGCGGTTCTTCAGCCGATAGCCTCGACTGCGCGGCGCGTCATAACACTGACTAGATGCGCACGGTATTCTTTGCTGCCATGCAGATCGCCAATCATGTTCATCGGGTTGATCTGCAGCCCCATCAGTGCATCAGGCCGGAATTCCTTAGCCAAGGCCTGTTCGGCCTCGGACCAGCGAAACACGCCATCTTCACTGGCACCGGTTACCGCAACCCGAACACCATCCGCGAACCGAGCCACAAATACCCCAACCAGAGCAAAGCGTGAGGCCGGTTGCAAAAACTTCTGATAGCTTGCCGCCTGCGGCACAGGGAACCGAACAGAGGTGATGATTTCACCCTCGTTCAGAGCCGTCGTGAACATTCCCTGAAAATAATCATCCGCAGCAATCTGGCGCGTATTGGTGATGATTGTCGCCCCGGACCCCAAAGTCGCGGCGGGATAGCACGCCGCAGGGTCGTTGTTGGCCAGCGAACCACCCAGTGTTCCCCGATTACGCACGGCAGGATCACCAATGTGCCCCGCCAATTCCGATAGCGCCGGATACTTGTCGGCGGCTTCAGCGGAAACCGTCGCATGGGTTGTTGCCCCGCCAACGGCCAACGAACCGTCATCTTCTACGCAGACGCCTTGCATCTCCGCGATCCCACTCAGCGAAACCAGTTTAGACGGCGCCGCCAGGCGCTGCTTCAGCGTCGGGATCAGGGTTTGACCACCTCCCAGCGCCTGCACGTCCTCCCCTCCTAGCGCCGCGGCTGCATCCGCAATCGTCGCCGGTTTTTCAAACTCGAAATTGTACATTTCGTACTTCCTTTCCGAAGAACACCGATCCGTTCTTCATCTGGCTATAAATACTCTGGGGGTCTGGGGGCATTGCCCCCAGCCTCTCAGCATTCATTCAGCTGTTCATTGCCGCCCAAACACGTGACGGGCTAACTGGCATGTCGATATGATCGACCGCCTTGCCTCCCGATTGCAGCGCGTCGACCACCGCATTGACCACAGCCGGCGGTGACCCGATTGCTCCGGCCTCGCCACAGCCTTTCACGCCCAGCGGATTGTGGGTGCATGGCGTTTGGCTGGAATGATCGACACCATAGAACGGCACGTCATCCGCACGCGGCATCGCGTAGTCCATGAACGAAGCACTCAGCAGCTGACCATTCTCGTCATAGGCACAGTTCTCCAGCAGTGCCTGACCGATGCCCTGACCGATGCCACCATGGACCTGACCATCAACAATCATCGGATTGATAATGTTGCCAAAATCATCCGCCGCCGTGAACTTTTCGATCGAGACCTGCCCGGTTTCCGGATCAACCTCGACTTCGCAGGCATAGGCACCCGCTGGGTAAGTAAAGTTCGCCGGATCATAGAATGCCGTCTCTTCAAGCCCCGGCTCGGTGAATTCCAGCGGATAGTTATGCGGAACATAAGCTGTCAGGGTCACGTCCCCCCAGGCCACAGACTTGTCGGTGCCCGCCACAGTGAACTGGCCATCCTTCAACTCGATATCAGCTTCTGAGGCTTCCAACAGGTGCGCGGCAATCGTCTTGGCCTTGTCGATGACCTTTTCGGTCGCCTTGACCATGGCCGAACCACAGACCGCCAGCGACCGGGACCCATAGGTGCCCATGCCAAAGGGAATCTTGGACGTATCGCCATGCACAATCTCGACCATCGACTCGTCAATACCGATCATGTCCGCGACAATCTGCGGGAACGAAGTTTCGTGTCCCTGTCCGTGGCTGTGCGCCCCGACCATCACACTGATTGAACCGGTCGCATTCACCCGAACGGTCGCCGCATCATAAAGACCCGCGCGCGCGCCCAGCATGCCGACGATGTTCGATGGCGCGATGCCGCAAGCCTCGATATAGCAGTTGACGCCCAGACCGCGCAGCATGCCATTGGCCTCGCTTTGCGCACGACGACCGGCAAAACCTGCCAGATCCGCAGCCTGCTCCAGCTTATCCATCGTTCCGTTATAATCGCCGGTGTCATAAGTCAACGCCACCGGAGTGTCATACGGGAACTGAGTGATAAAGTTCTGCCGACGCAAAGCTATTGGATCAACGCCCAGCTCACGCGCGGCTTTGTCGATCACACGCTCGATCTGATAGGTCGCCTCGGGCCGTCCGGCACCGCGATAAGCATCGACAGCGACAGTATTGGTGAACATCGCCTTCACGTTCACCTGAATGACCGGCGTCTTGTAGTTGCCTGCCATCAATGTCCCGTGCAGCCAGGTGGGAACCGAGCTGGAAAAGGTCGACAGATACGCACCAAGGTTGGCATAGGTATCCGTACGTAGGCCGACAAAATTGTTATCCGCATCCAGCGCCAGTTCAATCTTGGTCACATGATCACGGCCCTGCGCATCCGACATGAATGCTTCGCTGCGGCTGGATGTCCACTTCACCGGCCGGTTACAGGCTTTGGCCGCAAAGGTACAAAACGCCTCTTCGGCGTAATGGAAGATCTTTGTTCCAAAGCCGCCGCCGACATCCGGGGCCACCACGCGTACCTTGTGTTCAGGCAAACCCAGAACAAAGGCGCACATCAGCAGGCGGATCACATGCGGATTCTGCGACGTGGTATAAAGCGTATAATCCTGAGTGCCCCTGTTGTATTCGGCCACCGCCACGCGGGGCTCCATCGGGTTGGCAACAAGACGGTTATTGACCAGTTCCAGCGTGGTGACATGCGCCGCGTTGGCGAACACTTCGTCCACCTTGGCATTGTCCGCCTCGCCCAGCATCCAGTCATAACAGATGTTGTTCTTTAGGTCGTCATGGACAAGGGTGGAACCCTCCTGAGCTGCCGCCTTCATATCCATTACGGCGGGCAGTTCCTCGAGGTCCACGTCAATCGCCTCGGCAGCGTCCCGCGCCTGCTCCAGCGAGTCCGCAATCACTGCTGCAATCGGATCGCCGACATGGCGCACTTTACCCTGCGCCAGAATAGGGTGCGGCGGTTCCTGCATCGGCGCGCCGTGACGGTCGGCAACTTCCCAGCCGCAGGGCATCCCGCCCACGCCTTCAAAGTCCTTACCGGTAAACACCCGCACAACCCCCGGCATGGCTTCGGCCGCCGAAGTGTCAATGCTCTTGATACGGCCATGCGCCATATCTGATCTCAGAAAATGGACATACGCCTGACCATGAACGTTAATGTCGTCTGTATAGTTGCCTGCTCCGGTCAGAAAGCGCACGTCCTCGCGGCGCTTGGAACTGGCTCCGATGCCACTGTCTTTGGGCATTGCTTGTTCTCCTCCCTGGAAAAGAATTTTCTCAGAAAATTCTCTGTGGCCGCTTTACGCGGCGGCGATGTGACTCACGTCCTGACCGGATGCGGCCATGATCGCCTTGACGATATTGTGATATCCGGTGCAACGGCACAGGTTGCCCTCAAGATACTTGCGAATTTCGGCCTCGGTCGGGCGCGGGTTATCTTTCAGCAGCGCTGCCGCGCTCATCACCATGCCCGGTGTGCAGAATCCGCATTGCAGGCCATGGTGGTCCTGAAACGCCTGCTGGATCACGTTCAGCGACCCATCTTCGTCGGCCTGTCCTTCGATCGTCCCGACATCAGCCCCATCAGCCTCGAGCGCAAGCATGTTGCAGGATTTGACCGCCTCGCCATCTACGTGAACAACGCAGGCACCGCACTGGGCCGTATCGCAACCGACATGAGTTCCGGTCAGCGATAGATGTTCGCGCAGAAAACTGGACAGCAGGGTCCGGCCTTCGACATCCCCGGTCACGGCCTTCCCGTTCACGGTCATTGAGACCTGTGTCATGAGATCCTCCCTTTTGATTTTCTCCCTTGGCCCTGAGTTAAACATGGGAAAATTCGTTTGAGAACAAAAATATTTACCGAATTTTCCTTCGACTGCAGCGCCCGACTTTTTAAACCTATGGCACTGGGTCTGACGGACAAAAATGCCGTTGCGTCACTTTACCCTGCCCGCGCGCGGTTGCGGTCTGGTGGGAATTTCCTTGAGCAATCCCCCGACGCCCATGCCGGCGATATCTGCGCCAGTTGTTTCAATGCCGCAGGCCACCCGGGACAAAACCCAGTCAGCACCGTTAAGCGCGGGCGAGCGTGCGCAACCGGGCAGACCAATGACCGGTCGCTCGCCAAGAGCGCCAAGAAACAAAAGGTTTCCCGGGTCAACCGGCATTCCGAACCGGTCGACACTGCCGCCCGCAGCACGCACAGCAGTTGGCGCAATATCGGCCGGATCGGACGTGGCTGAACCGGTCAGGATCATTGCAACCTCGCCTTTCAGATCAGAAATCGCCCTTGCTAGATCAGGAATTCGGTGAGGTACAACCTGAACGTCGCACAAATCCATGCCCAATGCCTCAACCCGGGTCCGGATCGCTGCAATGCCCTTTTCATTGGACGGCCCACCCGGGATATCGGTGACCACAAGGCCCGCCGTATTGTGAACCGGCGGTATCAGCCGAACAGCATCACGCGCCAGATTCGCGGCCCGCAATACGTCCGCCCGAGGTACGGCATAGGAAATGATCTTGATCGTCGCCACCATGCCCCGCGGTCCCATCTGCTGATATTGCGGAACCGTGGCCACCGTGATCATGGGGTGCACCTGATTGAATTGCTGGATCGCCGGGATATCCAGAACCACAACACCCGGCCCGTCAGCCAGAATATTCACCCGGCCCGTAAACGCTTCGGTCACGTGCAGGTTTACTTGCTCGGGCTCGGGCACAAGTGCTTTGGCCAGCATCCCGGCCGCTTCATCCTCGTGGCAGTCGCCGGACTCCATTCGTGCCACTATGACTTCGGCAACGCCCCCGGCCATCAACTTCGTGATATGCCGGGCGTCCAGCATTACGCCCTTTCGGATCTTCTGCTCACCAACCGTGATAGAGTGAGCCAGAATTGCCCCTTCGGCTTCATCAACCGGAACAGGCCCGAATTTCATGCTTTACCCCGCAAAACGGCGGTCATCTCGGCCAAAATGGCAACGGCAATTTCCGATGGTCCAGCAGCACCGATATCCAGACCAACCGGACCATGAATGCGCGCTATTTGCTCGTCCGAGAAACCGGCCTGCTTCATCCGGTCCACGCGCTTGGCGTGCGTTCTCTTAGACCCCAGCGCTCCGATATAGAACACTCCGGCACTCAGAGCAGCCTGCAATGCGGGATCATCCAGCTTGGGATCGTGGGTCAGCAACACCAGCGCGGTCCGCGAATCCAACCCCAAGCGCGCCACAGCCTCGTCAGGCCAATCCGTCAGAATGCGTTCCCCGGGGAAGCGCGCGTTCGATGCGAAGGTCTCGCGCGGATCAATGATCGCCGGATCATAGCCCGCGATCCGTGCCATCGGAACCAGCGCCTGCGCAATATGAACCGCTCCGACAACGATCAAACGTAGTGGAGGATTATGCACAGCGACAAATGTCTGCCCGTCCTCTTCGAAGCCGGATCGATCGGCCCTCAAACGGTCCGAATAAGCATTGCGACGCAGGGCTCGTTTCCCGGTCTCAATGTTAACCTCATAGGCTAATGGCTCACGGTTGGCTCGGGCTGCGACCAGTTCTGCCAGCATAGCCTCCGGCAGGACGGATCCCACAGGCTCAACCAGCACGCGGATCGTTCCACCACAGGCCAGCCCAACGGCAAATGCGTCTTCGTCACTGACGCCAAATTCAAGTAGCCGGGCATCGCCCTCCTCTATGGCTTCGATCGCTTCGACGATGACCGCGCCTTCGACACAGCCGCCTGAAACGGAACCTTCGATCCGCCCATCACCACCTACAACAAGTTGCGCTCCCACCCGCCGGGGCGCGCTGCCCCAGGTTTCGACAACGGTCGCAAGTGCTGCACCGGTTCCGTCGCGGTACCAGTCCAGCGCGGTTTCGGGGCTGCTGTCGAATCGATCCATGGAACCCTCCGGGAATGTCTGGGATCAACATAGGGAGGTTTGGCGCAATGAAAAGCGGCCCGGCGGGAACACGGATCGCCGGGCCGCAACGCGCGGCACATGATAGCGCGAGTTGCCGCGCGCATTCTTGTGCCTATTCGGCTGGCTGAGGCTGCGATGGACGCCCTGCAAGGCGCCCCGGCAAGGCAAATGCAACTGCGATCAGGGCCAGGCCAAGGACAATGCCCAGAACATCACCGGGAATTGCCGTCAGCCCATCATAATCCGCATCCGGAACGGTTCCCAAGGTGACTTTGCCGCCAGCGATTTTGTTGAGAAGCCCGGTTGATTTCCAAAAGGGATAAGAAATCATGTAAGCCGCCGCTCCCAACAGTCCGCCTGCTATGAAAAACAGCGCATCCTTGCGGCCCGAACTGGCGGCAACCAAACCGGTGCCGGGACAATAGCCGGAAAAGGCCCAGCCGGCCCCCAGCAAAACTCCCCCCAAAAAGACGCCCGCGTAGGCTGTCTTGACCGACATATGCCCCACATCAACCAAACCCAGCATCTGGCCGCCAAACATAAGGACCGAGCCCACGCCAATTGCCAACAGTATCGATTTGGCAAGATTGAGGTTAGTGAGGTTCAACATCGAGTTAATGTAGGATGGGTTAGAGGCACCAACGCGATCCAGAACCGCGCCAAAGGCCGCTCCGATCACCAGTGCAAGAAGGATCGAGGTCATGGATCACGCCTCCTTTCTGAACATCAAAAGAGAAACCGGGATGGCTGCGGCGAATGCTCCGGCTGCGAAGATGTATCCGCTGACCGCAGTCTGCATCATCCCCGACATCATATGGCCCGAGGTGCAGCCACCCGCCAGACGGGCGCCGTAAAGCACTACAAACCCACCCAGAAATGCCGCCGCATACCGTTTGGCCGGGCTGTCCCCGAAATTGGCGCGCCACAGGGCCGGTATCTGGCGTTCGCTGCTTGAAATACCGCCGCGCACCTTCGCAGAGACCAAACCTCCGATCATCATCGCAATCACAAATACAAACGAATAATTCAGAGGGTTCGAGACGGACTTGGCATACTTTCCATTCGACTTGGCCAGATACGCATTGCTCGATGTGTATCCGCCCTCGTCGGTTGTCGTCACGAAGTCTGGGTTAACTGTATCAGCAAGGAGGCCATCCAGAATCACGAACTGCGTCGATACGCCGATCGGCTTGACCAGCAGGACTGCAGCAAAGAAGACCAATCCCAGTAACAGCCCTCCGATTTTCCAGTTCAGAGGCATGAGGTGTCCTTTCGGCGAGGTTACATTCTGTTTTCGGAATACATTACATATTCCAAATCTCGCATGACATAGATCAAAGTCACATTCAAAAAACACAAAGGATTGATTGTAAGGGGTTTCGACCCTAGCTTGCCGATGACCAAAGGCGCTAAGCGCTTGCATGGTTGGGAAATTTTTAAAACGGAGACTATGACTTGAAACGTTTTCTTGCGATTGGCACAGCACTTGGCCTTCTGGCATCCACTTCGGCGTGGGCCGACACTTTCGAGCGCTACGGAGAGGTCGAAGGCTGGAAGGTCTTCATAGATAATGAAAAGAAATCCTGCCTGATCGAGGCCGTCGACGACGCTGAAAACGTTGTACAGATGGGCCTGACCAAAGATCGCGCCGTAGCTTATGTCGGCGTCTTCACAAAGGCCAAGACAGACATCAAAAAAGGCGAGAAGGAAGGCGTGGCGATCCTGCTGGGCGACCAGCTTTATGTTGGTGAGGCAACCGGGATGCGCGGAAATATCACCAAAGGATATTCTGGTGGATATGTCCTGACTGACGACCCCAGCTTTGTCGATGCTGTGGCCAAGGAAAAAGTCATGGCTGTTTTTCCTGAAAAAGAGTTCGGCTTTACCGTCGATCTGACCGGCACCTACAAGGCCATCGAAATGGCCCGCGAGTGCAACGAAAAGCAGTTGTCTTAATCTCTAACGGGAAAGCGCGGCCATCAGTCGGGCTTTCTCACCCACATCATCTGGGGCCGAAATAGCAGCCGCCAGATCTTCCAGTGAAGCGATCGAATGTCCCGCGCGGAAACTGTCAACATGCGGTAGCATGGCCGCGACGCCTTTGGCTTTGGGTGCGAACCCATCCCACCGAAGCAACGGATTTAGCCAGATCAACCTGCGCGCGGACAGATGCAGACGCTCCATCTCACGTTCAAGGCTCTGCGTATCGCCACGCTCCAACCCGTCCGAAATCAGCAACACGACGGCCCCCTGCCCCATGACGCGCCGCGACCAGTCACGGTTAAAGTCATGCAGGCACTCTCCGATCCGAGTTCCACCTTCCCAGTCCTGCGCTTCTGATCCGGCGGCAGCCAGCGCCGCGTCAACGTCGCGCTGGTTCAGATGGCGGGTGATATTAGTCAACCGCGTGCCAAAGGTGAACGCATGGACCCGGGCCCATCCCGCCCCCTTGTTGTTTGAAACGGTGTGTAGAAAATGCAGGATGATGCGGCTGTATTGGCTCATCGAACCAGAGATATCGCACAGCACCACCAGATTGGGCCAGCGCGGTCTGGGCTGCATCCGCGCAATGTTCCGCAACTCCCCTCCCTGGCGCATGGCCGCGCGCAAGGTCCGGGCGCGGTCGATCCGGTGCCCCAGATGACTGGCCTGGCCGCGGCGGGATTCGATGGGCTTTACCGGAAGCGATAATCGTGCCAGCAAGCGTTTGGCCTGCGCAACTTCTTCGGTGCTCATCTGTTCGAAATCCAGCTTTCGCAACCGCTCTTCGGTCGAGGCGGTCAGAGAGGCGTCGATATCCAGCTCGGTTTCTTCGTTCTCCTGTTCCGGAATGTCGGGAAGATCCCGTTCGACCCCATCCAGCAACGCCTCGGCTGCGCGCTTTTCCCCGGCATCCGCCTTGCGTTCTTCCTGCACGCCGCGAATGGCAGGCAGCATCATGGACATCATATGTTCAAGATAACGCGGATCGCGCCAGTACAGCCGAAAAACCTGAGCAAATACGGTGCGATGTTCCGGACGGCTAACGAAACAGGCGTGCAGCGTCCAGAAGAAATCCTCTTTCTCGGTAAATCCCGCCGCCTCTACTGCCCGGATTGCATCCACCACCCTACCCGTGCCGATGGGCAGACCCGCTTTGCGCAAGGCACGTGCAAAATGGGTGATGTTCTGCGCCAGTTTGGGGTCTTCGGGGATATCCAGCGGAAGTTGCTCTGCCATTTCCCAGCTTCACCCACGCAGCCAAAAAGCAAGTAAGACAGCAGTTATCACCGTAGCAACAGGAATATAGTAATGCCAGAAATAACAATAAAATACAGCAAATCGACCAAAGCTAGAAACTGTCCTTTGAAAATCCGGAAGGTATGCTTCTAGTGCTTCCAAGGCCGACTGAGCCCTTAAGATTTTGTTTTCATCGTTTGCGTCAAGTTTGAGAACCCTATCCAAATCCTGCCCAAAGGCTTCAAGCTTTGATTTTGAGTTCTTATCATTCAAGTATTGGAGACCGACCACTTTTCGCCCGGCTATGTTCCAGCCTTGAAAGGAGCGTAGATCACCTAGCCACTGCACGGTGTGAGCGAAAACAGCAAACAATGCGAATATCATCAAGGCGCCATCCAAGTGAGACTTGCCAAATTTCAAAGGCCCAACTTGGCCATCCGCAAATTCCACCCAACCAAATTCTCGCGAAAAAAGCAAAACAGCTGCAAACCAGCAAGTCCGCCCTGTAACTCTAGTCGCACGAGAAATTGCCTGCTCACCGACAAAGTTCATGCGGTCTCCAGATTTTGCCTAGCCTGATCCAGAATGCGTTTTGCCTCGGACCCTTGCAGTTTTTGTATGTCGTCCTGATATTTCAAAATCGCGCCAAGCGTGTCTCCGATCACCTCTGGGCTAAGGTTGATGACATCCAGTGCCAAAAGGCACTTTGCCCAGTCGATGGTTTCGGCAACACCCGGCTTCTTAAACAGATCCTCGGTACGCAGTCGCTGGACAAATGCCACCACCTCGCGGCTGAGCGTCTCGGCTGCCTCTGGTGCGCGGGCGTGCAAGATCTCGATTTCGCGGTCGAAATCCGGATAGTCGACCCAGTGATAAAGGCACCGCCGCTTAAGCGCGTCATGCACTTCGCGTGTGCGGTTGGACGTCACGATCACGATTGGCGGCTCAGGGGCGTGGACAGTTCCCAGTTCGGGAATCGTCACCTGAAAATCGCTGAGCGCCTCCAGCAGGAATGCCTCGAACGGTTCGTCGGTGCGGTCCAACTCGTCAATCAGCAGAACCGGTGCGCCATTCTCATCCGGGCGCATGGCCTGCAAAAGCGGACGTTCCACCAGAAACTCGTCCGAGAACAATTCGGTTTGCAGCGCGGCGCGATCAGCACCTCCCGCAGCCTCAGCGGTTCGGATCGCCACCATCTGAGCCGGAAAATTCCATTCATAAACGGCCGAAGACGCATCCAGCCCCTCATAGCACTGCAACCGGATCAGCCGGCGTTCAAGACCAGCGGCCAATGCCTTGGCGATTTCGGTTTTGCCTACCCCTGCTTCGCCCTCCAGAAACAACGGCCTGCCAAGCTTGAGCGAAAGGAACACAACCGTGGCCAGCGCCCTGCCGCATACATAGCCTTGTGAACCAAGCAATTCCTGCACGGCGTCGATGGTTTGTGGTTGCGTCATGTGATGGTTTCTCCCTTGGCACAACAGGTCACGGCGGCGAGCGGACGTCAAGTCCGTGATCTTTCGGGGATTTACGCCTGACTGTTCAGTTGGCAACCCTGACGCGCGCCTTTCTTTGATCAGATGGACAAATCGACCGCGTTTCACTGACGGGACTTTCCCGCCCGCACAGGCTGTGCTAGCGGATGCGCCATGACCCACAGCCTTACGATCCGCCGCCCCGACGACTGGCATCTGCATCTGCGCGATGGCGCCATGCTGCAGGCCGTTCTGCCCGAAACCGCACGCCATTTCGCGCGCGCGATCATCATGCCCAATCTGGTGCCGCCCGTGGTAACTGGCGCACAGGCTGCCGACTATCGCGAACGTATTTTGGCCGCGCTGCCCGACGGCATGACGTTCGAGCCGCTGATGACCCTGTACCTGACCGAGGACACGGACCCCGAAGATATGGCCGCCGCCCACGCCACTGGGTTGATCAAGGCAGTAAAGCTGTATCCTGCCGGGGCGACAACAAATTCGGCCTCAGGTGTGCGCGATTTCGACAAGGTGCGCGGCGTGCTCGAGAAGATGGCCGAGATTGGTCTGCCATTGTGCGTACACGGCGAAGTGACCGACGCCGAAATCGACATTTTCGACCGCGAGGCGGTATTCATCGACCGGGTCCTTGACCCCATCCGTAAGGCCACTCCGGGGCTGCGGGTTGTGATGGAGCACATTACCACCTCGAATGGCGTCGACTACGTCAGGTCCAACGAATCCGATTTGGGTGCAACGATCACGACCCATCACCTGATCATCAATCGCAACCACATCCTCGTTGGCGGGATCAAGCCGCACTATTACTGCCTGCCCGTTGCCAAACGCGAAGAACACCGGCTGGCCCTGCTGACTGCGGCAACATCGGGCGATACCCGGTTTTTCCTTGGTACGGACAGCGCACCACATACCGACGCCAACAAGGAAATGGCATGCGGTTGCGCCGGTTGCTTCACCGCCACCAACACCATGTCACTACTGGCCGAGATGTTTGAGCGGGTGGATGCGCTCGACAAGCTTGAAGGATTTGCGTCGCTACACGGCCCTGCCTTCTATCGTTTGCCGGTGAACGAGGAAACGATCACGCTGACCAAAGGCCAGCCCGTGACCTATCCCGACAAGATCAACACCGATGATGGACCCGTGACCGTCTTCGACCCAGGCTTCCCTCTGCACTGGAGTGTAACTCTCTGACTTCTTTTCGTTTTCAAATACGGACGGCGATAACCAACTTCCAGCGAAAGCGCCCGGGCTTTGGGTCTCCGGCGGCCGAATTTGAACCAAGAAGAAGACCGCTTTCATTCAAGGATGACACCGATGATCCCCAGTTCTTACCCTGACGCCACGGAAATCGCCCGCCTCACGGCGCGGATGCTTTTGGAAATCAAGGCCGTGCATTTCAACGCGCGCGAGCCATTCACTCTGGCAAGCGGCCTGCCCAGCCCGACCTATATCGACTGCCGCAAGCTGATCTCGTACCCGCGTATCCGTTCGACCCTGATGGACTTCCTGACCGTCACCGTGATGCGCAATGCGGGTTTCGAAGCGTTCGACAACATCGCCGGGGGGGAAACCGCAGGCATTCCTTTCGCTGCGATGGTGGCCGAACGCATGGCCCTGCCCATGACCTATGTGCGTAAGAAACCCAAAGGCTACGGTCGCAACGCCCGCATCGAAGGCGCGATGAGCGAAGGTGAGCGGGTGCTGCTGGTCGAGGATCTGACCACCGACGGCGGTTCGAAACTCAGCTTTGTCGATGCCATCCGCGATACCGGTGCGACCTGCGCCCACACCGCCGTGATCTTCTATTACGGCATCTTCCCGGAGACCGAAAAAACACTGGGGGATCATGGTGTTCAGTTGCATCACCTCTGCACCTGGTGGGATGTTTTGGCCGAGGCCAAGGCACAGGGATCATTCGATCAGGAAACCCTGGATGGGGTCCAGGCGTTTCTGAACGACCCTCGTGCATGGCAGGAAGCCCGCAAATCCTGACGTGACGAAAACTGTTGCAAAAACGGAAACGCTTCGCCCTCGGCTGGCGTTTCCCACACAATATGTTGACGCAATGCCCCTCGATCCTTCAATATGAGGGAAGTTAGAGATATGCACAGCATATCCCCAGAAAACATACAATTTGCGCCGACTCATGGCGCCGCGTTATGGCCTCTGTCCAAGGGACGGTGAGAGCAGCAATGAACGAGATCAGCAGTATCGAGCAGGCGGCAGCTCGGATTCAGAATGCCGAAACCATGCCGCATTCCATTGAGGCCGAGCAGCAGCTTCTGGGTGCGATCCTTACAAACAACGACCTGTATGACCGGGTTGCGTCAGTCATCGGGGCCGATCATTTTTATGATCCGGTTCATGCCCGCATCTATGAGGTTGCCGCTGCCCGCATCGCCAAGAATGCGCTGGCCTCGCCGGTGACGCTGAAATCCTTCATGGCCGAAGATGAGGGCCTTAAGGAACTGGGCGGGCCCGCCTATCTTGTCAAACTGGCGGGCGCGTCGATCAGTGCCTTTGCCGTGCATGACTACGCCCAGATGATCTATGACCTTGCCATCCGGCGCGAGCTGATCCGGCTGGGTCGGGACATCTCGGACAAGGCGGCGCGGGTTGAAGTTTCCAGCGAACCAAAAGAACAGATCGTCGAGGCCGAGCAGCAGCTTTATCAGTTATCCGAGCAGGGCCAGACCGAACAGGGTTTTCAATCCTTCCTCAAGGCGGTCACAGAAGCCGTCAACGTCACCAACGAAGCGTACCAGCGCGGTGGCGGCATGGCGGGGATTTCCACCGGTCTGGCCGACCTCGATAAGCAGTTGGGTGGCCTGCATCCTTCGGACCTGATCATCCTTGCGGGGCGCCCGTCGATGGGGAAAACCTCGCTGGCGACCAACGTGGCGTTCAACGTCGCCAAAGCCTACAAGCGTGGCCTGAAACCGGACGGCACCGAGGGTGCGATTGACGGCGGCGTGGTTGGCTTCTTTTCTCTCGAAATGAGCGCCGAACAGTTGGCGGGGCGTGTTCTGGCCGAAGCGTCCGAGATTTCCAGCCACAAGATCCGTCAGGGTGACATGACCGAGGCCGAGTTCCGCCGCTTCGTCGATGCCGCCAAGGAACTCGAGGCCTGCCCCTTGTTTATTGACGACACCCCGGCCCTGCCGATCTCGCAGCTTGCCGCGCGGGCGCGCCGGTTAAAGCGGACGCATGGGCTGGACCTTCTGGTGATCGACTATCTGCAGCTCTGCCGTGGCATGGCAGACAACCGCGTCAACGAGATTGCCGAGATTTCAATGGGTATGAAGGCCATCGCCAAGGAACTGAACATCCCGGTGATTGCTCTGTCCCAGCTCAGCCGTCAGGTCGAAAACCGCGACGACAAGCGCCCGCAGTTGTCTGACCTGCGGGAATCGGGCTCGATCGAACAGGACGCCGACGTGGTGATGTTTGTGTTCCGCGAAGAATACTACAAAGAGCGGGAAAAGCCCGGCGATCACGAGCTGGAAAAGATGGAAGAGTGGAAGCAGGCCATGGAACGCCTGCACGCTAAAGCCGAAGTTATCGTCGGCAAGCAGCGCCACGGCCCCATCGGCACGGTCGAACTGTCCTTCGAGGCCCAGTTCACCCGATTTGGCAATCTGGTGAAACCCTGGCAGCAAGGCGGTCAGATCGAAGGCTATTAACCGGTCAGAAAATAATACCCGGTCAGCAGCGCACCAAAGGCAATCACGATCAGCCTCAAGGCCTGTTGCGGCACGCGTCTGGACACGGCCCCGCCGCCATATCCACCTATCGTTGCACCAATCATCATGATCAGCGCGTGTGGCCATGCAATGGCCGCACCAAGCCCATAGATTCCGACGGCCAAAACGCTGACCCATCCAACCACAGCATTTTTTAGCGCATTGGCGCGATGAAAATCGTCGTAGCCCGCAAGGATAAGGGCCGCCAGCATAACTTGCCCCAGCCCTGCCCCGAAGTACCCTCCGTAGACCGAGAAAAGAAACAGTGTGGGCCAGATTACGGCCTTTCCGGCCGCCTGACCCGAAATTCGGCGACGCAAGGCAGGCGCCACTGCAAATAGAAGGGTCGCAAAACCCATCAACCAAGGAACAAGGTCTTCGAACACACTGTTCCCAAACCACAAAAGAGCAATTGCCCCGATAACTCCTCCTCCACCGCAGACGAACAGAAACGGCAGGATGGCAGTGCGCATGGCTTTCAACTCGACCCGAAACGCAGGTAAGGCGGCAAGATTTCCCGGTACCAAGGCAACAAAATTTGTGGCGTTGGCAGTCATTGGCGGCAAGCCAACGGCCATCAGCGCGGGAAAGGTGAAAAACGTTGCCCCTCCGGCCACAGCGTTCAGGGCACCGGCCAGAATGCCGACTGGCAGCAGGATCAAAGCAGTGGCGATGTCCATCGTTTCCATCCCGGCATCTCACTTTGTTACCTAGGGACGCGCAATCCCCTTGACCTGATTTGAACGCTGCGGCACAGAACATCCCATGATGATGTATCTTTCCCCTTTGCCGCGTCGCGAAATTCTCGCGCGGCATTTCGGCCACCGCCGGAAACGCTTTGCCGGATAGCCCGGGGGCGCAAACTGCCCCTGCGACAATCCAATTCAAAGCGAGAAAGACATGACTGAATTCACAGAAATCCCCGTCATTCGGTTGGGTGACCGTACCGACTCCGAAATCGCCGCCGAGTTTCGCGCGGCCTATGGCACCACCGGTTTTGGCTATATCGAAGACCACGGCATAGATCCGGCTCTGGTCGAGGCCGTCTATGACGCATCCCAGCGGTTCCATGCGCTGCCATTGGAAAACAAGATGGCGATCACCGTTGACCGCAGCCATCGCGGTTACATCCCGATCAACACTTCCACGGACGTCAACTCAACCTTGGCGGATGTTACCAAACCAAACCAGTCCGCAAGCTTCATGATGATGCGCGAGGACGAAAAGGCCGACCCGGACGTCTATCTGTCAGGCCCGAACCGCTGGCCCGATCTGCCCGGGTTCCGCGAAACGTTGCAGGTCTATACAGACGAGATGTCGAATCTGGGCCGCAGATTGATGAGGATCGCCCTGCAGGCCGCTGATGTTGCGGATACTTCCACGCTTGACGCCTTCGATGAACCAACGATCTGGCTGCGCCTGCTTCACTATCCACCCCAGCCGGATGCCAGCCCCGACGATCTTTTCGGCTCGGCCCCGCACACGGATTTCGGCTGCCTGACATTGCTGTCGCAGGACAATGTGGGCGGTTTACAGGTCAAAACGCCTGCCGGTAACTGGGTCGACGTGCCCACCCGTCCCGGTGCGTTTGTCGTTAATGTCGGCGATATGCTGCACCGGATGAGCAACGGGCGGCTTCTGTCCACCCCGCACCGCGTCATCAACCGTTCCGGTCGTGAACGATATAGCGTTCCGTTCTTCTTTGATCCTCATGTGAATACAATGATCGAACCCTTGCCCGGAACCGGGGAACCCCGCTTTGAGCCCTTATTGTTTGCGGATTTTCTAAGGGGTGAGCTGGAAGCAGCTTATGACGCGCACAAACCCTCTGGAAATTGAGGCTTTCCCTCTTGACCTGCAGCGTTGCGATGTCATGAACGGGGCATGAGTACTGCACGTTTGACGATCAATCTTATGGCGCTCGCCCAGAACTGGCGGGCGCTTGACGCGAAGACGGGTGTCGAAACCGGCGCCGTGGTCAAGGCCGATGCCTACGGTCTGGGCGCCGGACCGGTTTCCAGCGCCCTTGCCGAAGCTGGCGCACGCAAGTTTTTTGTTGCCGCCGCCGAAGAAGGCGTTGCCGTGCGCGACGCGTTAGGTCCTGGCCCTTTGATTGCCGTTTTCTCGGGTCATATGGAGGGCGACGCCGATCTTTTGCGTCAGCATGACCTGACGCCGCTGATCAACTCTCCGGCGCAGTTTCAGCGACACTTCGAAGCTTTGCCGGATCATCCATTTGGTATACAGCTGGACAGCGGAATGAACCGGCTGGGGCTGGAGCGCGCCGACTGGGCCGAGTTGCGCCATAAGGCCCTGCCGCTGAATCCCAAGGTCGTCATGTCTCATTTGGCCTGCTCTGACGAACCAAACCATCCGATGAACCAGCAGCAATTGCATGCGTTCCGGGAAATGACCCACGGTATTCAGGCGCCGCGCTCTCTGGCGGCGACAGGTGGCACATTGCTTAGCCCTGAATTCCATTTTGATTTCTGCCGCCCGGGTATCGGCCTGTATGGCGGCTTGCCATTTGCCGAGGCCAAGACCGTCGTGACAGTGGACCTGCCAGTCATTCAGGTCCGCGACGTCGCTGTGGGCGAGACTGTTGGCTATGGCAACACATGGACTGCGCGCCGCCCGTCCAAGATCGCCACGGTTTCAGCCGGTTACGCAGACGGCCTGCATCGCGCAATCGGTGGCGGGATTGACACCTTCGCAGGCGATCACCCCTGCCCGGTCGTCGGCCGCATCTCGATGGACCTGATCACCGTTGACGTAACCGACCTCGACTATGAACCGGACCGGCTCCGCATTCTCAACGGGCACCAGACCGTCGACGATTTGGCCGAAGCGGCGGGCACGATCGGCTATGAAATCCTGACGTCGATGGGCGCCAGGTATTCACGGGGCTACGTGGAATGAACCCTCTTGCCGCGCTCGCCGGGCTTGGCCGGACGGTGCTGACCGTTCTGGCCGCCTTTGGTCGGGTTGCCCTGTTCGCCCTGGATGCGGTCTCGCACATCTTTCGCCCGCCGTTTTATCCGCGTGAATTCGGCATGGCCCTGCTGAACATCGGCTGGCTGTCGCTGCCGGTGGTCGGGCTGACCGCAATCTTTACTGGCGGCGCATTGGCCCTGCAGATCTACGCCGGCGGCGCACGTTTCAACGCCGAGGCGGTGGTGCCTCAGATCGTCGCCATCGGCATGGTGCGTGAACTTGGCCCTGTTCTGGTCGGTCTCATGATCGCCGCCCGCGTCACGTCATCAATCGCGGCGGAAATCGCGACGATGAAAGTGACCGAACAGATCGACGCGCTGGTCACCCTGTCCACGCATCCGATGAAATATCTGACCGCGCCCCGCGTTCTGGCCGCGCTGATCACAGTACCGGTGCTTGTCGGCGTCGGCGACATCATCGGCATCGCCGGAGGGTATGTCGTGGCGACCCAGAACCTCGGCTTTAACCCGTCGGCCTATCTGCAGAACACCGTGGATTTCCTTGAAACCCGCGACATCGTCTCATCCTTGGTCAAGGGCGCGGTATTCGGCATGATCGCCGCCATTATGGGCTGCTATTACGGCATGACCTCAGGCCGCGGTGCGCAGGGCGTGGGCCGGGCCACCAAAGGCTCGGTCGAGGCCGCCGCCGTGCTGATCCTTGCCGCCAACTTCGTGCTTACGGGGGTGTTCTTCTCGCTATGATCCGGATGGAGAACGTACATAAAGCCTTTGGCGACAACCATGTCCTGCAGGGTATGAACCTTGAGATCCCCAAGGGCACCTCGATGGTCATCATCGGCGGGTCGGGCACGGGCAAGTCTGTTGCGCTCAAGTGTATTCTGGGGCTGATCACACCGGACAGTGGCAATATCTATGTCGACGGCAAAGACGCATCCAAAGGCGACCGCGACGCCTTTCTGGCGCGCTTTGGAATGCTTTTTCAGGGCGGTGCCTTGTTCGACTCGCTGCCCGTCTGGCAAAACGTCGCCTTCCGCCTGCTGCGCGGGTCGCTGAAACGCCCGGTGGACGAAGCACGCGAGATCGCCATCGACAAACTGCGCCGTGTGGGCCTGCGCGCCAAAGTGGCCGATCTGTATCCATCGGAACTGTCCGGCGGCATGCAGAAACGTGTGGGCCTTGCCCGCGCCATCGCCGCCGAGCCCGAGATTATCTTTTTCGACGAGCCCACCACCGGCCTCGACCCGATCATGTCGGGCGTCATCAACGACCTGATCCGAGAGATCGTGACCGAGATGGGCGCCACCGCAATGACCATCACCCACGACATGAGTTCCGTCCGTGCGATTGCCGACAACGTGGCGATGCTGCATGACGGGGTGATTCAATGGACCGGTCCTGTGGCACAGATGGATGCCTCGGGCGATCCGTATCTGGAGCAGTTCATCAGTGGGAGTGCGGAAGGGCCGATTGAGGCGGTGCGGTGAGTAGTATTGGTGGCAATCTACTTAGTTCTGCCTCTGGTTTGTACGGGATAGTTGTATTTTTCTCTTGGATCACAATAAACCGCTTACAAGTTGGGATACTTTTTCAGAAGCCAGTGTACGTTTTTGCACTCTTCGGCTTAGTTGGAGTGGCGCTTGCACATCTCGTTATCTTTGCATTTCCGAACGCAAAATTTGCAGCGGAAGGTGTTGCGGCATTGGGCGTATCTATCGGCGCGGCACAGATGCACAAAAAGCTCCTTGAAAGAGTTCAGTCACCTAAGAAATGGAACTTAGCCATTTCGGCTATCTGGATAGTTTTCTTTGTGGTTTTATTGCTGGGCAATATTTGACAGCATCAGCGCAAATCACATGCTTCGCATCGCCACACTCTCGCTCCTGATCCTCTACCCCATCGCGTGGTTCGCCCCGTTGATGCGCGCAGGTTTACTGCCGATCTTTGGCCTCAGCGAGATCAGCGTGATCACCGGCTTGCAATCCCTCTGGCGCTCGGATGTTTTCCTTGCGTTGGTCGTTACCGCTTTTGCCCTTTTTGCGCCCTATATGAAAACCATCGGCACCGCGCTGATCCAATGGGATCTGCTGGACGCACGGGTTCAACCCGCCCTGCACATCCTCGGTAAACTCGCCATGGCCGACATTTTTCTGATCGCGCTTTACATCACCCTGGCCAAGGGCATTTCCTACGCGACCATCGAAACCGCATGGGGTCTGTACCTGTTTACAGGATGCATTCTGGCCTCCATCGCGCTGGGTCACATTACGGAAATGCAACTCAAATCACGAAATGATCAGGCCTGATTGATCGAATTCAATAATTTGAGTACGATCATCCCTATTCGAGCAGCTGTTTATTATTAGTTATGGATCCGTCGCGGATCGTATTGTTTGGCACATGCACTCTCCGCTCCGGGTCCGGTTCAAAGCCGGTTTCGAAAGGAGAAGGACAGCTATGGCCGCCTTCCACACAATGACACTGCAGCTTCAAAGCATCTTCCTACGCATAACATTCTTCCTCATCTGCGCCGCCGCTCTGTTTTCCGTGACGGCCACGTTTCTCTCGGCAATTGGCATCTGGCCATGGCTTTCGATGCAGGCCGGGATCGGAGAGACCGCAATACCCAATGCGGGGGCCTATGTTCAGATCGGCGTGACCTGCCTGATCCTGATGCTGGCCTTTTATCTGCCTGCCAACGGGCGAATGATGGCGCTGGAAAATGCGCACCGAAAGTTTGCCCTGCAAATGCAGGACGTCGTGAATGCCTATCAGGTGGCTCATGCGGCTGACCGCAGTGGTGTGTTCTCATTGGCATCCGAATTCGACGCGGTGAAAGAGAGGATGGCCTTCATGCGCGATCACCCCGACCTGCAGGGGCTGGAACCCGAGGTGCTGGAACTGGCGGCACAGATGAGCCAGATCAGCCACGAACTGGCTGACGTCTATGGTGAAACCAAAGTGAACCGGGCACGCACGTTCCTGAAGCAACGGCAGGAAGAAATCGAACTTTTCAAGGAGCGTATCGAAGAGGCGCAGATCATCATGCACGAATTGCGCCAGTGGACACGGGATGTCGAGATCGAGGAATCGATCGCGAAATCGCAACTTGGCCGTCTCAGGGAGGAGTTGTTCGAGCTTCTTCCGGAACTGTCGGCTCAGCTTCAGCCGCCGCCAGACGGTACCGATCCCACAGCCGCCAGCATCATTGCAATGCCATCCCCCCGCGCGGCTGAATAGATCGCGCTCGGCCTGAGAACGTACCGCCCGCAAGGGCTTGAAGAACAGCCCTTCCTCGTGCACCAAGGGCCGCATGGCTAAGACAAAATCCTTCTCCTGCTCTGCCTGCGGTGCGGCGCATTCCCGATGGTCCGGACGATGCGACGCATGCGGCGAATGGAACACCATTTCACAGGATGTTCCCCTATCCTCAGGCCCCGCGTCCAAATCCCTTGGCGCCAGGCGCGGCCAGCCTGTGCCGCTTGGCGATCTGTCCACCGAAGAGGCCCCGCCACCGCGCACAATCTGCGGCGTGGATGAATTGGACCGGGTGCTGGGCGGTGGCCTGGTTCCTGCCTCGGCAATATTGGTGGGGGGTGATCCGGGTATCGGCAAATCCACCCTTTTGCTGCAGGCTGCGGCGCGGTTCGCGCGGTCCGGCCTCAAAACGATTTATGTGTCCGGAGAAGAAGCCAGCGCTCAGGTCCGTATGCGGGCGCGGCGATTGGGTCTGACCGATGCACCGGTCCAACTGGCCGCCGAAACCAACCTGCGCAACATCCTCACGACGCTCGAGGCCGAAAAGCCGGGTCTGGCGATCATCGACTCGATCCAGACGATGTGGGCCGACAATGTCGACAGCGCCCCCGGCTCAGTCAGCCAGGTTCGCGCGGCGGCGCATGAGCTGACCACGTTTGCCAAACGACACGGGGTTTCGATCGTCATGGTCGGCCATGTCACCAAGGAAGGCCAGATCGCCGGACCACGCGTGGTGGAACACATGGTGGACACCGTCCTGTACTTTGAAGGCGAGCGCGGGCATCAGTTCCGCATCCTGCGCGCGGTCAAGAACCGCTTTGGTCCCGCTGACGAAATCGGCGTCTTTGAAATGACCGGCGGCGGGCTGACCGAGGTTCGCAACCCTTCGGCCCTATTTCTGTCCGAACGCGGTGCGCCCAGCCCCGGCTCGGCCGTTTTTGCAGGGATCGAGGGCACGCGCCCGGTTCTGGTCGAATTGCAGGCGCTCGTCGCACCCTCTCCTCATTCACAGGCGCGGCGCACCGTCGTGGGCTGGGACAGCGGCCGACTGGCCATGATTCTCGCCGTGCTCGAAGCCCGCTGCGGCATCCCTTTTGCGGGGCTGGATGTATATCTAAATGTCGCTGGTGGTTTGAAAATTTCTGAACCTGCTGCCGATCTGGCAGTCGCCGCCGCCCTGTTGAGTGCACGAGAAGACACCGCCTTGCCCGCTGATACCGTGGTTTTTGGTGAAATTTCACTCTCAGGTGCCCTCAGACCCGCCCCTCAGACCGAAAACAGGTTGAAAGAAGCGCAAAAACTTGGTTTCACAGCGGCAATCGCTCCGGCAGGCGGTAAGACCGGTACTGTGGCAGGTCTGTCACTTACCCGGCCCAGCGATTTGGTGGGGTTTGTTGGCGAAACCTTCGGAGCGGGGTAGTATCCCGTCCGAGGGGCAGAAAAAGAACAGGCGAGGGCCATGGAAGGTTTTACAATAATTGACGGGGTCGTTGCCCTGATCGTCGTCGTATCGGGCCTGCTGGCCTATTCCCGCGGCCTCGTTCGTGAAGTTCTCGCGATCGCCGGATGGGTGGCGGCAGCCGTTCTTGCGTTTATCTTTGCGCCTCAGGCAATGCCTCTGGTCAAGGAAATACCGGTTGTCGGAGAGTTCCTGCGTGACAGTTGTGAACTGGCCGTCATTACCTCGTTCGCGGCGGTGTTTGCTGTTGCCCTGATCGTTGTCAGCATCTTTACGCCCCTGTTTTCTTCACTGGTGCAACGTTCCGCGCTTGGCGGCTTGGATCAGGCGCTCGGGTTCTTCTTTGGCATCGCACGCGGCATTCTTTTGGTGGCTATCGCGTTCTTTGTCTACGACACCGTAATGACCGGTCAGAATTACACGATCGTTGATGACAGCCGTTCCGCTCAGGTCTTTCAGCAAATGAGCGACAAGATCGAAGAGCAGAACCCCGAAGCCGCCCTTGGCTGGGTCACCCGCCAGTACGAAGAACTGGTCGGCAGCTGCAACGAAGGCCTTCAGGAACAATAATCACAGTCGGAACCGACAAACACGCCATCGCAGGTTCTTTGTTGTTTCACAAATGCCCGGCATTTCGCCGGGCATTCTCATTTGGACCCAAGACGTTTTGCCCAGCCGTCCTGTCGTTCAACTGTTGATGAATCCTTCACCACCACAAATCGAACACCGGGTGCTCTTCAGCCCAAAACAACCGCTGCATTGATTGTATTGCCTGTTGCCATAGATATCCGTGCCCTTGAACACCTGCCCGGTTCCATTGCAAATCTGACAAGGAGCGCGTCCCGACCCGCGACACCGATGGCACCGCCTTTTTACCGGCTCGTCCTTACGTCCTTGCGGCTTGTGTTCCCACATCGGTACGTCCCGCCTGCCCGCTGATCACCCGTTCAAGACCACTTCCACAATATGACAGCACATACCGTCTGTTTTGTCATTATTTGTTGGCAAAGCCTTCGCATTATCGGCTTTCGCGCATGTTGCGGCTGCAACAAATGTGATCCTTTGGTGACACGGGCCGTCTGAGGCATTATGTGAGTGCCAAACCCGCCACGGAATCGGAGCTGCCGGTCTTGTTCTTTCTGTTTTCATGTGCGCTCGTCGCAGTGATATCAGTTGTCTGGGCATGTGAAACAGCCCCACTTGCAGGCAAGGTCCCTGACGGGTGGACAAACCGATCCGAAATGCCGGTCAAACTCAGCGTAACAACGTCATAGAAATTGGAGCCCGTATATGTGTGGGATTTTGGGGATCGCAAACAGGACAGATGATGTCTTTGCGGAAATCTATGACGGGCTGCTGATGCTGCAGCACCGGGGTCAGGACGCCTCGGGTATCGTCACCTATACGGGCGAGTTCTTCCGGGAACGCAAGGCCAACGGTCTGGTCAAGGACGTGTTTGGTGCCAGCGACGCCGAAACGCTATTGGGCAAGGTCGGGATCGGGCATGTGCGCTATCCCACCGCAGGCTCGCTCAGCGCGTCCGAGGCACAGCCGTTCTTCGTCAACGCGCCCTATGGCATCTATCTGGTCCATAACGGCAACATCACCAACACCGAAGAACAGCGCGAGAAGGTCACTGCAAAATACAGCCGCCACCTGCGCACCACCTCGGATTCCGAGGTTCTGCTGAACGTGCTGGCCGACAAGGTGGCCGATGCGATCAAGGTGAACGGCAATGCCGACCCGATCCGCAACCTGTTTGCGGGCGTCAAGATGACGATGGAGCGGGTGCAGGGGGCCTATTCGGTGATCTGTCTGGTCGCTGGCGTCGGCATGTTGGCCTTCCGCGACCCCAACGGCATCCGCCCGCTGTCGGTGGCCCGGCGCGAGGCTCCGGGGGACGGTGACGATTACGCCTTTGCGTCCGAGGACGTGGCATTTGGCATCAACGGATTCGACAAGCTGCGCGACCTGAACCCGGGCGAGGCGATCCTGATCGACCTCGACGGCAACATGCATGAATTCCAGGCGGTCGAAGGCAAGCTGACCCCCTGCATTTTCGAATATGTCTATCTGGCCCGCCCGGATTCGCTGCTGGATGGTGTGTCGGTCTACAAGACCCAGATGCGCATGGGGCAGACGCTGGCGAAGCAAATTCAGGATTCGGGGCTTGAGATCGACCGGATCATCCCTGTCCCCGACAGCGCCCGCCCCGTCGCGCTGGAGGCCGCCAAGATCACCGGCATCCCCTACCGCGAGGGTTTGGTAAAGAACCGTTACGTTGGCCGCACCTTCATCATGCCCGGTCAGGAGGAACGGCAGAAATCCGTGCGCCGCAAGCTGAACGCCGTGCCGCTGGAATTTGCTGGGCATAATGTGCTGCTGATCGACGATTCCATCGTGCGCGGCAACACGATCAAGAAGATTGTGCAGATGTGCCGCGAGGCCGGTGCAAAGAAGGTCTATATCGCCAGCGCCTCTCCCCCCGTGAAATATCCCAATGTCTATGGCATCGACATGCCCACAAGGCATGAACTGATCGCCAATGGCAAAGAGATCGAGGATATCCGGCAGGAACTAGGCGCGGATGCGCTGTTCTATCAGAACCTAGACGATCTGATCTGGGCCGCCAAGGAAGGCAACCCCGAGATCGAGGCCTTCGACTGCTCGTGCTTTGACGGCAATTACGTAACCGGCGTCACCGACGACTATCTGGACAGTCTGGAAAACAGCAGCCGCGCAAGCAAAAAGAAACAAGACATGCAAGTTGTCGGCGGGTCGTGGAACGCGGCGAAACTGGCCTCTGGTTGAAACGGTCTACCAATAACCGGATTTCGAGGCGTCTGCCGGAAATTCCAGTGGTTAGGACCTGATTCAAAGACGGCGAATCGACATCCCGAACGGGCGTTGGAACACTCTGACGCCCGTTTTCTGTAATACCTGTTGAGTACCTTTCGGTACATTCCCGCCTACAACTCTTCGATGAACAGATTGCAATTGCAAAGGCTTCCCTGCGCGCTCACCGCGTGGTGTCCTACCGCCCCCGACAGGACTTTTGTTCCCCTGCCCGATTTGATAACCGGCGGCTAACACCACTCATAAAACAAGGGGTCCGAATGCTTTTCGGGCCACGAACCATGTCAAACGCCACCGTCAAAAGCGCGGCCACACAAAAGGGCGCGCTCAAGAAGAGCTCGGTTTCCGTTTTGGGAGTCTTTGGCTCAAAAACCAACATGCGGGCGCTGATGCGCCTGTCATCTGGCCGAGTAAAAGAGGTTAAACCGGGCAGCCGCGTGGCTTCGGGCACAGTCGTTGCGATCGATGAGCACGGCGTCATGCTGCGACAAAGCGGCCAGACAAGGCGGATCGCCATCCCGGGACGCTGATCCTGACTTGACGCTTAGCGCGCATCGGTTCAAACCCCGCCTATGACCGATCAGACCAAACTTGCCCTCATCACCGGGGCCTCACGCGGATTGGGCGCAGCCCTGGCCGAGGCGCTGGCACCCCAATACCATATCATCGCCGTTGCCCGTACCACCGGCGGGCTGGAGGAACTGGACGATCGCATTCAGGCGAAAGGCGGGTCCGCGACACTTGCACCGATGGATATTACCGACCCCAACGCGATGGCCACGCTGTGCCGTGGTATTCATGATCGGTGGGGCAAACTGGATCTGTGGCTGCATACGGCTATCCACACCGCCCCCCTGACCCCTGCGCCGTTTATCGACCCCAAGGACTGGAAAAAGTCGGTGGACGTGAACGCGACGGCCACATCTGTTCTGATCCCCTATGTCGCACCGCTTTTGGGCGAAACGGGACAGGCTGTGTTTTTTGACGACCCGAAGGCAGGCGAGAAATTCTTCAGCACCTATGGCGCAACCAAGGCTTCGCAGATGGCGCTGGCACGCAGCTGGGCCGCTGAAACGGTACGCACCGGCCCGCGCGTGAAGATCGTCGAACCAGAGCCCATGGCGACTGCCTTGCGAGCCCGTTTCCATCCTGGTGAAGACCGATCGGTTCTGGCCAAACCGGCTGACGAGGCACAGCGCATTCTTGAACTGTTGTAGGATGGCCCGTTCCGGGCCATGCCTCTGGCAGCCGTAACTGGAACGACAAGAAGTTGCAGGTCGCGCTGCCCCTTCGACTTTTTCTATTGGATATGAACGCCGTTGCGCCCTGCCAGATCGACAAAGAACTGCCAGGCCACACGTCCTGAACGGGCGCCGCGCGTTGCCTGCCATTCGATGGCTTCGGCGCGGAGGGCTTCTGGTTCGACTTGCACACCATACGCCGCACAATACCGGTCGATCATTGCCAGATATTCATCCTGATCGCAGGGGTGAAAACCCAACCACAGGCCAAACCTGTCCGATAGCGACACCTTCTCTTCGACCGCCTCAGAGGGATTGATGGCGCTGGAGCGTTCGTTTTCGATCATGTCGCGCGGCATCAGGTGGCGACGGTTTGAGGTGGCATAAAACACCACGTTTTCGGGCCGCCCTTCGATGCCCCCGTCCAGCACGGCCTTTAGTGACTTGTAATGCTGATCATCGTGACTGAATGACAGGTCATCGCAAAACAGAATAAAGCGATAGGGCGCGGCGCGCAGATGG
Organism: Ruegeria sp. BJ6; assembly: GCF_056537885.1. Lineage (NCBI taxonomy): Bacteria > Pseudomonadati > Pseudomonadota > Alphaproteobacteria > Rhodobacterales > Roseobacteraceae > Ruegeria > Ruegeria sp. BJ6. The sequence goes on along the minus strand of NZ_JBQFSG010000002.1, from coordinate 488,649 downwards.
TTCAGCAGACGCGCGACCGAACCCATATCCTCGCGCTGAAGCTCGACCAGCTTCAGATTGGGGTGTTCGGTCTGAAGTGTTCCGTGCACGGATTTGACCAGACTGGATTTCCCCATACCGCGCGCACCCCAGAGCAGCGCATTATTGGCCTTGAACCCGGCTGCAAACCGCCGCGTGTTATCCAGCAAAGTATCGCGGGACCGGTTGATGCCCACCAGCAGGTCCAGATCAACCCGGTTGACCTGCACCACCGGTTCCAGCCGATCCGGTTCAACATGCCACACGAATGCCGGGGCGGAATTGAAATCAGGCGCGGCCAGAGGCGCCGGGACCATCCGTTCCAGTGCTTCTGCGATACGGTTCAGGGATTGGTCGTCCATTCGCTCCTCCGGTCTGACTGGCGGGTTTCAAACCACGTTCCGCCGCTCACAACAAGGGTTCAAAAGAAAAAGGCGCACCGGGAACGGTGCGCCTGCTTTCTGATTTTCCGAATTGATTACTTGTCAGATTCGGACTCTGCCATCATGGCCTCATCCTCGGCCTCTTCATCGTCATAGTAGCCGTCGGCCCGCAATTGCGCCTCACGCTTCTTTTCGACCCGCGCGACAAGGAAGATCGACACTTCGTAAAGGCCATAGACGACAACAAACAGGATGATCTGAGTGATCACATCCGGCGGCGTAACAAGTGCGGCCAAGACCAGAATGCCCACCATCGCATATTTTCGAACACTGCCCAGCCCCTCGGCGCTGACCAGCCCGGCCTTGCCCATAAGCGTCAGCAGAACAGGCAACTGAAAACACAAACCAAAGGCAAGGATGAACTTCAGGGTGATATCGAGTGACTCGTTGACCTTGCCGAAGAACGTGATCTTCACACCTTCAGTGGTTTCCGGAACGACCACGATCTCTTCCGGAACATCACCGGTTGTCGCCGACAGAAGATTGGCAAAAATCGAACTGACGTCCGCAAAGCCCAGAAAGAACTGCATCGCCAACGGCGTGACCACAAACTGAGCAAAGGCAGCACCCAGCAGGAACATGAACGGTGACGCGATCAGAAACGGCAGAAACGCGCCCTTTTCAGACCGATACAGCCCCGGCGCCACAAAACGCCACAGCTGATACGAAATCACTGGAAACGCCAATGCAAACCCGAAAACCATGGAAATCCGGAACAGCGTAAACAGGTATTCCTGCGGTGAGGTGTATTGCAGTGTCGGTGATGGATCACCCAGTTCGCGCAACGTTGCCTCGATCGGCTGCACCAAAAACTGCAGGATCGGTTCCGCAACTGTGAACGCCACAACGATGCCGACAATAAACGCAATGACCGCGCGGATCAGCCGCGTGCGTAACTCGGCCAGATGCTCAATCAATGGGGCCGAGGAATCCTCGATCTCGTCGGTGTTGGTCATGTCTTGCTTTCAGTGTTCAGCGCGGCCTCGGCTTCTTCGGCCTTGGCTAGCGCATCAGCGGCTTCCTGGGCCTTCCGTTCCGCAGCGGCGCGGGCAGTGGTGGCCTGAATTTTCTTGGCTTGCTCGGCCCGTTCAGCGGCCAGCTTGCCGGTCTCGCTTTCCGAGTCGAACTTGGTTGGATCAATGCTTTTCGCCATGTCCTGCGCCGCTTCCTTGACGCTGTCCATTGCAGTACCGACCGGATTCGTCGCCGCGTTCAGACCCTTGCGGATCTCGTTCACACCAGCCTCGTCCGCCGCTTCGTTCATCGCGTTGCTGAACTCGCGCGCCATACCCCGGGCTTTGCCTACCCAGCGGCCGACGTTGCGAAACAGCACCGGCAAGTCCTTTGGCCCCACCACAATCAGGGCGACGACGCCAATGACCAGAAGTTCGGTCCAGCCCAGATCAAACATGCCGGATCAGACCTTGTCCTTGTCGGTCTCGGGCGTAACGTCCTTGGCCAGCTCCGAAGCATCCTGCTCCAGCTCGTCCGCGCCTTCTTTGACGCCTTTCTTGAACGAGGTGATGCCCTTGCCCACTTCGCCCATCAGCGAACTGATTTTGCCACGGCCAAACAGAACCAGCACCACAACGGCGATCAGCAGAAGACCGGGAAGACCGATATTGTTGAGCATGTCTTTTCTCCTTTTGCGTCGGCGCTGAGCGCGCCGGGAATTCGATTTCGACCTGTGTTTACGCCCCCATGGCCGCCCACAAAAGGGAAGCAGATCAAATTGGTGTTCAAAATTGATGTGATTGCGCGATTTTTGGGGACTCGCTTTCCTCAACTGACAGGTTTATGTCAGTTGAAGGTGACTAGGAAGAGGCATCGAAACCTGGTCAACGGAGACTCAAATGACCCACGTCGCAGAAATCGTCACCTTTACCCTCGCCAATGGGACCACCCCGGAGGAGTTCGTTAAACTCAGTCAGGCGTCCGAGGCTTTTGTCCGCGCCGCCCCCGGTTTTGCCCATCGCCAGTTGAGCCAGGGTGAGGATGGCCGCTGGACTGATTATGTCATCTGGAAAGACATGAAGGCCGCGCAAGATGCCGCCGCGCAATTCCCGCAACAGGACTTTGCCCCGGCCCTGATGGCGGTAATCAACCCCGACAGCGTCCAGATGCGTCATGAGAACGTGCTATGGAACATGACCGCCTAAAGGCGGTCCGGACGGCGTTTCATGCGCCGCACTGACCGTCTGTTCGATATCATCCAGATTCTGCGCGACGGCAAACTGCACCGCGCGCAGGACATCGCGGACCGGCTTGAGGTTTCGGTCCGCACGATCTATCGCGACATGGACACACTTGTCGCTTCGGGTGTCCCGGTCGAGGGCGAACGCGGTGTGGGCTACATGGTGCGCGAACAGATCACCCTACCCCCGCTCAATCTGACACCGGCCGAGTTGGAGGCGCTGAACCTCGGGATGGCCATTGTGGCCGAGGCCGCCGACCCGGACCTCAAAGCTGCAGCAGAATCTTTGGCCGACAAGATTGATACCGTCCTGCCGACACAGGTTGTCGCCGAAGCTGATGCCTGGAAATTCGCGGTCTACCCCTTTGCCGATGCCGCGCGTGGACTGGCCCACATGGCCCCGATCCGGGCCGCAATCAAATCACGCCAGAAATTGCGTCTGTCCTACCGCCGGATCGACGGGGTTTCCACAGACCGGACCATCCGTCCGCTGCACATGGAATATTGGGGCCGCGTCTGGACACTGACCGCGTGGTGCGAGTTGCGTGACGCGTTCCGCGTATTTCGGATTGATCTGATCGAGGCCGTCGCACCATTGCCCGAGGTCTTTGCTGATGAGCCCGGCAAACGTCTGGCCGACTATGATCCAGACGCCTGACGGGCATTAGACCCGGCATGCCCTCGCAAGAGCAATGGCCCCGATATTTGCTACTTCAGATAGGGCTCGGGGTCGACTGACTCGAACCCCTGACGCACTTCGAAATGCACATAGGCGTTGTCACCTCCGCGCAGCGACGCGATCTTTTGCCCGCGCTTGACCCGATCGCCCTTTTTGACCGAGATCGCATCGACGTTGGCATAAACCGTCAGCAGGTCGTTCTTGTGCCGCACCACGACGATCGGCACCTGATCCGCATCAGCAGTGATTGCCGCCACGGTTCCCGCTTCGGCTGCGGTCACTGCGGTACCCGGCGCTGCCGCGATGTCGATGCCTTCATTCTTACCCTTGCTGTATGGCCGAACGATCTTGCCGGACACCGGCAGAGCCAGCGCCGAATTTGCCGCGCCACTGGGCGCCTCTGCGGTCACATCGGGCGCAGGTGTAAGCGGCGCGATATTTTCATCGGGCAATGGTTGCGTCGCACTGGGTGGCGTCGGCGTCTGCGACCCCTGCCCCGGCTGCGACGTCGGTTCAACCACCGTCGGGGCCACGGTTGCTTGCGGCGCGGCCTGATTCTTGACCGGGATCAGAAGGAACTGCCCTTCGCGTACCATGAAATCCGAGCTCAGCCCGTTCCATTCCGCCAGGGATTCGACCGGCACCTGATAGAGGCGCGCAATGGTATAGGCCGTCTCTCCGCGTTTGACCTTGTGTCGAACGGGTTCCGGGCCGGCCGCAACCGGCGCAGGCGCGGGTTTGGCCGGTTCCAGCGTTGTCGTCTGCACCGCTTCCGTGCCCGGAGCGGAATCGATGGCTGTAGTAGCGATAGTCTCAATATCGACAGTGCCTGCCGCTCCGCCGACCGAGCGCGGCAAGGCAAGCACTTCACCCTCTCGCAACGCATCGTCTGTGGACAACCCGTTGAATCGCGCCAGTTCCCCTTCGGGCAGACCAACGCGCGCCGCGACATCTCTGACGGTGTCACCGCTTTTTGCGACCGCAACCTGATAGTTCGGATACGTGATCACACCACGCGCATCCGGTGCCGGTCGGCTGGATGTGCTGGCGGTCTGCGCAGCGTTGGTGGTGGAAAAACCACCCAGCTGACCGCGCAGGTCGTAGTCCAGCGGCCCTTCGCAAGCAGCCAGAACCATCAATGCCGCGACCGCGGTCGCAGGGCGAAAAATACCTGATTTTGAAACTGCTCTCATCTCTCTATCCTCAAAGGCCGCCCCTGTTGGCCGGGGTTTCGGCACATAAAGCAGATACTTTCTAGACCTCGTCCTTACCCAGCCCCTCGATCAGGGGAACAAAGCGGACGGGCAACAATTCGTCATAGTCCAGACCGGTTTCAGTGCGTCTGACCCTGATCAGGGTCTGCACCGCATCCGACTGGCCCACGGGCAAGACCATGATACCGCCGATTTTCAGCTGCGCCAAGAGCGGCCCGGGCGGATCTTCGGCGGCCGCAGTCACGATGATACGGTCAAACGGCGCCTGTTCAGGCAAACCATGTGAGCCGTCGGACAGCATTGCCGTAATATTCGTCATCCCAAGGTCCCGAAACAGCTGACCGGTTTCGCGCACCAGCCGCTTGTGACGCTCAACCGTGTAGACCCGGCGCGCCAGCTTCGACAGGATTGCTGCCTGATAGCCCGAGCCCGTACCGATCTCCAGAACCGTATCTCTTGGGCGCACTTCCAGGGCCTGCGTCATCAGTCCCACCACAGACGGCTGGCTGATCGTTTGCCCGCAGGCGATGGGCAAAGGTGTGTCCTCATAGGCGCGTTCAGAAAACAGCCCTTTGACGAACTGACCGCGGTCTACCTGCTCCATCGCGGCCAACACGCGCGCGTCAGTCACCCCACGCGACCGCAGGGCAAACAGAAACTGCATTTTTGTTTCAGGGCTTGGTCCGCTCATTCGATCGTCTTCAGTGTCTCCAGCGCGTCATACGCGGTCAGATCCGCCCGCATCGGCGTCACCGAGATATAGCCTTCAAGGTTGACTGCGGCGTCTGTTCCCGGCGCAGTCGGGTTGTGCTGATAGCCACCCTTTATCCACAGGAAACGACGGCCCGATGGCGAGCTGTGTGGTTCAACCCCGAAATGCGTGTCCCGGCGGAAGCCCTGCGGAACAACGCGCGTTCCCAGAACCTCACCAGCGGGAACCGGCGGGAAATTGACGTTATAAAACAACCGGTAATCCGATTGCTCCTCGGGTGTCGCGTCCAAAATGCGCCGGATCAGATCCGCCGCATACCTCGTCGCGGTTTCGAACGGATCTTCCAAACCCAGATTACGTGGGCCGAAATATTGCGAAAGCGCGATCGCGGGCAAACCTTGCAGCGCCGCCTCCATCGCGCCGCCGATCGTACCGGAATACAGAGTATTCTCGGCCGAGTTATTGCCCCGGTTGACACCCGAAAGAACCAGATCCGGCGGATTGTCTTTCATCACGTCATGCAGCCCCGCCAAAACGCAATCGGCCGGAGACCCTTCGGCGGCATAGCGGCGTTCACCCAGTTTGGCGATCATCATCGGATGGGTATAGCTGATGCAATGCCCCACACCGGATTGTTCGAACGCAGGCGCAACGATCCAGACTTCGCCGTCCGGACCAGCCAAATCATGCGCAATACCTTCCAGCGCAGCCAGCCCCGGTGCGTTGATACCATCGTCATTTGTCAGAAGAATTCGCATAAAGCCTGCTCCACCCGCGGTTTGGCCCTTGATAGACCCGCCCCCGCGTCGCGGCAAGCTGACCCTGCCCGCAATATGCGGCATTCGCGCACCACTTGCCGGTAAACTACATAATGCTCTGTCTCAGGCTGGAAACACGAAACAACGGTTGCGCCGCACCGTCAGCCACATCACCCGCCCCGGCTGCGGCACAAAGACGTTCGGCACAGTAGCTTTCAGGATCGAGCCGTCGAAATCCATCCGGAATTCCACAAGGCTTTCGTTGCCCAGAAACCGGGCGCGCTCGACAACACCCCGTGCAGGCACGCCATCGCTCGGCGTGGGCATCGGGCCCTTACCGTTGCGGTCGAAATCCAGCTTCACGTGCTGAGGTCGAAAGACGATCTCGACATCCGTAGCGTCCGGAACGCCCGGCGCCAGAAACTGTCCAAACGGCGTGTCCGCCAGGGCTCCGTTAACTTGCGCCTGCAAGACATTAAGATCACTGAAGAATGCGACAGCTTCCTTGTCCACAGGGCGAGTATAGACGTTGTAAGGTGCGCCCTGCTGAACGATCTTGCCACGCCGCATCAACGCGACCTCGTCGGCCATGCGCATGGCCTCTTCCGGTTCATGCGTGACCAGTAGAACAGCGGCATCCTCTTCTTTGAGAATGGCCAGCGTTTCATCCCGAATGCCATCACGCAAACGGTTGTCGAGGCCCGAAAACGGCTCGTCCATCAACATGATCCGCGGGCGTGGCGCCAGAGCACGCGCAAGGGCAACCCGCTGTTGCTCCCCCCCAGACAACTGATGCGGAAACCCGTCGACAAAGCGCATCAGGTCGACCTTGGCCAAAAGTTCTTCGACCCGCGCGCGTTTTTCATCCTTGCCGCCTTTGAGGCCAAAGGCCACGTTGTCGGCAACACTCAGATGAGGAAACAGGGCAAAGTCCTGAAACATCAGGCCAATTTCACGCCGCTCGGGCGGCACACGAAACACCGTGTCGCAGACAAGCTTGCCGTCCACATAGATTTCGCCGGAATTCTGCATCTCGACTCCGGCGATCATCCGCAGCGTCGTCGATTTGCCGCACCCGGACGGGCCCAAAAGACAGGTTACCTGACCGGCCTGAATGCTGAGCGAAACGTCGTCAACGACTGTGCGCCCGCCAAAACGGCACACAAGATTGCGGATTTCCAGACGCGGAGGAATTGCCTTATCCGTCACCGATGGACCCCATTGCCTTTCCCGATCAAATCCATCGGGCTTGCGCGGGGATAACAACCCATCCCCTCGGGCGCAAGGCGTCAGCAGCAACCGAACCACGGTGCGCCACCTGATCGCGAATTTGCAACGATGGCCGCGTTAGTCTCACCTGAGCAGAAACTCGTCGCCTTCACGGAAACACATATCGTGCAATTTCGGACCGGATCATTCCAAAAGTTCGAAATCCAGGCCTGCGCGCACCCGTCCGTTGACCTGTATCTCAAGCCGGTGTGACCCCGGGACCAGCCTGAACGTCGTCGCATCACCCTTCAGCTTGTGCCGTTTTCCCAGCCTCAGGCCGCCGCCCTTTACCTTGGCTTGTTTCAGTTTGTGAACCTTGGCTGAGGTTTTTCCGCCAGGGCGCTGAAAATAAATAATATAATCGACCAAAACTGGCTGTTCATCCTGCCCCTCGATGTCGACCGAAAACTCCAGCGCATCACCGATCCGGGCCTCTCCGTCCAGACTGATCGAAACTGTCAGATCAGCATCAGGGTCAAAACCAAGCAGTTTCATCGCTTCGGGGTGGCCGGCCTTCACTAACCCGCGCAATGCATGAGAGGTCATCCATTGCAACTCGTCCGGGCGCTGGCGATTTCCGTCGCGCCATCCCTTTAGACGATCCAGAACAAGATCTGGGTCCTTCTTTGCTATGTCGTTCAAGTGGTTTGCAATGGACCGCGTGACATATCGCGTCCCATCTCCGTGCAACTGGTCCAGCAACGGCAGCGGATCGCTCAGCTCCAATCCAACGGCCATTCCCCAGGGAAGGCGCGGCCGGGTACCTTCGCTGACCAGCCTGCGCACGTGGTAACTGGAATGCAGGCACCATTCCTGCATCCGCGCCATCACTACATCCGGCCATTGGTTCAGAAACGGACGGATCGCCCACTCCATCGAAAATCTCTGGGTCAACTCTTCGATCACATCCAGCGCCAGCGCAGGATGCTCAAGACCAACCGCTGCAACCCAATCCCCCAGCGGCGCAAAGATAAAGTCACCGAAATCGTCATCCGTCTTGTTTGGGTCCAGCGGCGGCGGCAGGGCGCGCAGGATCACCGGGGCGACCTCTGGCAATTCACCCGGAACTGCCGCCTGCAGACAGGTGGCGATCCACGCCATCCTTTCCTTCAACTCAAGCTCCGGCAGGCGATCCATGACCTGTGCCTCAAACCCTGCGGCATCAAACCCAGGTTCGCCCTCGGCGAAAAGCCCCGCCAGATAGCGGGTCTTTTCAGCATTAAACAATTGATCTTTAAGTGAAAAATTTTGCGCCATCATCACATCGTCAAGTTTGTTCCGCCACCATCCAACAGAATGTTCTGCCCGACGATGAAACCGGCATGTTGCGAACACAGGAACGCACAGGCCGCACCAAATTCCTGCCGCGTGCCATAGCGGCGCGCAGGGATCGTCGCGGCACGTTCCGCGCGCGCCTCATCCATGGAAATCCCCTTTTGCGCCGCCACACCGCCGTCCAGCGAATCCGCCCGGTCCGTGGCGTGAATGCCCGGCAGCAGGTTGTTGATCGTCACTCCATGGGGCGCCACCTGCCGCGAGGTACCCGCGACATACCCGGTCAGCCCTGTGCGTGCCGCATTGGACAGGCCAAGCGCGGCAATCGGCGCGCGCACGGATTGCGAGGTGATATTCACCACCCGACCCCAGCCCTTGTTCATCATCCCCGGCAACAATGCCTTCATGAACGCAATCGGTGTCAGCATGTTGGCATCCAGCGCCTTGATGAAATCGTCTCGATCCCAATCCGACCACAGTCCGGGCGGTGGACCACCGGCATTTGTGACCAGAATATCAACGCCCTGCGCAGCTTCGATCACCTGCGCCTGACCTTCGGCCGAAGTTACGTCGCAAGCGACAGTCTGCACCTCAACCCCGTGCTCGGACCGCAACCGCGCCGCTTCGGCCTCCAGCGCCTCGGCGCCGCGCGCGTTCATCACAAGATCTACACCCGCGGCCGCCAGCGCCTCGGCGCAGCCAAGACCCAACCCCTTGCTGCTGGCACTGACCAGCGCACGTTTTCCTTGAATTCCTAGGTCCATCTGACCCTCCCTGACAGTCGTTGCCCGCATGTCTAACACCGCCCCGTCAAAGAAGGCCAGAATTGCAGTCAGCTCTTAATAAAAGAACTCTTCCCGGACGATCTTGCCATCGGCGACGTGGTAGACACCCACTTCACGCATATCGAATGCCTCGCCGGTTTCCTTAACCTTTCCCTGCACTTCAAAGATCACGGCAAAGCGGTCATCGCCATGGGGAAACGGATCGCTGACCGATGCGCCCGACACCTCATGCGCGCTTTCCCACCACTCGTGCTTGCCACGAATAGCGTCGCGCCCATGGATTTCGCGCCCCATGCCTGCCATCTCCATCGCCTCGACCGAGACCGCATCCGGCGCATAAAGCTTTTCAAGATTCTCTTTGGCCCGGTTTTCGCGGCAACCAGCCACCAGCTCGTCAGCGATTTCTTTCAAATTCATTGGTCCACTCCATCATTTGTTCACTATATGTTCTTATTGCCATAGCCACATGATTCGAACCACCCCCCTTTGTCTTGCCTCGGCAGGATTCCACGCCTATACGCGCGCACATGCTTGATACCGCCACGAACCAACCCGTATTGCCGCCCGAGATTGCGCGGCGCAGAACATTCGCCATCATCTCGCATCCGGATGCGGGCAAGACGACGCTGACCGAAAAGTTCCTGCTGTACGGCGGCGCCATCCAGATGGCCGGCCAAGTGCGCGCCAAGGGCGAGGCTCGGCGCACGCGTTCGGACTTCATGCAGATGGAAAAAGATCGCGGTATCTCGGTCTCGGCATCAGCCATGTCGTTCGACTATGACAACTTCCGGTTCAATCTGGTGGATACGCCCGGTCACTCGGACTTTTCCGAGGATACCTATCGCACGCTGACGGCGGTGGACGCGGCGGTGATGGTGATCGATGGCGCGAAAGGTGTCGAAAGCCAGACGCAGAAACTGTTCGAAGTCTGCCGCCTGCGCGATTTGCCGATCCTGACCTTCTGTAACAAGATGGACCGCGAAAGCCGCGATACGTTCGAAATCATCGACGAAATTCAGGAAATGCTCGCCATCGACGTCACACCAGCCGCGTGGCCCATCGGCGTGGGTCGCGATTTCATCGGCTGCTATGACATGCTGCGCGACCGGTTGGAGCTGATGGACCGCGCCGACCGCAACAAAGTGGCGGAAAGCATCGAAATCAACGGGTTGGACGATCCGAAACTGGCCGAACACGTACCCGAGCATCTGTTGGAAAAACTGCTGGAAGAGGTCGAGATGGCACGCGAATTGCTGCCCAAACTCGACCCGCAGGCGGTGCTCGAGGGGCACATGACCCCGATTTGGTTCGGCTCGGCCATCAACTCGTTCGGTGTCAAGGAACTGATGGAGGGTATCGGCGCCTATGGCCCGCAACCACAAGTTCAGTCCGCTGAACCGCGTCAGATTTCACCTGACGAAAAGAAAGTTGCGGGCTTTGTTTTCAAGGTGCAGGCCAACATGGACCCCAAGCACCGCGACCGCGTGGCTTTCGTGCGTATGGCAAGCGGCCATTTCAAGCGCGGCATGAAGCTGACCCATGTGCGGTCGAAAAAGCCGATGGCGATTTCGAACCCGGTGCTGTTCCTCGCCTCCGACAGGGAACTGGCGGATGAGGCTTGGGCCGGTGACATCATAGGCATCCCCAACCACGGCCAGTTGCGCATTGGCGATACCCTGACCGAGGGCGAGGCGCTGCGCGTCTCGGGCATCCCGTCCTTTGCACCTGAACTGCTGCAAGGTGTGCGTGCGGGCGATCCGATGAAGGCCAAGCATCTGGAAAAGGCCTTGATGCAGTTTGCCGAAGAAGGTGCTGCCAAAGTGTTCAAACCCTCATTCGGTTCTGGCTTTATCGTCGGCGTCGTCGGCGCGTTGCAATTCGAAGTGCTCGCCAGCCGGATCGAGATGGAATACGGCCTGCCCGTGCGGTTTGAAGCCTCGCAATTCACCTCGGCCCGCTGGGTCAGCGGAGAAAAGGCCGAAGTCGAAAAATTCGTCAACGCCAACAAGCAGCACATCGCCCATGACCATGACGGCGACATCGTCTATCTGACCCGCCTTCAATGGGACATCGACCGGGTCGTCCGTGACTATCCGGACCTGAGCCTGACCGCGACCAAAGAGATGATGACCTAGTCAGACCCGTTTAAGGATCAATTGCCTTCAGAAACGTAGAGTAAACGTACCCTACAAACCCCTGCCGGGTGCGGACGCGCCACCACGCGCCGTCAACACCCAGACGCTCCACGATTGTACGCTCGGGCAATGCGCCGACCTTTTCACCGCCGGGCGACCTGCGGAAATTCAGATGTGCGGGCGCTACACCCGACACGCGGTAACGTGGCGCCTTCATCTCGGCCGGCATGTCGTCAACGGAGTGGTTGGGGCCATCGTCCATCTCGGCCGCCACGCTGGAGCGCAGCAATTCGCCCACTTCACGATGTCCGACAACCGAAGGGTCAAAAGCCAGTCGGATGATATCCCACTTGTTGTTCTGAGGAACATTCAGGTTCGGCTCGACTTCGGCGTGAGTCAAAATCTTCGTTGGCGTCACAATGATCCCGTATTTCTCGGCTAGATCCGCCACAACCAACATGGCCCGATCCCATTGGACCTGTGTCATGGGATGCGAACCCGCATCGAACGGAGACCGCCTGGCACCTGCCATGCAGCACAGCGACACCCCGATCGCCGCGGTATTTGCACCCTTGGTGTGGCGGGCATAGTTGGAGCTCATGGGGCGTGCGTTGTCGGCAATTGAACGGGTTCCGCGCACAAGCTCTCCATCGCCTTCCACCAGAATATGGTAGGCTTTCTTGTCGACACTGTTGGCACGATGCGCTCCGGCGGTCCAATGCAGGTGAATACGATCCATCTCAACGTCCGGCATCCACGAGGCAGGTACGATACGTGTCATTGTAATCTCCTTAAAAACAAAGGTATGAACTGATTAAAGTGGCGCGATTGTATCACAATTCGGCACAGCCCCAAAACAGACCCCGTCGCGATGACCCAAGCCCCATCAGCCCCCCAGGACCGCGTGACCACCCCGACATGGGGCATCGTGTCGACAATCCGCGGACAGGTCCCAGACATCCTGAAATTCGCGGCCTATCACCTGGAAATGGGCGTAGACCGGATGTACCTGTACCTGGACGAGCCCAACCAACAGGCGTTCGATGCGCTGCGCGCCCATCCCAAAATCCACGTGCGTGTCTGCGACGATGCCTATTGGGACAGCCGACGACGCAAACGTCCGGAAAAACATCAGGTTCGCCAGACCGATAACGCCACGTTCACCTATCGGAACACCGATCTGGACTGGCTGACCCATATCGACATCGACGAATTTCTGTGGCCCCTAACCCCCATAACCGACCTTCTGGCCGCTGTGCCTCCCGAAGTCCCAGCCGTTCGAACTCGCCCGCTAGAGGCCCTGGCGGGCGGTGAGGAACTGTACAAAGCCTTCATTCCAGCCGGCCCCGAACGCGCGGCGCTGGTTCAGTCGATCTATCCAAATTACGGTGAGTTCGTTCGGGGCGGCTTTTTCAGCCATCTTCAGGGCAAACTGTTCGCCCGAACCGGATTGCCGAAGCTGAGCTATCGCATCCACAATCTGTACCAGTTCAGACAGCCCTTGCCCTGCGACACCGAATTGCCGCAGGTAGACCTGTGCCACCGGCACGCCCCTGACTGGGATCATTGGCTGGCGCATTACCGGTTCCGTCTGGCGCGCGGATCCTATCAGGCTGATATGGCCCCCAATGTCCCGCGCGAATCCGGCGGTTTGAACATGAATGAACTTCTCACCGGGATCGAAGAAGACGGCGGCGAGGCGGGTTTGCGCAAATTCTACGATGAGATCAGCGGTGCCAATCCAGACGTCCGCACCCGGCTTGAGGACCTCGGCATGATCCGGCACAGACCGCTGAGTTTGGACCGGAAAGTGGCGAAACACTTTCCCGAAAGCGTCTGAATTGTTGCGAAAAATCTCAAACAGAGGCGATGCCAATCAGGTTAAGTGGTCTTCATTTGACCCTGCCCTACGTTTTTGTTATGTCCCGCCCAAGCCGAAACGCGCATGGGGCGCATGGCCATCCGGGCCCGGCACTTTTCAGACGCGCGGGCCAGGTCAGTGTCCGCATGAACCGGACATACATGACAAAATTTAACGAACTGAACCTGAACCCGAAGGTCCTCAAAGCCATTGAGGAATCCGGCTACGAAACACCCACCCCGATTCAGGAAGGCGCAATCCCTCCGGCCCTTGAAGGGCGCGATGTTCTGGGGATCGCTCAGACCGGAACGGGCAAGACCGCCAGCTTTACGCTACCGATGATCACCCTGCTGGCGCGGGGACGCGCGCGGGCGCGCATGCCGCGCTCGCTAGTACTGTGCCCGACGCGGGAACTGGCGGCACAGGTGGCGGAAAACTTCGACACCTACGCCAAGCATCTGAAACTGACAAAGGCGCTGCTGATCGGTGGCGTCAGTTTCAAGGAACAGGACGCGCTGATCGACCGCGGCGTTGATGTCCTGATCGCCACGCCTGGTCGCCTGCTGGATCATTTCGAACGCGGTAAGCTGCTGCTGACCGGCGTTCAGATCATGGTGGTGGACGAAGCCGATCGCATGCTCGACATGGGTTTCATCCCGGATATCGAACGCATCTTCTCGCTGACGCCGTTTACACGTCAAACCCTGTTCTTCTCGGCCACCATGGCGCCCGAGATCGAAAGGATCACCGACACATTCCTGTCCGCCCCGGAACGGATCGAGGTTGCGCGTCAGGCGACTGCCTCGGAAACCATCGAACAGGGTGTCGTGATGTTCAAGGCCGGACGCCGTGATCGCGAGGCCAGCCTCAAGCGCAAGGCGCTGCGGGCACTGATTGATGCCGAAGGCGACAAATGCACCAACGCCATCATCTTTTGCAATCGCAAAAGCGATGTCGATATCTGCATGAAGTCGCTTAAGAAATATGGCTACAACGCCGCTGCAATCCACGGCGATCTTGATCAGTCGCAGCGTATGAAAACGCTGGATGGTTTCCGCGACGGATCATTGCGCCTGCTGGTCGCCTCGGACGTGGCCGCGCGCGGTCTGGACATTCCGTCTGTAAGCCACGTCTTCAACTTCGACGTTCCCGGCCACGCCGAGGATTACGTGCATCGCATTGGCCGCACAGGTCGGGCCGGACGTGAAGGCAAGGCCATCACCATCTGTTCGCCGCGGGATGAAAAGGCACTGGACGCGATTGAAAAGCTGATCCAGAAGGTCATCCCCCGTCTGGAAAACCCGGTGAAGGAAGAAGAAAAGAAGGCTGACGCGCCCAAATCTGACACGTCCAAGTCTGACAAAGCCGCCAAGCCGGAAAAAGCACCGAGATCCCGAAAGGCCGCCGAAGGCAGCAAAGGCAAAGAACCCAGAGGCCGCAACCGGGATCGAAACGATAACGGTGGCGGCGGTGTGGTCGGCATGGGTGATCATCTGCCCAGCTTCATCGCCCTCAGCTTTGATGAGCGCCGCGCGGGTTAAATCGCCAGAACAAGCACCAGGATAGACAGACCCAGCAGCGCGATCCCTGCGATCTCGCGCCGGGTGATGGATTCCCTGAACACCAGGGTCGAGGCCATGAGGCTAAAGATCAGCTCCACCTGCCCCATCGCCTTGACATAAGCTGCATTCTGCAAGGTGAAGGCGAGAAACCAGCAGAATGACCCGCCAAGACTGGTCAGGCCGACAAAGACCCCGGTGCGGCGCGTGTCCCAGACCGCGCGCAATTCGGCGCGATCCCGCCACAGCAACCAGAGCCCCATGCTGAACAGCTGGAAAGAGGTCACCGCCGCCAGGGTCACCAATGCTCGGAACCACGCATCGATATCACCCAGTTGCAGGGACGCCCCACGATAGCTGACCGCAGAGAAAGCAAACAGGACGCCCGAACCAAGCCCCAGTTGCGAGGCGCGATTGGTCAAGTGCCGCCACCAGACACCGTCGCCTCCGGGTGTTTTCGACAAAAGCAGAACGGCCAGCAGCCCAAGAAGAATGGCAGCAAATGCCCCCAGCGAAATGCTGTCGCCCAAAATCAAAAAGCCGACTATGGCGGTCTGGATGACTTCGGTTTTCTTAAATGTGATACCGACCGCGAAGTTACGCTGTTTGAACAGGGCAACCACACAGATGGTGGCAAGGATCTGTGCTGTACCGCCGATCGCCACAAACAGCCAGAACCGCGCAGACAGCGGCGGCAAATCCATATCACCTGTGCTCAGAACCACTATTAGCCCCAGCATCGCCAGCGGGGCTGAATAGGCAAACCGCGCAAAGGTGGCGCCGGCGGCGGACAGTTTGACGGTACTAAGCGATTTCTGAAGCATAAACCGCACCGTTTGAAACAGTGCGGCTGCGATGGTGACGGGAATCCATAAACTCATGGCTTCCCTTTTGTCGTCAAATCAACCCTTTGGCCAGAGAGGATGTGCAACCGGGTCCTTGGCCCGCCAGAAATAACGGCGGAAAATCTCGCCATACGAGCGATAGACATAGGCCTCGTTGCAGGTCAGGTAGCGTTCCTTGCCTTCGCGATAAAGTGCAGGCAAACGGTACCACGGGGCGTTGGGGTTCATGTGATGAACAACGTGCAGGTTGTTGTTCAAAAACAGAAAAGCCAGTAGGCCGCGATCTTCGACAACAACCGTGCGACCCCGCACCTTTTCATGCGCGCGATGCTCAAGGAAGGTGCGGATCTTGACCAGACCAAGACCGATATACGCGGATACGACGAACGCCCAGATCGGCATGGCTGTTTGAGCTACGATCCACAGCACCACCACCACGCCCGGTATGTGCAATGCCCAGGCAAGCAGGATGTCACGATCCCCGCGGATCGCACCGCGCCATTCGTCCCTGAAAAACGCCACTTGCCCAATGGCAGGCCCAAGAACCATGCGCCCCAGCAAAGTGTTGTTGGCGGCATATAGCGCTTTTTTACACCCTGGCAGAGTATTCCAGACCACCGGATCAAGATAGTTCGACTCGGGATCGTCATAAGGATCGGTCAGGTTGGAATCCCGGTGGTGGGCCAGATGCAGGTCACGAAACCGGTTGTAGGGAATGCAAAGTGTCAGCGGCAAAGCCATCAACGCTTCGTTGATCCATCTGGTGCGAAACGGATGCCCATGCAGCGCCTCATGCGTCAGCGACGAATGCAAGGCCGCAACCAACCCCATGACGGGAATGGCCAGCCACAAACCGATGGTCGACAGCCAGAAGGCCACCAGCAACCACGCGGCATAGCAGGCAATGATCAGCAGAAAGGTGCCCCACTCTGGGGTGTTATGCACAGGGCGCTCAGACATTGCGCCCCCAGCTGATGCTTGCCCAGACACGCTCGTACACGATGTACATGGTCAGGCCGATGGCTGTATTTACAAGGGCCAGCGTTCCGCCGACTGCGGCAGAACCTGTGGCAATCAGACCCACAAGGGTCATCATTGCCAAACCCATCACATTCCAAACGATTGCTTTCACGACTGATCTTCGCCGCGTTTCCATTCCGGACCCCTATTTTTTTCTTGTTGTAAAACAAGTGTTACGCGCCAACCGGGGCGTTGAGAATTCTGAATATGATTAACAAAACTCAGCAAAGGTGATATTTATCACCATATGTTGGACAGAATCGACAAACGTGTCCGCGCGGCACAATTTCGCCTGCGACTGGCGCGCGCAATGGAAGAACGGCATGTCAGCCAAAGCGCCCTTGCCCGCAGTATCGGGGTTGACCGATCAACGGTCTCCCAATTGCTGACAGACGACGGTGCGCGCCTGCCGAATGCACATGTGATCGGCAGTTGTGCAGAAACGCTTGGCGTATCCGCCGACTGGCTGCTCAGCATCTCGGATCGTCCGGAAAGTGCGGCGGAACTTTTGGCCAGTTCGCTGACCATGACTGAAGCGCCACGCGCGCTGGTCGATGAAAAGATATTCGAATGGCATCAACAGGCCGCGGGCTACAAGATCCGTTATGTCCCGGCCACCCTGCCCGACATGCTTAAGACACGCGCGGTTCTGGAATGGGAATACACTCCGCATCTGGGCAGAACCGCCGATCAGGCAATCAGGGCGTCCGAAGACCGGCTTGCATGGATGCGCAGCGCACAATCTGATTACGAGATTGCCATGCCCCTGTTCGAACTCGACAGTTTTGCCAACGCGACCGGCTATTACCATGGCCTTCCGCTGGATGTACGGCTGGAACAGATCGATCACCTGCTGGCTCTGTGCGAACAGCTTTATCCCCGCCTGCGCATCTATCTGTTCGACGCCAAACGCCTGTATTCGGCTCCGGTCACGATTTTTGGGCCGTTGCTGTGCGTCTTTTATGCAGGCAGCCACTATATGGCGTTCAGGGACAGGGATCGGGTCGAGGTTTTTACCCGTCATTTCGACACGTTAGTACGCGAAGCTGATCTGACCGCCAGACATTTACCCGCCCACCTGACGCAGCTTCGGGCAGCCATAACCAAACCCTGATACCGTCTGACGTGCAGAGTGAACGGTCTTGTAGTATAGTCCTCGGGCGCGAACCCTTGCCACATCCATCCACTCGGAACAGAAACGGAGGATCAAAGGAATGGACGCACTCAAGACCGCAGAGTATGCGCGGGCGCTCTATACCGCACACGGCGACAAGGCCGAGGCTGAAGCGGCCCAGAAAATGCGCGAATGCGAGGCTGCCGGAAATGCGAGCGAAGCACAGGATTGGGAAGCGGTGCGCCGCGCAATCCGCCAGATTCGCGGCCCCAATCAGGGATGATCCGTACACCCGGCCCCTGAACGGGCCGGGTATCTCAATCTAAACTTTCGGGTCGGGGTTCACCGTATGCCCGTCCACCGCGATCACCTGCCCTGACACCAGACGCGCGGCGTCAGATGCAAGGAACACGGCCATATTGGCAATGTCCCGCCCCTCGACGAAACGCCCCATCGACGTACCGGATGCATAGCCGTCATAGACCTGATCACGGGTCATACCCTTCGCTGCTGCTTCCCGCTGCAGGACACCCTCCATGCGGGGGCCTTCCACAGCTCCGGGGCAAATCACGTTGCACCGGACGCCATGCGGCCCCAATTCCATGGCCAGAGTTTTTCCCAGCCCGACCATCCCCCATTTAGCCGCCGCATAAGGCGACCGATTGGGATACCCGTACTGACCGGCGGTAGAGGATGTGATGATCACGCTTCCACTGCCCTGACGCTTTAACATCCTGACCGCGTATTTCGAGCACAGAAATGCACCTTCCAGATTGACCGACAGACAGAACCGCCAATCGTCCAGTTCCACATCCTCAACCTGCGCGGTGGGCCCCGCGACCCCGGCATTGGCGCAGAGTGCATCCAACCCACCCCATGTCGCCTCAATCTCGGCAAACAGCGCTGCAACCTGCGCTTCGTCCGAGACATCTGCGACAGACTGCTGCCAATGTCCGGGGCACGCTTTCAGAGCCTCGTTGTCCACGTCCGCGACCCATACCGAAGCCCCTGACGCATCAAAGGCTTCGGCCATCGCCCGACCGACACCCGAAGCACCGGCAGTGATCAGTACGCGCTGGTTCACGCCGGCTTCCGGATCGCGCGGCCCGCCCCTTCTGGATAAGGCAACGCGGCCTGTGCTTCGGTGATCCGTGCCAATGCGGTCAGGATGTCTGCCGAAGGTGGGCTGGACTGGCGGGTTTCCAGACTGACATGCAACAAAAAGCTCTCGGTCGTGGCCAGCAGCTTGTCATCCTCAAACATGCTGTGGAAAAGGTGCAGTTTTTTACCTTCACCCAACAGCATCTGGGTCCGCACTTCAATTTTCGACCCGGCATGGGCCTCATCCAGATAGCGGATATGGTTTTCGGCGGTAAAGTAGCTGCCACCCGACGCGATATACTCCGCATCACATCCGATGATTTCCATGAACCGGTCCGTGGCCAGCGAAAAGGCTTCCAGATACTTGGCCTCGTTCATATGCCCGTTGTAATCGGTCCAATCCAGCGGCACAGCACGGGCAAGTGTCAGGATTGGCTGACTCAGATCCGCCTCATCAAGCGTCGGCAATGCCCCGGACCGCAACCGTGTGTCATGCTGGTTCAGAACCGCACCCGCGCCATAATCCTGCTTCTTGAGCGCGCGCATCATTCCGACCAAGTTATTGTCCCTAATACGCTCCAACTCCCGGATCGAATGCATCCCGGATTGCGCGTCCGACTGGTCCGCAATCAGGTCCACCAGTTCATCGGTGAACTCGGGCACATCCATCAGCTTGGTCCAGGGCCATTTCAGCGCCGGGCCAAACTGCGCCATGAAGTGCCGCATCCCGGCCTCGCCCCCGGCCACGCGATAGGTTTCAAACAGACCCATCTGCGCCCAACGGATGCCGAATCCCATGCGGATTGCCTCATCCACCTCTTCGGTCGTGGCAATGCCGTCACTTACCAGCCACAGCGCCTCGCGCCAGACCGCCTCGAGGAACCGGTCGGCAATATGTGCGTCGATTTCTTTCTTGATATGCAGCGGGAAGAACCCGACCGAGGTCAGCAGTTCCTTGGCGCGTTCAACCAATTCGGGTGCATTCCTGTCGGTTGGCACCAGTTCGATCAGTGGCAACAGGTAAACCGGATTGAACGGGTGCGTTACCACAATCTGTTCCGGGCGCAGCGCGCCTTCCTGCAACTCCGACGGCTTGAACCCGCTGGTGGAGGAACCAATGATCGCATCCGGTTCACAAGCTTCCTGCAAGCTCTTGTAAACCTTCAGCTTCAGATCCAGCCGTTCCGGCACGCTCTCCTGAATCCAGACAGCGCCGCGAACTGCATCTGCCATGTCGTCATGAAAGCTCAACGTGCCTTCCGGTGGCAACGGGACGTCGCTCAGTCCCGGCAGCGACCGGCGTGCATTGTCCAGAACCTCGCCAATCTTGCGCTCGGCCTCCGGGTCCGGGTCAAAAACCCGTACATCCCAGCCGCTAAGCAAAAACCGCGCGGCCCATCCGCCGCCGATCACACCACCACCGATGATTGCTGCTGTTTGCATCCGAATTCCTCTGAGAACCGCCCGGTTCTTCCTCTTGCCCAAAATATCCCGGGGGTTTGGCGGCTGGCCCCCAATTTCCCCCGTGGGATTGGTTTATTTCGCCACCGGCGCCCGCTTGGTCAGACCCAGCTTTTCGCGAACTTCCTGCGGGCCGATCACCCGCGCGCCCATGTTCGAAACAACGGTGTTCGCCCGCTCGACCAGTTGCCAGTTCTCGGCCAGAACGCCCTTGTCCAGCCACAGATTGTCTTCCAGCCCCACACGCACGTTTCCACCAGCCAGAACCGATGCCGCGGCAAACGCCATCTGGTTGCGCCCCAACGCAAACGCGCTGAAAGTCCAGTCATCGGGCACGTTGTTCACCATCGCCATAAAGGTGTTCAGATCATCCGGCGCACCCCACGGCACACCCATGCAAAGCTGCACCAGTGCATTGGGCTCCAGAATGCCCTCTTTCACCAGTTGCTTGGCAAACCACAGATGGCCGGTATCGAACGCCTCGATCTCGGGCTTCACGCCAAGATCGGTCATCATCTGACCCATAGCCCGCAACGCGCCGGGCGTGTTGGTCATTACATAGTCAGCCTCGGCAAAGTTCATGGTGCCGCAATCCAGCGTACAGATCTCGGGCAGGCATTCCGCGATATGCGCGACGCGCTCGGAGGCACCGATCATGTCGGTAGCCGCTTCATTCACCGGGAAAGGGCTCTCGACGCCGCCAAATACAATGTCGCCGCCCATGCCTGCGGTCAGGTTCAACACCACATCGACCTCCGCATCGCGGATACGGTCGGTCACCTCGCGATACAGGTCCAGCCGACGGCTGGGCGCACCGGTTTCCGGGTCGCGCACATGGCAATGCACCACCGCCGCACCGGCTTTGGCGGCAGCA
This sequence comes from Ruegeria sp. BJ6, assembly GCF_056537885.1. Lineage (NCBI taxonomy): Bacteria > Pseudomonadati > Pseudomonadota > Alphaproteobacteria > Rhodobacterales > Roseobacteraceae > Ruegeria > Ruegeria sp. BJ6. Next base: position 467,332 of record NZ_JBQFSG010000002.1, on the reverse strand, counting down.
ATCGCGCTGTCGGCGATTTGCTGAGGCGAGCGCGGCACATGAGGGCTGCGATCCTGCGTTCCACCCGAGCCGGTGACGGCGCAGGTGATAAAGACTTCGCGGTTCATTTCCAGAGGCATGACGTTTTCCCCAAGTTATACCCGGATTCGCCCAGAGTTTTCCCCAGGCTTCTCCCCGGATTCCGATTTGCTTCACGATCGACTCTGGCGCAGCCTTAGGGAAACAACTTGTCAGAATGCGAATCGAACTTGATGAAATCCGCAAAAAACATACTCCAGCCGGAACACCGCGCCCTTAAAACGGCGGTGCTGGTGCTGGACGATTGCAACACGCTCAGTTTCGCGTCCGCCGTTGACCCCATGCGTGCGGCGAACCGGCTGGCGGACCGTCCCGCCTTTGATTGGGACTATGTGACCGCCACCGCGCAGCCCGCACAACTGACCAGCGCCCTGACCGTTCCGGGCATTCCGCTGGCGCGGGTTGATTCCTGTGAACTCATGATCGTTGTGGCGGGGTTTCACCTGGCCCGCCACGCCACCCCCAGCCTGCTTGCCGGACTGCGCCGCATTGCCGCCACGGGCGCCACGATGGCCGGAATAGACGGCGGCCCCTGGCTGCTGGCCGAGGCCGGGCTGCTGAACGGCCACACCGCGACCACCCACTGGGAGGATCTGGACAATTTCGCCGGCCGCTTTCCCGATGTCACCGTCCTGCCCGACCGTTTCACCGTCTCTGAAAACCGGCTGACCTCCGGCGGTGCGATACCGGCGATAGAAATGATGCTGCACATCATTGCCGCCCGCCATGGAGCAGGCTTTGCCGCCCGCGTATCCGGCCTTTTTCTGTACGACGGCGCGCCCGAGCCCACAAAACCGCAAAGCCGCACCGGCGCTCCGCACCGTCACAACGCACTGACGGCAAAGGCAAACAAACTGATGGAGGCGGCGCTGGACGATCCTATGCCGCTTGCGGAAATTGCCAACACTTTGGGCACCAGCCCCCGAACTCTGCAGCAGCAGTTCCGCCTGCGCCTCGACACCACACCACAGGATCACTATCTGCAACTACGTCTGGCCGAGGCCCGCCGTCTTGTTGCCGACACCGACATGCCGCTGATGGAGGTCGCGCTGGCCACGGGCTTCACTTCACAATCCAGCTTTGCCCGAGCCTTCCGCACTACACATGGCCTGTCCGCTCGCGACCTGAGACAGGATCGCCGACAACCCACGCACCACTGACACTTTTACGGTTTGCAAATACTTGGGGGAATCGCGGACTGCCGCGATACCCTCAAAAGGGCATCGGATGCGTCCGATGGGCTGCAGTGATCTCGGCCAGCACGTCCTCGGACAGCTCCATTCCGGCTCCCTCCAGAACGTGCTCCAACTGCGCAAGCGTTGTCGCACCAAAGATGGCCGACATCATAAAGGGTCGTGTGCGGCACCATGCCAAAGCCATGTGAACTGGGTCTAGCCCGTGACGCTCAGCAACTTCAAGATATGCCGAGACAGCGCTGAAAACACGATAAGATTTACGACCGCCCATCTCTGGCACCAGGGACATTCGCGATCCGTCAGGCACCGCATCATTCTGATATTTCCCCGTCAGAAATCCTGCCGCCAAAGGTGAAAAGGCCATCAGGCCCACATCCTCATGCACGCTCAGCTCGGCCATGTCGGTGTCAAAGAACCGGCACAGAAGCGAGTATTCGTTCTGCACCGACGCAACGCGCGGCCATCCGTTTGCTTCCGCCAACCGCAACCATTGCGCGGTTCCCCATGCGCTTTCGTTCGACAATCCGAACGCGCGGATGTTGCCCTTGTCCACCTGATGCTGAAGGGCCTCCAGGCACTCCTCCATATTCGCCAACGTGTCCGCCCTATCCTGCCGGGACGGATCATAAGTCCAGTTCTGCCGGAACATATAGCTGCCGCGATTGGGCCAGTGGAACTGGTACAGATCGATGTAATCTGTCTTCAACCGCTGCAGAGAGCCCTCAATTGCCTGCGGAATTGTCTCTCCCGAGATCGGCGCCCCATCGCGCGCATGCATGAACCCGGCACCCGAATGCTTGGTCGCCAGAATATAATCACCGCGGCGAGAAGCGTTTGCCGCATTCCAGTTGCCCAGAATTTCCTCGGTCCGACCAATAGTCTCTTTCGAAATCGGATTTACCGGATACATCTCGGCCGCATCGACAAAGTTGATACCGGCGGACAGCGCCAGATCCATCTGCGCATGGGCCACCGGCTCTGATGTCTGCGTGCCGAATGTCATCGTGCCCAGACACAAATCGGACACCATCATGCCGCTGCGGCCCAAAGGCTTCATCTTCATATCAGGTTTCTCCTGCAAGTCTTTGTCGGGTTTCGATTTTCAGGCCTCAGCCTTCTTCTCCCAACGCCCCGATTCCTCGGACCAGTATTGCGCCGCACACCCCGCACCCGTCAGCGCCTTCCACTGGCCTCGCGCATGTTGAACGGCCTGCGGGTCGGTGCCATCGAACAGAATACAGACCCTCTCCAACGCGGTAACTTCTTCCGGATCGACCCCGGCACCATCAATGGCCATCACGCACGAGGGCGCATTGGCCGCCTGCTTGTCGGTCGTCAGCAAGACGGGCTGCATTTGGTCATGCGGCCCGCCCGCCCGGCCATGCGGCAGGAACCCTTCTTCGGGTCCCAGCCACAGCTTTTCGTCCAGCCAATCCAGCCGTCCGGGGTCGACGCCCCGGACTGCAATCCGCCACCCAGCCTGCCGCGCCTTGTCCAGCAGTACCGGCAGGGTCTGCTCCAGCGGTCGTTGGGTCAGATGGTAGAAATAGACGGCCCCCATGGTTATTGCTCGAAGTTATCCTGCACCATGCGGCTGAGCGCGCGAACACCCCAGCCAGTGGCACCCTTGGGCGCATAGGCGGTTTCGGACGAGACCGAGGCGACACCGGCGATGTCCAGATGAATCCACGGCGTTTCTTCCTTGACGAAGCGCTGCAAAAACTGCGCGGCAGTGATCGACCCGGCCGGTCGCCCACCCACATTTTTCATGTCGGCAATCCGCGACTTCAGCATATCATCATAGGCCTTACCCAACGGCATCCGCCACGCACCTTCCCCTTCGGTCTTTGCCGCACTGAGGAACGCATCGCAAAAGGTGTCATTGTTCGAGAATACGCCAGCGTTTTCATGCCCCAGCCCAATGATGACCGCGCCGGTTAGGGTTGCCAGATCGATCATACCGACGGGGTTGAACCGCTCCTGCGCATACCACATGACGTCGCACAAAACCAAACGGCCTTCGGCGTCGGTGTTGATGATCTCGACGGTGTCACCCTTCATCGACTTCACCACATCCCCGGGACGGGTCGCGGTTCCCGACGGCATGTTTTCCACCAGCCCAACAAGGCCAACGACATTTGCCTTGGCCTTACGCAGCGCCAGCGCCCGCATTGTACCGGCCACAACACCCGCGCCGCCCATATCCATGGTCATGTCTTCCATGCCGGCCGACGGTTTCAAGGAAATGCCACCGGTATCGAACACCACACCCTTGCCGACCAGCGCCAGCGGTGCATCATCCTTGTCGCCACCGTTCCAGTGCATCACTACGACCTTCGAGGGGCTCTCGGACCCCTGCCCGACGCTCAGCAATGTGCGCATGCCCAGCTCGGCCAGCTTATCCTCTTCCAGTACCTCGACCTTCAGTCCAAGCGCCTCCATCTCTTTCAGGCGGTCGGCGAATTCGGTCGTGGTCAGAACATTTGCAGGCTCGTTGACCAGGTCGCGCGTCATGTGGACACCTTCGGCCACCGCCTGCAGCGGGGCAAAGGCCGCCTCGGCGTCATCCGGCTTGCTATGACAGATTGTCACCACACCACGCTCTTCCGGTTCTTTGGTCTTGTGAGCGTCAAAATCATAGGTACGCAACGCGATACCGGCGGCCAGATCTTCGATCCGGGGCTGATTGCCCGCCATGACCAAAAGCGGCTTTGCACCCGCAGCCTTGGCAAGCGCCGCACCGGCCTTGCGACATTCTTCGCTATCGGCACGACGCGGCAAAACCAGAACATCCAGCGCCTCGGCCGCCATTCCGCCCGGCCACGCCAACGAGATCACCTGCCCAGCCTTGGCCTTTTCGAACCGCTCGCTCTCCAGCAGTCTGGCAACGGCACCCCGTGTCAACCTGTTGGCCCTGCGCGCACCGGGGTCCATCTTGCCCTCGGGTGGTATCACAATGGCAACGCGCCCCTCGGCAGTGGCCATCTGATCAAGGTCTGTCGGTTGAAAACGGATCGGGATCGAACTGCTCATCGCTTGCTCCAGAAATGTTGTTTGCACCAGAGGTAGCCTGCCCCGCCCGACTTGACCAGATAGCAGTTTTCCCCGCCAGACAATTCGATTATGGTCGCCGCAAAATAACTGGCAGGCTCCGGGGAGATCGCATTGGCACCATACGGCAGGCATATGCCGTCGCGCAGTATTTGCCGCTGTAGCGATTGTTCTGTGATTCCCGCGAACTGCAATGTGGCGGAGGTCGCCCGGTGATCCTCGACCGCTACTTCGCCCGCAGATTCATACAGAGTTTTCTGATGATCGGCGGCGTTTTCCTGACCCTCATCATGCTGATCGACCTGATCGAACAGGTGCGCCGATTCAACGAGGCCGACCTCGGCTTTGGACAGCTGGTCCAGCTGACCCTTCTGAATACGCCGGCAGCAGTCAGCGAAATGCTGCCGCTGCTGATGATCCTGTCCACCATCGCCCTGTTCATCGGATTGGCCCGCAGCTCGGAACTGGTGGTGACCCGTGCCATCGGGCGCTCTGGTATTCGTGCCCTGATTGCGCCTGTTGTGGTATCTCTGATCATCGGGGCGCTGTCCGTTGCGCTTTTGAACCCAATCGTGGCGGCCACCTCGGAAGAGTTCCGAAAGCTTTCCGAAGGGTACCTGAACGGCGGCGGCTCCACACTGTCCATCAGTCGCGAAGGTTTGTGGCTGCGGCAGGGCACCGAATCCGGCCAGTCGGTGATTCATGCAACCGGAACCGGTGATCAGGGTGAATTCGAACTGCACGGGGTAACCATCACCGCCTTCTCGCCAGACGGCAAACCGACCCGACAGATCGCCGCGAGCCGGGCACGCCTTGGTGATGGCGTGTGGATTCTGACGAATGCCAAATCCTGGCCGCTGCAGGATGGTCTCAACCCCGAGGCCAACGCCACGCGATACAAACAACTGGAACTGCCCACGTCGCTAACGCGTGACAGGATTCTGGACTCTCTGGGGCAGCAAGACGCAGTGTCAGTCTACGACTTGCCCCAACTCATCAAGGATCTGCGGCAGGCCGGGTTCACCACCAAGCAATATGAGGTATGGCTGCAGGTCCAGCTGGCCAGACCGCTCTTTCTGGTTTCAATGGTTCTGATCGGAGCGGTATTTACCATGCGCCACGTCAGATTCGGGGGCACCGGCATTGCCGTTCTGACCGCCGTTCTTTTGGGTTTCGCGATCTATTTCGTCCGCAATTTCGCGCAAATACTGGGGGAAAACGGACAGCTTCCTGTTCTGGTTGCCGCATGGGCACCTCCGGTTGCGGCCATCCTGCTGTCACTGGGCCTGCTGCTTCATGCGGAGGATGGATGATGCGGCGGCTGGTATCCCTATTGCTGTCGGGGGTCGTATTTGTGACCCCGATCTCTTCTGCCCTTGCGCAGAATGCCAATCCGCGCAGCGCGGCAGGTGACGAAACCGAACAACCAGCAGACCCGCCGGCCCTGCTGGTGGCCGACAAGGTTTTCATCACCAGAGAGCGCAAGCTGATCGCCGAAGGCAACGTCGAGGCCTATCAGGGCGAAACAAAACTGACGGCCCGTAAAATCACCTATGACAGAGAAACCGGCCAACTGACGATCGAAGGGCCGATCCGCATTGACGAACGTGGTACGTCGACCCTGCTCGCGGATTCCGCAGAACTGGATTCAGGGTTTCAGAACGGCATCCTGAAAAGCGCACGGTTGGTTTTTGAACAGCAGGTTCAGATCGCATCCGTACAAGCCACGCGGGCCGGCGGGCGCTATACGCAATTCAGCAAAGTGACGGCCACGTCCTGCCATGTCTGTGAAAACGGCAAACCGCCCCTTTGGCAGATCCGTGCACGCAAGGTCACGCACGATCAGGTCAAACAGCAGCTTTATTTCGAAGGTGCTCAGTTTCGCGTTCTGGACGTACCGCTATTTTACTTTCCGGTTTTGCGTTTACCGGACCCGACGCTGGACCGCGCCACCGGGTTCCTGGTTCCGTCGATCCGAACCACGTCGCAGCTGGGAACCGGCGTTCAGGTGCCCTATTTCTTCAAGATTGGCGATCACAAGGACCTGACGCTGACGCCCTATGTCTCGGACAAAACAACGACATTGGGCTTTCGGTACAGGCAGGCCTTTCGAAACGGCCGGATCGACGTCGAAGGCGCCTATACTCAGGATGACCTGCTGCCCGGTCAGGATCGTGGTTACCTGTTCGCGCGCGGCCGGTTCAACCTGAAGAACGACTTCAAACTGCGGTTCGATCTGCGAGCCACGTCCGACGACTCGTATCTGGCTGACTACGGGCTTCCCGACTTGGACCGCCTGCGCAGCGAAATCTCTCTGGAGCGGATCAAACGTGATACCGCATTCCGCACCAGATTCATCCACTACAAATCCCTGCGCGATCGCGAACCGCAGGATCTGATCCCATCCCGGGTATTCGATCTGGACTATCGGAAACGCTATTTTCCCACTCAGTTAGGCGGAGAAGTTCGACTGGGCTTTATCGCGCACAATCATGAACGCACCAGCGATCAGGACATCATCGGACGCGACGTCGCGCGGGCAACCTTTGACGCGGAATGGCTGAAAAGCTGGATCTGGAACTCGGGCCTGCGTGCAGACTGGCGGATCGGCGCCTCGGTCGACACATTCAATATTCGCGACGACAGCCAGTTTCCGGATCGCATTACCCGATCCACTCCAAGAACGGCCTTTACGCTCCGATACCCGATGGTGAAACGCGAAAAGTCCGGGGCCACGCAGCACCTCGAACCTATTGCGCAAATCGGCTGGACACACGTGACAAACACGGATGTGCCCAATGACGAAAGCAACTTTCAGGAATTCGATCAGGGCAACCTGCTGTCCCTTTCGCGTTTTCCGGCCGAGGACCATCGCGAAGACGGTTCGACGGCCGTCGTGGGCCTGAACTGGGCGCGCTACAATCCCGATGGCTGGGAGGCATTCGCCACAATCGGTCAGGTTTTTCGAAACAAAGCGGACCCCGAATTCACATTGACATCCGGCCTTCAGGGCACATCCTCTGACCTGCTGCTGGCCGGTCAGCTCAAACTGAACAGAAAATTCTCGCTGGCCGCCCGCGGCATCCTCAACGGTGACATGAACTTTACCAAGGCAGAAGTGCGCAGTACGTGGGGGAACGAAGTAGTGCGCCTGTCAGGCAGCTATGTCTGGCTCGAGGAAGACCCGGATGAGGCCCTGACGGATGAGATTTCCGAAGTCCGCGTAGCCGGGCGATATCAGATCAATCAAAACTGGCTTACCAGAGCAAGTGCACGCTACGATCTCAGCGAATCCGAACCGATCAGGCTCGGATTCGGTTTGACCTATCAAAATGAATGCGTAGCAGTAAACATGAACGTGAATCGGCGCTATACGTCCAACTCGAGTATTGAGCCGACAACGGAATTCGGCTTTACCATTGCCCTGACTGGATATGCCGTTAACGGTGGTGGCAAGAAGTATAAAAAATCATGCAGCTAATCTCAGGACTCTCAAAGATCACTCTTTCCCGCTGGCTGAAACCGGCAATGCCTGTGCTGACCGCAGCTCTTTTTGCGTGCACATCATTGCCTGCCACCGCTCAAAGCCTGTTTTCACCGGCAATCCGGGTCAATCAGGATATCGTGACATGGTATGAACTGGACCAGCGTCTGCAGTTTATGCAGATACTGCGCATACCGGGCGGTTCCGAGGCCGAGGTGCGTCAGGCGTTGATCGACGACCGCCTGCGGCAGCAGGCAATCCGCGATGCCGGTATCGAAATCCCGCCCGAAGACGTTCAGGTCGGAATCGACGACTTTGCCGCCCGTGGTCAGTTGTCGACCGAGGACTTCCTGAGGCTTCTGAACAATGAAGGCATTGCAACGGAAACCGTTCGGGATTTTGTTAAAATTCAGATGGCCTGGCGCGACTACGTAAGCGCGCGCTTCATTTCCCAAGCCCGACCGACCGAGGCCGAAGTCGACCGCGCTATGGGTCAGGCGGGCGGTGGCGGCCTGCAGGTTCTGCTGTCTGAAATCATCATTCCGGTAACCCCGCAAACGCTGGGTCAGGCCGAGGCGCTGGCGGAAGAGATCGCGCTTTTGCCCGATTACGACTCGTTTTCTGCCGCCGCCGCGCAATATTCCGCGGCCGACACCCGGGCCAATGGCGGTCGGCTGGACTGGCTGCCGCTCAGCAATTTGCCCCCGGCCCTACAGCCTGTGATCCTTGGTCTCAACAAAGGTGAGATCACGTCGCCGCTGACCCTGCCCAATGCCGTGGCGCTGTTTCAAATGCGTGGCTTGCGCGAAGTCTCGACCGGGGCTCCAAATTTCTCGAAAATCGACTACGCAACCTACTATATGGCAGGCGGTCGCAGCCCGGAAACGCTCAAGCAAGCCGCCGAAATTATAGCGACCGTTGATACTTGCGACGACCTTTACGGCGTAGCCAAGGAACAGCCCGCCGAGGTTCTCGACCGGGTCTCAGCCAGCCCGTCGGAAATTCCCCGCGATATCGCGTTGGAACTGGGCAAGCTTGATCCGGGCGAAATCTCGACCACTCTGACCCGCAACAACGGTCAGACACTGGTTCTCCTGATGCTGTGCAACCGAACCCGCGATCTGGGCGAGGAAACATCGCGCCAGGATATCGCCAACGCCCTGACTCAGCAGCGCCTGCAAGCCTTCGCCGAAAGCCAGCTGGAACAGCTGCGCGCGGATGCCCACATCGTCGAACAATGATCCCGCCTATCGCACTGAGCTGCGGTGAGCCCTCAGGCGTCGGCCCGGAAATCGCGGGAAAGGCGTGGGAGCAGTTGCGGGACACCTGCCCCTTCGTCTGGATTGGCGATCCGCGGCATCTGCCCGCGGCGACGCCGATCACACTTGTGCACGACCCTGCCGAGGCCACCGCGCGCTGCGCCGATGCGATGCCGGTACTGCCCTTAACCTTCTCGGCTCCGGTGCAACCCGGTCTGCCAGACCCGGTAAACGCACCCTTTGTCATAGAGGCCATCGAAAAAGCGGTGACGCTGGTTCAGTCCGGCAAAGCCTCGGCTGTCTGCACCGCGCCAATTCACAAGAAAGCGCTGATCGACGGCGCAGGCTTCCCGCACCCGGGACACACCGAATTCCTTGCCTTTCTGGCCGGGAAAAAGCGCGTGGTCATGATGCTCGCAAGTGACCAGCTGCGTGTCGTTCCTGCCACCATCCACATCGCCCTGTCCGACGTCCCATCTGTCCTGACACCGGAACTGCTGCGTGAAATCACAGAAATCACGATACGCGGACTTCAGGATCAATTCGGCATACCAACGCCCCGAATTGCCGTTGCCGGTCTCAACCCCCATGCAGGTGAAGGCGGCAAGATGGGGAACGAAGAAATCGACTGGATCGCCCCCCTGCTTGAAAACATGCGGGCCGAAGGACTGTCAGTGACCGGCCCTCATCCCGCCGACACCATGTTTCACGCGGCAGCCCGGGCGCGATACGACGCAGCGATTGCGATGTACCACGATCAGGCGCTGATCCCGATCAAAACGCTGGATTTCGACCGGGGGGTAAACATGACACTGGGATTGCCCTTCATCCGCACATCGCCTGATCACGGCACAGCCCTCGATATCGCCGGACAGAACATCGCCAACCCTACCAGTCTGATCGAGGCGCTGAAACTGGCCCAACAGATGGCGCAAAGGGCTTGATCCTTCCTCTTGCCGGAAATATCCCCGCCGGAGGCAAAAAATCTATGGCGCCCCCCTGCCGTTCCACGCCACGATGATCAGACCATGAGCGCAATAGACAACCTTCCCCCCCTTCGCGAAGTGATCGCGACCCACCAGCTTTCCGCGCGCAAGTCGCTTGGGCAGAATTTCCTGTTGGACCTCAACCTGACCGCCAAGATCGCCAGACAGGCTGGCAACCTGACTGACTGCGACGTGCTGGAGATCGGCCCCGGTCCCGGTGGTCTGACCCGGGGCCTTCTGGCCGAAGGCGCGCGGAAGGTGGTTGCGGTCGAAAAAGACACACGCTGCATTGCCGCTCTCGAAGATATCGCCGCCGCTTACCCCGGACGGCTTGAGGTCATCAACGGCGATGCTCTCGAAATCGACCCGTCACAACACCTGACGCCACCTGTCCGCATCGCCGCAAACCTGCCCTACAACGTGGGGACCGAGCTTTTGGTGCGCTGGCTCACGCCGCCGCAATGGCCGCCGTTCTGGCAAAGCCTGACCCTGATGTTCCAGCGTGAGGTGGCCGAACGAGTCGTGGCCAGACCCGGCTCCAAGGCCTATGGCCGCCTTGCTATTCTCGCACAATGGCGCAGCGAGGCGCGCATCGCCATGTCATTGCCACCGGGCGCGTTTACCCCGCCCCCCAAGGTGTCCAGCGCGGTTGTACACCTGACTGCCCTGCCTGAACCCCGCTTTCCGGCGGATGCAGGCACACTCTCGCGGGTCGTGGCGGCCGCCTTCAATCAAAGGCGAAAAATGCTGCGCGCCTCACTCAAGGGTATCGCACCGGATATCGAAGACCGCCTGCGCGCCGCCGGTATTGCCCCTACAGACCGGGCCGAGCAAATTCCACTGGAAGGGTTTTGTGCTCTGGCCAGGGAAATTCAAAAGCCATAACGCCCAAAACGCATTCCCGGCGATCGGCACGAAAAATCCCGGCCAAAAGACCGGGACTTCACATTTTTCGCAATACAGTTTGCTAGCAGTTATTCAGCCGCTTCCGGTGCATCACCGTCGCCTGAAACCTCAGCCTTTTCCGAAGGTTCAGGCGCGGCCTTGGGCTTGCGCGTGCGCGGACGGCGCGCAGGTTTTTCCTTGCGCTCCTTGGGTTCAGCCGCCTCTGGCTCTGGGCTTTTGCTCTCGGGGGTTTCGACCAGCCCCGTATCCGCCCCGCTGGGCTGATCGGCAAAGCCAAGAACGTCAGGTTGCGGCGCTTCCGAAGGATCGGCCTGTCGTGCAGCTGTGGCCGCCGACTCGCGTTCCTGCTTCTCGGCCCGTTCACGGTCACGCTCGGCCTGCCGTTCACGGTTCTGCCGTTCCTGTTCTTCCCGGCGCGCATCAATCTCGCGCTGAGCATCGCTTAGCATACGCAGGTAATGCTCAGCATGTTGCTGAAAATTCTCTGCGGCCACGCGGTCGTTCGACAGCTGTGCGTCGCGCGCCAGTTGATTGTATTTGTCTATGATCTGCTGGGGCGTGCCGCGCACCTTACCTTCGGGTCCCGAGCTGTCGAAGACCCTGTTCACGACGTTGCCGCCAGAAGGACGATTGCGGTTGTTCTTTGCCCGCGAGCGGGATTTGGAAGATCTCATCTTATTTAACGTCAGCCTTGTAATTCACTGTCGATCAACCCGTACATTGCGCCATTTCGAGGCCGATTTCGTGACTCGTTGTCGACTTTTTTGGGCTTGGCGTCGGAGGTTCGCTGTTAAAGCGTCGCCCTCACCGACTACTCTGAGTAAGCACGTCCTGACGACGCAGACAAGAGGGTTGCCGAAATTTTCGCAGCTTTTTTACCTGAATTGGCGTTTTTCGGCCTCAATCCATCCCGTCACCCCGGCATACAGGCGCCGACAACCCGGTCGCGACCATCAAGATCTGCGATAACGCGGATTCCCGACAAACCGGACGCGTCAAACAACGCCGCCACCTTTCGTGCCTGCGTCGGGCCGATTTCCACCAGCAACCGCCCACCCGGCATAAGAAAATCCGGCGCCTCGGCGGCAATACGCCGAAAGGCGCCCAGCCCGTCGCCCTCATCCGTCAACGCCATGCGCGGTTCGTGCTCACGCACTTCCCGCGACAGGCTTTCCATCTCGTCCGCCGATATGTAGGGCGGGTTAGACACGATCAGATCAAACTGGCCTTCAACATTTTCAAACCAGTCCGACTGCACGATCTCCAGCCGGTCCTGCACCTGATTCTGAACGGCATTAGCACTGGCCTGCAGACAGGCTGCCTCGCTCAGGTCCACGCCGACCCCGGTGGCGCTGGTCCGTTCTGCCAGCAGTGTGATCAGGATACACCCCGACCCCAGCCCCAGATCCAGCACGTGGTCAAAGGGATGGCTCAGCGCCGCCTCGATCAGCGTTTCCGTTTCCGGGCGCGGGTCCAGTACATCGCGGCTTACACGGAAACGGCGGCCGTAAAACTCGCGCTCACCCAGCAAGTGCGATACCGGCACCCGGATTGCGCGCAGTGAAATCAGCTGGTCATAGCGTTCCACGATTTCCGCCGACAGCTCGTCCGGTGCAATCAGGGTGACGCGGCTGGCCTCGATCCGCGCCGCGTGCGCCAGCAGCAGACGCGCATCACGTGCCGGGTCATCAACCCCTGCCGCCCGCAACCGCGCGGTTGCCGCAACCATGGCCTGCGCCGCTGTCAAAGCCCCGGTCATTGTGCCATATCGGCCAGCAGCCGGGCCTGATCATCCGCGGTCAGCGCATCGATTACTTCGTCCAAATCGCCCTGCATAACCTGATCCAGCTTATAAAGCGTCAGGTTGATCCGGTGATCCGTCATGCGGCCTTGCGGGAAATTGTAGGTGCGGATGCGTTCCGATCGGTCACCCGAACCCACCTGACTGGCCCGATCCGCAGACCGTTCACTGTCAATCCGCTGCCGCTCAAGATCGTAGAGGCGCGTTTTCAGAACCTGCATTGCGATCTCGCGGTTGCGGTGTTGCGACTTTTCGGAACTGGTCACCACGATACCACTCGGGACATGGGTGATCCGTACCGCCGAATCGGTCGTATTCACGTGCTGACCGCCCGCGCCCGAACTACGCATCGTGTCGATACGCAGGTCATTGGCGTCTATCTGAATATCCACGTCCTCGGCCTCGGGCAGAACCGCCACTGTGGCCGCCGACGTGTGAATGCGCCCGCCGCTTTCCGTTTCCGGCACCCGCTGGACGCGGTGAACACCAGATTCGTACTTCATCCGGGCAAACACGTTGTCACCCTTGATATGGGCCACCACTTCCTTGATGCCGCCCAGATCCGAGGCCTGCTCCTCGATAATCTCGAACTGCCAGCCCCGCGTTTCGGCATAGCGTTGGTACATCCGCAGCAGATCACCTGCAAACAGCGCCGCTTCGTCCCCTCCGGTACCTGGCCTGATCTCCAGCATCGCCGGGCGGGCATCCGCCTTGTCCCGTGGCAGCAGCGACAGCTGCAGCGCATGCTCAGCCTCGGGAATGCGGGCCTCAAGCTCGGGGATTTCCTCCTCGGCCAGTTCCTTCATGTCCGGGTCGTCCAGCATCGCCTGCGCTTCGGACAGATCGGCCATCAGTTGCCGCCAGTGCTGGATTTGTTCAACCACGGGCTTGAGCTCGGAATATTCCTTGGCCAAAGCCGCAATATCCCCGCCCGATGCGCCATCTGCCATGGCAGCTTCGAGGTATTGGAATCGTTGAGTGATCTGTTCAAGACGTTCTTCAGGGACCATCCGCGCGGTGTCTATCATCCCGAGGCTTTGGTCAAGGGCCGCCTCGTGCTAAGCTGATCCCATGAAACGGCTTGTTCTTGTCCTGATCCTCTGCGCCTCGCCCGCATTTTCGGACGTCACCGGCCCCGGCGGCAAGGTGCAGGATTGTTATTGCACCGATAAATCAGGCACCCGCGTCGAGTTGGGGGAAATGATCTGCCTGCAGGTCGATGGCCGCATGTTCATGGCACAATGCCAGATGTCGCTGAACGTCCCGATGTGGCGCGAAGTACAGGAGGGGTGCCTGTCCTCAAGGCTGCATGAGGGCGATCCACCCATCAACCCTCTGCTTGTTTACCCCGAAATCTGACCGCCCAAAGCGCAACCGCCCATAGATACGCAACGTGTCACCATCCTGCTGCACCGTTGTGTAGTCCGGGAAACCAATCACCTTGGTGCGGGTGACATAAGTGATCATCCCCTCGTCCACTGAACCTGCCAGAACCGTGGTGCGCGGGGAGTTGCTGGCAATGGCATCCAGTCGCGCCAGACCGTCCGGCCCGGTGTCGATCACACGCAGAACACCTGCCTTGAAATCCCGACTTTCATCGCCTCTGGGCGCTATATGCCAGCGCGCCGTATCGGATGGGGCCAGCCGAACATAACCTGCAAGGCCAGCGACCAGAACAATCAGCACCAGAAGTAAGGTCATTTTCCATCCCATAACAGCCTGATCCCGACCCTAACCTGCACCGTCACCCGCGCAAGCCACGCAAAGCCCGGTTACCGTGACGTCACACCCGGCAGAACGCACAGCAGTTCATACAGCAGGTTCGCCCCTGTCAGCGCCGTGTTCCCGGACGGATCGTATGGCGGGGAAACCTCGACCAGGTCACATCCCACGATGTTCAGCCCTTTCAGCGCCTGAATAAGCTGCAGTGCCTGCGGAGTCGTCAGCCCTCCGATCTCGGGCGTGCCCGTGCCCGGTGCATAGGCCGGGTCCAGGCTGTCGATGTCATAGGTGACATAGACCGGATGATCCCCCACCACGCGCCGGATCTCATCTCCGATCGGTGTCAGGTTCTGGTGCCACAACTCCCACGCAGGGAAGTGACGAAATCCCCAACCCTGTGCCTCGGTAAAATCCGTAGCCGCATAGCCCGAGCCGCGTATGCCGATCTGAAAGGTCTTGTCCGCGATGATCGCCCCTTCCTCATAGGCGCGACGAAAGACGGTTCCGTGCGTCTCACGCTCGCCGAACATCTCGTCGTTGACGTCGGCATGGGCATCTACATGGACCAGCGCAACAGGCCCGTGTTTCGCAGCAATCGCCCGTAGAATCGGCAGGGTGATCGAATGATCGCCCCCCATCGCCACCGGGATCACGTCCTGCGCCAAAATACCGTCATAGCTTTCTTTGATGATCTTCAGACTATCGGCCAGAGAGAACGTATTGATCGCCAGATCACCGATATCTGCGATCTGAAGGCTGTCAAACGGGGCCGCGCCTGTGGCCATGTTATAGGGCCGGATCATCGCACTTTCGGCGCGGATCTGTTTCGGCCCGAACCGCGTCCCGGAACGCCACGAGGTGCCGATATCCATCGGAATGCCCAGCACCGCCACATCCAGCCCCGCAAGCGAGGCCGCCTGCGGCAACCGCATGAATGTATTCGGTCCGGAAAACCGAGCCAGATCGTTGCCGCTGATCGGTTGGTTAAAATCTGTCATTCCCGTCGTCTCTCCCGTCCCGTCATTTGACCAAGCACATATCGATGATATGGCTAACCAATCGTTAAGCTGGGACTAGCTTGTTCCACCCCAACAGACAAATGATCTGCGTCGCCACATGTGCCCCGGCAATGGCGGTCGCGCCCGAAGTATCAAATGGCGGCGACACCTCGACCACATCACCGCCCTTGATGTTGATCCCGGCAATGTCACGCAGAATGATCTGCGTCTGGATCGAGGTTAGACCTCCCCATACGGGTGTCCCGGTACCCGGTGCAAACGCGGGGTCAAGACCATCAATGTCAAAGCTCAGATAAACCGGGCTGTCGCCCAGAATACTTTTGATTTTCTGCGCCACGGCGGCCGGTCCGGCCTCGTACACTTCACGTGCGTCGATGATATTGACGCCCAGCGTATCCTCGTTGCTGGTGCGTATCCCCACCTGAACGGATCGCTTCGGGTCCACAAGCCCCAGCTTCACAGCCTTGTAGAACATGGTGCCGTGATCCACGCGGGACATGTCATCGTCAGCCCACGTATCCGTATGCGCATCGAATTGCAGCAGCGACATCGGCCCGAATTTTTCGGCATAGGCTTTCAGTATCGGAAAGCTGATGTAGTGATCCCCACCCAGCGTGACCGAGGCCACATCCGCCGCCAGAATGGTGCGGATGTGTTCGGTCAGCGTGTCAGGAAAAGCCGGGATGTTGGCATAGTCATAAGCCATGTCGCCATAATCGATGATCGCCAACTCGCTCAGCGCATCGAAAGGCCAGCCATAGGGCGCATCGGGCGATTGCAGGGCGCTGGCCTCGCGGATCGCGCGGGGCCCCAGACGGGTGCCGGGCCGGTTGGTGACCGACTGATCAAAGGGCACACCGGTCACGGCAATATCCACGCCCTTCAGCTCCTTGGTGTACAAGCGGCGCAGAAACGATGTCGCCCCGCCAAATGTATTCTCAAAGGACAGCCCCTTGAGGTCAGGGTTGGTGAACGCCTCGTCCACCTGTGTCTTTGCATCTTCCAATGCCATTTCGGGTTCTCATCCTCCCAATGTTCCCGGTGGGTAGGCGACGCGCGCTAACGTCAAGCCATAGGCAGCGCCTTTTCCACGATCCTCGCGAAAAAGGATGCACCCACCGGCGCGATGTCGTCGTTAAAGTTGTACTTCGGATGGTGCAGGCCCGCACCCTCACCCTGTCCCAGAAACAGATAGGCACCGGGCCGCTCCTGCAGCATGTATGAAAAATCCTCGGCCCCCATCTCGCGTCCCGTATTGGCGATCACGCGTTCTGGGCCGGAAACCTCCCGTGCCACGTCTGCGGCAAAGGCCACTTTGTTCGCATCGTTGATCGTGGCCGGATAGCTGACGTGATAATCCAGACGCGCCTCGACCCCATAGGACGCCGCCTGCCCCTGCACGATCTGCTCCATGCGCTGCATCACCATCTTCTGCACATTCGGGTCAAAGGTGCGCACAGTGCCGTTGATATAGGCCGTATCGGGGATCACGTTGTTCACCGTACCGGTGTGTATCTGCGTGACCGAGACAACCAGATCGTCAAGTGCATAGTGATTGCGGCTGACGATGGTCTGGATCGCCTGCGCAATGCCGCAGGCCGCCATGACCGGATCGCGGGTTTCGTGCGGCATGGCCCCATGTCCGCCGACACCTTGAATATGCACCTCGAAGGTGTCCACTGCCGCCATGATCGGACCGGGCGTTGTATAAAACGACCCTTCCGAAAACCCGGGCGCATTGTGCAGCGCATAGACCTGAGAGATATCGAACCGGTCCATGATGCCTTCCTTGACCATCACACCGGCCCCGCCACCCTCTTCCTCGGCGGGCTGAAAGATCAACGCTACCCGTCCCCGGAAATTGCGCGTCTCGGCCAGATAGCGTGCCGCGCCCAGCAACATCGTTGTATGCCCGTCATGCCCGCAGGCGTGCATCTTTCCGGGGTTTGTGGAGGCATACTCCACACCGGTCTCCTCAGGAATCGGCAGCGCATCCATATCGGCGCGCAGGCCAATCGTAGGCCCTTCGCCCTGCCCGTTAATGATCGCGACGATGCCCGTGGTGGCGATCCCTTCGTGCAGTTCATCCACGCCAAACTCGCGCAGACGCTCGGCCACAAACGCCGCCGTTTCATGGCATTCGAACTCAAGTTCAGGGATCGTATGCAGGTGCTGGCGCCACGTGGTCATATCGGCGGCAAAGTCGGCAATTCGGTTCACGACGGGCATCTGGGGTGGACTCCTGATCCAAGCTGCGGGATGGATGCATCTGACACCGGAACAAGGGGCTTCGCAATGGCTGAAAATCCGCTGATCCACGACTCTGACGCAGGGATTGAGCGCCTGCTGGAGATTATGCGCCGCCTGCGCGACCCGCAGACGGGCTGTCCGTGGGATATCGAACAGGATTTTGCCACCATCGCCCCCTACACGATCGAAGAAGCCTATGAGGTCGCCGACGCCATCGAACGCGAGGCGTATGATGAACTGAAGGGCGAACTGGGCGACCTGCTGTTCCAATCCGTGTTCCACGCGCAGATGGCGCAGGAGGCCGGGCATTTCACCTTTCAGGACGTGGTGCGCACCATGTCGGACAAGATGGTGGACCGGCACCCGCATGTGTTTGGCGATGAATCCCGCGACAAGTCCGCCGAACAGCAGACGCTGGACTGGGAAACCATCAAGGCCGCCGAACGCGCAGGCAAGGAACAGAAAGGCGCGCTGGACGGCGTGGCAGCCAACCTGCCCGCCCTGCTGCGCGCTCACAAGTTGCAGAAACGTGCTGCCCGCGTAGGCTTCGACTGGCCCGACGCCAGCCATGTCCTTGCCAAGATCACCGAAGAAGCCGCCGAGCTGGAAGAGGCGCGCGACAGCATGAATGCTGACGCGCTAGAGGATGAATTTGGCGATCTGCTGTTTGTCATCGTCAATCTGGGGCGTCATCTCGGGATCGAGCCCGAGGCCGCGCTGCGCCGAACCAACGCCAAGTTCACCCGCCGTTTCGAACAGGTCGAGGCGCGTCTCGCCGCGCGCGGCAAAACCCCGTCGCAAAGCGATCTGGCCGAGATGGACGCGCTTTGGGACGAGGTCAAAACCGAGGAGCATCGCGCCAATGGCAAACTCCCGCCGGTGGATGCGCCAACTGACGCCTGAAACCGCTGGACAAGTGAGGCAGCGCTTGCCAGTCTCCGCCCTTCAACACTTCGGAGGCCGTCCATGACAGCGCGCAAGATCATCATCGACACCGACCCCGGACAGGATGACGCCGTCGCCATCCTTCTGGCGCTGGCCAGCCCCGAAGAGATCGAGGTTCTGGGCATCACCGCTGTTGCCGGAAATGTGCCGCTGGAGCTGACCGCAAAAAATGCGCGCATCGTCTGTGAGCTGGCAGGCCATCCCGAAGTGCCCGTCTATGCCGGTTGCGACCGCCCGCTGAACCGCCCCCTGATCACTGCCGAACATGTGCACGGCAAAACCGGTCTGGACGGGCCTGTTCTGCCCGACCCGCAGATGCCTCTGACAGAAGGCCACGCCGTCGATTTCATCATCGACACCCTGCGCGCGCATGAAGCCGGCACCGTTACCCTCTGCCCACTCGGCCCGCTGACCAATATCGCGACAGCCTTTCAGAAAGCCCCCGATATTGTTGATCGCGTTCAGGAAATCGTTTTGATGGGTGGAGCGTATTTTGAAGTTGGCAACATCACGCCAACAGCAGAGTTCAACATTCACGTAGACCCGGAAGCCGCTGATATCGTGTTTAAATCCGGCAGACCCATTGTCGTCATGCCGCTGGACGTGACCCACAAGGCACTTGTTACCAAACCCCGCAACGACGCTTTCCGCGCGCTTGGAAACAAGGTTGGCGTCGCCGTGGCGGAAATGACTGATTTCTTCGAGCGGTTCGACAAGAACAAATACGGCAGCGAAGGCGCCCCCCTGCATGACCCCTGCGTTACCGCTTATCTCATCAAACCCGAACTGTTCTCAGGCCGTCATGTCAATGTCGAGATCGAAACCCAATCCGATCTGACCCTTGGCATGACCGTCGCAGACTGGTGGGGGGTCACCGACCGACCACCCAACGCCATGTTCATGGGTGATCTGGATGCGGACGGCTTTTTTGCCCTGCTCACCGAACGGCTGGCCCGGCTATGACCGCCGCCCTTCGCCTTGCCCGCCCCGACGATCTGGACCGGCTGATGGCGCTGGTCGCCGCCTTTCACGCCGAGGCCGGTATCGAACAGGATCACGATCAGCGCCGCGATGCCCTTCTCCCGCTGCTCGAAGGCATTCCGCATGGTTGCGTCTACCTGATCGGCCCCTCTCGCGCTCCGCTGGGATATATCGTCATAACCTTTGGCTGGTCGGTCGAGTTCGGGGGCATGGACGCCTTTGCCGATGAAATCTACATCCGCCCCGCCGTGCGCGGCCGCGGCATCGCTACCGAGGTTCTGCTGGAATTGCCCAAGGCGCTTGCGCAGGCCGGTATCCGCGCCATCCATCTTGAGGTGGACCGCGACAACGAAACCGTTCAGCGACTGTATGCGCGCACCGGATTCAGGGCGCGAGAACGCTACATGCTCATGAGCCGAACCTTGTAGCGCATTCCGACGGAATGGCTCTGCACCCGGCCCCATTCGAATAACAGGACCGGGCGGTATTTGTCAGGCGTTGCCAATCAGCGCAGGATCGAACGTCCCGCGTATTCCGCAACTTCACCCAGCGATTCTTCAATGCGGATCAGCTGGTTATACTTGGCCAACCGGTCCGAACGCGCCAGCGAGCCGGTTTTGATCTGACCGCAGTTGGTGGCAACCGCCAGATCGGCAATCGTTGCATCCTCGGTTTCGCCCGAACGATGCGACATCACGTTGGTATAACGCGCGCGATGGGCCATATCGACGGCCTTCAGCGTCTCGGTCAGCGAACCGATCTGGTTCACCTTGACCAGCATCGAGTTGGCGCAGCCCCGCTCGATCCCCTCGGCCAGACGCGCCGGGTTGGTCACGAACAGATCGTCACCCACCAGTTGCACCTTGTCACCGATGGCGTCGGTCAGTGCCTTCCAGCCGTCCCAGTCATCCTCGGACATGCCATCCTCGATCGAGATGATCGGATAGTCGGCAACCAGTGCCGCCAGATAGGCCGCGTTTTCCTCGGACGTCAGGGTCGTGCCCTCACCCGACAGAACGTATTTTCCGTCCTTGTAGTATTCGGTCGCCGCGCAATCGAGCGCCAGATGAATGTCGTCGCCCGGTTTGTAGCCCGCTTTTTCAATCGACTTCAGAACGAAATCCAGCGCCTCGCGGGTCGAGGCGATGTTGGGTGCAAAACCGCCTTCGTCACCTACCCCGGTGGCCAGACCTGCTGCCGACAACTCTTTTTTCAGCGTGTGAAACACCTCGGCCCCCATGCGCACCGCTTCGCGGATGTTGCTGGCCGAGACAGGCATGATCATGAATTCCTGAATGTCGATCGGGTTGTCCGCGTGCTCGCCGCCATTGATGATGTTCATCATCGGCACCGGCAGAACACGGGCCGAGGTGCCGCCCACATAGCGGTAAAGCGGCTGCGTGGTGAAATCCGCCGCCGCTTTGGCGGTTGCCAGCGAAACACCCAGAATGGCGTTGGCGCCCAGACGACTTTTGTTCTCGGTCCCGTCCAGTTCGATCATGGCGCCGTCGATGGCCACCTGTTCGGTCGCATCAAAGCCTACCAGTTCCTCGGCGATCTCACCGTTCACGGCGGCCACGGCCTCCAGCACGCCTTTGCCCAGATACCGATCCTTGTCGCCATCGCGCTTTTCAACTGCCTCATAGGCCCCGGTTGACGCACCCGAAGGAACGGCGGCGCGGCCCATTGTTCCGTCTTCCAGAATCACGTCCACCTCGACGGTGGGATTGCCCCGACTGTCCAGAATTTCGCGCGCGTGAATGTCGATGATGGTGCTCATGAGGCCCGTCCCTGAAGATGCTTTCGGTTGCAGGCGTCTTAGCAGCACCCGGAGAAAAGTAAACCGGCACCGTTACCGCTAACGTGCCTGTTTTTACGACTTTAGGGCTAACATTGCGGTGTTTGCGCGAACATTCGCAGGGATTTCCTTAGACCTGAGACAGCAGGCCGCGCCTCAGGCCGCGACGGCAGCCATCTCGCGCGCAAGCCGCCGCTCACGCACGAAAGTATACAGTCCGGATCCGATGATCAGGGACGCCCCCATCAGGGTCGGCAAATCGGGGCGTTCCTCAAATACCAGCATGCCTGCCAGTATTGAGAATAACAGTCTGGTATAGCGAAACGGCGTGATCGCCGACGCCTCGCCGATACGCATGGCGGTCACGATGCCATAGTACCCCAGAACACCGAACCCGATGGCCCCTACATAAATCCCGATCTGCGGGGCCTGCAAAGTGGCAACCGGCGCAGCGGTCACGGCCATAAGCACTAGACCGGTCGGGATCAGCGCAAGATAGGCCTGTGACGCAACAACGACCGACGGCACGCGGTGATCGATGACCCGCGTCAGCAAATCCCGTGCCGCAATTGCAACCACGGTTGCCACCACAAACAGCGATTCCGGCTGGAACGCATCCGTTCCGGGCCGGATGATCAACAGCACACCGGCAAAGCCCACAAGAATCGCACTCCACCGGCGCCAGCCGACCTGCTCACCCATGAACAGCGCCGCGCCCATGGTGATCGTCAGCGGCAACGCCTGAAACACCGCCGCAACAGTGGACAGATCAACCAGCGACAGCGCAGTCACAAAGGTCAGTGCGCCTACAGCCTCCAGTCCCGCCCGGATCAGCGGCAGTGGCGCCCAGGCCTGCGGCAGAAAAATGGGTTTACGTGTAGCAACTGCCAGAATCAGAAAAATGGCCGAGCAGAATGTGCCCAGCACCGCCAGAATCTGCCCGGTCGAAACATCGACCGACAATTGTTTGATGAACATGTCCTCAAGCGTAAAGGCCGCCATCGAGGCAATGATCATCAGGATGCCGTTGACGTTGTTCATGCGCGTATCCAATCTCTGCCGTCCACCATCGGTACGGCCAATGCGATCAGCAAAATCGCATGATCGCGGCTACGGCAAGGACTTTCGCATTAACTTCGATGAATAGACGTGACCCCACCCATCGCGTTTCGTGATACTTCCCACGCCAGCGCGACGTACAGCCTGAAGATTTTCGGCAAGTTCTTTGATCCTTTTCCCCAGGATCGACGTACCCCTTCATGAGTTTGGAGGAGAGAATGAAACACGCAATCTTTGCCGCAGTCTTGTTTTCACCGGCTCCAGTTTCAGCCGGTTATGCCGTTCTTTACGAAGTTCATCCATTGGACGGAGGCGCTTTCGAAGTGATCGCAACCCAAGGCCCTGCCTCAGGGGATTTTTGGTGCGGCGCGGCGCAATATGCGCTCGCGGATCTTGGTAAAGGTGCGACACAACGCATTTACGTCACACGCGGCCGAGGCCCTAGTGTGAAGAAGGGCGACAAGCAAGCGGTGCAATTCACGTTCAGTCCGCCGGCCAGTGGTGCTGTCGAAAGCCAATCTACTTCAGTTGATATCGTCGGAAACGGCATGAGCGCCGCTCAGGCGCAGGCCTTCTGCTTTGACCGGACGATCAAGGATTAACGCTTGCGGATCGGAACCCCGTAAAGCTCCAACTTGTGACCGCGCAGTTCATAACCCAGCTTGGCGGCGATCTTTTCCTGCAGCGCCTCGATATCTGGATCGACGAATTCGATCACCTCGCCCGAGTTGATGTCGATCAGATGGTCGTGATGGTCCCGCTCGGCATCTTCATAGCGTGCGCGCCCGTCACCGAATTCAAGCCGCTCAAGAATCCCGGCCTCTTCGAACAGTTTGACCGTCCGGTACACCGTCGCGATCGAGATACCCTCGTCCAGCGCCGAGGCTCGCGAATACAGCTCCTCAACATCCGGATGGTCATCGCTCTGCTGCAGCACACGGGCAATCGTCCGGCGCTGGCCGGTCATGCGCAGCCCTTTGGCTTCGCACCGGGCGATGATGGTATCCGACATGATGACCCCCAAATCCTTTCAGGACCTCTGTCTTAGTACGTCTTTTTACCGCCTGCCACCGTGAATCGCGCCGGGGTAAGTTCAGGATGCGTCAAAATTTGCTCAGGCAGAAGCGCGAAGATCAGCCCAGACAGGCAGGTGATCCGACGCGATATGCGCCGGACGTTCCGCGTGAACGCCGTGGGCAAGCGCCTCCAACCCGTCACTCAGCGCAATCCGGTCCAGTGCCCCCAACGGCTGGGCGGCCGGAAAGCTGGGTATCGGCGGCAGAAACCGCATGTCAGGCGCCAGCCGGTCCAGAACGGGCTGGCGAGACCACTCGTTGAAATCCCCGGCCCAGACCGTCGGCATCAGGTTCAGGTCCCGGCTGTCCTGCCGCATGTGCCTGATCTGCCGGTGGCGTGAATGGGTCAGCAATCCCAGATGCATGCCAAGAATACGAAGAGGGCCAATCGGAGTGTCAAACTCGACCCGCACCGCACCCCGCGGCTCGAACCCCGGCAGATCGTGATGTTCGGTCCTCCGGACCGAGATATGATCCCCGCGCCAGATCACGGCATTTCCATGCCACCCCAGACTGCCTGCACCACCAAGGTTCGCAACCTGCCACCCGGCCTCTTCCAGCATGAAATGCGGCAAGGCGGCGGGACGTGGCGGCAGACGCTTGTCCGCCTCCTGCAGCACGACGATTTCCGCGCCCATCCGGTCCAGCACCTGCAGAATGCGCTGCGGCTGCCTGCGCAGATCCAGCCCCACACATTTCTGAATGTTATAGCTGGCAATGCGCAGGGACAAAGGCTGAAGCATGAGTTCCGTGATCAACTGGGCTCTCTGAGGAATACCCTAGATTGCCACGCCACACGCCGCATTCAAGCCCGAATATTCAATTCGGGGTGAACCGGATCGGGCGGAAGGCATCAGCTGCAAGACAGACGTTCCGGAAAACATCAGCCCCTCGGCGCAAACCCTTGATAACTTTGACATGTCAAAAAAGGCCGACCCAATTGGATCGGCCCTAAGAACTAAGCGGCGCTTAGAGGTTCGGGAAATAGTCTTCGCAGTCCCCATCGCGATAGACATCGGCGGTGCAGCAATGCAACCCGCCGCCAAAGGCATATGCGTCGCGCAATTCGACCTCGACCACTTCCATGCCCAGCTTGTCCATCTGTTCGGCCTGATAGACTTCGGATTTTTCCACACAGACGGTTTTCGGGTCCAGCACCAGCACGTTCATCGACAGCCAGGTCGACGAATAGCACAGCGGCGGCGGTGTGTTGTGGGCGGGCTGTGCCGCATCCACGATCTCCCATCCGTTCCGCTCGAACATGCCGCGCTGTTCCTGCGGCAACCGCCGCTGCGGGTTGTTCAGGATCAGGCCGGGACGCAGAGGGGTAAAGGTGGCGTCGATATGGATCGGATAGGGATCACCCGGAAAGTTCACCGTGTGAACGCGGTGATCCGGGAAGTGGCGCCGCAGCCACTCAATCCCCTTGAGGTTGGTGGTGAATCCATGCTGCACCACCAGATCACGGCCAAAGCGCAGCACGTCTGCCGCATCGAAAAGCGGCTCTTCCTCGGTAGTGACAAAGAATTTCTCTGCCGCCCATTGCAGGCGTTTCTCGACGCCGATCTTGTCGCTGAGATAATCGGGATGATAGTCCGCATCGGTCAGGCGCGGCTTGGGCGCGGCCTCGTGGCGGAAATTGGGGTCTTCGTCCCAGTACTGCTGCATCAAAGGGCGATAGTTCAGGTATTCGAACCAGCGACAGCGGTACGACATCGTCGCCTCAAGCATCTCGTGCCCGACGGTCAACAGAACATCCCGCGGCGGCATGCAGCCAAACTGACTTTCGGTATGAAAATCCGGAGTGGTGGCCGGTTGCGAGTGATCAATGGATGTCGGGCGATCCACGCGAATACCGCGTTTGCGCAGCTGGTCGGCGAAATTGTCGAGCAGTTCATTGGCCCGGTCGATGGTTTCCTGAGGCCGCCTGCCCCACTGGCCGCGCATATCACTGTCTTCCGGCACCTTCGCGTCCAGCGCAGGCTCTTCCGGCGGAATATGACAGTCATCCGCGCGGCCAACGATCACGTGGCGCAGGGTGTCCCATTCGTTCCAGCTTTTGACTTCGGTTTTATCCGGTGACCAGGCCATGGCCGACTCCTGTTGCTAGGGAGACAAGGCAGGGCCCTCAATCTCCCGATTGAAAGTCCCGGCGTACAGGATCTGTGTTGTACGATAACTACCCCCGGCGACGCCATCGCCAGAGTGCCTGACCGGGGGCATAGCATTGCTGGCGGGCGTTGGGAAGAAGGGGTTTTCGAGTATGCCCCGGTTTTCCGACATCGCACGCATGACGCGTCCGCCCGGGTTGTATCTTACCTGATCCATCTAACCCGCAGGCAAGTTGGCACTGGTATTTCAATGGCGTGTGAAACAATGAGCTGACGGTCAATCAACAGCCACATTTCAGCTCAATCCGTAAAACCCCGCCATTCGCCGAAAACGCTCCACACTCACGTCCCGCAAAACGTCGCATGAACGATTTCACCTTCGGTCGGAGGCCGGGTGAGATCCGAATTTTCTTCTGCCCACACATATGGCGCAGACAGGACCGCGTTCAGCCTGTTGAAGGGTGCATAATCCCCGTGTACGGCAGCCTGAATCATCTGCTCCACCCGATGATTGCGCGGAATAAAGGCCGGGTTTGCAGACATCATCGTCTCAACCGCATTCGCCTCATGCCCGGCGCGCATCTGCCATTTTTCCTCCCACGCATCATAGGCAGTGGGGTCCGTGAACTGATCCCGCGCCTTGCCAGCGCCCAGCGCATGGAACGTATTGGTAAAGTCCGCCTGATTTTGCGCCATGCGCGTCAAAAGGTCGGTGATCAGTTCAAGATCGCCCTTCTCCGCCCGGCTCAGACCGATCTTGGCCCGGAACCGCCTCAACCATTCGTCCTGCAAAAGCCCGGGCATCGCGTGAACGATTTCCGTCGCCTCCTCGACGGCGGCCTCTTTGTCCTCGATCTGCTGGATCAAAGATGTCGCCAGTTGCGCAACATTCCAGACCGCGATGTCCGGCTGATTGGAATAGGCATATCGCCCCATCCGGTCGATCGAACTGTAGACCGTGTTCGGATGATACGTGTCCATGAACGCGCAGGGGCCATAGTCGATGGTCTCTCCCGCGATCGAGCAATTGTCCGTGTTCATCACACCATGGATGAACCCAACGCTCATCCACTGGGCAATCAGTCGGGCCTGCACGTCCCGCACCGCCCGCAACAGCCCCATCGGCCCCTCGACCTCGGGATAGTGGCGCTGGATGGCGTAATCCGTAAGCCGTTTCAGGTTGGCTATCTCGCCCCGCGCGGCGAACACCTGAAACGTACCGACCCGCAAATGGCTTTGTGCCACCCGTGTCAGCACCGCTCCGGGCATCGGCGCTTCACGCAGAACGATCTCGCCGGTTTCCACCGCAGCCAACGCCCGCGTTGTCGGAATGCCCAGCGCATGCATCGCCTCGGAAATCACGTATTCCCGCAGCACCGGCCCCAGCCAGGCCCGGCCATCCCCCTGACGCGAAAACGGAGTCCGGCCTGAGCCCTTAAGCTGTATGTCGCGCCGCACACCGTCCGTCCCGACGGTTTCACCCAGCAGGATTGCGCGCCCGTCCCCAAGCTGAGGGTTGTAGTGGCCGAACTGATGCCCCGAATACAGCTGCGCCAACGGCTCGGCTCCGTCGGGTACTGCATTACCGGCAAAGGTGTTCGCCATATCCTGAACATCGCCCTCGGTAATCCCCAGCACACGGGCCAGATCGGAGTTAAAGGCAATCATCCGCGGTGCACTCACCGGTTCGGGGTTCTGGCGCGCGAAAAACCCGCTTGGCAGACGGGCAAACGAATTGTCGAAGGGGATCATCATGGTCATGGGACAAAGATAAAACCCAAACCCATGATTGCCATAGCGGAATGCGGCACCTCGTGCATAATCGCGCCAAACGAATGAGGCAGACATGACACCCCAACAGATCATCGATCACCTGAAACTGGAACGGCACCCCGAAGGCGGCTGGTTCAAGGAAACCTGGCGCGCCGAAAATCAGGGTCGTGCCACCGGCACCTGCATTTACTTCCTGTTGCAAGAAGCCGAGCGCAGCCACTGGCACCGGGTAGATGCCACCGAGATTTGGCACTATCACGCGGGTGCGCCGCTGATCCTGTCGCTCAGCGGTTCAGATACCGGGCCTGCCACCGATCACCTGCTGACGCCGGACCTGACCAAAGGCGCACCGCAACTGATCGTTCCCAAGGGCCATTGGCAGGCCGCGCAAACTACCGGTGCTTACACTCTGGTCAGCTGCACCGTTTCTCCGGGCTTCCAGTTCGAAGGATTTGAACTCGCTGAACCGGATTTCGACATCCCAAGGGCTTGATCGGCGGCCTTTCCTGCGTAGGGTGAGCGAATGGATCACCGCGCGCTCATCTCCTCGCTGCCGCCGCAGACCAAAGCCAACCTGCTGGAACGGTCGGATACGGCTGGCCTGAAGCACCTGATTGGTTACTTCGCCGCTCTGACGCTGACGACAACCGGAATCCTGATGCAGGTTCCGTTCTGGCAGGCGTTGATCCTGCCACAGGGCCTCCTGCTGGTGTTCCTGTTCACGCTCAGCCACGAATGCACGCATAAGACACCGTTCCGAACCAGTTGGCTGAACGAAGGGGTCGGACATCTGGTCGGCCTGCTGATCCTGCTTCCCTTCACGTGGTTCCGGTATTTTCACCTGGCCCACCACAAATGGACGAACGATCCCGAGCGCGATCCCGAACTGGCCGGAAAACCGCGGCCCAACAGCTGGCTTTCCGTCGCGATCTACCTGACAGGCTGGTTCTACTGGACCGGGATGGCGCGGGTACTTGTCGACAACGCCATGGGCCGCATCGATGCCCCTTACCTGCCCGAACGCCAACACGGCGCCTTGAAAACCGAGGCGCGCGTGCTGCTCGCCCTCTACGCCCTCGCTGTCATAAGCCTGTTCTTCTCGCCAGTAATGTTCTGGGTCTGGCTGCTGCCCCTTCTCGTCGGGCAACCGTTTCTCAGGCTCTACCTCCTTGCCGAACACGGCCTCTGCCCGCCTGTCGCAAACATGCTGGAAAATTCCCGCACCACATTCACCAACCGGATCGTCCGCTTTCTGGCTTGGAACATGCCCTACCATGCAGAACACCACGCCTTTCCGAACGTCCCCTTCCACCAGTTGCCCGCCTTTCACGACTGGACCCAGAAGCACCTGAAATCCACCTCGAACGGTTACGCGGAATTCACCGCTGACTACGCCCGCTCCCTCACGCGCTGAGGTCCGCACTTCATCTGGCCCAAAATACTCTGGGGGAGAGGCCGTAAGGCCGAGGGGGCAAAGCCCCCTACCCGGCCACCGCGCCATCCGGCGCCGGTACACTGATGATCCCGCCCCCCACCAGCGCCCGCACTCCTGTCGTGCCGGGGCATGAGGTCGGCAATCCCCGCGCGACCCGCACCGCGAGATAGGCAAAGGCCTGCGCCTCCAGCATGTCGCCATCCAGACCGACACTTTCAACAGGCTCCACCGGACAATCCAGCGAGACCCGCAGCATCTCCATCAGCACCGGATTGTGCCGTCCCCCTCCGGTCACCAGCACCCGCGAAGGCGGCTTGGGACAGTGTTCCATCCCCTGCGCAACCCCGGCGGCGCACATCCCGGTCAGCGTGGCAACAGCATCCGAGTCATTCAGCTCCTGCACCAAACCGATCATCTCGGCAAAATCGTTGCGGTCCAGCGATTTGGGCGGCATCCGGTTGAAAAACGGCTCGGCCAGAAACAGCTCCAGTGCCCCGCTTTCCACCGTACCACCCCTGGCGACGGCTCCGTCCCGATCCATGGACTTACCCAAGCGCGCCTGCATCAGATCATCCACCGGCGCATTGGCTGGCCCAGTGTCAAACGCCAGCAGCGCACCTGGGTCTTCTGGGCGCGCAAAAGACGGATCGACATAGGTCAGGTTTCCAACTCCGCCCAGGTTCAGAAAACACAAAGGCTCTTCCGCGCCGATCCATTTGGCACAGGCAAAGTGAAAAAACGGGGCCAAAGGCGCACCCTCACCCCCCATCGACACGTCATCCGATCTGAAATCCCAAACGACCGGCACATGCAACTCCCGAGCAAGCCGGGCCCCGTCGCCCACCTGCAAGGTCCCTCGACCGCGTGGCTCATGTGCCAATGTCTGCCCGTGAAAGCCGATCAACTCGGCCCCTTCGAACCCGGACAAAGCCTCGGCATGTGCTTGTGTGATCAGATCACCCGCGACGGCAACCGCATCGCCGTTCCAATGTCCCAGTGCTGCGCGCAGCGTGTCCCTCTCGTCACCCGAATATCCGCGATACCCGGTTTCGCCAAACTCCTGAATGCGCTCCCCGTCGGTCACGACCACTGCCGCATCGACCCCATCCAGAGATGTGCCCGACATGGCCCCAAGGGCCCGGATCGGTCCGGTTTTTCTGATACCTGCCGCCATGCCCCGTACCTTCGGTTTCTCTTTGTCGCTCTTGGGTGGCCAAATCTTGCGAACTTGCCGCCCCGACGCAAGGCCGTATCCTTCCCGGAGACATGATTTTTCACAAAGTGACAATCGCGCAGCGTGTTCTGTCAGCACTCAAGCCCGCCCGGACCTCAATTGCCTTTGCCATCCGCCTGCAGTTTCACCTATCTTTCCCGAAAGTGACACCGCACCCGACGGGCCAGGATGCAATAACGCGCTATGGAACGATCTGACTCACAGACCCCGCCCGAGACCCACCAGAGGCGAAACCACCGGCTGATCTTTCTGTCGGGTGCGCTTTCGACGATCGGCGGGCAACTGGCCAATCCGACCATCGTTTTGCCGTTCCTCTATCTGGCGCTTGGTGCACCGACCGTCATCGCCGGGCTGCTGCTGCCCTTCGTTACCGGCTCGCGCCTTATCTCTGAAATCTTCGTCTCTCCGTTCGTCAACAACATCGTCCGCGCCAAGGTGGCGGTCTATGCAACGGACATTCTGACGGCGCTTGCTCTGGCGCTTGTTGCCATCTTCGCAACCAGCCTGACGCAGGTGCTGATCGTCCTGCTGTTTCTGATCACCGCGATCGTCATGGGCCTGTGTCAGGGCGTCAACACGATCGGAACCAATCAGGTCTACGGAACCACCGTGGCCGAAAACATCCGCAACCGGATGGTTTTTGCCCAGGCCACGATATCCGGCATACTGGCAATTCTCGTCGTCTGGCTGACCCGGGATCTGATGGCCTCGGACCAGCCAATGCAACAGCATATCGTCGTGCTGTGGTGCGGTATACTGGCGCTGACAGTTGCCGGGCTCAGCTTTGTCGGCGTGAAGCTTCTGGAGGGCAGATTGTCCTCACCTGCGGCCGAGGCACCAGCCCGCCCTCTCGACGCGCTTGCAAGGGGCTTCAAAACCGGCATGGCCTATGGCTGGTTCCGACAGTTCCTGCTGACCCGGGTCGCTTTCATATCCGTCGAACTGGCCATGCCCTTCTACACCATACACGCCGCGACATTTCACATCGGCACCCACAACGCGCTCAGCTATTTCGTGATGGCCTCGAGCGCGGGGATCGTGTTCGGATCGCTCGTCTGGAACTGGATCAGTGGCCGTTACTCGGTGAACCTGTCGATGGTTCTGGGCTGCATCGTTTCAGCCGCTTCCGCGGTTCTGGCGCTTGCCTTCACGTTCACCGGAATGGCGCAAGAGGTCTGGTCCTATGCGCTGGTCATCCTGCTGCTGTCATTTGGCAGCAACGGCGTCATCTATGGCCGCTACCTTTATTTGATCGAGATGACCAACAAGTCCGAACGCCCTTATCTTGTCGCCATGGGGGATGTCACCGCCGGGATGGTCGGCATGGCCTTTGCCGCAGTGCTCAGCCTGCTTGCCCACCTGCACGACCCGGTCACGCCCCTGTTCGTTCTGGTTGCGCTGAATGGGCTGGCGGTTCTGGCAGGCCTCAAGCTGCCCCGATCCGGCAATTCCACCCCTGCCGCGGGCTAAAGCTCCTGCAGTCAAAGGAACCTCTGGACTTTCCGCCCGTTTTGCGACAGTCCCTCTGTCCGTGCGCCGGGCTGCAACTGCAGATCCCGAAACGCCCAAAACATCAATTCCCCTTCCGGCAAGGGCACCTGACAGACGGACAGCATCAACCATGGCTTACCATCCCAAATCGGATTTCATCGCAGTGATGATGGAGCGCGGCTTTCTCGCCGACTGCACCGATTATCAGGGCCTCGACGAGGCGCTGATCAAAGGGTGCCAGCCGGGTTATATCGGCTTTGACGCAACCGCCAAATCGCTGCACGTCGGCAGCCTCATTCAGATCATGATGCTGCGCTGGCTACAAAAGACCGGTCACAAGCCGATCACCCTGATGGGTGGCGGCACCACCAAGGTGGGCGACCCGTCCTTTCGTGCCGACGAACGCCCCCTGCTGGGGCCGGAACAGATCGACGCCAACATCGCAGGCATCAAAAAGGTCTTCGCCGCCTATATCGACTATGACAGCGGTGCCGAAAACGCGGCCCTGATGCTGAACAATGCCGAATGGTTGGACGGCTTGAACTACCTCGATTTCCTGCGCGATATCGGGCGGCACTTCTCGGTCAACCGGATGCTTGCCTTTGAATCGGTGAAATCGCGGCTGGACCGCGAACAGTCGCTGTCGTTCCTCGAATTCAACTACATGATCCTGCAGGCCTATGACTTTCTCGAACTGAATCGCCGCTATGGCTGCATCCTGCAGATGGGCGGCAGCGACCAGTGGGGCAATATCGTCAACGGTATCGACCTGACCCGCCGGGTGCTGGATCACGAAATCTATGGCCTGACATCCCCCCTGCTGACCACATCGGACGGCAAGAAGATGGGCAAATCGCAGGACGGCGCGGTCTGGCTGAACGCCGACATGCGCTCGCCCTATGAATTCTGGCAGTTCTGGCGCAACACCACGGACGCCGATGTCGGCCGGTTCCTGAAACTCTACACCGAACTGCCGGTGGACGAATGCGACCGCCTCGGCGCGCTGCAAGGGTCCGAGATCAACGAGGCCAAAATCCGCCTCGCCAACGAGGTTACCACCCTGCTGCACGGGGCCGAAGCTGCGGCGAACGCCGAGGCCACAGCCCGCGAAGTGTTCGAAAAAGGCGGTATCGGTGGCGACCTGCCCACCCTGACACTCAGTGCGGATGATCTGCCGATTTCTATCGTTCAGGTTCTGGTCAAATCCGGCCTCGCCAAATCGGGCAAAGAGGCAAAACGCCTGATCGCAGAAAACGGCGCCAGACTGGACGACGCTCCGCTGACCGACGCGGGCCTGATGCTTGACGCGGGTGCGCTGTCTTCACCGATCAAGCTGAGTGCGGGCAAAAAGCGCCACGCGCTGGTGCAACTGGGCTAACGGAGCGCACCCGGGTTTTCGATCAGTCGGCCACCGGCCACGTGCCTGCATCCGCCTGACTGTGCGAACAGGTGGGCGCAGGCGCTGTCAGACTGATTGAATCATGGGGCATCCGTTGTTTCATGGCTGGCTATTGCGCTGCAATGCAACCCATAGTGGGCAAACTGCCAAAGCCACCCTTACTCACGTTTGTTTCCGAACCCTCAACAATGCGATACATAGTTACAAATTAGACACAACTTATGCGCGTTTAGCCGTTCACTCCTGCAAACCTTTGCCGAAACCGGGGTAACTTGCCCATCCTGATGTTTAATCCTGACGGATCAGGACGATTGAATTTTAGTTACAAGCCATAATCACTAGGTGGTTCAGCAAGTACGATGGGGCAGGTAATTTCCAGAAGGAAGGAACTCGCGTTCCTTTTGTGCATTACTCTCGCCATGGTAGCAGCGCGATTGACCCTGCTCGCAACGGGCTTTGATCCGGCCTACGACCAGTCGATGCTTCTGTCCAATTTCCCTCTTGAACATCCGACTGATGTGTTCAGACCGCTTCCCTATTTCGAACAGACCACGACACTTGGCCACGGCGTGCTCATGGATGGGCTTGCAAAGATGTTCGGTCCCGAAGACATGGCACGCGTCCATGCGATCCGGCTGCTGACCATCCTTGTCTTCTCGGCCTCGCTGTTGTGGCTCTATTTTCTGCTTCGTCGATTTGTGACCATGCCCGAGGCCATGCTGTCTGTTGCCGTAATCGGCAGTTCGCCCACCGCTCTGACCTTTGCGGTAAACTCCAAGCACTACGCGTTCGAGTTCTCCGCAACCATCATGATGATTGCGGCTGCGTTGCACTATATCCGACGACCGGGATTGCAAAGCGGGATGGGCGTGATTGCCGCCGGCACAATCGCGGCCTTGTTCGCCTTTGTTACGCCGATCATCATTGCGTCGGTTGGAATTGCCACCCTGACTGCCCAAACCATTCAGTTCAATACTCACCGGACTTCCCCGCAGCAGGTATGGAGGCACTTGGCAGGCACGCTGGCCGTGGGCGCGGTCCTGATCCTGATTTCCGCCGTATTTTACTTTGGCTACACCAGTATCGTCACAGTGAATGATCTGGCGGCCTATTCGGAGCGGGATGCAAAAAAATACATTGAGATAAACAACTTGCTCTCCCCGCAATCGGTTCGAAACGCGTTGGAGTATTCAACCTACCTGTTCAAACTCGTCGAGATAAATGTGATTGAATTCGAGTCCCCCTGGCTCAGGGACTATTTGCCCTTCACCATCCCTGTCCTGATTTTCTATGTCACCGGCATCGCCAGCCTTTGGCAAAGATCGCCGTTCTGGGTCACTGCCGCCATAGCTGCGCCGCTGTTAACGCTGGCACTCAATCTCGCCCAGGTCTTCCCATTTTCGGGTGTGCGCCAGCACTTGTTTGCAGCGCCTCTTGTCGTGCCCGTTGTGGTCATCGGATTTACAAGCAGCATTCAGTGGATCGCCAGCAAAATGTCGGTCCCAAAGGCAGCAAATGCCATCATATCCGGGCTTGTGCTTACGGCAGTTCTGTTTTCTGTCCTCGGTTCTCTGCGCGGGGACAGCGCCGTTGCACGACTGGCTGACAAAATCGAAGACTCCGGCGACCCGGTCTGGGCCTATTACGGGGCGCAACCGATCCTCCGCACGCTTCGCCCGGGCTGGATGGACCGTGACGAGGTCCCTATTCACGGGCTTTTGCCACATGAAAGCAGCAACCGGCGCTGGGTCCTCCCTGCCCGGGTCGAGGACGACACGGGTATGCTGCCTCAATATTACCGATCAGCATCCGCGGCTATCGCGCAGCACGACAAATTGTGGTTGGTGTTTTCGATGTGGTATTTCGACGTTGCCCACATCCAAGGGCTCGAGGTTTTCCTGCAACATGCGCGCGGGCCTGACAAGGATTGCGCCGTCTGGAGAAACCAGCACAAAACACTGGTCGCGTATTGCGGTCCGGCCGCTGACGTGGAAGCCCTGCGCGAACAAACACCCCGTGACCATACCCCTGAATGGAACCGATGGGTCGGTTCCGGGGATTGGATACGGTATATCAAAGGAGAAACCGGCAACCTGCTGCGTGGCGAGGAATACACGCCCGCCCCGGAAAACACATTGGCCGCCAAATCCTGAAACGCTCTGCACACCACGTGTAGGTCCAAGGCCGGACAGGTGATCTTCCTCTCTGTGATCGCTGCTATTTCAACATCTTTTTCTGCTAAAGCAATCGTCTGCCCAGCGGACTTTGCGAACTTTGGTTGCACCTCGTTGGAAGGTCTGTTTTGCTGCAGAAACAACGGCCTAACGGCCAATAAATACACATCACATATACGCCAACTGGAAGAGCAGCCAGAGTTAATGCGCCAATTATTTAACATTGCCCAATACCTCGCACCCATTGTCGGAATTGCAGGCATCATCATGATCGTCATCGGAGCAAAATCGGATCCGGTGAACTGGACACTGATTCAGCAGAGTATTCCGCTTGTGATCCTGTCGTTCATCTTCAAACCGCGTAAAGATCACCCCATGGCAAAGCTGATGGGGATGGACCGCCGCCGCTCAACCTCACGCTCCGGGACAAGCCGCAACGATCCCCTGTCCACACCTATCTCCTCCTCCGGTGAACCTGCGCTGCAGGACCAAACGCCCGAGTTCGAAGGCGCGGGATCCGTAGATTACCATGCAGATCAGGTTAAGTTGGTGCCGCTCCTGCCCGGGCAATCCGGCAGCGGACGCAGCTGGATTGGAGGGGCGCCCATGCTGCCCTCGGTCATGGGCTGGCCTCAGGTCAATGGATCACCAAGTTGGTTCATCGCCCAGATCGCGTTGGAGGAACTACCGGCAGGCATATGGGGTGGCCTCGGTCCGCGCGAAGGCTGGCTGGCATTCTTCGTTCCAACCGAAGGTGGCATCGACAAAAATTTTCAGGTCTTTCATTTCAGCGGCCCTGTCGCCACGCGCCCCTGGCCAGAAGTTGATCGTACATTCTACTTTGGTACCACTGGTGACGGGGCGAGAAAGGTACTGACCCGAGCTGGCCTTTCTGTGGCACCGCATCCACCCCGTTTTTCTCTGGAAGTTCAGCCCAATGACAGGACGGATGAGTCTCAGAAACCCAGTGTGCCCGCTGAGCGACCGCGGGCGGCGATCTATAACGACTATGATCCCAGATCGCCAGAATTCCGCCCCTTCAATCGATCTGGCGCACGGGCTCTTGTGTCTGCTCTTATTGCAGCGCAGGCGCGTGGGATAGAATCTCAGGAAAGCACAATCTCGAATTGCGAACGCGCGCTGAAGGAACCCGAAACCAGCGGGGCCTTAGCGGCAGCCCCTGCACGCATGGCGCTTGCCCAGAAAGTGAAGGACTCGCGCCTGGCTGCCATAGGCCTGCTTGAATCTATCGCAGCACGGCTGGCGTCTGAGCCGGACATGATTTTTGGTCCGGCCGAAGTGGACGACCTTTTGGCCGAGCTCGACAACATCAGGTTCCAGGACAGCGAATTCACCGGTGAAGGCGGCGGACAAAAAAAGTTGGGCGCGCCGCGTCCGGTGTTTGACGATTATTGGTTCGCTTCCCAGGCTGTGGTGGCGTTCGAGATGCTGGTCAAAGACGCAATGGTCAGTGACCCGGGGAGCGTTCCCGAAGCCACTCGCACCCTCTATGAGGCGGTGTGGCGCTCAGATCAGACGAGCGAATATCTCACGATGGGGGGCAATCTGGATGGCGGATTCTCTTCCTCAAGCCTTACAGACCCGGTGTTTCTGTTGGAAGTTCCCAGCAGTGATCTTGTGGGCTGGATGTGGGGCGATGTCTCTAGTCTCGGCGTGTTCATTTCACCTGCAGACTTGGCCAATGGCCGTTGGGACAAGGCTTGGGGGGACATCCGGCACGGCTAGTTCAGCCCGTGTAGGATTCAGTACCCCTGCCAGGGGCAATGGCGCAGCCTTGCGAGGAGGTTAAGCCGCATTTTTGCGTTGAGACCATCCGTCAATATTGGCGGAAAGCAAACACTCAGAAGATGGCTTTCTATTCACACGGCTGGACATACGCACCGGCAATATATTATTTGAACACATGTTCATATTATGGGAGAGGAACCCGCCATGCAATTGTCCACCACAGCCGCGATCATCACCGGCGGCGCTTCGGGGCTGGGTGAGGCCACCGCCCGCTACTTTGCCGAAAACGGCGCACAGGTCACAATCCTTGACCGTGATGCCGAACGCGGCCCCGCGGTTGCCAAGGAAATCGGCGGACATTTCGCGCAAACCGACGTGACGGATGAAGCTTCGGTTGCTGCCGCAATCGCGCTGGCTAGCGAAAAGATGGGCAAGATCACCGCAACCGTGAACTGCGCCGGGATCGCCTATGGCATCAAGACTGTCGGCAAGGACGGCCCCCACCCTCTGGACGCCTTCCAGCGCACGATCGACATCAACCTTGTCGGCACCTTCAACGTCTCGCGCCTTGCGTCTGTCGAAATGGCAAAGAACCAGCCCGAAGCGGACGGCGCGCGTGGGGTCATCATCAACACCGCTTCGATCGCCGCCTTCGACGGTCAAAAAGGACAAGCCGCCTATGCTGCCTCCAAAGGCGGTGTCGTCGGCATGACCCTTCCGATGTCCCGCGATCTGGCCTCAAGCGGTATTCGGGTGATGACCATTGCGCCCGGTATCTTCATGACGCCGATGCTGGCCGGTCTGCCCGAAGAGGTTCAGCAACAACTGGCAGCCGACGTACCGAACCCCGCCCGCCTTGGTGATCCGCGCGAATACGGCCGTCTGGCCGGGTTCATCGTCGAAATGGGATACCTGAACGGCGAGGTCATCCGCATCGACGGCGCATTGCGGATGCGGTAATTCCACCACCTGTTCCGGCTGGCATCGTGACCACAGATGGCAGCCGGTCGAGGTGGCTCCGATCCGCGCTTTGGACAGTTACACGTCGCGCCCAAAGGGTCCGAGGTTTTGTACAAACCAGACAAACACCCCCGTTCGGGATGTACAAATCATAACTTTTCGGCCTCAGCCTTCTCTTCCAGCGTCAGCCACTCCTCTTCCGCGGCGGCCAGTTTTTCCTGCCGTTCTACCAACGCGTCGGTCGCCTTCTGAAACTTGACCGGCTCTCGGGTGAACAATTCAGGATCAGACATCAGCTCTTCGAGTTTACCGATCTCGGCCTCCAGTCGTGCAATCTCGGCAGGCAACTTTTCCAGCCGGTGCTTTTCCGAAAAGGACAAGCCGGTTTTCGGCTTCGCCTCCTGCTTTATCTTCGGCTTTGACTGCTTTGTTTTTTCGTCTTTTTTAACGGTCTCGTCGCCGCGCTGCGCAATGTAGTCGGACCATCCGCCCGCATAAACCGTAGCGCGCCCGTTGCCTTCCATGGCGATAGTTGTCGTTGCCACGCGGTCCAGAAAGTCCCGGTCGTGGCTGACCAGCAGAACACTACCGTCATAGTCGTCCAGCAATTCCTGCAACAGGTCCAGCGTCTCGACATCCAGATCGTTCGTCGGTTCATCCAGAACCAGCAGGTTCGAACTGCGCGCCATCAGTTTTGCCAACAGCAAACGCGCCTTTTCACCCCCTGAAAGAGACCGCACCGGTGCCCGCGCCTGCCGCTCATCAAACAGGAATTCCTTAAGATAACCAACGACATGCTTGGGTTGGCCGCGCACCATAACCTGATCGGCCTTGCCTGACACCCGCATCGTGGGATCACCGGTCAGACTGTCCCAAAGGCTCATCTCGGGGTCCAACTGCGCGCGCGCCTGATCGAACACCACCGTCTCAAGGTTCGTTCCAAGCGCCACCGAACCCTCATCCGGCGCCACCTCACCCAGAAGCATTTTCAACAGCGTCGTCTTACCCACTCCGTTGGGCCCGACAAACGCCACACGGTCGCCACGCTGCACCAGCAGGTCAAAGTTCCGAACAAT
Source organism: Ruegeria sp. BJ6 (assembly GCF_056537885.1). Lineage (NCBI taxonomy): Bacteria > Pseudomonadati > Pseudomonadota > Alphaproteobacteria > Rhodobacterales > Roseobacteraceae > Ruegeria > Ruegeria sp. BJ6. The sequence continues at coordinate 428,319 of NZ_JBQFSG010000002.1, read as the reverse complement.
CTGTTTGCCATCGAAACTCTTGGCCAGTCCTTTCGCCTCGATCACCTTTCGGCCGGATTTCGGGCCGGATTCCAATGACATGGCGGCAGAACCCTGCCGTTTTATCTGCGAGGCCCTCTCGGCCCGCAGCGCCTGCAATGCCCGAACCCGCCCTTGATTTCGCTTGCGCCGCGCACTGATGCCCTCAACTGCCCATCGCCCCTCGGATTTGATCAGACGATCCAGCTTGTGCCGCTGCATATCCTCGTCTTCCCAAACCTTGTCACGCCACGCTTCAAAGGCCTCAAAGCCCTTCTCCTGCCTACGCACCACACCTCGGTCGATCCACAAGGTCGCACGGGTCAGCGCCCGCAGAAAGGCCCGGTCGTGTGAGATCAGAACAAAGGCCGCCCGGGTGGCGCCCAATTCCCTTTCCAGCCACGAAATCGCTTCGATATCAAGGTGGTTGGTGGGTTCGTCCAGCAGCATCAGATCGGGCGCTTCGGCCATCAGCTTGGCCAATGCCGCGCGACGCCGTTCTCCGCCCGAAGCTGTCCCGACCGCGCGCGAAGGGTCAAACTTCAACCCTTCTCCAGCGCGTTCAACCTTGTAAAGCTCGCCCGGCTCCAGACCGCTGGAGGCGTAGTCGCCCAGCGTCGCAAACCCCTCCATTCCGGGGTCCTGCTCCATGTATCCCACTGATTTGCCCGGCGGAATGACAATATCGCCCTTATCAGGTTCGACCAATCCGGCCATAACCTTCATCAGCGTGGATTTTCCTGATCCGTTTCGCCCAACCAGCGCCACCCGGTCACCGGGCTGGACCACCAGTTCAAGTTCGGAAAACACCGGATCACCCCCGAAAGTCAGGGAAATGCCGGACATCTGTAGCAAAGGAATTCGAGCCATGCCCGCCAGCTAAACCGGCTGGGACGAAGCGTCAACGCCCTGATCTTCTTCTCGTTCCAAATACGGGCTCTACCCGACCACTGAACGCAGCAAACGCTTGCGTTCCGGGGGGATTGCCCCGATTTCAAGCCCGGTGAACACGTGAAGCGTGTTCATGTGACGGTCCACAACCGCATGGTCGCTGACCCAGCCCCCCATCAACAGATAGGTCCGCAGCAATGGCGGCATCCGCAACATCGCCTTTTTCATGTCCGGCCGACGGCGCAAGCGCGCCGCAAAACGGAAAACGTCCGGCGCCTTCACCCGCGGCAACCACTGCTTTGGCCCCAAATGCCGGTCTTTGAGCACGGCAAAGGCATCCAGATATTCACCGGTCTCTGTCCCGGCAAATGAAGAGCAGCCAAACAGCATCCTGATCCCGTTGCGATCCACATAAGCCGTCATTGCCCCCCAGGCGACACGCAGGATGTCAGGGTCCTTCCATTCCGGATGAATGCAGAAACGCCCCATCTCGACCATGGGGCCTTGGTAATCCGCCATTGCCGACAGGTCATAATACTGCGCGGAATAGCTGCGCTGAATGTCGCCGCCATCCGTCAGGGTCAGCATCCGGAAACAGCACACCGGCCGCCCCTGCTGCAAATCTTCGACAAGCACATGTGCGCACAGATCATCGAACCCGTCCCGATCAGTATCAGGTGTTCCGAAGGCCAATGTACGCAGCGCCTGAGCTGCCTCTACATCCTTTGCAGTATGCGCCACTCGGGCGCGATACCGACCCTTTTTTAGCAACACTGTTCCTGCCAAGGTCTGATCCTCCGCAGATTGCATCCGGTACCCTAGTGACCGCACGCCTAGCATACAAGATGTGACCAGCGTGTGACGAGCCGTGAGAGAATGCGGTATCAGTTGCCGGTGACCGTCGCCGGGTTAAACGTACCGATGTTGCCCAGAAGCTGACGCAGGAACGTCTTGTCCTGAACGCTGGAGCTGGTCACACGACGCTCAAGCGGCACGACGATTCCGTCTTCCAGCCCATAGCGCTCGACATTGCGGACCACCCCGCGCTGGTCAAAGCTGATTGCCACAAGCTCACGCGAGACAACCTGAGGCTCTTTCGGGCCATAGTGGCGCATCCGGGATGCGACATAATAATATCCCGAATCCTTCAGGACACCCGAAGAACTCGGCGCTCCGATCGTTTCGATCACGCTGTCGCGGGTATCCACACCAACCTTCACTTCGGCCAGTTCTTCCGATGACGGAACATATCCGTGGTTTCTGTAGATCGGAGTGCAGGCCGCCGCAGCCGCAAGACATGTGCCGAACGCAATGATTCTGACCGCCGGTTTCAACTTGTCTTCGATCTTCAACATCTGCATCCTCTTGCGTTGCCGCCAATCGGCTTCTATCCGATTATAGAAACCGCCGCTTTGGTTCAACACACGAAAGACCCCGCATGACACTCAGTTCCGCGTTCCGGGTGGCCGATCTGCCCCAAAACACGCCGACCACCTTTGATTTGCGCCCAAATACTGATCAATTGAACACGCTTAGGCAAGAACTCGATCTGCTGGGCTTACGAAAGGTCAGCTTTGTCGGCGAGGTCACCGGACAGGGTAAACAGGACTGGGTTCTGACCGGCAGGTTGGGCGCGACGGTGATTCAGCCCTGTGTCGTCACGCTGGAACCGGTCACCACCCGCATCGACACACAGGTTCGCAGGGTCTACCTCGCGAAATGGACCGAGCCGGACGAGGCCGAGGTGGAAATGCCGGAAGATGAGGAAACCGAAGCCCTGGGTCCGGAAATCGATCCCGGAGCGGTCTTGGCCGAAGCTCTGTCACTGGCTCTGCCACAGTACCCGCGCAAGGACGGCGCGGATCTGGGCCAGGCGATCTATACCGAACCCGGAAAACAGCCGATGACGGATGAGGAAACCAAACCCTTCGCCGGGTTGGCGGGATTGCGCGATACCCTGAAAAAAGACGAGTGACAGAGGCCTGATTTCCTGTCATAGCACGCGTTCAGAAAAATCTCTTGAACCTGTCGAGAATCGCAGTATTTTCGCGCGCTCATCGGATTTTAGGTTGGACATAGCGTGGGCGGTGCCCTAAACGCGCGTCACGCCACGAGAAAAACGAAGAATGTAACCCGGCCCGGCGGCGAATCCGCAGGCCCCAGTCAGACAAAGGTTGAGACAATGGCTGTCCAACAGAACAAAGTTTCCAAGTCGCGCCGCAACAACCGCCGCGCGCACGACGCTCTGGTTGCTGCAAACCCGAACGAGTGTGCGAACTGCGGTGAGCTGAAGCGCCCGCATCACGTATGCGCGTCCTGCGGCCACTATGATGATCGCGAAGTCGTCGCACAGGCCGACGAAATCGACCTGGACGAAGACGCGGCCTAAGCCCATTCGAGCGCAGGCCACGGCATGACGGCACAGCCCGATCAGACCGGACAGATTGTCATCTCGGTTGACGCCATGGGCGGGGACGCGGGTCCCTCGGTCGTTGTGGCTGGCATTGCGCAATCCGCGAAGAAGAACCCGGAAATCGGATTCATTCTTCACGGCAAGGAAGATGTGCTTCGCAAGCTTGTAGCAAAACGGCGTGTCCTGGATGGACGCGTCGTTTTTCGCGATTCTCCGGACGTCGTCACGATGGAGGACAAGCCCAGCCAGGTGGTTCGCAACGGCAAAGAGACCTCTATGTGGTCGGCACTGGAATCAGTGCGCGCGGGTGAGGCCCACGGTGCTGTATCCTGCGGCAATACCGGCGCGCTGATGGCATTGTCGATGATGCGCCTTCGCAAACTGCCGGGCGTGAACCGGCCTGCTATTGCCATTCTCTGGCCGTCCCGAAATCCGCAGGGCTTCAACGTCATGCTTGATGTCGGCGCCGACGTACGCGCCGATGCCAAGGATCTTCTGCAATTCGCGCTGATGGGAGCATCCTACGCGCGCAATGGTCTGGCGCTTGCAAGACCTCGGATCGGCCTGCTGAATGTCGGCACGGAAGAACACAAGGGCCGCGCCGAGCTTAAGGAAGCACACGGCATGATCGCGGAATTTGCAAACACAGCAAATTTCGAGTTTGTGGGCTTTGTGGAAGGCAGTGACATCCCCGGCGACAAGGCTGACGTGATTGTGACCGACGGTTTTACCGGAAACGTGGCAATCAAAACCGGTGAAGGGACTGCCAGTCTGATTGGCGATCTGCTGCGTCAGGCCTTCAAATACTCTCCGCTTTCCCGCCTGGCATCTGTGCTGGCGATTACCTCGTTGCAGCGGCTCAGAAAACGCATTGACCCCCGCCGTGTGAACGGCGGTGTTTTCCTTGGCCTCAACGGAACAGTGGTCAAATCCCACGGCGGTGCCGACGAGACGGGCGTCAGTGCTGCGGTCAAGCTTGCGTTCACGCTGGCGCAGTCCGGCTTTGCCGAAAAATTGGCCGCACGGGTTGCATCCACGACCGAGCTTGCCCAAGATGCCGCGCAAGCTGCGTCGCAGACCGAAAAATAACAATAAAGGCAGTACCAAAAATGGCAGGCCGCTCAGTCGTTGTAGGTGTTGGACATTATTTGCCAAAGCGCATAGTCCCAAATGCCGAATTCGAGGCAACACTCGAAACATCCGATGAATGGATACGCTCGCGTTCGGGAATCGAACGCCGCCATTTTGCGGCCGATGATGAAACAACATCAGATCTGGCCACCAAAGCCGCCGAGGCGGCACTTGAGGATGCGGGCCTGACAGCCGATGACATCGATGCAATCGTGCTGGCGACATCGACTGCCGATCTGACCTTTCCTTCGGCAGCGACGATGGTTCAGGCGCAACTGGGCATGACCAAGGGCTTTGCTTTTGACGTTCAGGCCGTGTGTGCCGGATTCGTCTATGCGCTGAGCAATGCAAACGCGCTGATTCTGTCTGGTCAGGCTAATCGAGTACTGGTGATTGGCGCTGAAACCTTTTCCAGGATCATGGATTGGACCGACCGTTCAACCTGCGTTCTGTTCGGCGATGGCGCAGGTGCGCTGATTCTCGAAGCGCAGGAGGGCAATGGTACCTCGGAAGATCGCGGTATCCTGTCCACTGATCTGAACTCGGATGGGCGATACAAGGATTTGTTGTACGTTGACGGCGGTGTCTCGACCCAGTCAACGGGGCATCTGCGTATGCAAGGCAATCAGGTATTCCGTCACGCCGTAGAAAAACTGACCAAAACGGCCGAAACCGCGCTGGATAAGGCCGGGCTGGGCGCATCGGACGTGAATTGGATCGTACCGCATCAGGCCAATATCCGCATTATTCAGGGCACAGCAAAGAAAATGGGCCTGCCGATGGAACAGGTTGTCGTGACGGTTCAGGATCACGGCAATACCTCGGCGGCATCGATTCCACTCGCCCTGTCGGTGGGCAAGCAGCGTGGTCAGATCAAAGACGGCGATTTGATCGTAACCGAGGCAATTGGTGGTGGCCTCGCCTGGGGCGCGGTTGTCCTGCGCTGGTAACTGGCGCATTCCAGCTTACAGAGGCGACTGCAATTCATTGATATTGACAGTGAATTTCCCCTCACCCTATGCTCTGATATCAACAGGGGAAATGGTATGGGCGAAAAAACACTGACCCGAATGGATCTGAGCGAGGCCGTCTTTCGTGAGGTTGGTCTGTCACGCAATGAAAGCGCGCAACTGGTCGAAAGCGTTCTGAACCACATGTCCGACGCCTTGGTGCGCGGCGAGCAGGTAAAGATATCTTCTTTCGGTACGTTCAGCGTTCGGGACAAAACAGCCCGTATCGGCCGCAACCCCAAAACCGGAGAAGAGGTTCCCATTCAGCCGCGTCGCGTGCTGACCTTCCGTCCTTCGCATCTGATGAAGGATCGTGTTGCCGCTGGGAATCGCAAGTAAGTCTGAGGTCGCGCGGATATGAGCAAGTCCCCCGACGCGTTTCGCACAATTAGTGAAGTTGCGGATTGGCTCGGTGTTCAGGCCCATGTCCTGCGATTCTGGGAAAGCCGATTCAGCCAGGTAAAACCAGTCAAACGCGCGGGCGGACGCCGTTATTACCGCCCAAATGACATGCGCCTGCTGGGTGGCATTAAAAAGCTGCTGCACGACGACGGCATAACCATAAAAGGCGTGCAGCGTATTCTGCGCGAACAAGGCGTCGGTCACGTATCGTCCCTGTCCCAAGGCCTTGATGAAACCTCTGCCGTCCAGCCGGTGGTGGACGAGACGGTGGTACCCTTCTCGCCCAAACCTGTATCTGCTGACAGCGGGCAGTTCGACATGGATTTGCATGTACCACCCGCACAGAAAGCGAACGGCACAGGCGCTGCGAGTGAATCAAATGATCATCCGGCCGAGGAAACGCCCGAGCTGGAAGAGATTAGCACCGCCCCACTGTTTGGCGGAATCGCTTCACAAGCATGGCAAACAACGGATTTCGACGACGAGGTTCTGCGAAAAATCGAGCCGATCGCCAAGGACTTGCGGGCTTGGTTGAACCGGGTCGAAAATCGACCGGCGGGATAAGAAAAAAGGCAATGTTTTCCTCTTGCCCCTGCCGGGAAAACCTTTATGAACAGCCCAACGTCGGGCTATGGCGCAGCCTGGTAGCGCGTCCGTCTGGGGGACGGAAGGTCGCAGGTTCGAGTCCTGCTAGCCCGACCAAATCACACCGACGTATCCGGAAGACAGGCCAGATCCTCTGGCGCGGAGGGGGATCAGAATGACAGGCGTGTGTCCGAACCAGCAGATCGAAGCGATGATTGAGCGTGGTGAGATCACCGCGAGCCCCGATATACTTGACGCGCAGGTCCAACCTGCCAGCTTGGATTTACGCCTTGGAACAGTAGCTTACCGTGTGCGCGCCTCATTTCTGGCGGGTGAAGGGCGTTCCGTATCCGACCGGCTTTCCGAGTTCGAGATGCATCGGATCGACATAAGCGATGGCGCTGTACTGGAAAAAGGCTGCGTCTATCTGGTTCCGTTGATGGAATCGCTGGCGCTGCCCCAGGACACAAGCGCAGTGGCAAACGCAAAAAGTTCGACCGGCAGACTGGACCTGCTGACAAGGACAATCACCGATGGCGGGGCCGAGTTCGATCGCATTCCTGCAGGATATTCCGGCCCGCTATATGCCGAGATTTGTCCAAGATCCTTCTCAGTTCTGGTGCGCCCCGGAATGCGTCTGAACCAGATTCGCTTTCGTCAGGGACAAGCTGTGCTGAGCGATTCTGAACTGTCCGCTCTGCATCAGGAAATGCCCTTGGTTGACGGGCCGGCGGTCATTCAGGACGGGCTGGGCTTTTCTGTCGATCTGCGCCTTCCCAATACCGATTTGGTCGGATATCGCGCCAAGCCGCATACCGGGGTGATCGATCTGGATCGCATTGGTGCCTACGATCCACAGGAATACTGGGAAGAAGTGCGAACCCGCGACGGGCGCATCATTCTGGACCCCGGTGCATTTTACATTCTTGTCAGCCGAGAGGCCGTGCACATTCCACCCATGTATGCAGCCGAGATGGCCCCCTATCTGGCCATGGTAGGTGAGTTTCGTGTTCACTACGCAGGTTTTTTTGATCCCGGTTTCGGCCACGCCGCCGCTGGTGGTGCCGGATCGCGTGGCGTTCTGGAAGTGCGGTGCCACGAAGCGCCGTTTGTCCTTGAACACGGACAGGTCGTAGGCCGGCTGGTCTATGAAAGAATGGCGGAAATGCCGACACAGCTATACGGTGCGGGCATTGCCTCGAATTATCAGGGACAGGGGCTGAAACTGTCCAAACACTTCAGAGTGCCTTCGTAACCCGCTGAATTAAAACCGAATAAATCGGCGCATTTGGCGGGCCACCCGCTGTGCTTGCCGGGTGTTTTTCTGTTGGCCTGACGTCGCCACAGGCTTTTTGTTGCTTTGGCTACCATCGTTTTTTTGTGACATGCGGCCTGCGACTTCAAATCCTTTGTCGACACCCCGAGTCACAAGTCGGCGCATGACCTGACGTACGATCATGTCGATGATCCGGTTTGCGTTCATTTCAGCCTCCAGGTTGCTCACAATCATATGGACGATGGAAAAGGAAATAATAAGGCGTCACCGATCACTCTTCTTCAAAAAGTTCCGATTGATCATCACTGTCTTCGCCTTCGTCACGCCCCTCGGCCAATGGCATCGCGCCCGGCGGTGGGCGGTTTTCCAGCAGACCAGCTGCGCGCAGTTCCTTGAGCCCCGGCAAGTCGCGCGCGCTTTCCAGACCGAAATGATCCAGAAACTGTGGTGTCACGACAAAGGTCACCGGGCGGCCCGGCGTCATGCGGCGGCGGCCAAGGCGTATCCACTCCATTTCCAACAACTGGTCGATTGTGCCGCGCGAAACCGAAACACCGCGGATTTCCTCGATCTCGGCGCGCGTGCAGGGCTGATGGTAGGACACAATGGCCAACGTTTCGATGGCCGCACGGCTTAGCTTGCGGGTTTCGACGGTTTCCTTCTGCATCAGAAACCCCAGATCAGGGGCGGTCCGAATGGCCCAAGCCTCACCGACCTGAACAACGCGAACGCCGCGCCCCTCGTACCGTTTCCTTAGCAATTCAAGCGCTTGCCCGGCATCGCTGCCATGCGGCATACGCGCTTCGAGGTCGGCAACACTCACGGGTTCTGCACTGGCAAACAGGACTGCCTCGACCATTCGTTCCTGTTCGGCCAGAGGTGGCGCCTCGAACAGAGTGCCGGTGCCGTCGTCTTGGGTGGCGTCAGTCACGTTTTTCGGTCCTCTTGCGCAAATGGATCGGCGCAAAGGTATCGCTCTGCCTGATCTCCATGTGTCCCTCTTTTACCAGTTCCAGCGAGGCGGCAAAAGTTGCAGCCGTGGCCGAGCGCCGCCGCATGGGGTCGGCATGCCAGCCATCCGGAAGATAGCTTTCCATGTCGGTCCACGTCCCGGCAAACCCGATCAGCGGCCGCATCCGGTCCAGTGCCTGCTCCATCGTGAACACCGAGTCGCGGTCCATCACAAAGGGGCGGAATTCGTCACGTGTGCGGATGCGCGCATAGCCCTGCATAAGATCCAGCAGCGTGGCCGAATAGGTAACGGTTCTGATGCGGGTGACATCCTCGGCCTGTCCCCGTTTGAAGAAATCACGCCCCAACTGGTCACGCGCCATCAACCGTGCAGCGGCATCACGCATCGCCTGCAGACGCTCAAGCTGAAACGCCAGGTGCGCGGCCAGTTCTTCACCTGTTGGTCCTTCTTCATCGGGATCAGGCGGTAGCAACAAACGGGATTTCAGGAATGCCAGCCAGGCCGCCATCACCAGATAGTCGGCGGCCAGTTCGATCCGCAACGCCCGCGCCTTTTCAACAAAAGCCAGATATTGCTGGGCCAAAGCCAGAACCGAGATTTTGCGTAGATCGACCTTTTGTGTCCGGGACAAAGTCAACAGAACATCAAGTGGACCTTCAAAACCATCCACATCGACAATCAGCGCCTCAGCCGCAAGGCGATCAGCGACCGAAATGGGATCTTCGCTGAAAAGGTTATCCGTCATACACCTGCCCGCCCATCAGGCGGGATAGTTCCGCTTCGGCGGCGTTGATGTCAAGTTCCTGCGGCGCTTTCCGCATGGCCAGTGCACGCTCGGCACGTTGTTGTGCAACGTCTGTCATCTCACCGGCAACCTCCAGGACCTCTTTTCGATCAGCAAATGAGCCGTTGCAATGCAGAGCCACATCGCAACCGGCATCCAGTGCTTTCCGTGAAAGTTCGCTGGCTGTGCCGCTCAACGCTTTCATTGAAATGTCATCGGTCATGATCAAACCATCAAAGCCGATGTTTTCCCGGATCACTGTCATCATCACGGCCGAGATTGTCGCGGGCAAACTGTCAATCTGATCAAAGACCAAATGCGCACTCATCCCCATCGGCAGGTCGTTCAGCGCACGGAAAGCTGCAAAATCGCTTTGCTCCAGCTCGGACAGAGGCAAATCAACATGCGGAAGGTCAAAATGTGTATCAAGCGTCGAACGTCCATGTCCCGGCATATGCTTTATTACCGGCAACACGCCGCCATCCAGAAGCCCCTGTGCCACGGACCGGCCAACCCGTCCAACCGTCTCGGTGTCGCGGCCATAACAACGGTTGAGGAGGAACGGATGCGTTCCCTCTTGAGCGACATCAACCATTGGCGCGCAATTGCTGTCGATCCCCAAAGCATGCAGCTCATGCGCAATCAGCCGATAGCGCAGGTACATGGATCGTTCGGCGTTCTCCCACGCCCGATCCACATGATCCAGCGGAGGCAGCCAGTTCCGGGCAAGCGGCGCACGCAGACGCTGCACGCGCCCGCCTTCCTGATCGATGGTGATCGGGCAATCGCGCCCGACGGCCTCGCGGAAGTCATCACATAAAGCGCTCACCTGATCCGCGGATTCAACATTGCGCGCAAAAAGAATGAACCCGAACGGGTTCATATCGCGAAACAGCGCCTTTTCCTCGGATGTCAGCCGCAATCCTGCTGCGTCAGTGATGACCGCGCCGAACTTCACCGGACAGTTACCGGGATGCAATCAGCCCCGCGCGCCACCAGAGCGGCACAAAACTGGCGCGAGTCGCTCAGGTCTTCGAACCCAAGGGCGCGCAGGCGAAAAAACGTACGTCCGCCGCTTGAGGTTTTTTGGATAACCCTTTGCTTACCATCCAGATATTCGCCAAACTGACCATTGATCCGGCTCCATTCAGCCTGAGCAACTTCGGCACTTTCAAAGGCGCCAAGCTGCGCCAGCCTTGTCCCAACAGGCAGTGTATCCGGATCGACATCAAGTCCGGCAGCAGCTTTCACCGCCGCATTGATTGCATCTTCGGAAACCTTGACCGGCGTTGCACGAGCGGGCCGATCAATTGGGCGCAGCGAACGCCGGACACCGGGTGCCTCAAGCAAGGCCGGGTCAGGCAATTGCGCCATCAGGTCGGCGGGATCGATCGCCGGTTCTTCTTCGGGCGTGGTAAGTGAGGCCAGTTGCACGCCTTCAGCCTGTTCACCCCTGTCCGCAATGCTCTCACCCGCCAACTCTGCAACCAGCGCATCAACCGCATTTTGCCGTAAATCCGCTGCTTCCTGGTTCGAGATTTCTTCTTCGACCACGTGCACAGCCTTTGTGGGCTTCAGCGCGGACATCGGCGTGTCTTCGTCGGTCAGTGACACGGGCTTTGGCGCCAGAATCAGGCGATCGGCTGGCGGTGCAGCAGTGCCCTTGGCGGCAACGGCGTTTACGGCCAGTCCCTGATGGTCGGCGGGCGTTCCACCGGGACTTTCCGGTTGAATACGCATCGGCCCTTCTACGGCCCGCACCACCGGCACTCCGCTGACATCGCGCATCACCAGTTTAAAACCCCAGACGCCGATACCGGCGACCAATGCAAGCGAAGCCGCCGCACCCAGAACATTGACTATTCGACCGAATCCGCCCGCACTGCGTGGCGGCAGGTCGTCATATCCTTCAGGATCGTTCTGAAACTCATAGGCATCCTGTGGATGCATCTGATTCTGGTAATGCGTATCCCCGGGGCCTGTGTGCCCCGAGTAATTATAACTCGCCATATCCGCCTCACTGCCCGATTGCGCCTAAACAATTGGCGCGCGGGTCATTTCTTGTCTGCCTCGGACCGGCGATTTGGCTGTCTTGTTAACGCAGCTCCTGCGCCGGAGTGACGCCAAGAATACCCAAGCCCGCGGAAATCACAACAGAAACGGACCGGGCCAATGCGATTTTCGACTGGCTTGTGGCAGCATCGCCATCCTGAATGAATCGCAGCGATGTTTCATCGTTGCCTTTGTTCCAAAGTGCGTGGAAATCTCCTGCCAATTCATAGAGGTAGAAGGCCACACGATGCGGTTCGTTGGTGCGGGCCGCTATCTCGACCAGACGGGGCCACTCGGCCAATTTCTTGGCTACGACCATCTCGGTTTCGTGGCTGATATTGCTCAAATCCACTTTGCCGAGGGTCTCGTCATCGGCCGCAATTCCCGCTTCCGCGGCCTTCCGCAAAACGCTCATGACACGCGCATGGGCGTATTGCACATAGAACACAGGGTTCTCGCGGCTTTGCTCAAGCACCTTGTCGAAGTCGAAGTCCAACGATGCGTCGTTCTTGCGGGTCAGCATAACAAAACGGGTCACATCTGGACCAACCTGATCGACCACGTCGCGCAGGGTGACAAAGTTCCCCGCCCGCTTGGACATTTTGAATGGCTCGCCGTTTTTCCAGAGCTTCACCAACTGCGTTAGCTTGATGTCCAGCGGCACCTTGCCATCTGAAAGCGCCGAGACCGCCGCCTTCATCCGTTTGACGTAACCGCCATGATCTGCACCAAACACATCAATCAGCTCGTCAAACCCACGGGTCACCTTGTCATAATGATAGGCAATATCGGGCGCGAAGTAAGTCCAGCTGCCGTCTGACTTCTTGACCGGGCGGTCCACGTCATCGCCATGCTCGGTCGATTTGAACAACGTCTGCTCGCGCGGTTCCCAATCTTCGGGCTTCTTACCCTTGGGCGGTTCCAGAACACCTTCGTAAATCAGACCTTTGTCGGTCAGTGACTGCAAGGCAGCCTCGATCCGTCCGGTGCCGTAGAGCGATTTCTCGGAAAAGAAAACGTCCATCTCAACGCCCAGCTCTTTCAGGTCGGCGCGGATCAGATCCATCATCGCATCGGTCGCAAAGTTCCGCAGATCTTCCAGCCACACACTTTCCGGCTGGTCTATCAAGCTATCGCCATACTTTTCCTTCAGCGCCTCACCGATCGGGATCAGGTAGTCACCGGGATAAAGCCCTTCGGCAATCTCGGGGCTCAGCCCGTTTGCTTCGCGGTACCGCTCATAAGCGGACCGGGCCAATACATCGACCTGCGCGCCACCGTCGTTGATGTAATATTCACGGGTCACATCGTATCCGGCATAGGCCAGCAGGCTTGCCAGTGCGTCGCCAAAAACCGCGCCCCGTGTATGCCCGACATGCAACGGGCCGGTGGGATTGGCCGAGACGTACTCCACATTGACCTTCCGCCCCTGCCCCATGGCCGAGCGACCAAAATCCGTGCCGTTTTCCAGAACGGTCGCCAGAACGCCCTGCCAGACCGAATTCGCAAGCCTCAGGTTCAGAAAGCCCGGCCCCGCCACCTCGGCGCTGGTCACCCGGGCATCGGCCGCCAGTTTCTCAGCCAGCACTTCGGCAATATCGCGTGGCTTCATTTTGGCCGGTTTCGCAAGAACCATCGCCGCGTTGGTCGCCATGTCACCATGGGCGGGGTCACGCGGCGGTTCGACCGCAACGTTATCAAAGCTCAGCCCTTCAGGCAGGGCCCCTTCGGCTTGCATTTGCCCCAGTGCATCCAGAACAAGGCTGCGGATCTCGGAAAACAGGTTCATCTTGGCGTCCTTTTGCTTGCCCGGCGGTTTATCACGCAAGACGGTAAGGTCAATGCAGCCCGTCAGTTTGGGGTTGGCTGGTCGCCTCTCCTGTGTAGGGTTGGGCGAACCACTGATACTCGGAGATATTGATGCGCCTCGCCCTACCCCTTTGCCTTGCCCTGCTCGCTCCTTTGTCTGTTTCTGCAGAAATCGCCTTGCCTAAGGGCCATGTGCTGATCACACTCGGCGGCGCGGTAACAGAGGCAAACCTACCCGCCAGGGATGTCGATGACGGCGGTCTTTTCAGCTTCCTCGAAGTTGACCACCCTGCCGCAGCCGGTTTCGATGCCGCCATGCTGGATGCTTTGCCACAGATGGAAATCACCATTCCTTACGGCCCCGAGGGAAAGGAGCGGACGACCACATTCTCCGGCCCTCATCTGGCCGTCGTTATGGAGATGGCGGGCGCTGCAGGTAAAACCGCCAGACCAATGGCCATGGACGGCTATCAGGCCGAGATTTCGTGGCAGGAAATATCGGACCACAATCCCATTCTGGCCACCCATGCAGATGGCAAACCGATGGGAATAGGCGCATATGGCCCGACCATGATCGTGTTCCCGCCAACTGATGACGATGAATTGCGACAGACTCAGTCCAGCCAGCAGGTCTGGGCGCTGGCCTATATCGGAATTGAATAGTCAGGCCCTTTTTTGGCCAACACCTGTCAATCGGGCATGATCCTGTAACGCAAACCGGTCAGTCATGCCCGAAACATAATCCGAAACGATCCGTGCAAGCGCAGTTTCGTCTGGCGCAGCTTCGATATCGGCGTGCCAATGCGCAGGCATTTGTTTTGGATCGCTCAGGTAGACCGGAAACAACTCCTCCACCACCTTTGCAACTTGCTCTCGGACCGCCATCACCGACGGTGCGCGGTACATTCGCGTAAACAAGAAAGAGCGGATTTCCTTCAGGCTGGCCCAAAGATCTGACGAAAACTGAATGACCGGGTAGCCAATTGCACGCACTTCCTCGACCGACTGTGCACCCGATTGACGCAACAAAGTGCGCGAAGTATCGATCACATCGGACACCATGACGCCAAAAACCCGCCGCAACGCCTCGTGCCTGCGACGGTAGGGGTCGATATCCGGATAGGCGCGGTCTACCTCTGCATAGCAATCACCGACAATGGGAAGTTGCGCGATCTCGTCATCCGTGAACAACCCAGCCCGCAATCCGTCGTGCAGATCGTGGTTGTTGTATGCGATATCGTCCGACAAAGCGGCCACCTGGGCCTCGGCACTCGCATGTGTGTGAAGCTCAAGATCGAACGCTTCATTGCATTCGGACAACGCCCAGGGCAGCTCTCCCACCACTGGACCGTTATGTTTGGCGATCCCTTCCAGAGTTTCCCATGTCAGGTTGCAACCATCGAATTCGGCATAATGCCGCTCCAACTTGGTCACGATGCGAATCGCCTGCGCGTTATGATCAAAGCCGCCATAGGGCTGCATCAACTCATGCAGCGCATCTTCTCCGGTATGACCAAATGGCGTGTGACCCAGATCGTGGGCCAACGCCACCGCCTCGGTCAGTTCGCCGTTCAATCCAAGCGCACCCGCGATCGTCCGCGCCACCTGCGCCACTTCGATCGAATGTGTCAGACGTGTGCGGTAACTGTCACCTTCATGTTCGACAAACACCTGCGTTTTGTGCTTGAGACGCCGGAACGCACTGGCATGGATTATCCGGTCGCGGTCGCGCTGAAAGCATGACCTGAAACTGCTTTCCTCCTCTGGCACCAGCCGCCCCCTCGCGCGGCCTGGGTCCGAGGCAAAACCCGCTCTTTCCAAAGGTCTTGTCCTTGTCGCCTGTCCTTGTCTTTTCTATATGGTATAATGCTTTGGAAAGAAACCATCGGAGTACGGCATGAACCTGCCTCCAAAAGTCACCGACCGCGCTTTTGACCGCCTTGCCGAAATAGGTGCATCGGATCAGGGTCAGGCCCTGCGTGTCGCTGTTGAGGGTGGCGGATGTTCCGGATTTCAATACGAAATCGCGCTGGACGCCCCGAAAGACGATGACCTCGTTCTTGAAGGAAAGGGCCAGAAAGTCGTTGTGGATTCGATTTCACTGCCTTTTCTGGAGAATGCGACGATAGACTTCACCGAAGAACTGATCGGTGCGCGTTTCGTGATTGAAAATCCGAATGCCACGTCGTCCTGCGGCTGCGGCACCTCATTTTCGATGTAACCTCGAACGGTGCCCTGCTTCTTGGGGGCTTTGCCCCTGCCGCGGTAAGCCGCGCCTCCCCCCAGAGTTATTTGCCAGATGAATAACGGATTCCCTGTTCATCTGGCCCCAAATACTCCGGAGCGCGAGGCAGAGCCTCGCATATCCTGAACTGCTGCTCTTGCTGCACGTTGGAATCTAGGCGATAGGTTCTCACAAGAAGATCGGAGGGCCGCGCATGAAAATCGCCACGTTCAACATCAACGGCATCAAGGCGCGAGCCGAGGCCCTGCCCCGTTGGCTGGATGACGCACAGCCCGATTTGGTGCTGCTGCAGGAAATCAAATCTGTAGACGACCTGTTCCCGCGCGAGATTTTCGAGGAACGTGGATACAATGTCGAAACCCATGGACAAAAGAGCTTTAACGGCGTTGCCATCCTGTCGAAGCTGCCGCTTGAAGACGTGACACGTGGTCTTCCCGGGGACGACAGTGACGAACAAGCGCGCTGGATCGAGGCGACTGTCGTCGGCAAAAAGGCCTTGCGCGTCTGTGGCCTCTATCTGCCCAACGGAAACCCGGTTCCCGGTCCGAAATACGACTATAAGCTGGCCTGGATGGAGCGTCTGTACGACCGCGCGCGTGCATTGTTGGCGACGGAAGAGCCTGCGCTCATGGCCGGAGACTATAATATCATTCCGCAGGCTGAAGATGCCAAAAGGCCAGATGCATGGCGGGAAGATGCGCTGTTTCGTCCGGAAAGCCGCGCGGCATTCCGGAAAATCCTCAACCTGGGTTTTACCGAAGCCTTTCGGGCGCAAACCCAGGGGTCAGGACATTATTCGTTCTGGGATTATCAGGCAGGTGCATGGAACAGGAATGACGGCATTCGCATCGACCATTTCCTGCTGTCGCCACAGGCCGCCGATCTGATGCGAGATTGCCGGATTGATGCCGACGTGCGCGGCCTGGAAAAGCCCTCGGATCACGTCCCGGTCTGGGTTGAGCTGGACGTTTAATCAGTTTTCGGCAGTTGCATCATAGCTGTAAATCCATTCGTATCGGCGGCCCAGCCTCGGCCCGATTGCCGTAAGCGCCATCTGCGCGGCAATCCGCATCGGTCCGCGTAAATGGAAATTGCGTGCATTGGCCGAAGCGGCGGCGACGACACGTCCCGCACGAGGGAGCCGGGACGCTTCGTAAGCACTCAGCGCGCTGGGAACATCCGGATCCGCAAAGGATCGCGCCAAAACCCATGCATCCTCAAGCGCCAGACAGGCCCCTTGCGCCATGTAAGGTAAGGTCGGGTGCGCCGCGTCCCCCAACAACGCAATCCGGCCGTTTTGCCATTTGCGCGCCACCGGGCGCAGGAACAGGGCCCAGAGATGTGTTTCGGTAACATCCTGCAGAACCTCCGCAGTCTTGCCGCCGAAATCCGCAAACCGCGCGCGCAGATCATTAGGATCGCCCTTCAGACGCCACCCCTCTTGCTGCCAGTCCGAGCGTTCTTCGATCGCGACGATGTTCAGAAGGCTTTGGTCGCGCAGCGGATAGGTCACGACATGCCGCCCCGGCCCCATTGTCAAATGCGCCTTCGGCTCGTCGGATTTGCGGGTCCAGGGAATTGTTGCCCGCCAGGCGACCTGATGGGTGAAGCCAAGGAGTTCTTCACCGTTCAACTGTGGACGCGTGTTGCTGCGCCCGCCATCTGCCGCGACAACACAATCTGCAATCAAGGTTTCGCCATTGCTCAGATCAACAACCGCGCAATCGGCTTGGTCCGCTACTGATTGCACCTGCGCGCCCAGACGAATGTCGACGCCTTGCCGTATGGCAGCCTTGTGCAACAGATCGATCAGGTCTGCCCTGTGGTAATAGTAGGTTGGCCCCGCGGCGGGCTCGGAAATACGGCTGATGAACCGTCCGTTTCTGTAGTCTCGTAAAATGGTGCCGTATGACCTTTGCCCCGCTTCGGGCACATCACCGACCACGCCAAGCGCACGTAAAACGGATATCCCGTTGGCGCTGATTTGCAATCCGGCGCCAACCTCGGTGATTTCCGGCGCCTGTTCCAGCAGTGTGACCTGCGCCCCCTTCAGGCGCAGCGCCAATGCCGCCGCCAAACCACCGATACCCGCGCCAATTACGCAGAACTTCAGACCGTCGATATTCATGGGAACGGCTTAACGTAAAAACGCCAGGACAACAGGCCCGGCGTTTCCAATTTCTTCATTTGATCCAGCGATCAATCGTCGCGGTGAACCTTTTCGCGGCGTTCGTGACGTTCCTGCGCCTCAAGCGTCATGGTCGCGATCGGGCGGGCGTCCAAACGTCTCAGCGAAATCGGATCACCCGTCATTTCGCAATACCCGTACTCGCCCTCGTCGATCCGACGCAGCGCCGAGTCGATCTTGGCTACCAGTTTGCGCTGACGATCCCGCGTACGCAATTCAAGCGCCCGGTCGGTTTCCTCGCTCGCGCGGTCGGCGACATCGGGAATGTTGCGGGTATTGTCCTGAAGCCCTTCGATCGTATCGCGGCTTCCCGCCAAAAGTTCATTTTTCCAATCAATCAGCTTGCGGCGGAAATACTCAAGCTGTCGTTCATTCATGAAAGGTTCATCTTCGGCCGGGCGATAATCCTCCGGCAGAAAAACTTCCTGCTTCATATTTGCTCCCTCGGTATGGCCTGAAACGTCGGTCGCACTTGTTTCACCTGACATTCGGCACCCCCTTCTGCGGAGCGTTTATCCGACGGGACCGGGAATGTCACTACACAAACGTAGCCCCGCCAGATCAAAGCTCTAACTAGTCTAAATAAGAGACTTTATTCAGCAAAACCTTGTTTTTCTGTGAAATTCACCGGGCCATTTTAAGGCAGTGCGCAACCAATAGAAGAGTGCCACAGACGCGAATCATGCCAAGCCGGTTGTTGTCATTGAATAATTTCAAAATCGGACGACGCAGCGGCTTACTTGCCATTTATTTGCCCCATATGTAACCCGTCTGCACAGCTTCAACGACAACACCATGGCCCGAGACTCATATGACCGCACGTTTTCAAGGTACCGCCGAATATGTCGCAACAGACGACCTGACCATTGCAGTGAATGCGGCAGTAACGCTGGAACGGCCACTGCTGGTCAAGGGTGAGCCCGGCACAGGTAAAACCGAGCTTGCCAAACAGGTAGCCGGTGCACTGGGCCTGACCATGATCGAGTGGAACATCAAATCCACGACCCGCGCGCAGCAGGGTCTGTATGAATATGATGCCGTCAGCCGCCTGCGCGATAGCCAGCTGGGCGACGAGCGCGTGCACGACGTGTCGAACTACATCCGGAAGGGCAAGCTGTGGCAGGCGTTTGAAGCGGACGAAAAGGTCGTTCTGCTGATTGACGAGATCGACAAGGCCGATATCGAGTTTCCCAACGACCTGCTGCAGGAACTCGACAAGATGGAGTTCCACGTCTACGAAACCGGCGAAACGATCCGTGCCAAACACCGCCCCATCGTTATCATTACTTCGAACAACGAAAAGGAACTGCCGGACGCATTCCTGCGCCGCTGTTTTTTCCACTACATCCGCTTCCCGGATGAGGCGACGATGCGCAGAATCGTTGACGTCCACCACCCGGGCATCAAGGAAGCACTGCTGACGACCGCCCTGACCCAGTTCTATGAAATCCGCGAAACCTCGGGGCTGAAAAAGAAACCGTCCACATCCGAAGTCCTGGATTGGCTCAAGCTTCTTCTTGCAGAAGACCTGACGGCCGAGGACCTCAAGCGGGACGGTGCATCCGCATTGCCGAAACTGCATGGGGCATTATTGAAGAACGAACAGGATGTGCATCTGTTCGAAAGACTTGCCTTCATGGCACGCGGCAAACGCTGAGGTGACACAAGCGGTCTTCAGTTACGGACGGCTCGCGGCTTGCTTTGATCAGGTCTGAGTGTAACCATGTGGGCAATGTTCGATTGCCCGCCAACCCGCATGTACGATTGCCGCAACAGGAGATAGTCAGTTGAATGACAAGGTTGTCATCCGGGGTTTGCGCCCAGAGGACAGGCCCGAATGGGCCGAGATGTGGCGCGACTATCTGGCGTTTTATGAAACCTCCGTCACGGATGAGGTTTATGACACCCTCTTTGACCGTCTGTTGAGCGACGATCCGCAGAATTTTTCGTGCTTCGTGGCCGAACTGGATGGCAAACTGATCGGGCTGACGCACTACTTGTTTCATCGTCACGCGTGGAAAGTTGAAAACGTCTGTTATCTGCAGGACCTTTTTGCCCGCCCCGAAGCGCGCGGAACAAGCGTTGGCCGCGCACTAATCGAGGCGGTCTATGCCGAGGCTGATCGCATGGGCGCACCGGGTGTTTATTGGCTGACGCAGGATTTCAATCATACGGCGCGTAAGCTTTATGATCGCATCGGAAAGTTGACGCCTTTCATCAGGTACAACAGGCCATGATCAGAATAGGCGCGCTGATACTCGCATTTGCATTGGCTGGCTGCACTACCGTGGAAACGGTCGAAGTGCCGACGCGCGCGCAGTTTTCTGAAACTGCGCTGCCACCGATGAAAACCTTCACCACCGCCCGGCCCTCGCCGCCGGTTCGGTCGAATGCCAATATCGCTGCGGATTTCCTGTCGCTGCATTTCGAACTGGAAAGCGGCCGCGAGTTGCAGGTGTTCACCCGGTTCGAAATGCCGATCACCGTACGGCTGACCGGCACACCGCCGCCCACGATGCAGGCGGACCTGAGCCGGTTGCTGTCAAGGCTGAGGCGCGAGGCTGGTATCGACATTCAGCAGGTTTCGACCGACAACGCAAACATTACCATCGAGGCGGTCAGCCGCGATCAGATTCGTCGCACGCTGCCGCAGGCCGCTTGTTTTGTGGTTCCCAATGCCTCGAGTCTGGCCGAGTACCGTCGAGACCGACGCAAAGGCAAAAGCAACTGGTCGCTTTTGCGCAGCCGTGAACGGTTGGGAATTTTCATTCCCTATGACGTAAGCCCACAGGAAATCCGGGATTGTCTGCACGAGGAACTGGCACAGGCGCTGGGGCCGCTCAACGATCTGTATCGTCTGCCGGATTCGGTGTTCAACGATGATAACGTGCACACCGTTCTGACCGGGTTCGACATGCTGATCTTGCGGGCAACCTACTCACCAGAGCTTCGAAACGGCATGACGCGGCCACAGGTGGCTGCCGCGATTCCCGGCATTCTCAGCCGATACAATCCGCGGGGCAATGCGATCGCAGCGCAGCCTGTTTCCGAGACTCCTCGCAATTGGATTGATGCCATCCAGAGATCGTTGGGGCCAAACGCGGACGTGGCTCAGCGCCAACGGGCTGTCCAAAAGGCCGCCCGCATCGGAGAAGGCCAAGGATGGACGGACCAACGCCGTGCCTTCCCCCATTATCTTATCGGTCGCATGACGCAGTTTGAGGATCCGGAAGAAGCTCAGAAGCATTTCGGCACTGCCCTGCACTATCTGTCCCGCACACCCGGAACCGAGTTGCATCGTGCCTATGTCACCACGCAAACCGCAGCCTACGCCGTTGCGCGCGGTGACGGGGCCTCGGCGCTCAGACAGATCAACCCTGCCATTGACGCGATGACCCGCGCAGAAAATGCGGCCATGCTGTCCACTTTGATGCTGCTCAAGGCCGAGGCGCTGGAGCTGACCGGACGCCCCGAACAGGCACGTTCGGTCAGGCTGGACAGTATCGGATGGGCGCGCTACGGGTTCGGATCGGACTGGGCGGTTCGATCGGTAATGCAGGACATTGCCTTGCTGAACCCCCGCAACAGAACAGGCGGATGACGTAGGAATGATAGTTGTGGCGATGGCTCTGCTGGGCGCAATTTTGGGCGGATTGACTGCGCGTAAAAGAAAGGGCTCGGGCGCCGATATCGCTCAGTACGCGGTGGTATATGCAATCGCGTTCGGGTTGCTTGGCATGATCGCGACGTTGTTGCTGCACAGAACGATGGTGTGACGTCATGTTTCTACCCTTCTACGAAAACCTCAGAAAATCAGGCATTCCGGTTTCGCTGCGCGAATACCTGACCTTTCTGGAAGGGATGAAGAAGGGGCTGGCCACCTATGACGTCGAAGCGTTCTATTACCTCGCCCGCGTCTCGATGGTGAAGGACGAACGCAACATCGACAAGTTTGACCGCGCCTTTGCCGCCAGTTTCAAAGGTCTGGAAGAGATCAGTTTCGAACAGGTTCTCGAAGCCGTGGATATCCCTGCCGACTGGTTGGCGAAAATGGCGGAAAAACACCTGTCGGATGAGGAAAAAGCCGAGATCGAGGCGCTTGGCGGCTTTGAAAAACTGATGGAGACATTGCGCGAACGCTTGCAAGAGCAGCAAGGCCGCCATCAGGGTGGAAACAAGTGGATCGGAACCGCCGGGACCTCGCCCTTCGGCGCATACGGATATAACCCTGAGGGCGTGCGGATCGGGCAAAAGGAAAGCCGCCACCAGCGCGCTACCAAAGTCTGGGACAAGCGCGAATTCAAGAATCTGGATGACACGGTCGAACTGGGCACCCGAAACATCAAGGTGGCGCTGAAGCGTCTGCGCCGTTGGGCGCGCGAAGGTGCGGCAGAAGAACTGGATTTGGACGGCACGATCCGCGCAACTGCCGAACATGGCTATCTGGACGTCAAGACACGACCCGAACGCCATAACGCTGTGAAAGTATTGCTGTTTCTGGACGTCGGCGGGTCGATGGATCCGCATATCAAGGTTGTCGAGGAGCTGTTTTCGGCAGCACGCGCCGAATTCAAACATCTGGAATACTACTACTTCCACAACTGCCTGTACGAAGGCGTCTGGCGCGACAACCTGCGACGGTGGGACCAGCAAACGCCGACTCACGAAGTGCTGCGCACCTACGGCCCCGACTACAAATGTATCTTCGTGGGCGACGCGTCGATGAGCCCTTATGAGATCGCCTATCCCGGCGGGGCAAACGAGCACTGGAACCAGGAGGCCGGTCAGGTCTGGTTGCAGCGCGCGCGCGAGCAGTGGTCGTCGAACTTGTGGATCAATCCGGTGCCGGAAAAATACTGGGATTACACGCACTCGATCGGCATGATCCGCGAAATATTCGAGAACCGCATGGTTCCCATGACGCTGGCGGGTTTGGAACAAGGCATGCGAGAGCTTACGCGCTGAAAAAATTCACTTTGGTGATCCGTTACATGATGCAATAGTGAATTCGAATATTTGCAATAAATTTCGGAGTCACCCTCATGCTACGCACGGTATCCTTTGTTGCGCTTACTGCTTCCCTTGCCTCTCCTGCACTTGCACAGTTTGTCCCGTCCAGTGAATCCCTGAGCGGCCTGTACCCCGGCAAGGCGTATTCGCCCTACGCTCAACGCGCGTTTCCCAGTCAGGTTTTCTGGGGCGATACTCATTTGCACACCGGATACTCCATGGACGCAGGGCTGTTCGGCAATACGACAGGCCCGGATATCGCGTATAAATTCGCGCGCGGCGAAGAAGTGACATCGGCCACAGGTCAACCGGTCAAGCTGGCCCGCCCGCTGGACTGGCTTGTCCTGACCGAGCATTCCGATGGTATGGGCATGATCTTCGACCTCAAGGATGGTGCGCCCAACATCCTGAAATCCGAACAGGGCAAGCGCTGGAGCGAGGCGATCAATCAAGGGGGCGACGCGTCGGCCGAGGCGGCATTGGACCTGATCACGAATTTCTCGCAAGGCACGATGGACCCCGACCTGATTAAGGACTATTCGCCGGGTTCGCCTATTTACGGTTCGGTTTGGGAGGATCTGGTCGATGCCGCCGAGACCTTCAACGAGCCGGGGCGCTTTACCGCGTTTATCGGTTACGAATGGACCTCGCTGGAAAAAGGCAACAACCTGCACCGCAACGTGATTTTCCGTGACAACGCCGATCGCGCCTTGCAGGTTCAGCCGATGGTCACGCAGCCGCCTGTCGGCAGCAACGATCCGATGAAGCTGTACGAGTGGATGCAGAACTACGAGGACACCACCGGCGGTCAGGTGTTTGCACTGGCCCATAACGGTAATCTTTCCAACGGGGTCATGTTTCCGACCCAGACCCGCTTTACCGGCGACCCGGTCGACGAAGACTATGTAATGGCCCGGGCAGAGTGGGAACCGCTGTACGAAATCACCCAGATCAAGGGTGATGGCGAGGCACACCCCCTGCTTTCCCCGGATGACGAATTTGCCGATTACGAGAGCTGGGACGCCGGAAACCTTGATCTTACAGCCGCCAAAACGGACGACATGCTCAAGGGCGAGTACGCCCGCGAGGCGCTGAAGCAAGGTATGCTGCTGGAACAGAAGTTTGGCGTAAACCCGTATAAATTCGGGTTTTCCGGTGCCACGGACAGTCACACGTCGCTGGCCACTGCTGACAGCGACAACTATTTTGGCAAGGCCTCGAATGCAGAGCCTTCTCAAACCCGTGCAACCCATCCCTTTACAAAAACCGATCAGGGCGAGTTTCCCGGATGGGCGTTGGTTGCATCAGGATACACAGGTGTGTGGGCCAAGGAAAACACGCGCGAGGCCCTGTGGGACGCCATGGTGCGGCGCGAGGTTTACGCAACAACCGGCCCACGTATTGCCGTGCGATTTTTCGGCGGCTGGGAGTTTGACGAAAACGATCTGAGATCCCGCCAGCCTGCATTCGTGGGTTATGAAAAAGGTGTGCCGATGGGTGGTGATCTTGGTGGCGCTGCGTCAGACGCACCCACGTTCATGGTCTATGCTCTGCGCGATCCGATTGGCGCCAATCTGGACCGCATCCAGATCGTGAAAGGTTGGGTCGATGGCGATGGCAACCTGCAGGAAAAGGTCTTCGATGTCGCGTGGTCAGACGCACGCGAACCGGATGCTGACGGCAAGATACCAGCAGTTGGCAATACTGTAGACCTGGACGCTGCCAACTATACGAACACAATCGGCGCATCCGAGCTGGCCGCTGTCTGGAGCGACCCTGCCTTTGATGCCAACCAGCAGGCCTTTTATTACGCACGGGTTCTGGAGATTCCGACACCACGCTGGGTTCTCTATGACAAGCTGCGCTTGGGTGCTGAAATCCCCGAAGGTGCTACCCTGACCGGACAGGAGCGCGCCTATACTTCACCGATATGGTACGCGCCTGAAGGCTAAGCCCTCAGGCCTTTGTTCCATCACTGGTCGATTCTCAGGCTCTCGATCAGTGATGGAACCGCCCCACTGGTCTCGGGCAGAACGATGTCGGCCAATATCAGTCTTTTGGCTGATGGCTCTCCACGGCGACCCGAGAACACAACGATGCGATGCGGGCGGAACGTCGTATTGAGCTGCAGATAATCAACAGACTGAGGCATGTGACTGCCCGAGGTCATGTCCGCCTCAAGCCGAAGCTCCAACTGGTGATACTGCGCCGCCGCCTGCTGAATCGCATTGGCCTGTTCCTGAGACATAGGTATTTCCGTCACTTGCGGGAAAAACCCGGCCTCGGCGCTAAACCCCATATCCATGGTCTGAAACTGCCCGTGTTGAGGGTAATAGTTCTGTATCGGCAGGACCTTTCGGACAGGATCATAGGTTCCGAAACTGGCGTTACCCCCAAACTTCAGCCGTGTCGGCCCTTTAACTTCACCGAATTCAGCCAGCACCTGAGCCGCAGGTTTTGGAGGATGATGCCCACTGCGCTCGTAAGCCAATGCCATCGCAACCGCGGCTGCGTCGCTGTCATTCAGGGTACCGATTGCGCGCACGAAATCCTCGCCTCCGGAAATCGGGCTCTGCAAGTAGTCGAACGCCAGATCAGCCTCGGCCTGAAGATCCGCCAGAACCGGAGTGTAGTCGAACAGTATCTGCGTTAACCCCTGATCAGCAAAAAGCGCGATCTGCTTCACCTTGGGCCGCCCGTTCATCTTTCCCTGATTGGAATGATGTGTGACCGATGGCGGAACACCCGGATCAATCTCGGCAAAAACGGCAAGATACAACCTGTTGTCGTTTCGCTGCCTCAGGTAATTATCCAGTTGTCTGGCCTGTTCGACACTGGCCGCAAGACTGGTAGGAAGCACGATCGAGTCAAATGCATTTGTGATCTGAACGTTTTTCCATCGGGGCGATGGATGTTGCCGCACCCTTTCCGAATCCAGCGGAAAGGAGCTTGTGCTGAAGTCATATTCACCAAGCTGGATCGGAACGGAATGATACACGTTGATGGGCCCGGTCTGGCGGCGCCCTTCTAATCCGGGCGCAAGCTGTGTGCGGATTCTATTGGCAAGGTCCCTACGTTCGAATACCGACCACTGATTCATGTGTTTACCGGCCAGTGGTCCCTTGAGTTGCTGCATTTCCACCGGCGTCAGCAACTGTTCGACAAGCTCTAGCGCGATGGCATCGTCCTGCAGCAGTTCCGGACGTTCGGCAAACGCGCGCGCCGCAAGTACCCGCGGCCAGAGTTCGCGATTGTCCAATGGCAGGTACCCGCGCACGGTAGCAACCGGCCCGAAAATCTGCATGAACTGTTCAATCGGTATGCCGGGTTTGATTTCGGGCTTTGGCGGTGCCGGAGGAGCCGGCGTTGGCGCCGGGTTTTTCGCGGCTACCTGATCCTGTGAAACCTCTTCTTCCTTCGCGGGTTCTTTTGGCGGTTCCGATGGTGCATCCAGCATCCACTCGTTGTCGCGCTGAATTTCAAAAGAAAAGCGAATACCCCGTTCTTCGCCGGAAACCATAAGGCTATCAACGTCAGGGCAGCTTTGTGCCAACCCCTTTGCCATTCGAGAAACGATGGAGTTCACGGCCGAACGTTCGCTGGAAAACAGCGCCCCTCCGGCGCCTTCTAGCGTGAATTCGGGTGGGTTTTCGCAGGACACAGAGGACGGTGCAGAAATCGTCATCCCTCCTTCGGAAATTTCAATACGCTCCTGTGCAGAAGTGCTGAAAGCGGTACTGGTAAGTACAAAAACCGAAGCTGTACCCCTGAAAAGAAAATTCATTTTGAAACCCCGAAAAACCTCTGCTTCAATTTTTGAAGTGGCCCAACGATTTGTCAAGAAATTGACGCCATATCTTGGTTCAAAGACACGTGGCGTGTGACATGGGTTGCCCTTCCATCGGATGCGCCCCATATCTGTCTTATGTTGCGCATCACTCCGATACTTCTGGCGGTTCTATACGCTGTGGTGATGTACCGGATTTCCGTCTGGCGCACCCACAGGGAACTGGATGCCAAGTCGACAGAGCTTGCCGATCCCGCCTTGAAACGCATGACAGACCGTCTTGCGGCGGCGTTGGATGTCGCCCGGATACCGGTATACATCTATGAGATTGATCCGGTGAACGGGTTGGCGGCTCCGGATGGTCGGATTTTCATCACCCGCGGGTTCTATCGCAAATTCAGAAGTGGTGAGGTGTCGGCTGAGGAGATGGCATCGGTCATCGCGCATGAGCTTGGGCATGTAGCACTGGGTCACGCGCGCCGCCGGATGATTGATTTCTCAGGTCAGAACGCCTTACGAACTGCGCTCATCATCCTGCTGAACCGGTTCATACCGCTGATCGGCGTCTGGATTGCCAATGGTTTGACAGCGCTGCTTGCCTCGCGCCTGTCGCGGGCGGATGAGTATGAGGCCGACGAATATGCCGCCGCCTTGCTGACCAAAGCCGGAATTGGTGTCGGCCCGCAGAAGTCGTTGTTTCACAAGCTCGAAGATCTGACACAACAGCGCGCGGGCGTCGTTCCCGCTTGGTTGATGAGCCACCCGAAAACGGATGAGCGGATCGCCGCGTTGGAAAAGCTTGAGCAGCGTTGGAGCAAGGTCTGAAAGCACGTGGCGAGGGGTCAACCCTTCGCACTGCCCGGGATATTTCAGCAAGAGAAAAAAAGGGTCAGGCAGATAGTGCCTTGGCCAGTCGCGGCAGGCGGGCCTTTTTGAGTAAGGCGCGTATGGTCCATTGATCGCCGGACAAACGGTTGGCTTCGGACAGGACCTGATCGGCCAGGCTTGCGATTTTTATAGGCTCTTGTAGCCAGAAACCGTGAAGCAATGTATCCGGGTCGATCCGCTTCAGCCCTTCTTCGGCTAGGATTTGGCGCGGAAAATCCTTGGCGTTCACCGTGACGATCGTATCTGCCGAAGTTGCGACGGCCGTTGCCAGAACGTGGATATCGGCGGGATCAGGCAACCACAGGCGCGCCTCGGTACCCGGGTTGGGTTTAGCCTCGGACTCAGGCCAGTTTGCGCGGATCAGAGCAATTTCGGCCCGTGCCTGCGCCTCGCCCTCGGGCCCGAGTTTGATTGCTGCGCGCGCCCACTCCTCGAGGATACGGGCAGACCAGATGGGGGTGAAACAGCCCTGTCGCGCCGCACCCAGCAGCATTTCCCGCATGACGGTCGGATAGATGACGCAGGTATCCAGAACGGCTTTCACAGGCGGAAGAACACTGCTTTGAGGTAGCCGCTTTCCGCCAGCTGCGGCAGTTGAGGATGGTCAGGTCCCGCAAACCCGGTATGAAGGAGTTGCGCCTGACGCCCGGCCCGGCCAATACCCCGGGAAGAGGCATCGCGAAAACGCCCCAGATCAGCGGCGTGCGAGCAGGAACACACCCCCAGATATCCACCGGGCTTGACCAGTGGCGCGGCGAGGCGCGCGATCCGTTCGTACGCGCGCAGACCAGCGTCCAGTGCCTGTCTGGATGGTGCAAAAGCAGGCGGGTCGCAGATTACGACATCGAATGCCTCGCCCTCGTCTGCCAATGCCGCAAGCACATCAAACGCGTCCCCTTGTCGGGTGGAGAAACGATCGGCAAAACCGGATACCTGAGCACCTTTGTTTGCCAGCTCCAGTGCGGCGGCGGATCCATCTACCGAGATCGCCTGCCCTGCGCCGCCTGCCAGCATGGCCAGGGCAAACCCGCCCACATGGCTGAAAACATCCAGCACCCGCGCACCCGGCTGCACCAGCCTTGCGGCAAAGGCGTGGTTGGGACGCTGGTCGTAGAACAAACCTGTCTTTTGGCCGCCTGTCAGATCGGCCAAATACGTCGCTCTGTTCATCGGGACTGGCAGCGGCTCTTGTGGTGCCTGCCCATGCAGGGTCAAACTCAGATCATCGAGCCCTTCCAGGCTGCGGGTTCGTCCCGATGCGTTTTTCAGGACGACGGTCACCCCTGTGATCTTCACCAATGCGTTTACGATCTGCTCAAGATGTGTTTCGGCCCACGCGGCATTGGGCTGTATCACGCAAGCGTGCCCAAAACGGTCGATGATGACACCCGGAAAGCCATCTGCCTCGGCATGTATCAAGCGATAGTATGGCGCGTCGAACAAGCGCTCACGCATTTCCAGAGCCCGCGCCAGCCTGGCTTCGAACCAGTCGACATCAAGGATTGCGGCCGGATCACGGTCCAGAACGCGGCACATGATTTTGGATGTCGGATTCACGGCAACGAGCGCAACGGGATTGCGATTGTCGTCCTCGAGCACAGCCAACGCACCCGCCGGAATTTTGCGCGTTCGACGATCCGTCACAATGTCGTTTGCATAAACCCACGGAAAGCCATGGCGCACACCGCGCGCGTTGGCCTTGGGTTTCAGGCGGACTCGGGGGCGTTCGATGGAAGGTGCTTCGGTCATGGCCGCTCTCATAGTCCTGATGCAGCCGATGCGAAACCCCCTGCTTGGGTCACGCTACTAACCACGCGGGCGCGATCGCCATCCACCCCTACGTTTTGGAGCCTTGGCCGATTGCATTCCATCACTCAGAACCTGCGTCATCGGATGGTCCGGCGCCTCTGCGGAATAGGCCAGGTGCAGATCTTTCAGGGCAGAGGACTGATCCCGGTCATCCGGCAGGCTGAGCGCCCAGTCCAGAAAAATGCTGCGGCACTCGGGCGGGCCGATACCTTCGATGCGATAAGCCTCGCGGATCAACCCTTTGGGATCGTTGGGATCATTGCTGCGCGCCATTTCTGCCCTCCTCAACCGCTGCCTCAATCAGTGAGGCCGCCGTGGTATAATTGTCCTGCAGCGCAACCTGAAGCTCTTCGATACGTTCGAAGCCGGTGGCCCTGCACAAAAAGGCCGCCCCCCCATCGCCGATCTTGTCCGCCTCGATCACCTTGCCGGACAAAAGCCGTGCCGCGCTTTGCACCGACCAACATAGATCATAGCAGTCTTTGAGGGTTTGAGCCTGTGCGACGTCAAAAAGCCCGGCTGCGACCGCACCATCCAGACCTGAATGGACGTCACGTTCGGGTCGGCCAGCCAACAGGGCTCCGGTTTCGGCGATCAATTCGATGTCCAGCAAGCGGCCAGAGCCGGTTTTGGCATCCCAAACCCCTGCCGGCGATTTTGCGGCAGCCAGACGGTCGCGCATCTCGGCCACTTCCCGCAGAACCTGATGTTTGTCCCGCGCGCGCGAAAGGAATCTGACGCGGAACTCTTCGATATCTGATGCAAGCCCCTCATCCCCGGCGACCACATGCGCCCGCGTCAGGGCCAGATGTTCCCAAACCCAGGCTTCTTCCTGCTGGTAGTGGGTAAAGCTGGCCCAGCTGGTTGCAACTGGCCCCTGATTGCCGGACGGACGAAGCCGCATATCGACTTCGTACAGCCGCCCCTGAGACATAGGTGCCGAAAGCGCCGTGATCAGGGCTTGGGTGAATCGTGCATAGTAGGTTCGTGTTGCAAGCGGGCGCGGACCGTCCGACATATCCTGATCCAGCGGATCGTAAATCACGATCATGTCCAGATCGGACTGCGAGTTGATCCGCCCGGCACCGAGCGATCCCATTCCCAGAACCGCGGCCCCGCGACCAGGCATTGGCCCGTGTTTGCGAGCAAATTGGGCAACCACACAAGGCAGAACAGCAGCAATTACGGCCTGTGCAAGCTCGGCATATTGTCTGCCGGCCTCGGCCCCGTCGATAAGCCCGCGCAAGTGGTGCACACCGATGCGAAAGTGCCATTCCTTGCACCAGCGCCGGGCCATATCCAGCTGGGTTTCGTAGTCCTGTTCCGCGGCAAGTGCTTCGGACAACTCGGACTGCAAGGTCACCTGCCCCGGCCAATCGGCAAAAAATCCACCGCCGATCACTGCATCGAAGACAGACGAGTTGCGTGACAAATGTGCCGCCAACGCATGCGAGGTTCCCACGATATCGACCAGCAGGTCGATAAGTTGCGTGTTGGCCTCGAACAGTGAAAACAGCTGTACCCCCGCAGGCAACCCCGCAAGGAAGCCATCAAGGGCCAGCAATGCCTCGTCTGGCTTTGCGGTTTTTGCAAGCCGGGACAGCAATTCTGGTTTCAGACGCTCGAATATCCGCGCACCTCGCTGCGAACGCAGTGCCGGATATGTTGGCCAACGCGCAAGAACGCTTGCATCAAAGGTCACCTCTTGCGCCGGAACGGGTGTGGGCCCCGGACCGGGGGCAAAAAAACCTTCTGTCAGCTCATGAACTTCGGTCAAACGATGCTTGAGATCGGTTATCAGCTTTTCCCGGTCGGTGCCCATCAAACACGCGATCCGTTCGATCCCGTCTTCGGACTGTGGAACCTTGTGCGTCTGCGCGTCGTGCACCATCTGAATGCGGTGTTCGACCTCGCGATGAGCGCGGTAGTGATCGGTCAGCTTCGATGCAACGTCTTCCGGCACCCACCTCTTTCCGGCCAGCGCAGCCAGCCCGTCAACAGTCCCCCGGACGCGTAGATCAGGGTCGCGCCCCCCTGCGATCAACTGGCGGGTCTGGGTAAAGAATTCGATCTCACGTATCCCGCCCTGCCCCAGCTTCATATCGTGGCCCGGTATCGACAGCGCCCCGCCGGTTCCTTTGTTTTCGCGAATGCGCAGACGCATGTCATGAGCATCCTGAATGGCTGCAAAATCCAGATGCCGACGCCATACGAACGGGCGCAGCGCCTCAAGAAAACGCGCCCCAGCCGCGAGGTCACCAGCGCAGGGGCGCGCCTTGATATAGGCGGCGCGTTCCCATGTTCTTCCGAGGCTTTCATAGTAACGTTCCGCTGCTTCTGTCGCCAGGCAGACCGGTGTTACGGCCGGATCGGGGCGCAGTCGCAGATCAGTTCGGAAAACATAACCATCAGCGGTTTTGTCGCTTAGCGTTGCACAGAAATTGCGTGTCGCACGCACCATGCCCTGCCGCGCTTCGTAAAAATCATCGGGATCAAACCGGGTCTCGTCGAACAGCACGATCAGATCGATGTCCGAGCTGTAGTTCAGCTCATGCGCGCCCATCTTGCCCATGGCAAGGATCACCATGCCGCCTGCAGTATCGACATCTTCTTCGGTCAAACCGGGCAACTTGCGGCGCCGGATCAGGTTCGCAATCTCGGATTTGGCTGCCACATCCGCCGCTAAGGCCCCGAAATCCGTCAGGATCGCCGTCACTTTCTCCAGCGGCCATGCACCCGCCAGATCCGCTAGTGCCGTCAGCAATGCCATCCGACGTTTTGCCTGACGCAACCCCGGTTTTAACTGATCCGGCGGCAACACCCGGGCCACTTCCATAACGGCCGCCATGGCAAGATCCGGCTGCGCCAAAGCTTCGGGCAGCCACGCCGCCTCATGCTCGATCAGTCCTTTGAGGTATGGGCTTGATCCAGCTGCACCAGCTATCAGTTCACCCTGCTCGGGTGTCAGATTTGGTACCAAATTGCGCGCGTCTTCACCCAGCGAGGCATCAAAGGGGCGCGGCAGTCGGGAAATGGCAAGAGTTCCGGTCATGCCCGCAGGTTGTGCATTGCCAGACTGCAACGTCAATGGGGCAAACCTGTCATCCTTCGGTAACAGGTGTATCCTGACTGAAGGTATTCAGCCAATGCTCTCCGCGTCGTTCCCAAAGCGAGGAAATGAGCATGGTTTCCCACTCACTCGCTCCCGGGCGCAGATAGTCCGCCCGGTAAGACAAAAGTACGGCGTCCGCAGACAGGACCCTCAGTTTTGTCTCGCTTAACCGGAATTCGGCCATTGTAGGCGCGTCGGCAAACTGCCCTACATGTTCGTCCCTGTTGGCGAAGCCGCTGGGGTAAACACCCAGAAAATCAGGGCTAAGCAAGGCACGATCGGTGGTCGCATCCCCTTCGACCAGCGCCCTCCACACCCGCTTTTCAAGCTTGAGGATTTCGTCGTTTGACGGGGCGGTTTTGTAGTCGCTGACGTCCATTGTCGTTTGACACCTATTGTTACCGTAACCCTGAACAGGCCGGATGATGTAGGAAGCACGCAGGCGGGTGTTTACGATAAGGCTTCAACGGAAACTCCTGCGATTCTAGCCTCATTCAACCTATTGCGTTTCAAATGACCTTTAAACCGGCGTTATCGGGAATATCGGAATATCTATATGCCCGAACAATGCAAATCCCGGGACAAACAGAACATTGAGGAAACTACAGCAGAGGGTGATTGAAGACCTAGCGCCGTCTCTTTGGAGACAACGCTATATGGGATGGCTTGAGTGTCTGTCCTGTCAGCGCGGCAAAACGCCAAAGTGCGATCCATTTGCTTGTTAATGTTCTGCCTGCTTCTTGTTCAACCACCCCAATCTGCATAGGCTTTGTTCATGTGTGGAAAGTATGCAGCCGGACACCTGACACAGCGCGAGATGCTGGCGATTTTGGAGTATTTTCTGGACGGGAAAATCTCTCCTCATCTGCCCAATCCCCCTCCTTCAGGTGGATACAATGTTTCGCCCACCAATCAGGTCAGCATGGTCCGCTGGGATGGCAATTGCGCCGAGCTTACATCGGCCCGCTGGCAAATCAGAGATCCCCGTAGCAAGAAGCCCCTGATCAATTCCAAAATCGAGAACGTTGATTTTTGGCGGGACTACTGGGACTACGGTCGCTGCCTCATCCCTGCAATTGGTTATTATGAATGGCCAAAGGATCAGGGCCACGATTGCCCTGTATACGTAACAGTAAAGCGCAATTCTCCTACGATGTTCTTTGCGGGATTCTATCGGGCGAAGGACGGTAGCCACAGTTGCAGCATTATGACCCGCAAGCCCAGTTCGCAGATCGCTCACATCCACAGCCGGATGCCGGTCATTTTGACGCCGGAAGAGATAGAAAATTGGTTAAAAGGCGCCACAACCCCAACGGAAGCGCAGGAAACACTTGGAACGAAATACGAAGGCCGGTTCGAGTATCATACTGTAAAGCCGATCAAATCGGGAGCGGAAGGCCAGGAATTGCTGGAACAATATACGCCACCTGTTCAGACTAAATTCGAATTCTGAACTGGCTGGCTGCAAACATCGGCATCAGATTTTGATAGATGCCCCAGCGCTACTTCCGGCAAAAATGCACCCGATCCCCGCCAGCTCTGGTCAAAGCTGCGCCATTCCACAATGTAAATCTTTTTCACATTACCCCTTGCAACCTGAAACCACGTCCCCCATCTAGATCAATGTGAAAGGCATTTACATCAACCTGGAGAAACCCAATGACCGCACTGTCCGAACCTGCCACTCCTGCAAATCCGGGATGGCTTTATCGTTCCGAAGCCTGGCTTGACAGCAAGGGCAAAGGCGCATGGATCGCCGCGATGGTCCTCGGCTTTGTATTCTTCTGGCCCGTTGGTCTGGCCCTTCTTGCCTATATGATCTGGAGCAAACGTATGTTCAGCAAGTCCTGCAGCCGCCGCAAATCCTGGCAAAGCCACATGAGCGCCATGAAGCCATCCGGCAACAGCGCATTTGACGCCTACAAGTCGGATACTCTGGCCCGGCTGGAGCGTGAACAACAGGAGTTCGAAGCGTTCCTGCGCCGTCTGCGTGAAGCCAAGGACAAGGCCGAATTCGACGAATTCATGGAAGAGCGCGCGCGTGCGAACCACGAAGATGAAGGTGAGCGCAAAGACGACGCCTGATAAACAGTCGCCCTGCCCCGGCTCCGGTGCAGGGCATTTCCCAAATACAGAACCGGACTATCTGACATGAGGCATTTGCCCGACCCCGATCGCCAGCCCGAATTCTACCAGTCTGTCGCGTTCAAACGCTTCTTAGCCTGGATTTTCGATGTCGCCTTCATCTCATTGCTCTGTGTGGTGGCCGTCATCATGACCGTTGGGCTGGGCCTGTTTTTCGTAGCCCTCATCTATATGGTTGTCAGTTTCACCTATCGCGTTGTTACCATTGCCAATGGCTCGGCAACGCTTGGTATGCGGTTCATGGGGATCGAACTCCGCGACGCCTTTGGCGCTCGCATGGACACCGGCAAGGCCATCGCTCACACTGCCGGGTATTTTATCAGCATGGCGTTTCCCGTCATTCAGGTGGTCTCGGTGATCATGATGATGACCAGCGCGCGATGCCAGGGGCTGACAGACGCCTTCCTTGGTACCGTCATGTTAAATCAACGCGCTATAGCCTGAACCGGCATGTGAATCACTTGGCGGGTCCCGAAACCGTTGTTATCATCCTGACAGGAAACACGGGATCTGCATGCGACACACGCTGCCAATAGCGCCACAATTCTATGTGACGGCCCCACAGCCCTGCCCCTATCTTGAGGGCCGGATGGAAAGAAAGCTGTTCACGGCACTACAGGGCGAAGGCGCAGAACGACTGAACAACTCTCTGTCGCAACAAGGGTTTCGCCGATCTCAGAATGTTCTCTACCGCCCGTCCTGCGCAGATTGCGCGGCGTGCCTGTCCGCCCGGATTGACGTGTCCAAATTCCGCCCCACCAAAAGCCAGAAACGCGCAGCCAGACGCAACGCATATCTGGAACGGCGCGCAACATCGCCCTGGGCAACCGATGATCAGTTCGAATTGTTCCGGCGCTATCTGGATGTCCGCCACGCTGACGGCGGAATGGCGGATATGGACGTGTTCGAGTTCGCTGCAATGATCGAAGAAACACCAATCCGCAGCCGCGTCGTGGAGTATTCCGACACCCGAACCGGCGACCTGATCGCCGTCAGTCTGACCGATGTGCTCGAGGACGGCCTCAGCATGGTCTACTCCTTCTACGACCCGCTACAGCCGCAGAATTCACTCGGCACCTACATGATCCTGGACCACATCGACATCGCCCGCGAGGCCGGGCTGCCGTACGTCTATCTGGGTTACTGGGTGCCCGGCAGCCCAAAGATGGGATACAAGGCAAAGTTCGCCGGGCTTGAAGTCTACATGAACAACGCCTGGCAAAGCGTCCCGAATCCCGAAAGGTTTTCCCGCACCTCCAGCCACCCTCTCTCGACGGCACCCATTGCCGAGCAGGTCGCCAACATACAACTCCCTGACAGACATCCAACCAAAGGCTGATCCCGCATGCAGCAAAGCCTTCACGCCGTCACTCTGGTGGTGCCGGACTACGACGACGCGATCTCGTTCTATGTC
Organism: Ruegeria sp. BJ6; assembly: GCF_056537885.1. Lineage (NCBI taxonomy): Bacteria > Pseudomonadati > Pseudomonadota > Alphaproteobacteria > Rhodobacterales > Roseobacteraceae > Ruegeria > Ruegeria sp. BJ6. The sequence continues at coordinate 392,377 of NZ_JBQFSG010000002.1, read as the reverse complement.
GGGACACTGAGTTTCTCTCTGGATCAGAATCTGGACCTTGGCGGCGGCAAACGCTGGGTCCGCGTGACACCGCGGGGATCAAGCAATGGCTCGTTGATCCTGGCACTGGCTGACGGCTCTGACCAGCAGGCAGCCATCGGCAATCAAACCGGAGGGCGCGTAGGGTTTTTCCTGTCCACTGACGATTTCGCCCGCGATCACTCTACGATGCTGGCCAAAGGTGTTCAGTTCGAAGAAGAACCGCGCCACGAACCCTACGGTACGGTCGCAGTCTGGCGCGACCCTTTCGGTAACCGCTGGGATTTAATCCAGTTCACCTGAAACCCTTCCTTTCGCCCAATATATCCCGGGGATGAATTGGCCATCAGGTCAAGACGGGGCAGCGCCCCTTCGCGCCCAAACGTAAAAAGCAAAGGGGGCCATCCGGCCCCCTTTTCAATTTGATATCAGCGATCCCAGATCAGTTCGGAATCAACTCGGGAACAATTGTCACGATTGTCGGGAACAACCACAGGATCGCGATCCCGACCACCTGAATGATCACGAAAGGAATGATCCCGCGATAGATATGCCCTGTCGTAACCTCTTTGGGTGCCACACCGCGCAGATAGAATAGCGCAAACCCGAACGGTGGTGTCAGGAACGAGGTCTGCAGGTTCACCGCAACCATGATCGTCACCCATTTCGGATCGAACGACCCGCCATAGATGACCGGTCCCACAATCGGGATGACAATGTAGATGATCTCGAGGAAATCCAGCACGAAGCCAAGGACAAAAAGCACCAGCATCACGATCAGGAAAACCGTGAACTCATTGTCAAAGCTCTTCAAGAATTGCTGGATGTAATGCTCTCCCCCGAAAGAGATCACCACAAGGTTTAGCAGCTGCGACCCGATCAGAATGGTAAAGACCATCGACGTGACCTTGGCGGTTTCACGTACGACCGGTGTCAGAACACCGCTTGCAAACAGAACCCAGCACCCGAAGATCAGCCCGAACAAAGCGTACAGATATGTGGCATAGGCCAGTACGAACGCGATCCACGTTTCGACCGTGACGCCGCCCTGATTGATCCGCAGGTCAAAGTTCACCCCGATCAGCAAGCAGATGATGATGGCAAACGTGGACCAGATGATGACCTTGCCAGAACGCCCCTGATCCTGAAGCTTGCGATACGCTGCCAGCATGATGGCCCCACCTGCCCCAAGCGCCGCTGCAGGCGTCGGATTGGTGATACCGCCCAGGATCGACCCCAGAACGGCAATGATCAGGACCAGTGGCGGAAAGACGACACGGATCAGATCATTCGTTGCACAACGGGCTGCGGCCTCCCTGCAGCCATAAAGCGCAAGCAGGGCAGGCAATGCCAGAATAACGAACGTAGCACCCGAGGATGTCAGCGGTGTCACCAGCAGAATGTCGGCCAGCAGGACCAGCAACAATCCGATACCGCCCAGGATAAGCGGTTGCGGTGAACGCGAAGGGGCAATGCCACGACCAAGAACCAGCGTCAGACCCAGCAGCACGACAAAGACGGCAACGCCCGTGCCAATCGGTGCGGCTCCGGCAATTTTTGCCTCACGGGCAGCCGTGATTTCCTCCTCGCTCAGTCTCTGCGATTGCGACACTCCACCCGCCGCGTCGATCTGTTCCTGCTCGGCCACGGCCTGATCCCAGGCCGACTGACCGTGCAGTTCGATCATGGACGCCTGACATTCAGCGGATACGTTCGTGCGCAGGGATGCCCCTTCGGAAATGTCCGAGAACCCCGAAACCGAGACATCCTGACTGCCGATCAGTCCAACACTGCCCATCAGAACGGCGCCAACGATCAGGCCCACAGGTGCAGCCAGCAACCATGTCAGCCCTTCGGCGCGGGTGATCGGCTCACCGCTGCCGCCGGACAGGGCAACTGCCGGTGCTTTTTCCGGGTTCAGCATCGCATAGCCAAAGGCGTAAAGCGCATAAAGCAACGCCAGCATGATCCCCGGCAGCAGCGCGGCCTGAAACAGCGTACCCACGGACACAACCGCAGGCTCACCCAGATAAGTCAGCGCATCCGAACATCCCGCCTCGACCGCGCGGGTTTCCTGCGCCGTCGAATACAGATCGCCTGCCAGCGTCCCCAGCAGAACGATAACGATGGACGGTGGAATGATCTGCCCCAGTGTACCCGACGCGGCAATAACCCCGGTCGCCAGTTCCGGTGAATAGTTGTTGCGCAACATCGTCGGCAGGGCCAACAGCCCCATCGTGACAACCGTCGCGCCCACGATCCCGGTCGATGCCGCAAGGAACGCCCCCACGACCACAATGGAAACGGCCAGACCGCCCGGTAGCGGGCCGAATACACGCGCCATTGTCGTCAGCAGGTCATTGGCGATCTTGGAACGTTCCAGCGTGATGCCCATCAGAACAAACATCAGAACCGCCAGAAGTGTCTCGATGGATTGCCCCGCCAGCACCCGTTCGTTCATGCGGTTCACGATGAACGATACGTTGCGATCCAGCGCGGTTTCCCATCCCGACACGAATACCGGTTCAGCTATCCTGGGCAAATCCGGGTATCGGAACACGGATATGACATCTGGTTTGACGCCCGAATTCACAACGTCCCGATAGGCCTGAGAACTGGTGTCTATCGCCTGATGTATAAGCAGCCCGGCGCTGTCCAGTGCAGCGATAATCCCGAACGAGATGATCCCGGCACCGCCGATGGCGAAAGCCACCGGAAACCCGGATAGGATACCGCCGAAAAGGCAGAAAAATACGATAATGAGGCCGATTTCGACGCCATCAAGTCCGAATAGCATTGTCTTGGTCTCCGTCCTTAATGTGCGCCTTCATAGGCTTCTTCGCCCTCGCCAAGGCTGTCCTTGTCGAGGTATTTACCGGCACTTTCGGGCCCTTCCACATATTCCAGATACGACCGGTACAGGAACGCAATCGCGTGCAGGAACACCATGCCGGCGAACGCCACCAGCAGTACCTTGAACAGGAAATAGCCATTAAAGCCGTTGGGGCTGAACCCGATGGTTTCGACGTTCCAGCGCAACGCGCGGGACTTCATAACCAGCCGGTCCAGGGTATCGCTTGCGGATGGTTTCGGCACAATCAGGTGCCGCCACATAAAGTACCAACCGTACATCCATGTCAGCACAGCCATGGGCATCATGAAGAACACCGACCCCAGCATGTCGACCACCCGTTTGCCCCGGTGGCTGAGCCCCGCATAGATCAGGTCAACGCGAACATGGCCGCCCTGAACAAAGGTGTAGGTGACGCACAGGCAAACGACCATGGCATTGTACAGTTTCAGTTCCTCGGCATACCAACTGATGTCCATCTGGAACGGAATACCCAGACCAAATGCCATATCGGGCCGGGCAAAAACGCGCTGCATGAAAACGATGACGATTTGCTGGATCACCATCAACAGGCCCGCCCATGCGAAAAAGCGACCGGTGGTATTGGCAAATCCTTCCAGCCCGCGGACCATGCCCCACATGAAATTCCGATAGTACAGGCCGATGGCCGTCAGAACCAGAAACAGGGTGAAGACCACAAAGAAGAACTCGACAGATCCGCCATAGTAGACAAAGCGCATGATCGCCTCTTTGTCCGACCAGTTCAGCCAGAGCTGCGGATGCGTGATGGCGTATCCGAAATTATAGAAGGCCTCGGCGATGTTCTGAACGAACCAGATCAGTCCGTTCCATAGGGCGCCGAAGAAGGAGATACCGTTATCGTCCTGCATTTTGTCCCCGGTTCATCAGTTGCTATGCTTATGTTAGCGGACTTTTCCAATCCGTGCATGTGCAACAGGAAAAGCTCCCCCGCGGTTGCGGGGGAACCAAAGTGCTACAAGATCGGCGATCAGCCGCGAACGCGGTCGCGCTGTCCGGTGTAAACACCCGACGACATGTTCAGCCAAGCAGACGATGCGGCCATCGATTCCATGGCGCTGTCGTTGATCTTCTTGAACAGCTCGTCGCCCATGTTCTCGTCCAGAACTTCCTGGCTGGCCTTGCCGAACGCATCCCAGACGCTGTCCGGGAATTCCAGAACCTTGACGCCGCCCGCCTGCAGACGCTGCAGGGCTGCACCGTTGTTGGCCAGGAACTGTGCCAGGTTCCACTGGTGGCATTCGCCAGCCGCGATCTCGATGATCTTCTGCTGAGCAGGTGTCAGGCTTTCGAATACTTCGCGGTTGGTCGCCAGCGACAGACCCGCACCCGGCTCGTGGAAGCCAGCGGTGTAGTAGGTCTTGGTGATTTCCTGGAAGCCAGCCTTTTCGTCGGCCCACGGACCGATCCACTCGGTTCCGTCGATCGCGCCGGACGACAGCGCCTGATACACTTCCGAACCCGGAATGTTCTGAACCGACGCGCCCAGTTTGCCCAGTGCCTTGCCGCCCAGACCCGGCATACGGAACTTCAGTCCGTTGAAGTCTTCGGGGCCATTGATCTCTTTCGAGTACCAGCCGCCAGCCTGCGCACCGGTGTTACCGGCCAGGAATGATTTCAGGCCAAAGATCTGACCCAGTTCATCATGCAGTTCTGCACCACCGGCATGATAGTACCAGTTGACCATTTCCTGCGCGGTCATGCCGAACGGAACAGCGGTGAAGAAGGCATAGCCCGGGTGCTGACCAACAAAGTAGTAGTCGGCCGCGTGATACATATCCGCTTGGCCCGACGACACCGCGTCAAACACTTCAAACGCGCCAACCAGTTCGCCTGCAGCCTTGATATCAACGGTCAGGTTGCCGTCCGACATGGTGGTGATGCTGTCAGCGCAGCGCTGCGCGCTGTCGAACACCCCGGCCAGACCACGACCCCAGGACGTAACCATGGTCAGCGTGCGCTTACCCTGCGCATACGCCGGAGCGGCCAGCGAGGTCGCCGCAGCAGCCGAGCCGCCGATTGCGGATGTTTTCAAAAATGAACGACGATCCATGTGAGTGATCCTCCCCTACACAATTCTATTGCCCGGATGTGCTCCGGGTCAGTCGTTTCCAGTGCGCGCCAGCCTAATGACGGAGTCGTGAATGTGAATACCAAGTACTGCGTAGACGGATCGGTTTTTTGACAGAAACGAATGAACCACGTCCATTTTTCCCGGACTTACGATGCGACACTCACGCGGAATGGTCGCCGCGATGTATTCCTTTTGCAATTTAGCCCCGGCTTGCGTAACGATTCGGACATGCGTCCACTCCGCGATATGATTTCACTCACATACGCCCAGAAGCTGTCGCTTGTGGCTGCGATTCCGCTGGTGGCTGCGGTGGCTGCCATCGCTGTGATGGTGACCTACGAAGCCCGCGCCACTGCTGACCGCGAAATCAAGGCGCTGGAGCGCAGGCTGATCGAAGCCAAGAAAGAAGAGTTGCGAAACTATGTGACCCAGGCCCGCAATGGGTTTGCCTATATCTATGGTCGCGCCGCGCCGGATGATGAGATCGCCAAGAACCTTGTCACGCAAATCCTTTCGGCGATGATCTATGGCAAGGATGGGTTCTTTTTTGTCTACGACTATGACGGCACCAACCTTGTCAGCCCCCGCCAGACCGAATTCATCAACCGCAACTGGGAAGGATTGACCGACAGCAACGGCACCCCGGTCGTGGATGAGTTTCTTCGTCTGGCACGGCAGGGCGCAGGCTGGCACAGCTTCATGTGGCAAAAGCCCTCGACCGGGGACGAGGCGATGATGATTGCCTATGTGGTGGGGTTGCAGGATTGGCGATGGGCGGTAGGGACAGGCGTTTTCATTGACGACATTGTGGCCACCGTGGCCAATGCTCGCGCCGAGGTCGAGGCGCGGGTGCGGCGCACGTTCCTTTATATCGGCGGCATCGTTCTGGCCGCGCTTCTGATCGTGTTCGTTTCGGGAATGCTATTGAATTTCCGCGAGCGCAGGCTGGCCGACGCCAAACTCAAGGAACTAACCCAGCGGGTGTTTGATGCGCAGGAAGAAGAGCGGGGCCGCGTCGCCCGAGAATTGCATGACGGCATCAGCCAGATTCTGGTTGGCGTACGCTATGCGCTGGACAATGCCCGCCGCAGGCTGCAGCGCGGGGACGATGGTGGCGCGCGTGACCCTCTCGACAAGGGGATCGACAATCTGGGCTCGGCCATCACCGAGGTGCGCCGCATCAGCCGCGACCTGCGTCCCGGCGTTCTGGACGACCTGGGACTGGGTCCTGCGTTGAAGGCGCTGACCGACGATTTTCGCGAACGCACCGGGATCGAAACCGAATTCACTACCGTCGTATTCCGCAACCGGCTGGATCAGGACGCCAAGATCGCACTCTACCGCATCGCACAAGAGGCGCTGACGAATATCGAACGTCACTCTGGCGCCACCCGTGTCACGATCGATCTGCGCGGCCACAAAAGAGGCGCAACCATGCGGATCACCGATAACGGCCGCGGGTTGCGCCGCAGGCTGGGCGAAATCACTCCGGGGATCGGCCTGCGCAACATGCAGGAAAGGATCGAACAGCTTGACGGATCGCTGCGCATTCTGTCATCACGCGGCGCGCAAAGTGGTACGGTAATCGAGGCCAGCCTGCCGCTAAGCCGCCTGCTGCCGCCGCAGGAAGATGCCACACCCAAAGGAAAGGCCGGTTCATGATGTCCGATACGGTTCGTGTCCTTATCGTTGATGACCACCCGATGGTGGCCGAGGGTATTCAGTCGATACTGGAAAGCTATGATGACATCCGGGTCGTCGGAACCCTGGGCACTGGTCAGGAAGCGGTGGATCAGGTCGAGGCGCTGCGCCCGGACGTCATCCTGATGGATCTGAACATGCCCGGCCTTGGCGGCCTCAGCGCGACCGAGATCATCCTTGAACGCCTGCCCGACACGCGCATCCTGATTTTGTCGATGCACGACAGTCCCGAATATATCTCGACCGCGCTCAGCCATGGCGCCAAAGGTTATGTGCTCAAGGACGTTCCTACCGAGGAAATCAAACAGGCCATCGATGCGGTGATGCAGGGCGAGCGGTACCTGTGCACCGGGGCCAGCGGATCACTTGAACCCAAAGGCGACAGCACGCGCGAGGCATTGACGGGCCGCGAACAGACGATCCTGCTGCAACTGGCGCAGGGCAAATCCAACAAGGAAGTGGCGAATGCACTCGATATCTCGGTGCGTACCGTCGAAACCCACCGCAAGAACATCAAGCGGAAGCTGGGTATCTCTTCGACGGCCGGTCTGACCCGCTATGCGATGGAGCACGGAATGCTTCAGGGAACCGGCGTTGGGTTCTGACCCGCCCATTCGTTTAGCGTTCAACGGCGACATCTTCGCCGGCACTTCACAGCAACGGTCAGTGACGGCTGAAGCGGATCAATCCAACAGTTGATCACCCCGCAAACCTTCACGCTCATAATGATGGGGCAGCACGCGACCATAAAGCTGTTTGGTCCTCTCGACCCCGCCACACATGCCTTCGGTCTCAACAAACGAGAAAATTCCAACATACCGCTTTTGGGCACCGGAAACCGGCTTGACCCGGTGCAGGGCGTACCGGCCCTTGAATATCTGGAGGTCGCCGGGATTCAGTGTCAGCTGGCGCACCTTTGCCATGTTCCCCTGAAGGATCGAGGTCACCCCAGGGAAATTCTCGTCCTCGGAACTGCGCAGGTTTGAGGCATATTCGAACTCTCCCCCCTCCTCTCCGTTTTGGATCGCCAGCGTAACGGTGAAGTTGTTGGTATCAAAATGCCACGGAAACCCCTGCCCCTCTTCTACGACATTGATAATGACATCCGCCAACGGGTCTTCATATCGAAAGAACCGGTCTTCGGGCTCATCCAGCGCGGTGCGAATGAACGGCATGAAGCCTTCGTATTCATAGATTCGCCGCAACGGGCTGGATTTCGGGAAATTGTCTGCGGGAACAAAGGCATTTGAACGGTCAAAGAACTGGCGCACCGGATGGGATGGCGCCAGCGACGGATTATCCTTGCTGAAATATGCATTGGTCCGGTTGAAGGATCGATGCGCCTTGGACGCGACAGTTTCGGCTTCTTTGACCAGCTGCTCGACACCCGTTTCATGCACGAAACCAGGCAATACGGCACAACCATCATCTTCCAGTTCGCGTCTCAGGTCAGCGATCAGCCTGTCGTAGGCCGGCGAACCTGGCCTGTCGATTGGATAACGCCCCAAATCAATAAGGTCCTGCATCATAATCCGCACTCCATATTCAACCAATCTCGGATCAGCGTGGACTGTGTGAGCGGTAACTTCAGGCCAATTTCGGACATTGCGCTGACGGTTTTGAACCATCGCGACTATCCCGGATCAAATTTACGAGGGGTCATTTCCCGGATATTCCCAGCATGCGGCAATCTGCGCAATAAAATGTCGCAAAATCCACCGCTCCAGACAGGAAATTTACACGATTGACGGTTGACGCCCCCTGCCCCCGCTCATAATGTCCCCTCCAGCAAAAAGGAGCCTCTGGCGATGAACACGCTAGTCGTAATCGTAGGAACCTCGCGCATGGGCCGGTGACGGTGAACCATAATCGAACCCATGCGCCTCCGAAAAATCGGGGGCTTTTTTTATGCTGAATGCAAGACACATGTCGCGAACGGAGCAAAGCAGATGACACGTGAGATGACCGGCGCAAAGATGGTGGTTCAGGCCCTCAAGGATCAGGGCGTGGACACGGTATTCGGGTATCCCGGTGGCGCCGTGCTGCCGATCTATGATGAGATCTTTCTGCAAAACGACATCCGTCACATTCTGGTGCGCCACGAACAGGGTGCGGTGCACGCAGCCGAAGGTTATGCCCGCTCAACCGGCAAACCCGGCGTGGCGCTTGTGACATCCGGCCCCGGCGCGACGAATGCGGTGACCGGATTGACCGACGCGTTGATGGATTCGATCCCGATCGTGGTTCTGACCGGTCAGGTTCCGACCTTCATGATCGGGTCCGACGCCTTTCAGGAGGCGGACACCGTTGGCATCACACGCCCCTGCACCAAGCACAACTGGCTGGTTAAGGACACCGACTCTCTGGCCGAGACGCTGCACGAAGCCTTCCACGTGGCGACCGCGGGTCGACCCGGCCCGGTTCTGATCGACATCCCCAAGGATGTACAGTTCGCAACCGGCGAATACTCCTCTCCGAAGCCGTCGGTTTCGCACTACCAACCAGTCGTCAAAGGTGACCTGGAAGAGATCACCGAACTTGTCGCGGCCATGGAAACGGCAAAGAAGCCCGTGTTCTACACTGGTGGTGGCGTGATCAATTCGGGCAAGGCCGCCAGCCAGCTTCTGCGTGAGCTGGTAGACTCAACCGGTTTTCCGGTCACATCAACCCTGATGGGGCTTGGGGCATATCCGGCATCGGGTGAAAACTGGCTTGGTATGCTGGGAATGCATGGCCTGTATGAGGCCAATATGGCGATGCACGACTGCGATTTGCTGATCAACGTCGGCGCCCGTTTCGACGACCGGATCACCGGCCGGATCGACGCCTTTTCACCCAACTCGAAGAAGGCGCATATCGACATCGATCCGTCCTCGCTCAACAAGGTAATCCGTGTGGATATCCCGATTGTCGGCGATGTTGCACATGTGCTTGAGGACATTCTGAAGGTCTGGAAATCGCGCGGACGCAAGACCGACGCGGCCAGCGTCAAGGAATGGCAGGCGCAGATCGCGGATTGGCGCAAGGTGAACTGCCTTGCCTACACCAACAGCGAAAAGTCCATCAAACCGCAATATGCCCTGCAACGGCTGGAAGAGCTGACCAAAGGTCACGACCGCTATGTCACGACCGAGGTCGGGCAGCATCAGATGTGGGCGGCACAGTTTCTGGGTTTCGAGGATCCGAACCGCTGGATGACATCGGGCGGATTGGGCACCATGGGATATGGCTTCCCGGCCTCGATCGGCGTGCAGATGGCACATCCAGATGCGCTGGTGATCAACGTCGCTGGTGAAGCTTCGTGGTTGATGAACATGCAGGAAATGGGCACCGCCGTTCAGTACCGCCTGCCCGTGAAACAGTTCATTTTGAACAACGAACGCCTTGGCATGGTGCGCCAGTGGCAGGAACTGCTGCATGGCGAGCGCTATTCGCATTCATGGTCCGAAGCCTTGCCGGATTTCGTTAAACTCGCCGAAGCGTTTGGCGCCAAGGGTATCTGCATCAGCGACCCGGCTGATCTGGACGACGCCATCATGGAAATGATCAACTATGACGGTCCGGTCATTTTCGACTGTCTGGTTGAAAAGCATGAAAACTGCTTCCCGATGATCCCGTCAGGCAAAGCCCATAACGAGATGCTTCTGGGCGAAGCCGAAACGCAGGGCGTGATTCAGTCCGGCGGCGCGGTTCTGGTTTAACAAAATTCGACGAATTTTGTCGGGCGCCCGATGCGCCCGACACTCTCAGGATGATGAAAGGGACATAAATGTCTGCCCTACATATCAAAAAAGGCTCCACCCGCCATTCCGCCTATAACCTACGTCCAACGTTTTCCGATGTGCAGGAACAGCATACGATTGCCGTTCTGGTAGAAAACGAACCGGGCGTTCTGGCCCGTGTGATCGGCCTGTTTTCCGGCCGCGGTTACAACATCGAAAGCCTGACCGTGGCCGAGGTTGACCATACCGGCCACCTCAGCCGGATCACCATTGTCACCAAGGGCACACCGCAGGTTATCGAACAGATCAAGGCCCAGCTGGGTCGGATCGTCACCGTCCATGACGTGCATGACCTGACCGTCGAAGGCCCTTCTGTCGAACGCGAACTGGCTATTATCAAGGTTGTCGGCGCAGGAGACAAACGGGTCGAGGCGCTGCGTCTGGCCGATATCTTCCGTGCCAATGTTGTGGACAGCACGCTGAATTCCTTCATCTTTGAAATCACCGGTGCACCAGACAAAATCGATGCTTTTGCGGACTTGATGCGCCCTCTTGGATTGGTGGAAATCGCACGCACTGGCGTTGCCGCGTTGTTGCGCGGCGAATAGCCAGACATTATACGCCCGGCTGCCGCCTTGCGGCGCCGGGCCAGCGCGGTTTCCCGGCGCCTCGGCAACACTGATGGTGCTTAGCCAGTCAACTCTACTTTGTGGCGCCATCTATTTTTGGTTTCGGCAAATACTCGGCATTTGGCGCGCGTATCCAAACGTGACGAAGGTGCCCCCTCAGCTTGGGACAATCCGATCACCGCAAACAAATTTGTCGCTGTGAGAAATGTCGAAGTCGCGGAAATCCAAGCGCCGGGTTGTCAGATGTGGCTAGCATCCTTCGAATGGAGGAGAGAGCATTGTCCGATAGCACCACCAGTTTGTCAGATGTCCGGCAGCCAATCGAGAACGCTCATGGGCTACCGAATGAACACTATACCGACGCAGCCGTTCATTCCGAGGAATGTCAGGTATTGCTAAAAGATGGCTGGGCCGGATTGGCGGTGACAGCGGATGTGCCCGAACCGGGCGATGCCAAACCCATTGAATTTCTTGGCATTCCCCTGCTGTTGCTTCGCGATCGTCAGGGTCAGGTGCGGGTATTCCAGAACATCTGTCGCCACAGGGGCATGATACTGGTCGAAGAACCGCGCAAGATCGAAGGTGCAATCCGTTGTCCATATCATAGCTGGTGTTATTCAACCGAAGGCAAACTGGTCGCGACACCGCATGTGGGCGGGCCGGGACAGAACTCACATGAGGGCATCAAGCGCTCGGAACTTGGACTGATCGAGGTACGCAGCCATATCTGGCGCGAGGTCGTATGGGTCAACATCTCGGGCACTGCACCGGAATTTGAACAAGAGAACCAACATCTGATCAAGCGTTGGGCCGAGTTTGACAAGCCACTGTATCACGGTGGTCCCGAAAGCGCCTTTCGGCTGGATGTGAACTGCAACTGGAAACTGGCGGTGGAGAACTACTGCGAAAGCTATCACCTGCCCTGGGTACATCCCGGTCTGAACAGCTATTCCCGGCTGGAAGATCATTACCACATTGAAGAGCGGGGCCTGTATTCTGGTCAGGGAACGCTGGTCTACCGTCAATTGAAAGCAGAAGATGGCAGTGTGTTCCCCGACTTCGAAAATCTGAGCGACCACTGGGACACTGCTGCCGAATATATCTCGGTGTTCCCGAATGTCCTGCTGGGCGTCCATCGTGATCATGCGTTTGCGATCATACTTGTTCCCGAGGCACAGGATCGAACGTCTGAACATATTCACCTGTTCTACGCGACCGCCGACACCGACGAGGAACTGCGCCAGAAGAACGCGGCACAGTGGAAGCTGGTCTTTGAAGAAGATGTTTTTGTGGTTGAGGGCATGCAGCGAGGGCGCGCCGCCCCTGGCTTTGATGGCGGCCGGTTCTCACCGGTGATGGACGGACCGACGCACCTGTTTCATGATTGGATTGCCGGGAAACTGCAGAGCCATAGAACGCCGAAGGCGGCTGAATGAGCGATCTGGACGCGCGGCTACTACGTGCGCATGAGGCTGCCGATCAGGCAGCCTTGGTCAGTCTTTACCAGGAAGCCGCAAACGCGGCTTCCGATGATGTCGCGCGGGGTTTTTACCTGACGCATGCCTATATCTACGCGCTCGAATCTGGCGCGCCCGAGGTTGAACACCTTCGCCAGCGCCTGATTGCAATGGGCCGTGAGGTTCCTTCGTAAGCACATCAACGCGCGCATACGGTGTGCCCCGATTGGTGTTGGTCTTAATCGTCGTCCACATCGGTAATCTGGCGGTACAGATGCCAGCTGGCGTGGCCCAGCAACGGCAGAACAAGGAACAACCCCAGAAACCATGGCGCCATGGCCAGAAATGTCAAAATGGCGATGAACACGCCCCAGACAAGCATGACTTTGGCATTGGTGCTTACATAGGCATAGCTTGAGATCATGGCGGTTACGAAATCAAGTTCCCGGTCCAGCAGCATCGGGATCGACAGAACGGTAAGCATGTAAAGCAGCGTGGCAAAAACCGCCCCCACCACCGATCCGACAGCCAGCATCGTAAGGCCATTGAGGGTCTGAAAAACCTCCAGCGATGAGGACACGTTTGTCATGGTGGACAGCCCCATGAACAGGGCAAATATCATGTGTCCCAGAAAGAACCAGAACAGGAACATCACCACGATGATGGCGCAGATAGATGGCAACTGTCTGCGGCTTTGCTGAACAACGACGCCAAAAACGGCTCCGAAATCAAGCGGCTCGCCCTGCTCAAGCCTGTGCGACACTTCGTACAGGCCCACGGCGGCGAATGGTCCGATCAATGGAAATCCGATGGCGGCCAGAACCAGCCAATAGGTTGTTCCGGTGCGGATGGTAATCCAGGCCATCGCCCAACCCGCCAAAACGTAGAACCCGGCAAACAGCAACCCGAACAAGGGCGCCCGCTTGAAATCACGCCACCCCTTGCCCAACGCCTCGCGCAGCATGTCGAAATCGACCGGCTTCAGCTTGGGAACGCCAAATGGTTTTTCCATCGTCACTCTGTCCTCCCCCGTTCTCAAATCGCCGGTCTTTGCTGCGGCCATTCTGTTGCGGCATGATATGCTGCAGCCAACGACAACAGATCAGCGTCCGCCCCCCTTTTGCCGAAAATCTGCACACCCATTGGCAGGCCCGCATCGCCAAACCCCGCAGGCGCTGCAACACAGGGCAGCCCCAAAAGGCTGACTGGTGTCACCACCTGCATCCACCTGTGATAGGTATCCATCGCTTTGCCTGCGATCTCGGTCGGATAAGGCAGCTTTGCATCAAAGGGCCAGACCTGTGCGGCCGGCAGGATCAGTGCATCGTATTCCTCGAACAAGGACGCGGCCCGCCTGAACCAGGCGGAACGTATGACGCTGGCGCGCTGAACATCCTTGGCGCTCATTTCCAGCCCGCGATCCAGTTCCCACTGGGCGCTGTCTTTCAGATGGGCGCGCCTCTCGGCCAAAGCCTCCAGACCACTCGCGACGCTCCATGAACGCAGGGTGATCCAGCTTTCCCATATCTGTTCAGCCTTGAATGGTGGTGCCGCGGCCTCGATCGTGCAACCCAGGTCTTCGAACACTTTCAGGGCGGTTTTGCAGGTCTCCAGAACGCCGTCTTCCATCGGAAAGGCCCCATCCCAGTCACCCAACCAGCCCAGTCGCAACCCTTTAACGTCGCGGGTTGCCAAGGGCGACACTGGCGCGCTGAGGAACGTATGCGGTTGCCGCGGGTCCGGGCCGGACATGACATCCAGAAGAATGCCCAGATCAGCAGGGCTGCGCGCCATCGGACCCAGAGTCGAAAGCTGGTGCAGGAACGTATCGCCGACGGGTTCGGATGGGACACGTCCCCAGGTCGGTCGAAAGCCGTAGACGTTGTTCCACGCCGCCGGGTTGCGCAGGCTGCCCATCATGTCGGAACCGTCCGCAAGCGCCACCATACCCGTTGCCAGCGCGACTGCCGCCCCGCCCGATGATCCCCCGCATGACCGGGTGGAATCGTATGGATTGACCGTTGCGCCATAAACCGGATTGAAGGTGTGAGACCCAAGGCCGAATTCGGGAACATTCGTCTTGCCGATCAGAATTGCACCGGCAGCGCGTAGTCTTGCCGCGATCAGATCGTCCGATTTCGGGACGTGGTCGCGAAAAATCGGAGACCCTTGCGTTGATGCAATCCCCGCAACGTTGACCAGGTCCTTCACCGCAATCGGCAATCCATGCAGCCGGCCTCTGTTCGGGCCCGAATCCAGCGCTGCTGCTTCATCCATCAATTCCCCCTCGTCTCGCAGCGCGACGATGGCATTGACCCCGCCATTGACCGCCGCGATGCGATCAAGCGTCTGGCGCATAAGGCTTGTCGCTGACAGACGCTGGTTTGACAGGTCGGCCAGAAGGTCAGCGGCGGAAGTTGTGTTCAAATCCATAGGCATAGGTTCCCGGGGCTGCTTGCGGTCAGCCTAGCGGTGCATCCAAGCCATTTAAACCCACTGTTTCAATGTATGTTTTCCAGCTTGCCAAAGGCAAAGCGCCCAGCTCATCTTAGCTTGACGCTGAAGCGCAGATTGCTGTCCCGACCCAGATAGCGTTTCATGCAAAAGAAAATCACAATGAAACTCAGCACCAGCCACAAACCACCCCACAGCATCGTGGTGCCACCGAACTGGTCCGCCAGCATACTTGCGTCCGACCGGATGCCCGGACGACGGATGGTATCGTCGAAAATATCATAGGGAACGTAGATTATGCTGGTCAGGCCGATCACCCGCAGAGCCATGTCGCAGACCCGCCTGTCCAGATAACGCGCCATGGCCAGCATCGACACGCCCATAGCCGCGCAGAAGAGCATCGGGAACGGATCACGAATGTACAGAAGCGTCACCAGCAGCATGACACCTCCGAACAGGCCGAGCACGGCCCGGTCGGCACGCGTTCGCAGCGCGACGATCAACAGTCCCATTCCCAAAAGCAACGACCCGAGATACCCGGCTGTCAGAATGAAAAATGCGTTGCCACCGCGTGTGATCGCGTGGCCACCCTGCTGAACCGACAGCGAAATGTCCTCGACCGCACCACTCGTCAGGATGGCAGCAAGCCCGTGTGACAGCTCGTGTAAAAAGACGACCAAGATCTTCAGCGGCAACACGACAGGCGTGTTCCAAAAGGCAAACACAAGCACCGTGATAAGAATGAGCTGCCAGTGGCCCCTGAGAACTTGCATTTCAAACGCGCCGCCAACCCGGCCTTAGCCCTCGGATTGGGCCTCGGAACGGCTTTTGCCCGCGACATCCAAGGCCAGCGTGGCAGCCATGAATCCGTCCAGATCGCCGTCCAGCACACCTTTGGTATCCGAAGTTTCAAAGTTGGTGCGCAGGTCCTTGACCATCTGATACGGCTGCAGAACGTAGGACCGGATCTGGTTCCCCCACCCCGCATCACCCTTGGCCTCGTGCGCCGCGTTGATTTCGGCGTTGCGGCGGTCCAGCTCTTGTTGATACAGGCGCGATTTCAGCGCTTTCATGGCGATATCGCGGTTCTGGTGTTGTGACTTTTCCGAGCTTGTCACAACGATCCCGGTCGGGATGTGGGTAATCCGCACCGCCGAGTCGGTGGTGTTCACGTGCTGACCGCCCGCACCCGAGGACCGATACGTATCGACACGGATTTCCGACGGATTCACTTCAATCTCGATGTTGTCGTCAACAACGGGATACACCCAGACCGAGCTGAACGAGGTATGCCGCTTGGCCGCCGCATCAAACGGTGAAATCCGCACCAGACGGTGCACGCCGCTTTCGGATTTCAGCCAGCCATAGGCGTTATGCCCAGAAATCTTGTAGGCCGCGGATTTGATGCCTGCCTCTTCACCGGCCGTTTCGGATTGCAATTCGACCGTATAGCCCTTTTTCTCGGCCCAGCGGACATACATCCGCGCCAGCATCGAGGCCCAGTCGCAGCTTTCAGTCCCCCCCGCGCCCGAATTGATTTCAAGGAAGGTGTCGTTGCCGTCAGCCTCACCATCCAGAAGCGCCTCAAGCTCTTTCTTGGCGGCTTTTGCCTGCAGCTTTTTGATCGACTCCTCGGCGTCCTGAACGACTTCTTCGTCCTCTTCCATCTCGCCCAGTTCGATCAACTCGACATTATCGTTGAGGTCGGTCTTGATGGACTCATAGGTCTCGATGGCATCGACCAGCAACTGGCGATCGCGCATAAGCTTCTGCGCGTTCTCGGGATTGTCCCACAGGTTCGGGTCTTCGACACGCGCGTTGAATTCCTCCAACCGGTGCGGCGCGGTCTCATAGTCCATGCGCTGCGCCAGCAGCTCCAGCGACTTTTGTATTTCCGCCACGATGTTCTGGGTTTCGGCGCGCATGGTTTCGTCCCAACTTGCTCAATCAGGCCTGCGTGATAGCAAGAGGCGCGACCCACCACAAGATGAGTGGCAAGCGAATACACGCTTTCAGTCTTTAGTCATCAGACGCACGCAGTTCCGCAATTGGCCTCTTGTACATGACACGCGCGGCAGTTCGTTAATAAACGCCGCCCGTGGTCAAATCACCCTGATTTGCCTTCGGTCCGATAATGATGACCTTGCCTGTCGAGGTCTTGACCTGCCGTCCGGCACGCTGCGCCTCTTCGAACAGCGGCAGTTCCGACCCGATGGCAAAGCCGCCATCGTAGACGCGGTCAAATATGGCATCCACGCCATCGCGGAAATATTCGGCCACAACGTATTCACCGCTGGCGTCTTCCGGCAGTCGGGCGCCAGTAATGCGGTCGATCTTGATGAAATGACCACCCGACGGCACCTCGAAAGGTCCACCGCCATATTTCTCGACTGCCTTTTCCATGAAGCTCTGGAATACGGGTCCACACATCGAACCGCCATAGGCCCCACGCCCCATCGGACGGGGACGGTCATATCCGATATAACAACCGGCAACGATGTTGGACGTAAACCCGATGAACCAGACGTCTTTGGCGTCGTTGGTTGTACCGGTCTTGCCTGCCGTCGGAACAGGCAGGTTTACAACACTTGCCGCAGTGCCCCGATCCACCACACCTTTCATCATCGACGTCAGCTGATAGGCGGTGATCGCGTCCATCACCTGCTCGCGGTCATCCACAATACGCGGCGAGGCGTTGGGCCTGATCTGGTCCGAGTTGCAATCCACACATTCGCGGTCGTCGTGGCGATAGATCGTCTTGCCGAACCGGTCCTGAATACGGTCTACCAGCGTCGGTTCGACCCGCTCACCGCCGTTGGCAAACATCGCATAGGCGGCAACCATCTTGTACAGCGTGGTTTCCTCGGCCCCAAGCGCGTTGGCCAGATAGGCACCCATATGGTCATAGACGCCGAACTTTTCGGCGTAACCTGCAACCACAGGCATCGTGACCTCCTGAGCCAGTCGAACGGTCATCAGGTTCCGAGAGCGTTCGATCCCGGTGCGCAGCGGCGTTGGGCCGTAGAATTTGTTCGATGCGTTTTTAGGCCGCCACAGTCCCTGTGGGGTGTTCACCTCGATCGGAGCATCCACCACGATGGTTGCCGGGCTATAACCGCTGTCCAACGCCGCTGCATAGACAAACGGTTTGAAACTGGAACCCGGCTGCCGTTGTGCCTGCGTCGCGCGGTTAAAGACCGTGTCCTGATACGAGAACCCGCCCTGCATCGACAAAACGCGGCCCGAGTTCACGTCCATCGCTACAAAGCCGCCCTGTACCTCTGGTACCTGACGGGCCGACCATTGGCCCTCTTCCCCGGCAACCACCAGAATAACGTCGCCGCGTTTGAAGTTGGCACCGAAATCGCCCTGCATCCATTTGATGTCCGAACGCGGGATTACGCCATCGGCCGGACCATCTTCGATGCCCACGGTCAGGGATTGTTCGGCAACGTTCAGTACCACTGCGGGATACCAGCGCGTCGGAAGAACCACATCGCGCGGGATTTCCATGATCGCCAGCGCCTCGCGCCACTGCGTTTCATCGGCCAGTTTCTCTTCGGGGATCACCTCGCCCGTACCGCGCCACCTGCCGCGAGAGCGGTCGTATTTCTGCAATGCTTCACGCAATGCACGCGCGGCTTCTACCTGCATTTCCTCATCAATCGAGGCGCGTACGCTAAATCCGCCTGTAAAGAATTCGCCTTCACCAAAATCCTCGCTCAACTGTCGCCGGATTTCATCGGTGAAATAGTCACGCGGCGGCAAAGCGGTGCGGAAGCTTTCGAAGTCGCCGTTCTGAACCGACCGCAGCGGCATATCAACCTCGACCTCATAGGTCACCTGATCGATATAGCCATTCTCGCGCATCTCGCGCAGGACATAGTTTCGACGAGCCAGCAGCCGCTCTTTCTGTCTTACCGGATGGTAGTCAGACGGCGCCTTGGGCATCGCGGCCAACATGGCGGCCTCATGCGGTGCCAGTTCCTGCAGTGTTTTGTTAAAATAGGTCTGCGCCGCGGCCGTTACCCCATAGGAGTTCTGACCCAAAAAAATCTCGTTCATGTAGAGTTCGAGGATCTGCTCCTTGTCCAGCGTGTCCTCAAGCCGGGTCGCAAGGATGATTTCCTTGATCTTGCGCTCGGCCCGACGGTCGCCGGACAGCAGAAAGTTCTTCATGACCTGCTGCGTGATGGTCGACGCGCCGCGAACGGTTTCGCCCTTGGTTTTCACCGCTTCGACACCGGCTGCGACAATCCCGCGAATATCATAGCCCTGATGGGAATAGAAATTCTTGTCCTCGGCTGAGATAAAGGCCTGTTTCACCAGATCCGGAATTTCCTCGGACGGGGTGAAAAGGCGGCGTTCCTGCGCAAACTCGTCAATCAGATTGCCTTCACCCGAATAAATCCGGCTGATTGTCGGCGGCTTGTACTGCGCCAGCGATTCATGGCTGGGAAGGTCGCGCCCATACATCCAGAACACCGCCCCGATGGTCAGGGCGGCCATAAAAATACCCAATGTCACGAGGCTGAAAATTGCCCCGAAGAACGAAAGAATGAACCGGATCACGTTGCTGCCTTTTTTCCGCGGTGCCGCCTATATAGTGCCGCCCCGCCCAAGGGTCAAAACACGAAGGCGCTTTTTAGCCATTTTGCGCCGCAGGGTCACTGACCAATCAATGATCTCTTGGCCAGATCCTCCTGACGCCATTTTTCCAGCCCCAGATGTATTCCTTTAGCCATCGACGCGCGCCATTCCGGATTCTTGATGTTTTTCACATCTCTGGGGCTGGACAGAAACCCAAGTTCGACAAGAACCGACGGAATGTCCGCCGCCTTGAGCACCGAGAAAGACGCCTTTCGGATTGGCCGCCGGTTCATCGGACCGCCCTGCTGCCCCATCCCATCCGCCAAAGCCTGGGCCAGAGACCGGGTTCGCGGCAGCGTTTCCAGCCGCGCCAGGTCCAGCAATACATCGGCAACCTGATCGTCCGCACCGCTCAGATCGACCCCTGAAATCAGATCGCCACGGTCATGCCTTTCGGCCAGTTTTGAACTGGCAATATCCGATGCATCTTCGTCCAGCGTATAAACCGTCGCGCCATGCGCCAGCCCCTCGGACAGGGCGTCTGCATGAAGCGATATGAATACGTCCGCCCCAGCGCGGTGCGCCAGCGCTATCCGGCGTTCCAGTGATACAAACTGATCATCCGCGCGGGTCATCACGACCTCGAACCCTTCAGCGCGCAGCAGTATTTCCCGCAATTCGCGGGCAAATGTCAGCATCAGCGTCTTTTCATCGGTTTCACCCGCTTCGGCCCCCGGATCAATGCCGCCGTGCCCCGGATCGAGCATCACACGCAGGGGGCGGTCAGCAGGGTCTCCGGTAATCCCCCCGACCTGAGCGGGTTCCGGCAAGTCCCATCTGGGATCGTTGGGTGCACCGGCGCCTGCCGCAAATTTTTTGGCGTCTGTCTTTTGCAACTCCAGCTTCAGAACCGCCGCGCCGGTCACGGTATCGACGCGCAACTCGGCCTGCCCGACCGCAAGCGGTTTCCCCAGATCCAGCACCATGCGCGACCAGCCCGGCACGTAGGTGCCGAACTGCACCCCTTCGATACGGTTCGTCTGCAGAAATTCCTCTGGATTCAGACCGGTCCAATCCACTTCCTGAAAATCCAGAACCAGCCTGTAGGGCTCGTCCAGTGTGAACACGCGGTATGGCACGCCCTGACTGAGGCCCAGTTGCATCAGCACGCCCGAAGAACCGGCCTCGGCAATCCGGCTGTCAGCGGGTTCGACGCGGGCCAGTGCGCTAAAGTTCTGCGCCTGCGCCACGCCGACAAGCGCCCACCAGAGCGCAAAGGTAATAAGAATTCTGCTCATGGCCTCAGCTTGGTCCGAGATCGTTTGTCGTAGATCCTACAGCACGCAGCAGCCCTTGTGAACGCCTTAGACTTCGACCGACTCTGCTGAAATCGCACCGCGCGCGGTCATGAAGGTTCGCAACCGCTTAAGCCCCTCTTCGATATCAGCAGTGGACCGGGCATAGGAAAAGCGCAACGTTGTATTGCCCCGCACAGGATCAAAATCCAACCCCGGTGTCACGGCGACGCCTGCCTGTTCCAGTATTTCCGCAGCAAAGGCGCGGCTGTCATCAGTCAGACCCGAGACATCCGCGTAAACGTAGAAAGCACCATCCGGCGGTGCGATGTTTGTAAACCCGGCTTTCGGCAGCCCCTCCAACATCAGTTTGCGGTTCTGGCGATAGACATCCAGATTGGCCTGCAACTCGTCTACACATTCCATTGCAGCCAAAGCCGCCACCTGACTGGCATGAGGGGCGCAGATGAACATGTTTTGCGCGATACGTTCGACAACGCGAACCTGATCCTCGGGTACGACCATCCATCCGACGCGCCAACCTGTCATCGAGAAATACTTGGAAAACGAATTGATGACATAGCATTCATCCGTCAGTTCCAGCGCCGTGACAGCCTTGGCCTCGTATTCCAGCCCATGATAAATCTCGTCACTGATGAATGAGGCACCCTGCCCCTGCGCCGCCTCGATCAGCGCCGCCATCGCCGCGTGATCCAGCATCGTGCCGGTGGGATTTGCAGGCGACGCCACCATGAGACCTGCAAGATCAAGCTCCGCCAAATCCGCCGGAACAGGTTGCAGCCGGTTTTCCGGCGCCGTCGGAAGATCCACCGGAACCAACCCCAACGCGCTTAATATCTGGCGGTACGAGGGGTAGCCGGGCGCGCCGATGCCCACTCGGTCGCCACTATCGAAAAGGGCGGTAAATGCCAGCAGGAATCCACCAGATGAACCGGGCGTGATGATCACGCGTTCCGGGTTAAGGTCCACGTCGTACCACTGGCCGTAAAGCTTTGCGATCCGTTGCCGCAACTCGGGAATGCCCAGCGAAACGGTATACCCCAAAGGAGAATCCTCCATGGCCTTCGCCAATGCCTGCACCGCCCCTTTGGGCGCACCGGTTCCGGGTTGGCCAACTTCCATGTGGATAATGTGACGGCCAGCTTCTTCGGCCTTTCTTGCGGCCTCCATCACGTCCATCACGATAAAGGGATCGACCCTGGACCGGCTTGAGTTTCTCATGCCCTTCTCCCATGTTGCAGCCATGGCTTTTGAACGCTTATCCCGGCTGGCGTCAATCCCGGCCCTTGCTATGGCACTTGCCGCATGGCTTTTGAGTGCAATTCAGGTAAGCGCGCAGGGTCTTATTCGCGATCCGGACATCGAACACGGTCTGCAAGAACTGGCATTCCCGGTTCTGCGCGCTGCTGGCCTGAATACCAACCGGGTCCGCGTTCTGGTCGTGAACGACCTGCGTTTCAATGCGTTCGTGATCGATCACAACACGATCTTCGTGAATACCGGCCTTATCCTAAGCGTTGAAAGAGCCGATATGCTGCAGGCCGTCATCGCCCACGAAGCGGCGCACATCGCCAATGGCCATCTGGCCCGACGCTCTGCCAACCTGCAGGCCGCGCAGCGTTATGCAACCTTGGGCACGGCACTTGCTCTGGTCGCCGCTGCAGCTGGGGGTGGTGAAGCCGCAGGTGGTATAGCGGCAGGAACCGCAAGCTCTGCGCTGCGGGGTTTCCTCAGCCACACACGCGCCGAAGAATCCGCCGCAGACCGTTCTGCGGCCAGTTATCTGCGGTGGGCCGACATCTCACCCAAAGGTATGGTCGAGCTTCAGCGTAAGTTTGCAGGTCAGGAATTGCTGAGCTCTGCCAATCAGGACCCCTATTTCAGATCACACCCCATGAGCCGGGACCGTCTGCGCGCAGCCGAGGCTTTTCTGGACGAATTCGGCGACAGAGCCCCCGCAAACCCGAACGCCGACTATTGGTTTGCCCGGGTCAAAGGCAAGCTTTCGGCATTCACGCGCTCTCCGTCATGGACGCTGCGCCGGGCCCACGAAGAGACAGAAGACGATATACGTCTGATGCGCGAGGCATCGGCGCATCATCAAAACCGAAATCTGTCACAATCACTGGCGGCAATCGACGGTGCCTTGGCCATCCGGCCTGACGATCCATATTATTACGAGTTGAAAGGGCAAATCCTGCTGGAAAACCGCCGGGTTAACGAAGCCATTGCCGCCTATCGGAAAGCTCAGGAATTGGCGCCGAACAATGCGCTGATTCTGGCCGGATACGGCCGGGCTCTGTTGGGCACCGGGCAGTTCAAGGACGCCATACAAGTACTTGAAAAGGCTCGCGCAAGAGACTATCGAAACGGCCGCTTGATGCAGGATCTGGCGGTTACTTATTCACAACTGGGAAATAACGGCATGGCATCGACGGTGACGGCAGAAAGATTCGCCCTGCAAGGCCGCCTAATTGATGCCGGAATTCACGCAAGGCGCGCCATAGGACAGTTGCCCGAAGGATCACCGGGTTGGCAACGGGCTCAGGATGTGTTGATTGCATCAGAACGCGCGCAGAAAAGGAAGAAACGAAAATGATGATCAGACTTGCCGCCCCGGCCCTTCTTGGGCTTTCCATCCTGTCCGGCCCCGCGCTGTCTCTGGACCTGAATTCGATGAGCGACGCCGAAAAGGCCGAATTCGGCGCGCAGGTGCGCGAGTATCTGCTTGAAAACCCCGAAGTCATCATCGAGGCGATCAATATCCTAGAAGAGCGTCAGGCCGCCTCTGAGGCATTGGCAGACAAGGAACTGGTTGCCAGTAACGCAGATGAATTGTTCAACGACGGGTTCAGCTGGGTTGGCGGCAATCCCGAAGGTGATATAACTCTGGTCGAATTCATGGACTATCGCTGCGGCTACTGCCGCCGCGCCGTGCCCGAGGTGGACAACCTGCTGAAAGAAGACGGCAACATCCGGTTGGTCATCAAGGAATTCCCGATCCTCGGAGAGGCGTCGGTCACATCCTCACGCTTTGCGGTGGCGACAAAACACGTCGCAGGCGATGACGCCTACAAGCAGGTTCATGATGCATTGCTGGAATTTGGCGGCGATATCAGCGAGGTCACCCTACGCCGCATCTCGGACGGCCTTGGGCTGGACACCGATGCGATCATGACCGCCATGAACAGCGACAAGGTGACCGAAGAAATCTCGAAAACCCGTGCTTTGGCGCAACGGCTGCAAATCTCGGGAACGCCGACATTCGTGCTCGAGACGGAAATGCTGCGCGGGTATCTGACGGCGGATCAGATGCAAAACATCGCCAACGGCGTCCGCGCCGACAAAAGCTGACGTTATCGGAACGCCCGGTTGACCTGACTACTCAACCGGGCTGTGTCATGGGCGTCGAAATACGCCAGTGCTCAGCCGAGGCGCATTGATTACTGCAATTTTACTTCGATCGCCTGCTGAAGAACGGGACCCAGTCTGCGCGAGAAGCTTTCCGAAAAATGACCACCATCCGCTTTTACCAAATGATTTCCGATCTGTTGCGGGCAAACCAAATCGTTTGAGCAAACCCAGAATGTCAGATCAAGGAACGGCAATCCTGCCCTTTCCGCCGCATCTACTTTCATCAGCGCCAGCTTTCTTTCGAACTGCGTGTCCTTGGTCGGCTCGCATTTGCTAGGAACCGCATGATTTTGAATCATGCAATTTGCCCGTGGCGGCGATTCAACAACAACCAGCGGAAAATCCACTTTCACTAGCTCTGAATAGAATGACACGGTGCCCTCGCGCATTTCCGCAAGCCCTTCTTCATCCACGTTCTTGGACATGAGCCGTTGATAAGCGCTGATCGAGGAATCGGCCGCTATCACAAGCTCAGGCTCGGCAGTCCTGAGCATGTCCAGAACCCGCCCCCGGTGTTCTTCGCATCTCTCGAATTCTGCCGTCTCGCTCCAGGTGTGAACGCTTACATCGGCCAACGGGCACTGGCCCAAAGTGAGCACAAGTATTTTCCAGTCTTCGCCATAGGCTTCGCGGATCGCGGGCAGCAGATGTATGGCCCAGGAATCTCCGATCAGCGCCAGTTTCCGGTCAGATGACGCATTTCCATATTGGCAGGTCTCACGCTTTGCCTTTGATAGAACATTCAGACACCCGTCAACGACCCATTCCGAGGGCAATGCATCCTTGCCTGCGGACTGATCCGCCAGAGGCCACGCCCGTTTCTCAAGTGTAACGCCAAGATCGTGCTGAATGTCGCTTACGACAGAGTACGGCCTGTCCAGAAACGGGACGGCTTCCAACTGACGACGAACGTACTGCTGGGCCAGAATGCCGCCAACTGTCGGGACGAGCATCGCAACCGCAGCTAATCCAAACACGGGTACCATCCTGCCCGGTCCCACCCTTTTTTGGCGCAGCGGGTTTTCTACGAAGATCAACGTCAGCCATGCCAGCAAGAATGTCGTTGCAACGATGGCCACCCCCTCCAACGGTTCGTAATTTCGATGAAAAACAAAGGGGAATACCACGATGATCGGCCAATGCCACAGATACCCCGAATACGAAGTATTTCCCAGAAAGCGGATCAAACCCAAACTGCTTATGGAGGACCAGGACCAGGCACCCGGCTGACTGCCCGACCAGATGACCAGCGCAGTACCTGCAACCGGGATCAGGGCGATCACTCCGGGAAATGGAGTTGAACCGGAAAAGGAAATGGCGCTGAAAACGATCAAGCCAATCCCGAACCACGTGGTGACAAACGGGACAGACCGGTACCTGCCATCAGCGCTCGAGACGCGGGGAAGCGCGTGAAGCAGAGCGCCCAGTGCAAACTCCCACGCTCTGGTCCCGGTCGAGAAATATGCAAGCCCGGGCGAATTCGCGGTGGCCGCAACGGAATAGGCCAGCGACAGGACAAGGACCGCCAGAGCCGTCCAGAAAAACACCCGGGTCTGCGCAGCCAAACCGTTGTCGCGTCGAAAAAAACGAAAAGAAGCGATCAGAATGATCGGCCACAGCAGGTAAAACTGCTCTTCAATCGAAAGCGACCAATAGTGCTGAACCATGGTTGGCTGGTTTTCCGCCGCGAAATAGCTGACCTGTTCAAATCCGAGCCACCAGTTCTGCACATAAAACGCGCTGGCTATAATTTCCGAGACCGTTTGTTTCCAAAGTGCTTTCGGCAAAAAGCTGACAGTCAGCAGTACACATGCACAAAGCACAAGGGATGCGGCGGGCAAAAGACGCTTGATCCGCCGCTGCCAGAACCGTGCCAGATCGACAGTACCTGTGTCAGTATGTTCGCGCAGCAGCTGGCCGGTTATTAGGAATCCTGAGATCATAAAGAAAACGTCCACACCGACAAACCCACCGGGCAAGACCTCGGGCCAGACATGAAAAACGACAACCAGCATGACTGCCAGCGCCCGCAACCCGTGGATTTCCTGCCGGAACTGCCCCATGAATGTCTTTTTCCTTGTTTGTCAGTATTCATCCATCGTCGGTAACGAATACCTACGTTTCGTGGAGATACCCAGATTTCCGGTGTTTTCCTATGCGAAAGACGGTGCGGCAAGGATTCCGAAAAATTGCGTGTGCTCTGGCCGCCTTTACCGCCCTTCCCGTGTTCAATGCGTTATGGGAAAACCGCAGACCTACCCGATCACTAGTGTCCTGAGACTGCAAAGCCTGACAGGGCATTGGTGTATCGGGTTTTCCCCGAAACACACTGTGGCTTAACTGTATTTTTCACGCATTGGTTCAAACAGGCCCGCCGCGGGTGCGTTACCGATTGCCCCCGCAACAGCGCCTGAAGTGGTCCGCCTGTGTGCTATTCGTCGCCGGGATAAGGAAAGTCGCGGCCCAATGCCTCTGACGCTTCCTCGAATATCGGGCGCAGAACATCGTCGACGTCCCAGACACCTTCGGCAATGAAGTCCGTGTAACCGACGGCCTCGACCGGCAAACCCCGGTTTGTAGCAAAGGTTTCACGATCTTCAGGGTTCGGCGGTTGGGCCGGCGCAGCAAGAGGCGGCGACCAGGTCTGTTCTTCGGTGTGGGCCATGCGAACCCTGATGTCATCCTTGGTCACATTCCAGACCATGAAATCGTTCGCCAGGCTTAGTGGCCCATCATACGTGGAACGCACACGCTCATAAACGGCGGTCGTTGTGTCCCAGTCATTGAAAAAGTGATAGGCGACGGCCATACGGGGCTGGATCTCTGACATGACTTTCCCGAACGCTTCCGGGGCCGTGTGGATCTGCGTGCCAACGATCAGCGCGGACTCTGGTGTAAACCGCATCTTGTTCACGATATCCGGAACAGCCACAAAACACTCATGAATGACGATATCGGCGTCTTTGGCATATTCGATAAACCACTTGTTCGGGTAAGTGTCAGAACTGAAAACGAACTTCAGATCGTTCCACTCCAACGCATAACTGACTGAGCCGTCTATGGAATGGATCGCCGGGAAGGAACGAATGACAACTCCGTTTTCTTCAAAAACGATCTGGTTTTCACCAGTATAGTCAAATTCGTTGACCTCCAGAAAATACCCTCGGGGATCGGTGGCGCCTGCCCGCCCGGCCAGATCCCAGGTCAACATTCGCTGCATACCGTCCAGGGCATATGCGGTCCCGAGTTCCGGCACAGCACCACTTGGACCCCAAACACGAAGAGGCACATTGCGGCCCATTAAGGCACCACCAACAAACAGATCATGCAGCGCACCAAAGTGATCGGTGTGGAGGTGTCCGATGAACACTTTGTCCAGATAGTTATATGGTATCTGCAATGACGAGATACGTTCTGCCGAGCCCGAACCGATGTCGAACAAGAACTTGTCTCCATTTCCCAGTTCGACAAGAAAGCAGGCTGCCGCCTGTGCCGCCCGGGTTGTGGGCATCCCGGTGCCACAGGCGATGACTCGCATTTCGTCCGACATCAAATCTTCTGTATTGGGGTAATACGTGTCCCTCGGTCGGTCCCTGACACTTATCGGAGATACCTCAGCCTCAGCTTCCTGAGCGTGCAAGGGCTGGGTCGGGACCGTACCGGCAATCAAAAGCAAGCTTGCGATAAAAGCGGAATAATTGCTCCATTCGGGTAGTTTCATAAGATTTCCCCCACAGACATAAACAAATTCCAATAATATAATAAAATTTTTGAAATCGATAGTTAATTGCCCGGCGTCAGGTTCACCCGCATCAGGTCAGCTTTGAAATGTCTATGATTTCAGAAACTTCTCGAACGTTGCTTTAGCAAAATCACCGGCCTCCGGGCCGTCGCGACCTGTCTCGGCCCACCCGTTTCGCAGATAAAACCCAATCGCCTGAGCGTTGCCGACAAAGGTTTCCAATTGCGCGCGATCATGCCCTGCGGCACGCATCTGTGCCTCGCACCACGCAAGGATCGCCGTTCCGACGCCTGTTCGATGCAGCCTGACATCCACCATCATCAGGTGAAGGAAACCTTCCCAGTAGATCACAAATCCCGCAATCCGGCTGTACACACGCGCGACGTACAGGTTTGGCAGATGAGCGGCGATTTCGGCGTCCGACTGACCGCTGTCGATGAACCCGATAACGGTTTCTTCTCCCAGAAAGACCGAGGCGGTCTGACGCAGGGTTTCGCGCGCAATCTTTTGCACCAAAGGCAAATCCTCGGGCGTCGCGTGCGATATGGTCAGACCTTCCATTTCCCTATTCGGCAGCTTCCCGCGTTGCGTCGATCTCTGCCGCCTTCTTTTCAACTTCTTCGACGATGTGATCAATCATCTTATCGTTCGACATCTTGTGGCTGGCCTTTCCGGCCAGATAGACCATGCCCGACCCTGCCCCACCACCGGTAAAGCCCACATCGGTCATCAGCGCCTCACCCGGGCCGTTCACGACGCAGCCGATGATCGACAGGCTCATCGGTGTTTTGATGTGTTCCAGCCGTTTTTCCAGTGCTTCCACAGTCTTGATGACGTTGAAACCCTGCCGCGCACAGGACGGGCACGAGATGATGTTGACGCCGCGATGGCGCAGGCCAAGGGATTTCAGAATCTCAAAACCAACCTTGACCTCTTCGACCGGGTCGGCGGACAGGCTTACGCGGATCGTGTCACCGATGCCCATCCACAGAAGGTTGCCCAGACCGATCGCGGATTTGATGGTGCCGGACACTAGCCCCCCGGCCTCGGTGATACCCAGATGGATCGGTGCGTCTGTGGCTTCGGCAATACCCTGGTAGGCAGCGGCGGACAGGAATACGTCGCTGGCTTTCACGCTGATCTTGAATTCGTGAAAATCGTTGTCCTGCAGGATACGGATATGCTCCAACCCGCTTTCAACCATCGCTTCGGGGCACGGTTCGCCATATTTTTCAAGCAGATGTTTTTCCAGGCTGCCCGCGTTTACGCCAATCCGGATCGAACAATTGTGGTCGCGCGCGGCCTGGATGACCTCTTTTACGCGCGCTTCATTGCCAATATTGCCCGGATTGATCCGCAGGCAGGCGGCACCGGCTTCGGCGGCTTCGATCCCACGGCGGTAGTGGAAATGAATGTCTGCCACGATGGGTACCGGGCTTTCGCGCACGATCTCTTTCAGCGCTTTCGACGACGCTTCGTCCGGGACGGAGATCCGCACAATATCGGCGCCCGCCTCAGCAGCGGCCTGAACCTGTGCGACCGTTGCCGCAACATCCGTGGTCAGAGTGTTGGTCATCGTCTGCACCGCAATAGGTGCATCGCCGCCAACGGCCACATTACCGACCATGATCTGACGGGATTTACGACGATAGATATCGCGCCAGGGGCGCACGTGATTGATGGACATGGGAACGGGTCCGCGTCTGCTCCGGTTGCACTTTAGATAGTTCGGCGACCGGGTCACCGCAATGACAGATTACTCGGTGGGCGCTTCGGTCGCTTCGGTCTGCAACTCGGCAACCAGTTGCCTCAGGGCGCTGTTGTCGTCCGAGCTCATATCTGCCTCAGCGAATACCTCGGTTACAGAGTCCGGTGTCAGGACAACGCCTTTGGCCACTGTCCCCGGCGCACCGACCGGGCCATAGTGCTGACCGTTCACAGCGAAATACACCGAGCCAGCGGCCCCGGCGCGCAGTTGCGGCGCCTCTTCGGTCAACGGCACCTCAAAGACATTGCCTTGCTCGACGGTGCCCAATGTGCCCTCAAACAAAATGCTGCCATCTGCGCTGCTCACCCGCATCCAGGCAGGGTTGACTGCTACAATTTTCAACGACGGCTCAAGATCCTCCACAACCTGCGGAAGGACGTTTTCTTCAACAATTTCAATCGCTGCTGTCTGTACCTGATGTACCTGAGGCAGTTCGGGCGAGCGGAACGTGCCAACGGTGCGCGGATCAAGCGTCGAAATTGGTGCGTCACGGGCTACCAGAACCGGGACATCCAGCGCCTGCGGGCGATAAAGCCGATCCAGTGCGTCGCTTGCCGGGGCTATCGGGCCAGCGGTCTGAATTTCATCGGACCGATTGCGCGCCTCATCAAGCGGATCAAGATCCGACAATACGACAGGCGCCTGCTCGACAGGCGCGACCTGAACCTGCTGAACTTCTTTCAACACGGCCCATCCGCCATATCCCATGCCCGCGATCAGGGCCAAAAGCACCAGTGAGGATCCTACGGCCCTTGGTTCGATCTGGTTGAGAAAGGACTCTTTGCCGGGCACGAACGGAGTGTTCGGAGAAATGAACGGGTCACGCCCCATTGGGCCGCGCGATGGAAGGCTGTCACTGGATTTTCTGACAACAGACGCTTCGGCGGACATGCCATGCGCCACTTCAAATCCGCTTTCCTTGCAAAAAGTCGCGAACGTTTCGTCCGGGTTCATCCCCAGATAACGGGCGTAAGAACGCACATACCCGGCGATAAAGCCGGGTGTATCAAATGCGTCGGGGTCGGAGTTTTCTATGGCAGCGATGTAGTTGGCCTTGATCCGCAATTCTCGCTGAACATCCAGCAACGATTTTCCCATCGTCGCACGCTCGCCTCGCATGACATCGCCAAGCCGCAACTCAAAATCATCAAAGCCCTTTGGCTTGACGTTTTCGGTGTCGTCGGATTCGCGCTGTGTCCTGCGCCCTATCATTCTTGCTGCCCCATTTTGCCTGTCGCGTGTTCCACGCCGGATGGCGATTCGTCCCCAAAACGATTCGACCAACTCTTTTGTTGCTTCAAGAGTAACACGCTGCAAGCGAGTTGCACACTATAGCGTGAGGTTAACCGGCAAGTTCGGCGCGATTTAGCGCACAATGTGACCAAAGTTCGTCCAAAGCATTCACCAATCGGTTCATTTCGTCCGGGCCATGCACCGGGGACGGTGTGAATCGCAACCGTTCGGTTCCGCGTGGAACGGTAGGAAAGTTGATAGGCTGCACGTAGATTCCAAAGCTCTCCAACAGCATGTCGCTCAACTTTTTGGTGTGAACGGGGTTTCCGACCATGACCGGAACAATGTGGCTGCCGTGATCGATCAACGGCAATCCAAGCCCTTTCAAACGCAGTTTCAGAATCTTGGCCTGCGTCTGGTGCCGCTCGCGCAGCTCGGGCGCGCGCTTGAGAAAGGCAACTGAGGCCGCTGCACCTGCCGCAACCGAAGGCGTCAGCGACGTGGTAAAGATAAAGCCAGGCGCATAGGACCGCACCGCGTCGCACATCTTGGCGCTTGCCGCGATATAGCCACCCATCACACCATATGCCTTGGCCAGTGTACCGTTGATGATGTCGATGCGATGAGCCAGCCGGTCACGCTCGGTAACGCCGCCACCGCGCGGTCCGTACATGCCAACCGCATGAACTTCGTCGATATACGTCAACGCACCGAATTCATCGGCCAGATCGCAGATTTCTTCGATCGGGCCAAAATCGCCGTCCATCGAATAAATCGATTCAAAGGCGATCAGCTTGGGCGCGGACGGATCGTCCGCCTCAAGCAACTCGCGCAGATGGGCGACATCGTTGTGACGGAAGATGCGCTTGGCCCCGCCGTTACGACGCACACCTTCGATCATCGAGGCGTGGTTCAGCGCATCAGAATAGATGATCAGGCCGGGGAACAGCTTGGGCAAAGTTGACAGCGTGGCGTCATTGGCGATGTAGGCGCTGGTGAACAACAGCGCGGCTTCTTTGCCATGCAGATCCGCCAACTCGGCCTCGAGCCGCTTGTGATACACAGTGGTGCCCGAAATGTTCCGGGTTCCGCCCGACCCTGCGCCGGTGGCATCGATTGCATCGTGCATCGCCTCAAGCACCACCGGGTGCTGGCCCATGCCCAGATAGTCGTTTCCGCACCACACGGTGATGTCCTGTTCGGACCCATCCGGACGCGTCCAGACCGCATGAGGGAAATTGCCGTTGCGGCGTTCGATATCGATGAAAGTCCGGTACCGGCCTTCTTCATGTAGCTTGGCGATCGCACTATCGAGCTGAGCTGTGTAGTTCACCGATTCCTCCTTGGTCGTTCGACCGACAATATTTCACTTTGGCGGCCCAACCATGTTCAGTATCGCAATCGGCTTGCGCAACTGTACATAAGTCTATCATTCACCTTCAGGTCGCCTGACTACATCCGGGTACGACGTCGAGGCATTGATTTGCATCAAATATCTCTTTGAACCTGCACTCTCAAGTAAAGTTACGGCCAAAGGACGCGAGGAAACGACGCAGGTGTCCACAGGCAACAGCCTCTGGTTTCCGATAATATACACCATTCCGGCCTGCCCGGGCTAGACGGCACCGAATGCCCTGCTAGGGTCCGCGCCAGGATATGAACCTTTCAGGAGTACATCATGTCGCTTGACGCTGTATTGACCCAAATCGACTCGGATCTGTCATCCTCCATGGATCGCCTTATGGAGTTACTGCGAATCCCATCCATTTCAACCGACCCCGCCTTCAAAGAACATTGCGACAAGGCTGCGGACTGGCTTGTGGCGGATCTGAAATCCATCGGAATCGCAGCGGAAAAGCGCGACACGCCCGGTCATCCGATGGTCGTTGGACATGTGGGTGAGGATGGCGACGGACCGCATGTTCTGTTCTATGGCCATTATGACGTCCAGCCAGTCGACCCGCTGGAACTATGGAATCGCGACCCCTTCGATCCTGCCCTGGAAGACACCGCAAACGGTCAGGTCATCCGTGGACGCGGGTCCTCTGACGACAAAGGCCAGTTGATGACCTTTGTCGAGGCCTGCCGCGCATGGAAGGCCGTCCACGGTAAATTACCCTGCCGCATCACGTTCTTTTTCGAGGGCGAAGAGGAGTCCGGCTCGCCGTCACTGGTTCCGTTCCTTGAAGAAAACGCGGCAGAGCTGAAGGCCGATCTGGCGCTTGTCTGCGATACATCGATGGTCTCGCGTGGTGTTCCGTCGATTGCGGCGCAATTGCGGGGAATGCTCAAGGATGAGTTCACTATCGTCGGTCCCCGGATTGATCTGCATTCGGGCCACTATGGCGGACCGGGCCTGAATCCCCTACGCGAAATCTCTCGTATCGTAGACTCTTTCTACGACGAGGAAACCGGCCGTGTGGCCGTCGAGGGTTTCTATGAAGGCGTTCACGAGGTTCCAGCCGAACAGTTGCGGCAATGGGAAAACTGTGGCTTTGACGAAGCAGAGTACCTGAATTCAGTCGGCTACACTCAAGCACA
The DNA here is from genome assembly GCF_056537885.1 of Ruegeria sp. BJ6. Lineage (NCBI taxonomy): Bacteria > Pseudomonadati > Pseudomonadota > Alphaproteobacteria > Rhodobacterales > Roseobacteraceae > Ruegeria > Ruegeria sp. BJ6. The sequence goes on along the minus strand of NZ_JBQFSG010000002.1, from coordinate 358,828 downwards.
TGGCGAAAAAGAATACTCCACTCTGGAACAGCAATGGGCGCGCCCGACGCTGGAGGTAAACGGACTTTGGGGTGGCTACAACGGTGCCGGATCGAAAACCGTGATCCCATCCGAAGCCCACTGCAAGATCACCTGCCGCCTGGTGGGCGACATGGACCCTGACGCGTTGCGCGACAAGATCCGCAAACACGTTCAGGATCGCCTCTCCCCTGACGCCAGTGTCGTCTGGGACAATGAACTTGAGGGCTCGCCCGCTTCTGTCATGAACATCAACCGCCCCGAATTCGAAGCAGCACGCAACGCGCTGTCAGACGAGTGGGATCGCGAGGCCGTGTTTACCGGCATGGGAGGATCAATCCCGGTGGTCGGATATTTCGACTCGATTCTGGGACTGGATTCGATGTTGGTCGGCTATGCCAACGACGATGATGCAATCCATTCGCCGAATGAAAAATACGACGTCAAAAGCTTCCACAAAGGAATTCGTTCCTGGGCGCGCATTCTAAACGCGCTTAACTCCTGAGGATTTGACTGGATTTTGCGAGGCTCTGCCTCGCGCTCCGGAGTATTTGGGCCAGATGAACAAGGGATCCCTTATTCATCTGGCTTGAAAATACTCCGGGGGAGTCGCGCCTGTGCGACGGGGGCAGCGCCCCCTTCGCTGTTGTTCGAGCCTGGAAATCACATGTGGATTACACGCCCATAGGCATCCAGAACGCTTTCATGCATCATTTCGGACAGCGTCGGGTGCGGGAAGACCGTGTTCATCAGATCTTCCTCGGTGGTTTCCAGTTGACGCCCAACCACATAGCCCTGAATCAACTCGGTTACTTCGGCGCCGATCATATGCGCGCCCAACAACTCTCCGGTCTTGGCGTCGAAGACCGTTTTAATCAGACCTTCTGGCTCTCCCAGCGCAATCGCCTTGCCATTCCCGATAAAGGGGAAACGACCCACCTTGATGTCATAGCCCAGCTCCTTGGCCTTGGCCTCGGAATAGCCCACCGACGCCACCTGCGGCTGGCAGTATGTACATCCCGCAATGCTTTCCGGTTTTACGGGATGCGCGTGTTTGCCAGCGATCAGATCAGCCACCATCACACCTTCATGTGACGCCTTGTGCGCCAGCCACGGCGCTCCGGCGATATCGCCGATCGCATAGACGCCCTCGACACCGGTGCGGCAGAACTCATCAGTCACTACATGGGTCCGGTCGATTTTTACACCAAGCGCCTCGAGCCCAAGGTTTTCGACATTGCCCACGATTCCAACTGCGGAAATCACCGTGTCAAAGTCGTGCTTTTCCACTTTGCCCTTGACCTCGATATGGGCGGTTACCTTGCCCTTACCGCGATCCAGTTGCTTGACCATCGCCTTTTCCATGATGGTCATACCCTGTTTTGTGAACGCCTTTTTGGCGAGGGCGCTGATCTCGGCATCTTCGACCGGCAGAACGCGATCCATCACTTCGACCACGGTCGTATCCGCACCAAGAGTATTGTAGAAGCTGGCGAATTCGATGCCGATCGCGCCCGAGCCGATAACCAGCAGTTTCTTGGGCATTCGAGGCGGTTGCAGCGCATGCTTGTAGGTCCAGACCAGATCGCCGTCAGCCTCAAGCCCCGGAAGTTCACGGGCGCGGGCCCCTGTGGCGACGATGATATTCTTTGCCGTCAGCTCTTCGGCGCCCTTGTCTGTCTTGACGCTGACCTTGCCCTTGGCGGGGATCGTTGCCTCCCCCATGAATACGGTAACCTTGTTCTTCTTCAGAAGGTGACCGATACCGCCGGAAAGCTGGGCCGCGACCCCGCGAGAACGCTTTACCACCGCGTCCAGGTCATAGCCCACCTCGTCCGCCTTCAGACCAAAATCCTTGGCGCGTTCCATCAGGTGAAAAACCTCGGACGAGCGCAAAAGCGCCTTGGTTGGGATGCAGCCCCAGTTCAGACAGATGCCGCCCAGATGCTCACGCTCGACCACGGCCGTCTTAAGGCCCAGCTGCGCACCGCGAATGGCCGCCACATAGCCGCCCGGCCCTGCGCCAATTACGATCAGATCAAAGGATTGTGCAGCCATGTATACCTCGCGGCGCAGATCGGTTGAAAAAACTAGTTTACCATTAAACTACTTTCTAAATCGCATCAATACACTTGGCCCGCGACAAAAGCGACGCGGGGTCAAGTGGGATATATTGCGCATGTTTCAGCCTATACGCGGCCCGGGTCATTGGCTAGAACGTATGTGGTGGCCGCGCCCTATGTGCGGAAATACATTTATCTGGAAGTGATTTGAAAGGCTTGTCATGGCCAAGACGCTTAAGGACCTGATACTCGCCCTGCTGAATGCAACGCTGATCCTGTTGGCGGTTTGTCTGTTTCTTGGGTGGAAGCTTGCAACTACGGTCGACGGAATCACGACTAAATTCGCGGAAAACCTGCAACTGGTTGCTCCGCTTCGAGAAGAAGCCCAGGGCATTCGCGGAGAGCTGACGGCCTTGAGAAGTTCTTTGAACACGCTGAGTAGTGGTGACCGCGCACTCGATACCACCGAGACACAGCGATTAAACGCGCTGATCGACAAGCTTGATGGCATTGAGCAGAGGCTTGCGACAACTCAGACCAGATTGGGCGAACTTGCAGACTCGCCGGAAACACTGATCAACCACGCCATAGACAAGACTGCTGACACGGTGACTGACCGCATCACTGCCATCCGGGGTTGCGTGCCCGAAACCTAAAGAACCGCCTGCAACTCGCGCACGGTCCGGCCATAGCCGCCATTGCTGACATACGCCGCTTCCTGCGCCGTATTCTCACGATGCAGCGCCTCGTTCCGGTATGGGAACCGTCCGAACTGGCGAATGATCTCGCGATGCGCGCGGGCGTGCAAAAGGTTGCTTGCACCATATTCCGGCATCCGCTGGCACATCAGCCGCACACAGCGTTCCTGATCACACAGGCTTTCTGAATGCATCATCGGCAGATAAAAGAACTGCCGTGCCGGTTCATCGATCCTCAGATCCCAACCCTTGTCGACAGCACATTTCGCTGCTGCCAGTGCTGCACGATCCGACGCAAACGCTTGGCTGCTACCCCGGAACATGTTGCGGGGCAACTGATCCATCAGAATGATATATGCCAGAGCACCGCTGGGATATGTCAGCCAGAGCGAAAATCTGCCCTCGCACGCGGCTTGCCATGTTGTGAGGAAACGATCCCGGATGTGCGCATCAAGCGCTTCATCTTCCAGATACCACCCCTCGGGACCAACTTCATCTAACCAAAAACTAAGTACTTCTTCAGGACCAACCATTGCCCTTGCTCCGTAATTTGCCCTCCCCAGGGACGTAAGGTCATTTAAATCTGTTTTACAGAATTGTTACAGTAACATATTGCAACATTTGCGACACAAATCCAAGTATTACGCGACTTCTTGCGCATCCTTCTCTTCCTGATCGGCCTCGATGGCGACTTCCTGGGCCACTTCAAGGGCAACTGGTGAGGCGGTTGGATAGACAGGTGCCATGGTACCGGTCTCATCCACAGGCACCGACGCACGCTGTGTCATCCGGTAAAGCGCATAGACGGCCATCAGGAACAAAAGCGCCGCAATAAACAGAAAGAAACCCTGCGGGCCGAACACCGCATCGCCCATCAGCCAACCGGTAATCACCGGGCCAGCGATCGCGCCCAAACCGTTGATGAACACCAGCCCTCCGGACGCGGCGGCCATGTCTTCGTGATCCAGATAGTCGTTAGTATAGGCAATCAGCAGTGAATACAGAGGGTTCGACATGCCTCCAATGGCAAAGGCGGACATCAGCAGAACCGGAAAAGTTACTCCAAATGCCATACCAGCGAAGGCACCAAGCCCCCCCACCACGGCAACAAACATGATCAGAAATCGCCGATCCATCCGGTCGGAGAACCAGCCCAGAGGGTATTGCAGTATGACCGCGCCCACATAGAAGGACGCAACAAACATCGAGATCTCCGCCAGCGACAATCCTGTCCGGGCGCCATAAACCGCCGCCATGCCGAACTGGGCAGAGAAGACGCCCCCCAACAAGAACATGCCAACACATCCCAACGGCGACGTTTCCATCAGCTTGCGCAATGTCATTGGCTTTGTCGTATCGAACGCAGGCGTCGGAGAAATCGATAGAAGAATTGGTGCAAAAGATACGGAAACAAGGATCGAAGCGATCACGAAGGTTTCATAACCTGCCGGATCTCCGACCAGCAGCAATGCCTGCGCGCTGACAATCCCGGTCATCTGCACGATCATATAAAGTGACAGCGCCTGACCACGATTTTCATTGCTGGCCGCGTTGTTCAGCCAGCTTTCGGCCGTCACATACACGCCGGAAAAGCAGAACCCGATGATCACGCGCCCTAGGGACCAGGCAATCGGATCGGTCAGCATCGGATACATGATCATCACGGCGGAAATGAACGAGGCCAGCGCCGCAAAGACCCGCACATGGCCGACCCGCCGGATCATCTCGGGCGCCAGACGGGACCCGCCGAGGAAGCCGACGAAATAGGCCGACATCACAAAAGACATCTGAAAGGTCGAAAAACCCTCGATCTCACCCCGGACGCCCAACAGTGTACCCTGAAGACCGTTGCCGACCATCAGCAAACCCATACCGAGCAGAAGCGCCCATGCGCTGGATAGAACCTGAAGCATCGGGGGCCTCCGTAAGCCGTCGTGGTGTGTGTATTTCTGCGATCAAATACTGTCCTGATCGCGCTTGTCTACGACATTGAAAGGATTCGGTCAGGAAAACGCGCCACTCAGGGGATCAAAAGCGACGCGTCACCATATGAAAAGAAACGATACCTTTCAGCGACTGCGTGGGCATAGATATCGCGCACTCGCGTCTGCCCCATCAGTGCCGAAACCAGCATCAGAAGTGTCGATTTGGGCAGATGGAAATTCGTCATCAGCGCGTCGGTGACCTGAAATTCGAACCCGGGGTAGATGAAAATATCGGTCTCCCCCTCCCAAGGGGCAATTTCGCCCCCGCGTGCCGCACTTTCGATCAGGCGCAAGGCGGTTGTCCCCACCGGAATGACACGCCCGCCCGCAGCTTTGGTCGCTTGGATTTCAGCAACCGCCTGATCGCTGACCCTGCCCCATTCGGCATGCATCCTGTGGGTTGTCACGTCTTCGACCTTGACCGGTAGAAACGTACCAGCCCCGACATGCAGCGTGACGTGGCTGAACTCCACCCCCCTTTGGGAAAGGGCATCCATCAGCGCATCATCAAAATGCAGCGACGCGGTGGGGGCGGCAACGGCGCCCGAATGGCGCGCCCATATCGTCTGGTAGTCGGTTTTATCCTGCTCGTCCGCGGGTCTTTTCGCAGCGATATAAGGCGGCAGCGGCATCGCCCCCGCGTCCTCAAGTGCCGCATCAAAATCGTCACCTGTCAGATTGAAACGCAGAAATGCCTGACCATCGTCGACCCGGTCCAGCGTCGCAGTCAGACGATCCGAGAAAACAATGTCCTCGCCCGGCTTTACCTTTTTTAGCGGTTTGATCAGCGCGGCCCAGGTTCCATCGGCCTGCGGGTCCAGCAGCGTAGCCTCAATCGCGGCGGAAACCGCCCCTTGCGCGGATTGCCTGTGGCGGCGGCCACTCAGCCGCGCAGGGATCACACGGGTATCGTTCAGAACCAACCGGTCCCCCGGACGCAGCCAATCAGGCAGATCAAGAACACGGGCATCGGAGATCGCATCGCCCTGCGCCACCAGCAACCGCGCGGATGAGCGCGGATTTGCCGGTCGCGTGGCAATCCGGTCTTCCGGTAGGTTGAAATCGAAATCGCTGAGTTTCATGCGCGCGCCTTACACCCTGCGATCAGAATTGGCCATAAACAGAATTACCTGTCGCCTGACTCAGATTCAAACGACCGTTGCGATTGCGGTGTTTCGGGCAACACAATGTTTTGCCCGCCCTGCACCTTTGGCGCGGGCGAACGCATCAGATCCCTCAGAAACAGCGGCGCAAGTCCTGAAATCGGGTTCACGGACACCTTGGGCGATCTGAGCGGACCCTTCAGTGTATAGTTAAAGGCGAATATCCCCTCTCCCTTGCGGGTAAATACACTGCCGATGGCATTGACCAGATAAAGCGGAGAAATCGCGCCCTGCAAATCCAGCAATCCGCGTTCTGTATCGACCCGCCCGTCAAAGGACAGCCCCATCGAAGGACCGGCGGCGCTGCCGCTTAGAACCGTTACCTGCGTTGGTGAGATACGCATCTGACTTTCGATGGAGCTGAAGAAAATCCCCTGCCCCGACAATTCGTCCAACAACCCGACCAGACTGATTGCGTCCAGCAAGGCAGCCATCGCCGGGGCGTCCCGAACATGTGTATTGGTTATTTTCAGACCCGCGTCGTAATTCCCCGGAGAGCCCACCGGCTCCAGCTGGAACTGCAATGTGCCGCCACGCACCTGCGTAATCAGGCCCGCAGATTTTAAAACTGCACCCGCATTGTCCGAGCGCAGGGTCACACCGCTGCGTGGGCCGCGCGAAACAACCTGCCCTGAAACGGCAGCGCCACCATTGACGAATGCCGTGAAATTCCCTGCCAGCCCGCCGGTGGTCGTAAAATTGCCACGCAATCCTGTCAGGGCGATTGTTTCCGTTATCTGCAACCTGTCCAGAACCACATTCAGGGCGGGTCCAGCGCCCGCGCTGCCTCCGCCCCCACCGCTGCCAAAGGTCGACTTCTGCAGGTTCAAGACGCCGCCGAGGATGCGGATGTCCGGAATGGCCTTACCGCTTTCAATCAACTGCGCCGGTACCGCCAGCCAGTTGCCCAGCTCAAACGAGCTGAAACTGACGCGATCCAGTTGCTGGTTGGCCTTGAACGAGATCGTTGCATTGGCCCGCAAACCGGCGGCGTCTATCTTTAACGCGTCCACACGCATCTGTTTGCCAAGGGTTGCTTCGGCCGTCAGGCTGCCGCTTGTCCCGGCACTTTTTCTCCAGCCCAGCTCGGGTATTGCAAGGCGCACGCCCACCAGATCGGATTTGGCCGTCAGCTTTGGTGGTGCGCCTGCACCCAGTGTCACCGTGAAATCCGCTTCGCCCTGTCCCGATATCGCATTATCCGGTAGTCCGGCGCGAATTTCCTTCATCAGCTGCCGGGACAACTCGATCTTCCCGGTCAGCTCGCTGCGTTCCGGTTCTTTTCCCCCGATAGGCTGACTCCATGTTGCCCGCACCGGAACGGCACCGAAGAAACCATCCCCTGATATAGTCACCTGCGTATGGTCGCCGCTGACATTCAGACTTTGGGCGCTGACATTCACGCCCGGAACCAGTTTGTCGCTGTCCACATCACTCAGATCACCGACAAAGTGAAACTCCATATCGTCCAGCATCACCTTGTCTTTCAGCGGCAGAGCCAAAGTGCCCTGTAAACTCACATTGCCCTCAGCAAGGTCCACGGGCAGCCCGGCCTTGGTCATGACCTCCAACGGGGGTCTGTCCAACAACGACAGCGCAGCGGTTGCGCTTCCGTTCGCCCGGATGCGGGCGATACCCGGCGCCGATTTCTTGATGCCGATATCTGGAATAATGAAGGACGTGCCCGAAGCGTCCACCGGCCCACCCTCATCAGGGTTGACCACACCGCGCCGCGCTGTCACCGAGAACCTCTGACCAACAAGGCTTGCCTGCCCTTGCGCGTTTTCAATCGGCGGCAAAGTCTTGGCAAACCTGATCTTTGCCTTGTCAAAATCGAAATCAGCATAGATATCCGGCTTTTCTCCGGGTTGAACCCTGAAGGCCAGATCAAGATCGGACAGCGTGCCCTCGGTCAGGTTCTCGGTAACCCATTCGCGCGGCTTGTCGGCCACCGCTTCAGGCCAGTAACCCAGCAGCTGATCGGGCGTCATCCTGTCAATCGACGCATCCACGGCAACGTCCCAACCTTCGGACGAGCCCGTCATGTCGCCGGACACCATCAGCCGCGTGTCCCTATGTTCGACCGTCATCTGGCCCAGTTGCAAACGGAACGGAGCCAGCTTCATCTGGAAATCCACCGTTGCCCGTGACAATTCCAGCGGCTGCGGGAACAGATCCTCGGGGTTCACTTTTATGCCGGACAGCACGAACTGGGCCGACAGGTTTTCAAGCGCACCATTTTCGACGCCCTGCAAAAACGCCTTGCCTTCGGCACGGACGGCGCCCCATTCCGAGACGATCGAAACCTCATTGAAATCCAGCACCTGCTGTCGGGGTTCGTAGGTGAAATAGGTGCGCGCGGATTCGAACGGTATCGGGCGCGTTTCCGGGTTGGGCTGAACCGCTCCGGCACCCAGATTGAGTGTCGCAAACACCGCACCCAGCGTGCCCTGCGCGTCGATACTGCCCCGCAAAGCGCCCGAAATCGGAGTTCTTAGAACCTGCAGCCATGCCATTGCCGGACTCTGTCCCGCGATATCCTCGGCCGGCAGGTCGGTAACCGTAACACCAAATTTCGCCGCAGGTGAACCAAGCGTGCTGGTGTAATTCGCCTCGATCGAACTGACATAATCCCGCCCGCCCAGAACGGAAAAACCGGTGGCCAGCCGAACCTCATGCTCGCTGCGTGTTGCCTGGATATGCCCCCCGTCAAAGGTCCAGCTTCGCCCTTGTCGAAGATCGCGATAATCTAGGGTGATGCCGCTGATCTCGACCGAGGTCATGGCCGAAAGTGCCGGGGATAGAAACACCTGATCTGACTGTTCAATCAACTGGGCAAGGTTGGGCGCCTGTCGGACCGGAGCACTCTCGGACCCGACGGTCAGAGACAGCGATCCGGTCTCATCCCGCACCAGACTGACCAAAGCCCCCCTCAGCATGATGCGTTTGGGCCTGACATGGCCGCGCAACAGTGGACGCATCGCAAGGCTGGCGCGCATGTCCGCCACTTTGGCAATCTGGCGGCCGTCTGCATCGCTGACGGTCACATCTGTCAGGCGCAAACGTGGCCGCCACCCCTCGTGGATGATGAAACTGACGTCGCCAAACCGGATCTGCAGCCCGCCCAGCGCCCGTTCAAGCCGCGTCTCGACGCGATCCTTCAACCAGACCGGCGCGTGCATGGTCTGACCGACGACCATGAGGGCGGTAAAGCCAGCCAAAAGAACCAACAGGAACAGCCCCCGCATGGCCCATAACCCGGCTCTGCGGCGACGCGAACGCTTAGGGCGGGGTTTTTCCCCTGCCTTTTCAACATCTTCCTTGATCTGTTGGGCCAATTTGCCTCTTGCGCCTTTCAACTTGCCCGCACCGCAATATTATTCCGGGCATCAGTTCTCACATTCCGCCGGAGAGGCCTCATGCCCGAAATTTCCGAACCCGCCCCTAACTTTACCCTGCCTCGCGACGGTGGTGGCGAAGTCACCCTGTCCGATCTGCGTGGCAGTATAGTCGTTTTGTTCTTTTATCCCCGCGATGATACCCCGGGCTGCACAAAGGAATCCATTGGTTTCTCGGAACAACTTCAGGCTTTTGCAGCGGCGGGCGCTCAAGTTTTCGGGATTTCACGCGACACCGTTGCCAAACATGACAAGTTTGTCGCCAAATACAGCCTTACTACACCTCTTTTGTCCGACGCAGAATCCTCGGTTTGCGAAGACTATGGGGTCTGGGTGGAAAAGAACCTCTATGGCAAAAAGTCCATGGGGATCGAGCGCGCGACCTTCCTGATCGACGGCAATGGCGACATCTCCCGGATCTGGCGCAAGGTCAAGGTTCCCGGTCATGTGGACGAGGTCCTCGAAGCAGTTCGCGCGCTTTGATCACGCCGCACCCTCGACCCCCGAAATGATTCAGTCTATCTGCCGGGTTTGACCCAAAAGGAACGGAGTGCGCTGTGCCGAAAACCCTGACCGAAATGGCGACCGAAGTTCTGAACACCGGGGATGGGCGTGCGAAAACAGCCCTGTCCCGGCAGCACGCGGCCGACTGGTTTGCATCCCGCAATGGGGACAGACCACCTGTTGAGATCGGTACAGGGAACCCACCGCTTTACCCGGCCCGCCCTGAGCGCCCCGAGCTGTTGTCGCCCCGCGACGTACCAAGGCGCCGCCCGGGGTCCGAGGCCGGGCGCATCGCCCTGTTGCACGCGGTCGCACATATCGAATTGAATGCGGTGGACCTACATTGGGACATCATTGCCCGGTTCGGGCACATCCCCATGCCCATCGGCTTCTACGACGACTGGGTCAAATGCGCCGAAGAGGAATCCCGGCATTTTGAAATGGTCTGCGATTGTCTGGAGGCGATGGGCAGCCACTATGGCGCCCTGCCCGCACATGCGGGCATGTGGCGCGCAGCCGAAGACACGTCAGAGGACCTGATGGGCCGTCTGGCAGTAGTGCCAATGGTGCTGGAAGCACGCGGCCTGGACGTCACCCCCGGCATGATCGACATCTTCCGAAAAGCCAAAGCACAACAGGCTGTCGATGCGCTGGAAGTGATCTATGCCGAAGAGGTCGGGCATGTCGCCTATGGCTCAAAATGGTTCCATTTTCTGTGCGGTCGCGAGAATACGGACCCCAAGGACGCCTTTCATCAATTGGTGCGGCGTTACTTTCACGGCGCGCTCAAGCCCCCCTTCAACGAAGAGAAGCGGGCCGAGGCGGGATTGCCACCCGATTTCTACTGGCCTCTGGCCGACGAGATGCCCCCGCCCGGTTCTGTTGCGGATTGACCGTTTATCAGCCGCACACCCGGGAAATCGGCAAGTTCCCGCTCATCTGGCGCATGAAATTTCCCGATGTGCGCGCGTTTCGGTCAACAAACTTGCCCCGAATCCGCACCGTCGTTATGCAAACGCCCCAAGAGCCGACGCACCACTCTCGTACGGTTCGGATCAGGGGATATAGAGGAAGGGCGCGTGCGAACACGTCTGGCAATAAAACTACACTCACTGCTCGAGCGGCACTTTCCGGAACGTAGGGTTTTCCTGAAATCTGATACCGACACCCGGTTTATCCGGCTACGGTCGGAAACGCAGGTTGTTGCGGTCGCAGGCGTCGCGCTGACGGTTGTCTGGACCATTGTCGCAACCGCCATCATTCTGATGGACAGCATCGGATCAGGAAACTTCCGGGAACAGGCCAAACGCGATCAGGCCACCTATCAGGAACGCCTGAACGTGCTGTCTGCCGAGCGGGACGCTCGTGCAGAAGAAGCTCTGGCTGCGCATGATCGTTTCAACGCCGCTTTGGAGCAAATCTCGGCGATGCAGTCCGAATTGCTGAAATCGGAAAACCGCCGTCGCGAGCTTGAGACCGGGATTGAAGTCATCCAGACCACGCTGCGCGCTACGATGAAACAGCGTGAAGAATCGCGTGACGCACTGGCCCAACTGCAGCAGGAAACCGGGGAAGACGCATCCGTTCAGGTTGCCGCAGCAACCGCTCCGGTCCAGATGGCCTTTATGACCGACGCCTTGGCGCGAACCGCAAAAGAGCGGGACCAGATCGAATCCGACGCTCAGGACGCTCTGGACCAGCGCGCCGAGCTTGAACTGGAAATCCAGTTGATGCGCGAGCGCAGCGACCAGATTTTCCGCCAGTTGGAAGAAGCCATGGCAATTTCGGTTGAGCCGCTGGACAAGATGTTCCGTCAGGCTGGCATGCCGACGGATCGCATCATCGAAGAGGTTCGGCGCGGATATAGCGGTATGGGCGGTCCGCTGACCCCTTTATCCTTCAGCACACGCGGTGATGAGCCCACACCGGATGAAATTCGCGCAAACAACCTGCTGCATCAGATGGATCAACTGAACCTTTACCGCATTGCGGCGGAAAAGGCCCCGTTTGCCAGCCCGGTTCATTCCGCCGTTCGCTATACCAGCGGATACGGCTATCGGCGCGACCCGAAAACAGGCGGTCGGCGCATGCACAATGGCTCGGATTTCGCAGGCGCACACGGAACGGATATCTTCGCCACGGCCGATGGGGTTGTCTCTCATGCGGGCTGGCAATCGGGTTTCGGCAGGCTGGTCAAGATCCAGCACGCCTTCGGGATTGAGACACTTTACGCTCATAACACCAAGATCCGGGTCAAGGTCGGCCAAAGGGTCTCGCGCGGCGACCATATAGCTGATATGGGTAGCACCGGACGGTCGACCGGCACGCACCTGCACTACGAAGTACGCGTGAACGGAAAACCAGTGAATCCAATGACATACATTAAGGCTGCGAGAAATGTTTTCTAAGAGCAAAATCAACGAGCCCGCGTCCAAGACACCCGAAGCGGCCAAACCCGCCGCACCGGCAACACCTGCGGCACCTGCACCCACCGAAACCAAGGCCAGCACACCGCCAAAGCCCAAGCCTCCGGCGTCGGTTCTGTCGTCTGATCTGCACATCACCGGCAACATCAAGACCACCGGCGATATTCAGGTTGAAGGCACGGTCGAAGGCGATATTCGCGCACATCTGCTGACAATCGGTGAAACCGCGACCATCAAAGGCGAAGTCACTGCCGATGACGTGGTTGTAAATGGCCGTGTCGTTGGCCGTGTCCGTGGTCTCAAGGTACGCCTGACCTCGACCGCACGTGTCGAAGGCGACATCATCCACAAGACCATCGCAATTGAAAGCGGTGCGCATTTCGAGGGGTCGGTTCAACGTCAGGACGACCCGCTGAACCCCGGGCGCAGCGGTAAATCGGGGGCCAACCCGGCCGCTCAGACCGCCGAGGTCAGCCAGTAAGACAGGTACCACTCAGGCAGATAGGGCGCCGCAGGATGATCCTGCGGCGCTTTTTTCGTGTGCGGCGCGGCGTTGAATTTGCAACGCCTCCATACCTTCCGCCTTAACGATACTTTCAAAAAACATGTTTTGTGATTTACACTTAAGCCACATTTAAGGGAGGACTATTCATGCCATCACGACTAATGGCCGAGTTTCTTGGCACCTTTTGGCTGGTTTTGGGCGGTTGCGGCAGCGCCGTTTTGGCGGCGGGCGTCGCGGATGTCGGCATTGGCTGGCTGGGTGTGGCGTTTGCCTTTGGCCTGACCGTTCTGACAATGGCTTATGCCGTTGGCCACATCTCGGGCGGGCATTTCAACCCTGCGGTAAGTCTGGGCCTGATGATAGGCGGTCGTTTCGATGCCAAGGACCTGCTACCCTACTGGGTTGCTCAGGTCATCGGGGCGATTGCCGCAGCGGCTGTACTCTACCTGATCGTGTCAGGCGCACCGAGTTTTGAAAGCGTGGGCAGCTTTGCAACCAACGGATATGGCGAGGCCTCACCCGAAGGGTATTCGCTGACGTCGGCCTTGGTGATTGAAATAGTTCTGACCGCCTTTTTCATCCTGATCATTCTGGGCGCAACGTCTGACAGCGCTCCGGCTGGCTTTGCCCCGATCGCCATTGGTCTGGGACTGACACTGATCCACCTGATTTCCATTCCGGTGACAAACACGTCGGTCAATCCCGCCCGCTCGACCGGAGTGGCCTTGTTCGCCGAAGGCCCTGCCCTTGCGCAACTCTGGCTATTCTGGGTGGCTCCGTTGATCGGGGGCGCCATAGGCGGCGTGATCTGGAAAATGCTGTCACCTGACGACTAGAGCATCCCGGACAAACGTCCATGAAAACCGTCACCGCCTGACTCTGGCGGTGACACCTGATCAGGTGAAACACACAAGTGTTCAACCTGAAAAAACCAGAACTTTCACCGGCAATAGAATCGCCTGACCACGAATGACGATGGCATTGGCGATCCCCATTCCGTCAACGATTTGCGTGACGAACGCCCGGAAGCCCGAGATTTCACCGCTTTCCCGCTGCGCGGCCCGATTGCTGTAGGCCACACCGACGCAAGCACTGCCTAAAGGTATATCCGCCACCTGCTCGGGATAGATTGGGGCCAGAAACGCGGTGACGGTTCCCGGACGCACCCTGTCCTGCAGATCCAGCAATGCGTCACCCGGACGAAACTGTCCGGCAGCTATCGCGCCCTGCAACTCGTCCACAACCATCGGGATCACGGACAGGGGTTTGGATGCACAGGTAATCTCTACCAACATGCCCGGCTGCAATATGTTTGCCGAGATCTGACCAAACGCCGCTACAAAACGTCCCTCGCCCGTGGTCTCGGGCACAAGAACACCGGCGGGCCGTAGAATGGGATTGACGATATCCCCCGGTTTCAGAAGGAACTGTTTGACCGTGCCATCAACGCTGGCGAACACGGTGGATTTCGCGATCTCGTTTTCAGCCTCGGACAGCAACGCCATTGCCGTACTCCGCTGCGCAGGCAACACCCGCGAAAGCCGCGCTTTGACCGTCTCCAGCCCGGCAAGCGCCGCCTCACGCTGCGCCTCGGCCCGGGCGACGGCCGTGCGCAATCTCTCAAGCTCCTGCTCGCTGACGACTGCGGAATTACGTTCAGCTATCTCCTGCCGCCGCTCCAGATCATCAACCGCCTGAGACAGCTCGGCGTCGATTGCAGCCAGTTGCGCCTCTGCCCCCGCGATCTCGGCGTCGCCCAGCTCAATTGCCGCATCTATTTCCGAGATGCGGCGGCGTGCGGTTTCGGCGGCCCCCTCCTGCCGCGAGGTATCCAGCCGGAAAATCGCGTCACCTGCCCGGACTGCATCATTGTTGCCGACATAAACCTCGGCCACGCGCCCGGCCCTGTCGGACAGAACCGTTACCGTGCGAAACGCAGCCGAGACATTCTTGGTTGTCGGGTGGAACAGAAAGATCACCGTGATCAGCGCAATGGCCAGAATGGCGCACCCGGTCAAACCCCAGCGCAATTCATACCAGACATTGAACAAGGTGATTTCGTGCCCGATCCGTTTTCCCTGTTTGTAGCGCCGGTACAGATAGTCAGGCAGAATGGTTATCAGGGCCGAGAAGATTAGCTCAATCATCCCCGGTATCCCCAGCATCCATCTTAGGTTTCAGCCCGGGAAACACCTCATGCAGGGGAACGGCGGCGATCAGGATTGCGGCGACCCAGAAGGCGTTGTTCAGCGAAAACAATGAAATCAGCCCCAATATGCCGACAACCTGCATCTGGATCTTATGCGCCCCTGCGGCCATCCGGTCCGGTATCGCCTGAACCGTGAAATATAGCGCGCCAAAGCCCAGCAGGATAAGCGCCAGCACCAGTCCAATAACCAGCATAAACCCGTCCGTTTCACCCGGTGCGGTGACCCAGAACGGTAATCTTTCCATGGCTTCCGGCGAGAGTTGGCCCGACATGGCTTCCTCGGCTCCATATGCGCAATTTTGAATTAGAGCCGGTTTTCTCTGAAAAATCAATAAAGTCGGTCTGACAGGGTCAGTTGCCCATCATCCACTGCCCGTCCGGCCAGAACGCATGAAAGGCAAATGCGAACATCACGTCGTGGGTGACGTTCTGGCCCTTGGCATTGCGCACCCGGATGGAACCTACATCGCGCCCTTTGCCAACGCGCCCTGCATCAAGCGCCGATGCCTGCCCCGGCAACCAGCTGATCGTCACACCGGCCTCGGTCACGACACCCGCGTCGCTGAGCCGGGACATGGGCCACGCTCTCTCCCCCACCCGAACGACACGCTCCAGGGGATGAACGCCGTGTGGGGGCATCTCTCCCGAATACAGGAAAGGACGGCGTGAGGTATCGTAGCCACGATACGGGTTGCGGCCATAGTCGCGGTTGTGCGCCGGTTCGGCCATTACCAGACCATTGGGGTTGCGGCCACGAAACTCGGCCCAGCTTTCCATCCAGACCGGCAATGCCTTTAACTGCGTACCCGTCAGACGACCCACAATCGCCTCACCCGTTGCCTGCTGCCACCAGCTTTGGGTTTCCCGGTCATACATCACCATGTCCGAGTTGCGCAGCTTGCCGGAAACGCCAAAGGTCAGAACGCCGCGCGGCGTGCGGCGGTCAAATACAATGGCCGAGTTGCAAAGCGGGCAATAGGTCACGGCAACCAGCTTGTTGCCGATCCGGTCGTTCACGATCTCGTGCCACATGAGGTAGCGGATCGGATAAGCGCGGGGCGTCTGACCGCTCAGCTCCACCGTTATGACCGCTTCTGCTTTTGCAAGGCCGGATTTACCGGAAGCACGAACGAACTTGGGATCGCTTAGTGCAGGAATGCCATCTTTTGGCGGGCCGCCTGATTGGATCTCTGCCCAGCTTTGAATGGTGGTCTTTCCAAAGTCCGTATCCGGCCACTCACCCCGCCAGGCCCCGGGATTGGCCTGCGCGGACACGGCCAACAGGATCAGCGCGACTGCAACGATGATGCGCATGGTGTGCTCCGAATTCGCGAACTATCGTGAACCTCCAAGCCACATTCGGCCAGTCCCGCACACGTGGTCGTGAAAAGATTTGCAGCGAACACCGGATAGAAACCTGCCTCACAACCACCCGCTTATCGCCGTGCGTCTTGCGAGAAATTAAAGGCGTGTTCAATCGAACTTTTCCTTGGCCGGCGGGCGCTTCTGCTTCCGCAAATCGCACAAACAAAGGTGAAAGTTGGAAATTTTCCCAATTTGATATATTGTCGTCAGAGTTTTGGTTGCGATTATTTGGGGGGCAAGTACGTTGAAACTCTGGAAACTCTTGTGCGCGGCGATGGCCACTGCCTGTATTGCAGAACAATCAGAAGCCATCGTTGTTACGTCGTTTTATGAAAGCGGTGGAGATGTGGTGGGTACCTATTCCGGGTCTCTTGATCTTACCGGGTTAACTTTCGCGAATACAGCCTCCCACCTGAGATCGAGCATCTACAACTATGCCTTTGGCGCCCCGCAGGCGGATATACTCAATCTCACTTCCACATGGGACAGGTATCTTGCGCCTTCGCCATTTTTCGTTGGTTTTGGATCACCTGGATATTACACGGCTACGTCGTCATCAGGCGATCCATTTGGTTTTGTTTCCGTGTTCGGTGAACTGTACGTACCTACCGGTTACAGCGGCGGTTTGCTGTCCGGAAGCCTTGTATTCGGATCTACCACTTTGGCGGCAATGGGTCTGACATCAGGAAGCTACACGTTTGGATTGCCCAATGATCAGATCACGATAAATGTTGGCTCACCAGCGCCGGTGCCGTTACCAGCTTCTCTTCCATTGCTGATTGGCGGATTGGGAACATTGGCCTTTGTTCGCAGTCGTCGGCGGAGACAATAATCAGCGACTCTGATCCAAAATCAGACGTTGATTTGGGCCAGCTAAAACAAGGAGATGACGATGTTGAAGCTGATCGCGGCAATAGCAGCCGGATTCACGGCTACTGCAGCATTTGCCGAGGACCAATGGCTTTCAATCCCGGAGCCACCCGCCATGCCCGAAGCAGTTGAAAGCGGCACCGCCGAGGTCAACGGTATTAACATGTACTATGCCACCTATGGAGAGGGCGATGGAGACCCCGTTCTGCTGATCCATGGCGGACTTGCCCATGGCGATATCTGGGCTGCACAGGTCGCGGACCTGTCGCAGGACCACCGGGTCATCGTGGCGGATACACGTGGTCACGGGCGTTCGACCAATGACGGCAGCGCCTATACCTACGACCTTCTGGCGCAGGATTATCTAGCGCTTCTGGATCACCTGAGTGTGGACAAGGTGCATCTGGTTGGATGGTCTGACGGGGCAAATATCGGCTACGTGATCTCGACCACCTCTCCTGATCGACTGGCAAGCCATTTTGCACATGCCGGGAATGTCAGTCTGGACGGCATCGACCCGTCGGTCGAGACCAACGAAGTCTTTGGGGCTTATGTCGGCATGATGGCGCAGGATTACGCAGAGATGTCCCCTACCCCTGATGGCTTCGAAGGATTTATGGGCGGTGTCGCAACCATGTGGGGTACCGAGAAACCCGGTGGGGTGGACTCACTTCAATCCGTAACCGTCCCCACACTTGTTGTGCAAAGCGAACATGACGAGGCCATTCTGGAAGCACACTCGAAGGCGATTGCCGAGGCGATACCAGAAGCAAATCTGCTGATTTTAAAGGACGTCAGTCACTTTGCCTCGTTTCAGGCGCCCGAAGCTTACAATCAGGCGATCCGCGGCTTCATCGACCAATAACGCCGCGATATGACCCGGCGCCTCTGCAAGCGCCGGGATCAGGATTCATTCGGTCACAGTGACCTTTTTCATCACGTCAGGCTGGCCGACCACGGCCCCGTTCTGACCAGTGCCGCGCTTGATTGCGTCAACCACGTCCATGCCGTCCGTAACCTTGCCAACAACCGTATATTGGCCATCAAGGAACGGGCCAGGAGCGAACATGATAAAGAACTGCGAATTGGCGCTGTTGGGGTTCTGCGAACGCGCCATGCCGACGACACCACGATCATAGGTGATATCCGAGAACTCGGCAGGCAGGTCCGGGCGGTCCGAACCACCGGTTCCCGCGCGGCCCATGTCACTGCCCAGCTTGCCATGTTCCACGTCGCCGGTCTGGGCCATGAACCCGTCGATCACGCGATGAAACACGACACCGTCATACAGGCCTTCGCTGGCCAGTGCAGTGATCTGCTCCACGTGCTTGGGCGCTACATCGTCGAACAGGTCGATGGTGATTGTGCCATTCGCCTCACCCTCAACCTCGATCTGCAAACCTGTCGCCAGCGCAGGGCTGGCCATCAGGGCAAATACGGCGGCCAGCTTATGCATCTGCGGCCACCTTGACGCTGATCATACGGTCGGGGCTTGCAGGCGGCTCACCACGTACGATGGCATCCACGTGCTCCATGCCGTCAATCACACGGCCGTAAACGGTGTATTGCCCATTCAGGAAGTGGTTGTCCTTGAAATTGATGAAGAACTGCGAATTGGCCGAGTTCGGGTTCTGCGAACGCGCAGCGCCCAGCGTGCCCCGGTCATGCGGCAGTTTCGAGAATTCGGCCGGAACGTTCGGCAGCGACGACCCGCCGGTTCCCGCCATGCGCAGGTTGAACCCGTCTTCCATATCACCGTGCTGCACATCGCCGGTCTGGGCCATAAAGCCGTCGATCACCCGGTGAAAGGCCACGTTGTCATATTCACCCGCGCGCGCCAGTTCCTTCATGCGCTCGCTGTGCTGAGGGGCAACATCTGGCAGCAATTCGATGACGACATTACCGTCCTTCAGTTCGATGATGATTGTGTTTTCGGGATCCTTGATCTCGGCCATCTGGCCCTCCTGTCGTTTGGTATTGCGCAAATACCTATGCGCCGGGCGCGCGAATGCCAAGTGACGCATTGACCTGAGGGCAAAATGCAGGAAAAGAACCGCCCAAATCTGATGCAAGCGGCGGAGTGAACGCGATGGGCTGGAAAACACTGGACGACATGGACCTGAACGGCAAGCGCGTGCTTGTACGCGTGGATATCAACGTGCCGATCGTGGACGGCGTGGTGACCGACTCGACCCGTATCCGCCGCATCATCCCCACCGTGCGCGACATCATCGCGGCGGGTGGTAAGCCGATCCTGCTGGCGCATTTCGGTCGTCCCGGTGGTGAGCGCCGCGAAAACCTGTCGCTGAACCAGCTGATCCCGACGCTGGAACGCGCATTCGAAACCAAGGTTCTGTTTGCCGCCGATTGCGTCGGTACGGCAGCGGAACTGGCTGCCGGAGAATTGCAGCCGGGCGAGGTATTGCTGCTGGAAAACACCCGCTTCCACGCTGCCGAAACCAAAAACGATCCCGACCTGGCCGCTGGTATGGCCCGGCTTGGCGATGTTTACTGCAACGACGCCTTTTCCGCCGCGCACCGGGCCCACAGCTCGACCGAGGCCATCGCCCGGCTTCTGCCCGCCTGCGCAGGCCGCTTGATGCAGGCCGAACTGGAAGCGTTGGAAAGCGCGCTTGGTGCTCCCAATCGCCCCGTCACAGCGGTTGTTGGCGGCGCCAAAGTTTCCACCAAGCTGGAATTGCTGGGCAACCTGATCGAAAAGGTGGATTACCTTGTGATCGGTGGCGGCATGGCCAACACCTTCCTCGTTGCCAAGGGGCTGAACGTGGGCAAGTCTCTGGCCGAACGCATCATGAAAGACACCGCCGCCGAAATTCTGGCCAAGGCCGAGGCATCGGGATGCAAGATCATCCTGCCCAGCGACATCGTGGTTGCCGAAAAGTTCGAGTCCCACGCGCCGCATCAGGTTTTGCCCGCTGATCAGTGCCCCGAAGAAGGTCTGATCCTGGATGCAGGCCCTGACAGCATCGACGCAATCGTCGAGATTTTTGAACAAAGCCAGACCCTGATCTGGAATGGTCCGCTGGGCGCGTTCGAGCTTGAGCCGTTCGACGCAGCAACAAACGCCGCGGCACTCAAGGCTGCGGCGCTGACCCGTGCGGGCAAGCTGATATCGGTTGCCGGTGGTGGAGATACAGTTGCGGCCCTCAACGCATCGGGTGCGGCAGGCGATTTTTCCTACATCTCCACCGCTGGCGGTGCATTTCTGGAATGGATGGAAGGCAAGACATTGCCCGGTGTCGCCGCGCTGGAACAATAGCTCCGAACAAACAGGCGCCCTGCTCGGGGCGCCTGAATTATCTATTTCGAATCATTTGACATCTTTTTGCGATTTCGGGGATTCACAACCCGAATCACCTGTGACATAGTGCTGACAGATGCCCGAAAAGGGCACGTTATTGAGGCAGACTTCATACGGCGGTAAACAGAGTGTCCCGTTCCCATCGGCCCGGTTTGGGCGCAGCGTTGTTCTTTGCAGTGGCATTCATGCTGGGTGTTTATTTCACCTTCGCTGCCGTGCAGGGCGACTATGGCCTGTTCCGTCGGGTCGAGATCGCTGCGGAACGGGACGCCCTGTCACGCGACCTTGCGCGGCTGGATGCAGAAATCGCAAGGACAGAAAACCTCACCCGCCGCCTGTCAGACACCTACCTTGACCTCGACCTGCTGGACCAGCAGGCGCGCTCGGTTCTGGGCCTGATCCGTGCAGACGAAATCGTCATTCGCTAAAGCGTTTCACGAACTGGCTAACCCTCAACAGATCACCAATGTGTCTTAGGCGCTAAGTTCATCTGGGTGTCGTTTTTTTAGGTCTTTTATTAACCGCAGCAAGCGACCCGCCGCCCCGGACGACGCTGCGTCACATTTCCCCTCGCCAGACGCCGCGAAATGCTTTATGAGATAGTTTAACGCTAAACTATCTTGCCGTAAGGGGGAGATCGCCACGATGGCCGCGCGAAAAACCACAAAGAAACCAAACGTTTCGGCGGATGAGCTGAAACACTACTACCGCGAAATGCTGCTGATCCGCCGATTCGAGGAAAAGGCTGGCCAGCTGTATGGCATGGGCCTGATCGGCGGTTTCTGCCACCTCTATATCGGACAGGAGGCCGTTGTGGTCGGCCTCGAGGCTGCGGCCGAAGAAGGTGACAAGCGCATCACCTCGTACCGCGATCACGGCCATATGCTGGCCTGCGGTATGGACCCGGGCGGCGTGATGGCCGAACTGACCGGGCGCGAGGGCGGGCTGTCCAAAGGCAAAGGCGGCTCAATGCACATGTTCTCGAAAGAGAAACATTTCTACGGCGGCCACGGCATCGTCGGCGCACAGGTTCCTTTGGGCGCCGGTCTCGCCTTCGCGGACAAGTACAAAGGCAACGGTCGCGTGACGTTTACCTATTTCGGTGACGGCGCCGCAAACCAGGGTCAGGTCTATGAGACCTTCAACATGGCTGCCCTTTGGGACCTGCCGGTCATCTTCGTGATCGAGAACAACCAATACGCCATGGGCACCGCTCAGGCGCGCTCGACCTCGACCAAAGACATCTATCACCGCGGCGAGGCATTCGGCATCCCCGGTGAAATCGTCAACGGCATGGATGTTCTGGCCGTGAAAGAGGCCAGCGAAAAGGCCGTTGCCCACTGCCGCGCGGGCAAGGGGCCGTATATCCTTGAGGTCAAGACATACCGCTATCGCGGCCACTCGATGTCCGACCCGGCCAAGTACCGCACCCGCGAAGAGGTTCAGAAGGTGCGCGAACAAAGCGACCCGATCGAACATGTGCGCGAGTTGCTGCTGTCCGGCAAACACGCGACCGAGGATGATCTGAAGGCGATCGACAAGGAAATCAAAGAGATCGTTAATCAGGCCGCCGAATTCTCGAAAGAAAGCCCTGAGCCGTCGCTGGACGAGCTCTGGACCGATATCTACGCCTGAGAGGACGAATAAGACATGGCAACCGAAATTCTCATGCCCGCCCTTTCGCCCACGATGGAAGAAGGCACATTGGCCAAATGGCTGGTCAAGGAAGGCGACTCCGTGTCGTCCGGCGACATCATGGCCGAGATCGAAACCGACAAGGCCACGATGGAGTTCGAGGCCGTCGATGAAGGTATCGTCGGCAAGATCCTGATCGCTGAAGGCACCGAAGGGGTCAAAGTGAACACCCCCATCGCGATCCTCGTCGAAGAAGGCGAAGACGCATCCGCCCTGCCCTCGGCTGCGCCCGCAGCCGAAGCGGTGGCAGACGCGGCCCCTGCGGCGGCCCCGGCGCCCGCTCCTGCCGCTGCAGCACCCGCCGCACCGGTCGTTGACCTCTCGCCAGACTGGCCCGCAGACGCCGAGATGAAATCGCAAACGGTCCGTGAATCCCTGCGCGATGCCATGGCCGAGGAAATGCGCGGTGACGAAGACGTCTATCTGATGGGCGAGGAAGTCGCCGAATATCAGGGCGCCTACAAGATCTCGCAAGGTTTGCTGGACGAGTTCGGAAGCAAACGCGTGATCGACACCCCGATCACCGAACATGGCTTTGCCGGTATCGCGGTTGGGTCCGCCTTTGGCGGTCTGAAACCGATTGTCGAGTTCATGACCTTCAACTTCGCCATGCAGGCGATTGACCAGATCATCAACTCTGCCGCCAAGACGCTCTATATGTCCGGCGGCCAGATGGGCTGTCCCATCGTGTTCCGTGGCCCCAACGGTGCCGCCGCGCGCGTGGCTGCCCAGCATAGCCAGGACTACGCCGCGTGGTACATGCAGGTCCCCGGCCTCAAGGTTGTAATGCCCTATTCGGCGGCTGACGCCAAAGGTCTTCTGAAATCGGCTATCCGCGACCCCAACCCGGTGGTCTTTCTGGAAAACGAAATCCTCTACGGTCGTTCCTTTGACGTGCCGCAGGTGGACGACCTGACCGTCCCGCTGGGCAAGGCCCGCATCTGGCGCGAAGGCTCGGACGTGACCATCGTCAGCTTTGGCATCGGCATGCAGTTCGCATTGGAAGCCGCCGACAAACTGGCCGAGGAAGGCATCAGCGCCGAGGTGATCGACCTGCGCACCATCCGCCCGATGGACACCGGCGCGATCATCAACTCGGTGATGAAAACCAACCGCCTGGTGACCGTCGAAGAAGGCTGGCCGCAGGGTTCCGTCGGCAGCTACATCAGTTCCGTGGTCATGCAGGAAGCGTTCGACTATCTCGACGCGCCGGTCATCAACTGCACCGGCAAGGATGTTCCGATGCCCTACGCCGCGAACCTGGAAAAACTGGCGCTTGTGACCACCGATGAGGTAATCGCAGCCGTCAAACAAGTGACCTACCGGTAAGGAGCGACAGACAGATGCCTACCGAAATTCTGATGCCCGCCCTTTCCCCGACGATGGAGGAAGGCACCCTTGCCAAATGGCTGGTCAAAGAGGGCGACACCGTCTCTTCCGGTGACCTGCTGGCCGAGATCGAAACCGACAAGGCCACGATGGAGTTCGAGGCCGTCGACGAAGGTACAATCGGCAAAATCCTGATCCCCGAAGGCACCGAAGGGGTCAAGGTCAACACCGCCATCGCGGTTCTGCTGGAAGATGGCGAAAGCGCCGATGATATTGCGGCGGCACCGGCCAAAGCCCCTGAAGCGGCCCCAGCCGCCGCGAGCAACGAGGCCGCCGCGCCAGCGGCGTCCGAGGCGCCCGCCCCTGCCCCGGCAGCTCCGACCACTGCAGCCGGTGGCCGTGTCTTTGCCTCGCCGCTTGCCCGGCGCATCGCGGCCCAGAAAGGTCTCGATCTGGCGCAGATCAAAGGCTCCGGCCCGCATGGCCGCATCGTCAAGGCCGACGTCGAAGGTGCAACTGCCACTGCTCCGGCCCCGGCTGCTGCACCAGCAGCTGCTGCGGCAGTGCCCGCACCGGCAGCTGCTCCGGCCGGTCCTTCGGCAGACATGGTGGCCCGCATGTACGAAGGCCGCGAGTACGAAGAAATCAAGCTCGACGGTATGCGCAAAACCATTGCCGCACGTCTGAGCGAAGCCAAGCAGACAATCCCGCATTTCTATCTGCGCCGCGAGATCAAACTGGACGCCCTGCTGAAATTCCGTGGCCAGCTGAACAAACAGCTGGAAGGTCGCGGCGTAAAGCTCAGCGTAAACGACTTTATCATCAAGGCCGTCGCCAACGCGCTGCAACAGGTTCCTGAATGCAACGCCGTCTGGGCTGGCGACCGGGTACTGCAGCTGAAACCTTCGGACGTCGCTGTTGCGGTTGCCATCGAGGGTGGTCTGTTCACCCCGGTCCTGCAGGATGCTGACACCAAATCGCTGTCAGCCCTCTCGACCGAGATGAAGGACCTTGCCGCCCGCGCCCGCGAGCGCAAGCTTGCCCCGCATGAATATCAGGGTGGCACCTTTGCGGTTTCCAACCTCGGCATGTTCGGCATCGACAATTTCGATGCCATCGTGAACCCGCCTCATGCCGGAATTCTGGCCGTTGGTACGGGTGCGAAGAAACCGGTTGTCGGGGACGATGGTGAGCTGACCGTCGCAACCGTAATGTCAGTTACCATGTCGGTCGATCACCGGGTCATTGACGGGGCGCTTGGGGCTCAGCTGCTTCAGGCCATCGTGGATAATCTGGAAAACCCCATGGTCATGCTGGCCTGAGCCTGCACGTAAACAACAAAAAAGCCGCCTCTTTCACCGAGGCGGCTTTTTCTGTTTCAGGAGCGTTACTGATCCTTGCCCAGCATGTGATCCATTGAGATTGCGGGCTGATCGCATCCGGCCTCGCCCACGATCTTGGCCGGAATTCCGGCCACCGTCTTGCAGGGCGGAACTTCCTGCAGCACCACGGAACCGGCGGCGATCCGGCTGCAATTCCCGACCTGAATGTTACCCAGCACCTTGGCACCGGCGCCGATCAGAACACCGTCACCGATCTTGGGATGGCGGTCTTCCTCTTCCTTGCCGGTTCCGCCCAGCGTCACCGAATGCAGCATCGAGACATTGTTGCCCACAACTGCGGTCTCACCGATAACGATGGAATGGGCGTGATCGATCATGATCCCCTGGCCAATCCGTGCAGCCGGATGAATGTCGATGCCGAAAATCTCCGATGACCGCATCTGAAAGAAATAGGCCAGATCGTGCCGCCCTTTACGCCACAGCCAATTGGCAACGCGATAGGCCTGCATCGCCTGATATCCCTTGAAGTAGAGAATCGGTTGCAGCAACCGGTGGCAGGCCGGGTCGCGCTCGTACACCGCCATCAGATCGGCCCGCGCCGCATCAACGACGCGATGATCGTCCGCATAGGCTTCGTCCACGATTTCGCGCAGCACCATCATCGACATCTCGTTCGAACACAGCTTGGCCGCAATCCGATACGACAGCGCCCGCTCAAGGCTCTTGTGATGCAGGATACAGGCGTGAACCAGCCCGCCCATCAGCGGTTCCTGCTCAACAGCCGCATGTGCTTCTGTCGTGATGCGATCCCAAACCGGATCGACAGGTGTCAGATTTCTGCGCGTTTCAATCATGGCTTTTGGTCCTTTGCTGCGCCTAGAATAGCCATCTAGGGGCAAAAAGGCCAAACGCAAACCCTTGATGTGCGTTACAACAGAAATGAATGAGACAGATCTGAGAGAATTCGAAACCCTGATCCACAAACAGCTGGCTGAATTGGAACAAAATTCCAGCGCCGGAGTGGAAGCGCAGGCCGTCGTTCAGCTTGATCAGCAGGCCGTTGGCCGTCTCAGCCGGATGGACGCCCTGCAGAATCAGGCCATGGCCAAGGCACAACAGGCCCGTCGCGACGTTGAGGCCAGCCGCTTGCACGCCGCGCTTCAACGCATTGAAGAAGGCGAGTTCGGCTATTGTGAAGACTGCGGTGAAGAAATTCCGCATGGGCGCCTGAAGCTGGATCTTGCCGCCAGCAAATGCGTCAGCTGCGCCTCCGGCTGACGCTGTGCTGGATCAGACACCTCAGGACGGTTTCAAAGCACCTGCAGTATTGCAGATCGTCGAAATTCGGCTCGTCCGGCAGGTTCTGCAACCTCGCTACCGCCATCAGTGACCCGTTTCCGAACCTTGGATGCAGCTTGCCGTATCGCGCCACAAATCGGTCGGCGATCTCGGCCTGCCGCAACAAGCGGAAACACTGACCTTCGCGCTCGGCGGGCGGCACGGACAACAATGCCCGCGCCGCCGCGCTGATATCCCCATGAAGAACCGGTCGCATGGTCCGGTTACTTCACCGTAAGTTCAGCGAACGCACCCGGCCCGTAAGTGGCCGAGACCTGTGCAACTTCAACCACATAGTCGCCGGAAATCCCGTCTTCGGCCTGTTTGGACAAGCTGTACAACCAGTTGCGGTCCCCGATGACGATCTCTCGCCGAACTTCACCGTTCTTGCGGATACGCAGAATGTAGGATTCGCTTTCTTCACCCAATGGCACGTCCAGCCCGGTCCAGTCGTCCCCGTCAACACGAGTACGCCGTATCCACGAGAACCGGGTACCACCGCCCGTAAGCCGCGCGGAAAGATGTGCCGGAGAATAAGGCCTCAGGCCATTGCCCTCGAAGGCCTCGACCAGATGGGTATACGACCTGTTGTTGTATCCGCGCCTTGCCGGTCCAATTCGATAGTTCTTGGCCACACGACGTTCCGAACGCAACAGCCCGGTCTGATACACCCTGTCATCCAGCAACACGAACATCGACCCGACAGGCCAGACATTCGGCATCATCGCATCCGTGCCCAACTGTCCTCGCAACCGACCCGTCAGCTCGTAAATGCCTTTCCCTTGCAACATCGCGTTGCTGAACTGAAAAACCTCCCAGTTTCCGGTGCTGCCGTCACCGATGGCCGCCAGATTGGCACCGTTCAGCAGGGCCGGACGTGGGCGGGATTCCAACACCCCGTCAATCAGATTGACCCGCAGCGCGGCACCTTCATCCCAAAGCCCGGGTGTTGCCCGGATAAGGGGCGTTTCCGTAAACCCGATCACGGCCTGGCTGGCGATGACCTCGCGCAGCGCATAGTCTTCGTCGTTTGACGATGCATAGACGGCAACGTTACCCGGCCACGGATTGGCTGCCACCGCCAGATATGGGGCATAGGGCACCTCGTTACCCGTGATCAGCGGCAGATCCAGAAATACCGGCAAGACCGGCGTGGGCGCCACAAAGGCCTTGGCCGCGACCTCATCTTCGGGCAGGTCCGAGGTCAGATAGACACCAGGCTGAATTCTGACCGCTTCAGCCAGCTGCATTTCCGCCTGCTCAATCCGGTCGATCCGATACAGCCCGCCCTGCTCTCCTTCTCTGGTTCCCGGAAGGCGAACAACGTCACCAGCACCCAGTTCCATCTTTGAAGGCGGCAAGGCAAACCGCGCCGTCTCGCGCGAGACGCGCGCCTCGCTGAGCCACCTTTCCACGGTTTGCCGGCCTTCGCTGCGTGTCATGGACAACGGCATTTCGTTGACCGCGACGGCATGGGTTTCGGTATCCGGCAGAACCACCTCTTCGGCGATCACGTCATGATCCGCATCCGACTGGACAAAGCGCAGCCTCACGCGCCCGGTCATCTGTGCCTCGGCCTCGCGCACATGTTCGACATCGCCGTCGATTTCCGCACTGATCGCAAACTCATCCGGCGCGATCTCGACGGCGTTTCTTCCGTCGCGCATCCGGAATCTCAGCGCGCCATCCCGCTCAATCGCATCGAACCCGTAGCGCAGCATAAGGGGCTGCAAGGCCGAGCGGGCGTCGGTCACATCCTCGATTACATAGCCCCGGACGATGCCCCACAACCCGGACACATCAATCTGCGTGACACCTGACGCGTAACAGATTTCCGCCACGACCGATGCCAGGGTCCGCGACCCGGACCGCCCGTTCAGCCAATGGCCACGGGCATAATTGTCACCATCGCTCCACAACGCACGCAAATTGGGAAATGTCGGATATGGCCGCGCATCCCACGCCCAGACATAGGCGTTGGTCAGGTCGATCATGCGCCTGCCATAGACGTCGGACATCGGGTTTTTTCCGGGCGCATTCCAATATCCCAAAACGGCCCTCAGGTATTGAACCTGCATAAGATCGTCACGCAAGCCATTGGAGTGCTTAGGATACTTCGATTCCGATGATTTGGGATCAATGAACTTGTTCGGCTGGTTCGTCCCTTTGTCGATGGCAGCACATCCCAGTTCGGTGAACCAGATCGGTTTCGATTTCGGCTTCCATGCTGTCCGTTTGGGCCGTCGAACGCCGTTGATCCGCTCGTGATGCGGTTTCGACCACCAGTTGCGCAGATCCTTGTAGCGCCAGACCCAAGGCTCCCCGTGATCGGCATCCTCGATGGGCGTGCGAATTTGAGCATCGGACTGATCCGAACCCCGATAATACCAGTCGTACCCTTCGCCACCCTCGATATTGCTTTGCAGATATTTCAGATCATAGATCGACCGCGCCCCGGCGGCGGCATCCAGATGATCGTCGCCATCCCGCCAATCGGACAGCGGCATGTAATTGTCGATCCCGACAAAATCTATGTTCTCGTCCGCCCATAACGGGTCCAGATGGAAATACCTGTCGCCGCTGCCATCGTCAGGCTGATACCCGAAATACTCAGACCAGTCCGCCGCATACCCGATCTTGGTGTTCGGCCCCAGCAAGGCCCGCACTTCAGCCGCCAAAGATCTCAGTTGCGCAACCGCAGGAAACCCCGATGCGCCCCGAATTTGGGTCAGCGCCCGCATCTCGGACCCGATGCAGAACGAATTGACGCCCCCTGCCGCCGCGCACAGCGCTGCATAGTGCAGAATGAACCGACGCAACCCCCATTCCTGTGGCCCGTGATATGTCACCTCACCATCGCCGATCACAAAATCCGACGCTTTCGCCGTTCCAAAGAACTTGGCCACCTGCATATCCGCCGCAGCCGTCTTGTCGGGCGATCCTTCGCGGCCCGGTGCCTTGCTCAGCGTGATGCGCCCGCGCCACGGCAGGTGCGGCTGGTGTTCGGCATCCGACCACGGGTCGGCCAAACCGTTGTCCGTAAGCTGATCCATCAGGATAAACGGATAGAACATGACACGCTTGCCCTGGCTCCTGAGGTGCCGAATAGCCTGAACAACCGAGCCATCGGCGGGCGTGCCACCATAAACCGGACGCTCATCGACCAGTTTGACCTTTTGCGCAGCAGACCGGGTCTGACCGGCGACCTGCCACGGCATCGTGTCCCCCTCGACATCGCCCTGTACGACCTTGGGCCGAATCTGGCATGCGTTGCACCGCAAGTCGCTGCCGAACCATGACACGATCAGCGAGGCCGCCTCGCATCCCGGCAATTCGCGTCGCAGGGCGCGTGTTGATGCCACCAGATCCGACAGGCCGGACGGAGAGTTCATATTGGCCGCCCAGGACCGCCCCTTGCCTTTGGTATAGTTCATCTGATCACGCGCCAGCGTGTATTCACCTGTGCCGGGCATCAAGGCCACACCCTTGATAATACTGGCCAACCTGTCCCCGTAGCCGGGCATGCCCTTTTGCTCCTGCCGGACCACTTCGAACGAAAACTGGGGAACGCGATTGCCGAAACGGCCCAGCGCCAGATCTTCGATCACAACATACGCCGTCCCGCGATAGGCAGGCACCTTGCCGACACCCTCGGTCGCTTCGATCAGCGGGTCGGGCAACTGGCCCTTCGTCCCGTGATATATCCGCATATTCAGATCGTCATGGGCCAGTTCCTCGCCATCCGCCCAGATTCTGGGGATATCCGCGATCTCGCCCGTTCCCACCGCAATCGCCAGCGAGACCGAATAACTGTAATTGTGCGTGGTGGTTGTCGTCGTGACCTCGGGCTGCTTTGGCGTTCCCTTGCCTCCTCCACCGCCTGTGGTCTGGGACGCAGTCGTCGTGCTACGCGTTTCCAGAAATTCCGAGGCCCAGATCACCTGTCCGCCGACCCGCATCCGCCCGAAAACCGTGGCCATTGGCGCGCCTTCGCCCGTTTCGGTCAGGCGGAACCGGTCCAGACGGCCGGTTTCGACAACCTCGCTGCCGCCGCCCATCACCTTCTGGCTCATCATCCGCTGGTCGATCAGGCGGCCAACGGTTGCTCCGACCGCCCGGCCAATGACCGCGGTTGACAACCCGGCCACCGTTCCACCGATTGACCCACCGAGTGCGGCACCCGCCGCCGATAGAATGATTGTCGCCATCAGCTTACCCCCTCGGGAAATTCGAAACGCGCCACCACCCGGCGGCGCCACGGCTCACTCAGCGAGTTTTCGACAACGCCATGCCCGGAATAGGCATGAATGAAACGCGGAGCTTCACCCGTTGCGCTGACGATCCCCAGATGTTTGGCCACGGCCACATCGCGCATCCGGAACAGCAGCACATCGCCAGCCTCCAGATCAGGGCCGGGTTTCTCGACCAGATGGCGACGGGCTGCATCCCACAACCGCTCTTCGCCCTGCGGCTCGGACCAGTCCGTGCTGTAAATCGGAACCGCCTCGGGCTCGTGCCCGACCAGCTCTCGCCAGACGCCGCGCAGCAGGCCCAGACAATCCGTTCCGGCCCCCTTGACCGACGCCTGATGCACATAGGGGGTTCCAAGCCAGGTCCGCGCCTCATCGACTATATTCTGCCGTGTAATTGTCACCGCCTGCTTCCCCCGTTGTTGGGTTGGCCCTTCTTGGGCACCGCCATCACCCAATCCTCGCTGGGCAGGTCCGGAAAACCCTGAAAATTCAAAATGTTTTCGAATTTTGTTCGACAAGTCGGCATCCGCTTGTCGCATCCAGCAATCAGCCGTGCCTGATCACCGACAGCGACGCCGCCGCCGATCGACTGCCACAGTTCCACGGTCCGCACGCCCTTGCGCAGCCTGTCATGCTTGATCGTCCCCCACAGCCCCTTGGCGCTGCCCGAGATGATCTCCAGCCGTCCTCGTTTGAACCAGCCGCTCTGAAAACGGCCCATGCCCCCAAACCGGAAAATGCCACCGTCTGCCACCTGAAGGATTTCTGCCTTGCCCGAAAACTTTGGGTCCGAGATGTTGATTTGGCAGTTCTCGTCGCCAAGCACAGCTGTACAAGGCTTTTGATACACGCGCCCCAACGGGCGGTTCAGCAGATCGGTCAGCCCGCGAAGCTCGGCATGAAAGGCACCACCGCCGCGCCGCAATTCACCGATCGATCCCCGGAACTGCAGAATACGCTGACTGGTATCGGCCCAGTTCACCAGCCACGCACGCACTTCGGCCGCGTCGAACCGGCCGGCTTCGATATCCTCTTCACGCACCGCAGCGTCGGAGATCGCGCCCATCGCCTCGGCATTGTCAATCGACAACCCGGTCGCCTGCTCAACGGCCGAGGCCGTCAACCCGGTATTGGCCTTGAACGTGACCCCGGCAAAGCTCAGCTCCAGATCGTGATCGGTAAAGCCGTGCACCACCCCATCCTTCCGGGTGATGGACCAGCACCGGCACAGCGTGGTCAGGCCGGTTTTGACATGTGCGTAAAGGGCGTTTTTCTTCAACTCCATCAGACCCGCACCTCCACCACCGGTACATTCGGCACATCGCCTGCCTGAAAGCTGGCGACACTGGTCTGGATCTTGTCGGTATCAAAGCGCACCGGCACGTCGAACTCGAACCCGGCTGTGATCTGTACATCCTCGGCAGGAGGGTTGAACAAGGTGATCACGCCGGTCGTCAAATCGACGTCAAAATCCACGCCCTCTTTCTGCTCGTCCTGCTCAAGTCCGACCCGCACGGTGCCCAGAACCGGTTTGACGATGGGCCGCTCATAGCTGAACCCGCCCGAGGCATAGGATTTGCGCAGCTGAAAGGAGGTCTGCGCGCCGTCCCCTCTGCCGATCACCTGATCCTGCATCGATACATCTGCCGTGGCCGCACCCGATTTGAAATCCGACCAGTCTTTCCAGCGAAATCCGAACATCTGTCCCTGCCGGGCCTCAAAGAACGAAATCAGCGCCTCGACATCGTCAAGCGAGCGCATCCCGACCCCGGCGTCGTAACGTCGCCGCGAATGCGCCCAGGGGGTGTTGCGTTCTTCGAAACCATTGGCCAGCGTCACGATATCCGTCCGCCGCTCCGGTCCCCCAACCGAGCCAAAGCTCAGATTGGCCGGGAACCTCACCTCGTGAAAGTTCATGCGTTGCTCCCCGAATTACCTGTTGCGATTGCCGCGCCCCAGCGCACGGCTCATCTGTGCTGCGATCTGTCCCTGACTGCGGCGAAACCCCTGAACGTCGGGGGTTGTGATATTCATCACCACGTTGACGGCGCGCCCCGCCCCCGAATTCCGCACCCCCAGCTTGCCATCCGGTCCGCGCGCCAGCGGCATGATCGCTTCTGGGCCCGCTTCGCCCATCAGGCCGACACCGCCGCGCATCGGAAAGGTGGTGGGGCCGCTGACCACGCCGCCATTGGCAAACGGCATCACCCGGCCCTGCGCAAAACTGCCGCCATCCGCAAAAGGCAGAATGCCCTGAACCAGACCGCCAACCGTATTGGCCAGCATCCCGCCGAAATGATCCGTCACCGGCTTGATCGCGGCCGCATAGGCGGTCTGAATCATCGAGTTCTTCAGCACATCCAGCGCGTCCGACAGGCCCATGCCATCCAGCACCACGCCGTCAAACGCCTTGCGCAGACCGCTGGACATGCCGCGCTCCAATGTGGCCGCATCCTTGCCCGTCTCTGCAAAGGCTGACCGAACCCGCTTCATCTGGGTGTCAAAGGCCGCCGCCATCGTCGCCGCATCGCCCAGCGCATATCCCAGCGCCTCGCCACGTTCCTGCAGGTCGTCAAACCCGTCACGATCCGTCATCACGCTCTCCTTGTTCCTTGTCCGGATAAGCCGCCAGCAGCGCATCCAGCCCGGCCCGGTTCATGGCGGGCATCCCCGCGCCCTGCCCCAGCATCAGCCGCAGCTCGGCCGGGGTCAGACGCCAGAACTGATCCGGAGCCAGACGCAGGCCGACCAACCCGGCCCGCATCAGGGCTGGCCAGTCGAACCCGCTCATGCCTGTTCCGGCACCATGAAGGCCCGCGCCAGCAGCTCGGCCGCCGCCCGTGCGCCAGCCATGGGGCCACCCTCGATCCCGGCGCTCAGCAGATCGGCGCGGGTGACATCCGCCCCGCCGCCCCGCAACCCGGCCACGATCAGCGCCAGCACATCACCGCTGGAGTAACCACCGCCCTCGAACCGCTGCACCAGCTCCACCAGTGACCCCGCGCCCAGCTCCTGTTCCAGTTCCGCCAAAGCGCCCAGGGTCAGCTTGAGCACCCGCCGCTCTCCGTCGATGGTCAGCGCCACCTCGCCCGTCCACGGATTGGCCATCAGAGCGCCGTAAAGCTCAGCGCACCGGCGCTCGCCATGCTCATCTCATAGGTCGCCTCGCCATTGTGCGAGCCCGCATATTCGATGCCGGTCACCTGAAACGGCCCCTCGACAATGCCGAAATCGGGGATGATCACCTGAAATGCCGGCGTCTCGCTGTCAAAGAACAGCTGCCGCGCGCGTTCGTCGGTTCCTTCATCCCGGAACACACCCGAACCCGAGATCGAGGCCGACTTGACCCCCGCCCCCGACAACAGCTCACGCCAGCCGCCCTGACTTTCCAGGCTGGTCACATCCACGCTTTCCGCGTTGAAACTGATCCGCGTGGCACGCAGCCCCGCGATGGTCTCGAACAGACCCGTGCCGTTCATGTCCACTTTGACCAGCAGGTCCTTACCGTTCTGGGCACCCATATGCTCTCTCCAATGATTGCTTAGTTGTCTTCCACGCGGGCGCGGAATTTCAGGTCGATCTGGCGGATCGCGCCGCCGGTTCCCGTGCGCCGGGCCGAGGCGCGTTCAAACCACAGCCCCACCAGGCGACCCCGGTCGAGCGTCAGTGATGCGCCCTCCAACGCATCACACACTGCCCCGGCCAGCGTCTTGGCCGCGCCGAAACCGGCAGCCCCGGAAACCACCGACACCGTGAACCGATGCACGGCACCACCGCCCGACCGGTCCGAGGCCTCTCGCACCTCCTCCGGTCCAAGCGTCACATAAGTCTGCGGCAGCGATCCGGCGGGCACCGCGTCATAGATCGCGCCACCTGACAGGGTGCCGACCTTTGCATCCCCCGAAAGCTGCTGAAACACCGCTGTCTGCAAAGCAGCCGATACGCCATAGCTCATGCCGCCACCTCCTCATCCGCGAAACAGGTCAGGTACTGGCCACGCCCATCTCGTTCAGCGACCGCGCGGATAACAAAGCGGCGGTCGCCTTCGCGAAACCGCTGATCCGGCGCGGGCCGCATGGCCGACCCCTCGGGCGCACCCCGCACAACGATGCGATAGCTGACCCGTGACACCGGTACCCCGGCAACCTGCCGCTCAGCCCCGCTGCGCGCGGTAACCTCGGCCCAATGGGTGCCCAACGCCTGCCAGCTCTCGGTGTACCCACCGGACCCGTCGGCTGCGCGCACCGGTGCCTCCAGCACCAGTTTCCTGTTCAACCTGGGCGTCTTCATTGCGCCACCCCGGCACCGAACCGCACCATCCGATAGCGCTGGATCAGGCTGGTCACGCCAAATGGCATGCACCCGTCACTCAACGCCGTTTCGTCGCGGTATTCGTAATAATGCGCAGCCAGCAACAGCACCGCCTGACCCAGATCGGCGGGCAGCCCACCCCAATCAGGTGCCATCCCGGCCGTAAATGTGATCTTCACTGACCCGCCCGTAGCGATCATCGGCAATCCTGAACCTGCAGGGCGCAACCGGGGCCGCTGCAAATCCCGTTCCAACCTGTAGGCATCCGCTGCCACCGCAGTCTCGGCACCCGCAGCATCCGTAACCATTACCGCGTCAACCGCAGTTACCGGAGCCACCGGCAACACCTCACCCGCGTGATCGCGCCAGCTGTTCAGGCTCCACGAAAAATTGCGCTCGATCAGTATTTTGCCGGTGCGCGCCTCAATCGCTGCAATCGCCGCGCGCAGGAATCCCTTTAGCACTTCGTCCTGCACATCGCCTTCGGCAAACCCCGTGCCCAGCCGCAGATGCGCCTTGAACTGATCCACCGGCAGCGCCGCATCCGCGATGGCGGTTTCTTCGATCAACATCATCCATTCTCTCCGCAATCTCGGACCCCTCCGGGGGCCGCATCCTTGGAAAATGACGGGCACGCGCCGCCCCACGTTGCTCGGACGGAGGGGAGCAGCTAGACAACGCAGGGGATCTCACCCCGGCCCGCGCCCGCCGCCCGAGGGGCGCAAAGCCCCCCGGATCCGTCACCGCTTAGGCGGTGCCGAATTTCACCAGCTTGATTGCAGCAAAGTCGCTGACGTCGCCGCCCACGCGCTTGGTCGCGTAGAACAGGACATGCGGCTTGGCGCTGAACGGATCGCGCAGCACGCGCAGATCGGGACGCTCGGCGATGGTATAACCGGCCTGGAAGTCACCGAACGCAATCGAGAAGCTGTCGCTGCCCGCGTCCGGCATGTCTTCGGCGATCAGCACCGGATAACCCATCAGACGCGCAGGCTCACCCGCAGCCAGAGCATCCGACCACAGGAAGCGGCCATCGCCGTCTTTCAGCTTGCGGATCACACCGGCAGTCTTCGAGTTCATCACGAAGGTGCCATTGACGCGGTACTGCGCGCCCAGCGCATAGACCACATCGACAATCGCATCCGCATCGACACCGCCGTCGATCCCTGTTGGCACATAACCAAGATTGCCCCACGCCCAGACGTCATTGTCGACCTTGGCGTGATCCAGAATACCCTTGGGCTTGTCCGCACCATCGCCCGAGATAAACGCCGCCGCTTCGGCACGGGCGAACTTGTCCGCGATGCGACCGGCGAGCCAGCCCTCGACGTCAAAAGCACTGTCATCCAGTAGGCGTTGCGAGGCCTTGGGCAGCGCGCTCAGCTCGTGCAGTGTGATGGAAATCCGGTCAATCGACGGCGTCGCCGTCTCGGTCGCGGTCGAGGTCTCATCCGCCCAGCCAGCGCCCACATCCGTATGGTCGATCAGCACGTCGAACGAGTTTGCCTCGACATTCACCACCGATGCAATCGAGCGGATCGAGGCGGTGGATTTCAACACCGACTTAATGATCTCGGCAGTCTGCGGATCGACCAGATAGCCGCCATCGCTGTTGACGGCGCTGGACAGAGATTTGGCTTCCATTTCAAGGCCGCGCAGCCCGTCATCGTCACCCGAACGCACATAGGCATCAAAGGCCTTTTGGTGCGGTGCTCCTTCGGTGCCCGAGGCCGCAAGATGCGGGCGCGCCGCGATGGTTGATTTACGATCCAGCATGGTCAGTCGCTCTTCTGTCTGTTGTAGTTTGGTTTTAACTTCAGCCTTCAGGCCCTTGAATTCATTCACGAAGCCAGCCATCGCCTGCTTCACCTCCTGAACCAGGGGCGCACCCTCTCCGGTCAAGGCCGGAATCTCGGTCTTGCTCATCAGCACTTCCTTGTTTGGGTGGGATTGAGGCGCGCTAGGTCCGCGCCAGCTCCTGCCGGGCGTGATCAAACACCTCGGCAATACTGCGCCAGGTGTTCTCGGCCTCGGGGTCTGTCCCCTTTGCCGCCACCCGTGCACTGGGAAGCATCGGGAATGTCACCAGCGACACCTCCCACAGCTCCAGTTCGGTCAGGACCCGTTGGCCCTTGTCATTCTTCACGGCCCGTTTGGTGCGATAGCCAATCGACAACCCGTCGATGGCCCCGGCCCGGATCAGTTCCGCCGCCTCACGACCCTTTTGCGTCGCCTCCAGCAGACGCCCTTTGACCCACAGGCCCTTGCCGTCCTCACGCACCTCGTCCCACACGCCGATGGGCTGCGCCGGGTCGTGCTGCCACAGCATCTTGACCCGCTGACCTGCCTTCTCTAGCCCCGCCAGCGAAGCACGATAGGCCCCGTTCTGTACCACGTCGCTGCCCTGATCCACCTGACCGAACAGGCTGGCATATCCCTCGATCACAGCGTCTTCGCTAACAGACAACCCGTCTCCAAACCGCGCGAACTTGTGTTCCAAATCCATCAACTTCTCCATGTAACCCGCTGAACTCATGGCGTTACCACCAGAAACGACTGAAACGCCTGCGCCAGAATTACCGCCGCCACACCGTAGACCGTCAGCCACAATCGCCGCTCAAGCCGCTCCATCATGTCCTCGATCTGATCCAGCCGCCGACAAAGATGCGCGTGCTGGATCTCGGCCACCCGCTCATGCGCGGCCAGACGCAGGCCTGGCGCGCAGTCGAACGGCGGATACCCCTCAGCCATCGGCGCGCTCCGGCAGCCCCAGCAGCGCCCGCTTTTCCGCATCCGTCAGGAACTCCGCCCCGCTGACCCGCGCCCATTGCGCATCGCGTTCTGCCGACAGCGCAGGCACCTGATCCAGATCGGGTTTCAGCACCAACTCCTCGCCGGTAAAGGCTGACAGCCACTCCGACACCGCCGCCGCCACCCGCGTCACCAGGGGCAGCACGGTCAGGCGATAGAACGCCCGGTTGGCCTCCTGATAGTTCGAATAGGTCGCGTCGCCCTGAATTCCCAGCAGCATCGGCGGGACCCCAAAGGCCAGCGCGATCTCGCGGGCGGCGGCTTCCTTGGTCTTTTGAAACTCCATGTCGGACGGCGAAAAGCCCATCGGCTTCCAATCCAGACCCCCTTCCAGAACCATCGGCCGACCCGCATTCCGCGCGCCACGATAGTTCTGCTCAATCTCGTCAGACAGACGGCGGAACTGATCCTCGGCCATAACCCCCTGGCCATCACCGCCCTTCCAAACCAGAGCTCCCGAAGGCCGCGCCGCATTATCCAGCAGAGATTTCGACCAGCGAGACGCGCTGTTATGCACATCAATCGCCATCGCCGCCGCCTGCATCGGCGAGAACCCGTAATGGTCGTCCTGCGGGTGGAAGGATTTGATATGACAGATGTTTTCCGTTGCGAACCGGTGCGTCTTGCCCCCCGCTGTATAATCATACGCCTTGGGCCAGCCATCCGCCCCCGGCACTACGCTCATCCGGTCCGAGCGCAGAACATGCAGCTCAACCGGCAAGCCCTCCTCGGCTTGTACCGCCTCGACGTAAGCGTTGCCTGACAACAGCAACTGCCCGAACAAGGCCTCCATCAGCTCCGCCCGCCCCTGCGCCGCATTTGGACGCCGCATCAGGCTCAGGATCGGGTGCACGTCATAGCGCTGCGTCTGATCCTGCAGGACCAGGGGCAAAGCCGCCGCCGCCTCGGCAATCAGCTTGACCGAGCGAAACCCCACCGGGTTCCCCGAAAACCCGGTCCGCGTCAGCGACACCGCATCCCGAGGGCTCCATGCCACGCGCCCACCCGTCTGCCACGCAACCACCGGCCCCGCAGCGCTCGCCTTTGCCTCCGGCGCTTCCCCAGCCGATCCACGACGCAAGAAATCGAATACCATCTGTGCTCCTTTCTGCCGCCGCTCTGCCCGGCTTGTTGAAAGGAGTTATGAGGGAAAGAAGTTTAAACCTCGGGAATGGGGCGTACGGAGGTTGGGCAACACCGATCTCGGCCCTTTGCCACGATCCATCACAGCCATAGTTTCAGACTGCCGCGTCACAAAAAAAGCAACCGTTCGCTTTCTTCAGACGAACCCTGAGTCTTACAGTTTCAAAACTCTGTTCCGGATGGGCAGTACGAAACCAGCAGTTTAATCCAGACTACTTCGGGTACGCGAAAAAAGCGCTGCGGTTGTTCGCGAATCTATGGTTGTGCCAATTTTCCTTCAGTACCGCATAACTCAAAATGCGAGACTGTTTTCCTGGCAAGTTTGGATCGCGAATGTAGACAACCTGTGCTTCATCATTAAAGCCCATGACGACAAACGTGTGACCTTCATCTTGGTGGACATCGATAAGTACCGGGCGGCCTTTTCTCAAACTTGCCTTTATATCGCGAAGACCAGACTTAAAGCCGGAGGATGATTTTGGGTAATCGCGAATTTTCCACCGATACCCATACTTGCGAAGAGCGTAGTTGGCATCTCTCCAATATGTAAACTTTGAATTTCTTTGGCTTTTGGGCTTGTGACCTTCAGCGATGGTTTTTAGTTCGACGGGATCAATTCTACCCCCAAAATACTGAACAACCATTGCCGCCGAAGTTGGCACGCAAAGATTTTCGCCTTGCCTAATATGGGGAACATCCAATCTGACGTAAGACTCTGTAATTCCCGGTGGTGGCAACTTCCGGTGTGACACAGCTCCCTCGCGCCAACCGACCTCAGCGTTTGCAAACGGCGAAATGAAAATAAGAAACACAAATGACAGAATAATCGTAAAATACACTTCGTCCTCCTTTTTCAGAAGCGTATTCTAACCTTTCTGTAGCAGTCAAATTGAGCCGAAGGGCTCTGCTTTTGAAGTTCTTTTCCAGGCAAAAGTAGCGAAGCAAAATGCCGGATGCC
The DNA here is from genome assembly GCF_056537885.1 of Ruegeria sp. BJ6. Classification (NCBI taxonomy): domain Bacteria; kingdom Pseudomonadati; phylum Pseudomonadota; class Alphaproteobacteria; order Rhodobacterales; family Roseobacteraceae; genus Ruegeria; species Ruegeria sp. BJ6. Next base: position 319,121 of record NZ_JBQFSG010000002.1, on the reverse strand, counting down.
ATTTGAGCGTTTTTGAATAGGCTCAAAGCATATGATTGGTTTTCGCGACTTAAGAAAACACAATCCTCACAAAACCCGCACCCTCGGCCTCCGGTATACCCCTGCAGGCCCCACAACCAACTCATGCAAGGCCCAGACCAGCGCATCGACCCGGTCGGGTGAGCCCTGCCCCTCAAATCCGCGCGCTGTCATCTGGCACATCTGCTCCTCCAGCGCGTCCAGCCCGGCCACATGCGCCACCCGCCCCTGCTCGTACAGGGCCGCCACAGGCTCTGCCCGGGCTACCTTGCCACGCGACGCACGCACTGCCCGGAACGGGACCACAGGGTCCACCTGCCGCACGACCTCCTCAACCAGTTGGCCGCCCTGATTGACCTCGGCCACCAGCCGCTCAGCCCCGAAATCATCCATCGCGTCAATCGCCGCCTGCGCCCAGCCTGCCGGGCCAACGCCCTGCACCGTCCGGTCGGCCAGCACAAACGCCCGCCACTCCTCGGGCGGCCCCTGCAGTTGCGCACCGACCACCACGATCCCGCAGGCATCCGCGTCTGATCCTGCCGTCACCGCCGGGTCCAGCGCCACCACGATACGGTCCAGTTCAGGCACCCGGTCAATCCGCGCCGCCTCCAGCATCGGGCCCGTCCACAGCGCCCCCTCGGCGTCCGACAGCAGCACCCCGTCCAACTCCTGCCGCCCCAGCCGTGTGCCTGCATACCGCGCGCGCACCTCGTCCAGAAAAGACTCCGCCAGATTGGCACGGTTAGCCTCGGTCGGCGCATGAGTTTGCACGGTAGACGGAGTCGCCAACAATTCCTTCAGAACCTTCACATTTCGCGGTGTGGTCGTCACACAGACCCGCGGTCGCTCTCCCAACCGAAGGGCAAACTGCAGCATATCCCATGTCTCTCCGGCCTTTTTCCACTTGGCCAGTTCATCCACCCATGCCGCATCGAACTGCGGCCCCCGCAACCCCTCGGGATCATGCGCCGAAAACGCCTGCGCCTCGGCCCCGTTGGGCCAGACAAGTTTTTTTTCGGATGCTTTCCACACCGGACGCCGATCCGGCGGAGAACACCGCAATATCCCGCTATCACCAAAGATCATCACGTCGCGCACCTGATCAAAGGTCTCACCGACCAATGCCACCCGACTGGCCTCTCCTCGGTCCAGCGGCTTTGCCCCCTCGACCATCGATCGCACCCATTCGGCCCCGGCCCGCGTCTTGCCCGCGCCACGCCCGCCCATGATCACCCAGGCTCGCCAATCCCCCTCGGGCGGCAACTGGTGCGGCAGCGCCCAGAACTCGAACAGGAAAGGGAGGGCACACAGCCCCCCCTCCCCGATCTCACTCAGAAATCGGTCCCGCACCGCAGCATCGGCGGAGGCGAGCCAGTCTGCACCCGATCTCAGACCGGGCGCGTTCAAGATCGAGTGCATAGCCCCCCTGGGCGATTCCGATCTGTTTGTGATGTTGTTCGACAAGGCTTGTCTCCACTTTCTGACAACTTCGGATCAGGCCCTCCAGCTGCCCGAGTTGCCTGGCTGAACCAGCAAGATCTGCATCCTCCCCGGTCCCGATCTGCTTGCGCAGGTCTTCCGCCGCTTGCCGCAGACCGCGAATGGATGCCTCCAGCGACTGCAACAGTTCCGCCGTTTGGGACATCCGCTCTTCCGGGGTAATCAAAGTCATGTTTGCCTGTGACCTCATGCGTGAGTTTTTCCGCACGAGAGAAATGAAAAACGGCCACCGGGTTGCCCCGGGGCCGTCGCCCACTTCTTCTAGCATGACACAACCTATACGAGAGTCAGTTCGGAAAGTCAAGGTTTTCGCAACAGGTGCGCAACGCCCAACGCACCGGAATGATTAATAAATTCTTGCCCACCGGGCACCCTGACCGCCCTGTGGCAATCGACTATTCCGGCATCCCTGCTATCCGCAGGTCCGAATACCACTGCTCAAGATACTCTTTCGCGTGATATTCCCTGTCCAGATAGGACCGCATTTCGGTGATGCTGTAATCAGGATTGTCTGCAAGAAATTCGGCAATCACCTGCCGCGCGTCATCCTTGCGGCCAAGGCAAATATATATCGTCGCCAATGTCCGCAGGCGCAGGCTTGGAGGGTTCCGCTGTCCGTTATAGGTTTCCAGTGCGGTTTCACAATCGCCGAGTATATACTGCACCCAGGCGAGGTTGGCCTTGAAGTGATCCGGATGATGCGGGTCCAGTTCCATGGCTTCCTGCAAAACCGCAGCAGCTTCTTCCAACCGTCCAAGGCTCATCAAAGGCAATGACAATGTGTTCATGTATCGCGACGAACTCGGATACAGTTCGATGGCTTTTTTGAAATGGACAACAGCCTCTTCCAGTTCCCCTTTTCCATAATGCACCCAACCGCGGGCATATTGCGCACCTGGGGCGTTTGGATCCAGTGACAGGGCTTTTTCCGCTGCTTCCTCGGCCAGCCGCAATGCCTCGTCCCGATCAACATCGGACCAGCCGCGCCGGTATCCTGCCATGTAGGAAAAAGCCAGGCCGATGTATCCGAAGTGAGAATCCGGATCAGCCTGCACAGCCATTTTGTTCAATTCCAGACTGGCCAAGGCGCCCTCTTTCGTGAATTTCCGCTGCTCCTGCCTTGCTTTCAGGTGATAGTGCAGCGCATTCACCGACGCCGCGCCCGTCACCGGCGGGTCGCGAAACCCAACTCGCGCGCCAACCGCGGCGGCAATGGCGCGCACAATCTCGTCCTGCACGACAAAAAGGTCACCGATTTCACGGTCGTATGTGTCCGCCCAAACATGTTCACCGGACGTTGCATCGATCAGCTGCACCGTCACACGCAACTGATCCCCGTTCTTTTGCTGGCTGCCTTCGACAAGGTAAGACAGGTTCAACTCTCGTCCGACCTCAACCACATTCACTGGAGCATCGCGGTAGGAAAAACTTGTATTTCGGGCCAGAACCGAAACTTCCGGCACACGGGACAGTTCCGTGATCAGACCTTCGGCTATGGCGTCACTCAGATACGACCTTTCATCACCTGTACTCAGATCATCAAAGGCCATGACCGCAAGGCGCGGCAGCCCCGACCTCATGTCCGCATTGGTGGCATTCCTGACGCTTGTAGCCCACCACAAGCCCCCCGCGACCATGAGCAGAACAACAGCCAATATTGCGACCAATCTCCGGGAAACCGGCTTTCGGCCGGTTGACGGTGTTGTTTCCGGCATCGACAGGCTGTCGGCGCGTTCATCCAGAACCACTTTGAAGGCAGGAACCGGTTCTTCGATATTCTTGACCTTTTGCTCACCCAAACTCTCGAACGTCAAATCAAGTTTGCTTCGAACCTGAGTATGCACCGAACGGGAAATACAGATGCCGCCGGGCTCGGCCAATGATTGCAGCCTCGCCGATATGTTGACGCCATCCCCAAAAATGTCGTCATCCTCTACCACGATGTCACCAACATTGATGCCAACGCGGTATTGCAAGCACAGATCGTCAGGTGACTTCGCATTGTTGTTTCTGATTTCAGTCTGCACCGTGACAGCAAAAGCGACCGCGTCGACTGCACTGGCGAATTCCATCAATGCGCCATCACCCATCAACTTAATCGTCCGGCCCCCGAATTTTTCGGCCGCAGGATCAATCACATTTTGACGGTTGGATTTCAGCTTTGACAGGGTCTCGGATTCGTCGATCTCCATTGCCCGGCTGTAACCGACGACATCAGAAGACAAGATGGCTGACAGGCGTCGATGCATCGCATACCCCTCGGCCAATATGTTACACCAATTTTGCAAAATTTTCCATTCGCGCGCACAGCGTCAACGCCTTGGCATCCGGGCTTGTCAGCGTTCAATCGCGGAATTCAAGCGGACCAAAGACTGAGATTTCCGTTTAAGAAATCTTAACTTCGGTCCGCATTTTTTGTTGTACAAAACGTACAGAACCCCACTGGAAACTGGTACAAACCGGAAGATTTATCAGTTGTCCTGAGCTTTCCGCTCCGCCTCGATCTCGCGCCATTTGGCGACGTTGCGATTGTGCTCCTGCAACGTTTCGGCAAAGGCATGCCCCCCCGTGCCGTCAGCAACGAAGAACACATAATTCGTCTCATCCGGCGCAACCGCCGCCTCAAGGCTCGCAAGGCCCGGGCTGGCAATCGGTGTCGGAGGCAACCCATCAATCAGATAAGTATTCCAAGGGGTTGAACGACGAAGTTCACTACGACGCAGACCACGGCCCAGTACGCCTTGTCCCTTGGTGACGCCATAAATCACGGTCGGGTCCGTCTGCAGTTTCATGCCCCGCTCAAGGCGGTTCACAAAAACACTGGCAACCTGCCCGCGCTCCTGCGGTACACCGGTTTCCTTTTCGATGATCGAGGCAAGTATCAGCATTTCTTCCGGGCTGCTCAGCGGCAAACCATCCTGACGGTTCTCCCAAACTGCATTCACCCTAAGCTGCTGTTTTTCCTGCATTTCCGCAAGGACTTCGCTGCGCTCTGTTCCTGGCCTCACCTCATAACTGTCCGGTGCCAGCATTCCTTCCGGTGGCAGTTCGGACACCTCGCCGCTCAGCACGTCCACCGCTTTCAGGGCCTCTACAACCTGCCAGGATGTAACCCCTTCAGCCAAGGCCACACGAAAGCGCGTATCTGCCTCAGAGCTTTTTTCGGCATAAGATTCAGGTACTTCCCCTTCAGCGGGATTGAAGGACGCAACTTCGACAAATTCAAGCGTCGCCGGGTCAAGCTCTCGCACTTGCGTCTCATTTCGCGTCACGCCGATACGGTAAACGATCTCGGTCCCGCACGTACTCGCCCCGCCCTTGGTGATGTCGTCGACGATCTGTTCCATCGACGCACCTTCACGCACCAGAAAGCTGCCCGCCTTCAACTGCTGAGACTTGTCCGCATAGTCCGCACCCAACCGGAAAATCGTGGCGCTGGTTACCGCACCCTTTTCCTGCAGGTCACGGCTCACACGGGACATGTTGGACCCGCGTTCTACCCGCAGGCAGATCGCGCTTTCCAACGGACCTTCTGCGGAATATTGCGCCTGCCCCCACAGGACCAAGCCAGCCAAGAGGAACAGGCCGACCGCCAGAACGGTCAGCATGTTCGATGCAAGCGCGCGCCACATTTAGTCGGCCTTTCCGAAAATCACACTCGCATTGGTGCCACCAAACCCGAAAGAGTTCGACAAAGCCACGTTGATCTCGCGCTCACGTTTCTCATTCGGCGCCAGATCCAGCGCGGTTTCGACCGCAGGGTTGTCCAGATTGATCGTCGGAGGCGCAACCTGATCCCGGATCGCCAGGATCGAAAAGATTGCTTCGATCGCACCCGCAGCCCCCAGCAAATGACCGGTGGCCGATTTGGTCGAGGTCATGGTCGCATTGGCCGCATGTTCGCCCAACAGACGCTCAACAGCGCCCAGTTCGATCGTGTCGGCCATGGTCGAGGTACCGTGCGCGTTGATGTAATCCACGTCCTTCGGCTCCAGCCCTGCGCTTCTCAGCGCGGCCCTCATCGACCGTTCCGCACCATCACCGTCTTCGGACGGTGCGGTGATGTGATAGGCGTCGCCGGACATACCGTACCCCAGCACCTCGGCATAAATCTTGGCGCCGCGGGCCTTGGCGTGCTCGTATTCTTCAAGCACGACGATCCCTGCGCCCTCACCCATGACAAAGCCGTCACGGTCCTGATCGTACGGACGGCTGGCCGCCTTGGGATTATCGCCGTATTTCGTGGACAACGCCTTGCATGCATTGAACCCGGCGATGCCGATTTCACAAATGCAGCCTTCACCACCGCCAGCAACCATCACATCCGCATCACCGGCGCGGATAATACGGCTGGCGTCACCAATGGCGTGTGCGCCTGTCGAGCAGGCCGTCACAACCGAATGGTTCGGCCCTTTGAAACCACGTCGGATCGATACCTGACCTGATGCCAGATTGATCAGCGCGCCCGGGATAAAGAAGGGCGATACACGGCGCGGACCTTTGTCTCGGATAAGGTTCGCAGTGTCGGCGATGGAACCCAGCCCACCGATACCCGACCCGATCAGAACGCCCGTACGCAGACGTGCCTCTTCGTCTTCTGGCAGCCAGTCGGCATCCTTACAGGCCATTTCCGCAGCCGCGATGGAGTACAGGATAAAGTCCTCGATCTTGCGCTGTTCCTTCGGCGGCATCCAGTCGTCGGGGTTAAAGGTTCCGTCCGTTCCGTCACCGTGCGGCACTTCGCAGGCATAGGTCGTGGCGACCCCACTTGCCTCGGCATCGAACTTGGTGATTGGGCCTGCGCCGGACTCTCCGTCCAGCAGTCGCGACCAGGTTTCCTCGACCCCGCTGGCCAAAGGAGTGACCAATCCCAGACCGGTTACAACGACTCTGCGCATGAAGTGCCTCTTGCCTGCTTCCTGTTTGAGAACCGCTCATACCCCGGCCAAGGGTCCGGGGGCAAGAGCGAGGGTAAATATTGAACTGGCGAGATCCTGCCCGGCGGTGCCGCAAGCTATTTCATAAGATTACGGCATTGCACAAAAAATGCCCCTCCCGAATTTAGCAGGAGGGGCAGATTGCCGTATTTCGATGTTTCGGTACTTCTACTGAAACTCAGCTACTGGCTCATGAGCCGATTTTGCGACGTCAAGCGCTTCGCTCAGGTCAACTGTCTTGCGGAACAGCGCCCGTCCCACCAGAGCGCCCGAAATGTTGTGCACATAGGCCAGACGCGAAATATCGTCGACCGTGCGCACCACGCCACTGGCGATTACAGGTGTTCGCGAATTCGCCGCAAGACCCGAGATCAGACCCAGCTGAGCTTCGACATCTTCCATATCGCTGTCGATATCTGTCACCAGGATGGCAGCAAACGGAGTGTCGGCGAAGGCTTCGATAAAGGCTTCGGGGGTAAACGCGCTTTGGCTGCGCCAACCTTCGGTCATCACCTGACCCTGCCAGACATCAACGGCCAGAACGATCTGATCCGGATATAGCTTAGCCAGTTCCTTGACCAGAATCGGATCGCGCGCCGCCATTGTTCCGATCACGATCCGGCCTGCGCCTTTGTCGATCCAGTGCTCTACCGTTTCGCGGCTACGCATACCACCGGCAAGCTGCACCGGAATCTCGGCCGAGCGAATGATTTCTTCGACCAGTTCGGTGTTGGTGTTCTGACCTTCAATCGCATCAAAATCCGTCAGATGCATCCATTCGGCACCCGCCGCTGCCCAGCTGCGCGCGGTTTCAACCGGATCGACATGCCAAATCATGGCTTCGTCCAGGCGTCCCTTGTCCAAGGTCACGCACCGGCCACCTTGAAGTTCCATTGTTGGGTATATCCTCATGAGCCTCAGCCTCCGCTCAATCGCTATGCAAATTCAGTGTAGCATAGCCTGACGAAAACCGCGCTCATTACACGGTTTCGGCATCAGACGCTTCATTTGCGGCGTGTCAGATCGAAACGTAGTCTAAAACCTGTCCCGAGGGCCATTTCGCCGGAACAAATGAACCGGGGTGCCCTTGAAACACGCCTCGCGCATGAGGTCATAGCCCAATTTCTCTGCCAATTTTCTGGACACCTCATTGGCCGAATCGACCATTGCAACCAAGGGGCCCGGAATCACCCGGTCGAACCAGTCGTGCGCGGCCTGCGCGGCCTCATATCCGAAACCCTGTCCCTGAGATTCGGGAGAGAGCACCCAGCCAGCCTCGGGGAACGTATCAAAATCCTCGCCCATCCCCCGATCACCGTAAAAAAATCCAGCTTGCCCGATCATCAGGCGATTGGACTGCAAGACCACAGCCCATTGTCCGAAACCCGCCATCTGCCAATGTCCGGCGTTGCGAAGAAACGCGTCCCACGCCTCGCCCCGGGTTCGGGGCTTGCCACCGATATGACGCACAACTTCGGGGGTGCGCCATATCTCGGCGAACCGCTTGAAATCCTCGGGGCGCATTGCGCAAAGCGTCAACCGCGCCGTGTTTATCATCGGGGTGGATCGTATCATGCCCTGCCCGCGTCGATGTTGCCTCTTGCACCAGAGTGCAAATCGAAATCACTTACGCAAGGTGGAAATCCAACTAACCATAGAAAAACGGCGCCTCCGTTGCCCGGAAGCGCCGCTTTTGATCTCACATCGAAACTCAGGAAGCTTCGGTGATGAATTTGACGGCGTCGCCGAAAGTCTGGATTGTTTCGGCCGCATCGTCGGGAATCTCGATGCCGAACTCTTCTTCAAAGGCCATAACCAGCTCAACGGTGTCCAGGCTGTCTGCGCCCAGATCGTCGATGAACGAAGCGTTTTCGCTTACTTTGTCCTCTTCGACACCCAGGTGCTCAACAACGATCTTTTTCACGCGATCTGCGACGTCGCTCATGTCAATTCCTCATTCCTTCAGGGCGCTCTGCCCGGTTCTGCCCTTGCCCGCTCGGGGTGGCTTTGATTTGCCCGTACCGGGCGGTTTATCTCCCGGATGCCCGGGAAAGTTGAAGGCCGCCCAAATTGACCGGCCTCCGCATGCATGCGCCGCCTATAACACAGACGACGCAAGAGGCAAACGCTTTCGCGCCGACCTCAATCGCGGTTACAACATGGCCATACCGCCGTTCACATGCAAGGTGCTGCCGGTTACATAACCCGCTTCGGGGCTTGCAAGATACAGAACGGCCGCCGCGATTTCGGACGGTTCACCCATGCGCCCTGCCGGAACCTGCTGCAGAATGCCTGATTTCTGTTCATCGTTCAGCTTGTCTGTCATTGCCGTCGTGATGAAACCCGGCGCCACGGCGTTCACGGTGATGCCCCGCGTCGCAACTTCGTAGGCAAGTGATTTCGTCACGCCCACCATGCCCGCCTTGGAGGCGGCATAGTTGACCTGCCCCGGGTTCCCCGTTGCACCAACGACCGAAGAAATGTTGATAATGCGACCCCAGCGCGCCTTCATCATCCCGCGCAAGACACCCTTGCACAGCTTTGCTGTGGCGGTCAGGTTCACGTCGATCACGCTCTGCCATTCATCATCCGACATGCGCATGAAAAGGTTGTCGCGCGTGATACCAGCGTTGTTGACCAGAATGTCGACCGAGCCCATGTCTTCGGCCGCCTGTTTGGGCAACGCCTCGACAGCGGTGAGATCGCTCAGATTGCAGGGCAGAACATGCGCGCGGTCCCCCAGTTCATCGGCCAGTGCCTGAAGCGGCTCAACCCGCGTACCCGACAAACCGACAGTTGCACCGGCGCCATGCAGTGCGCGGGCGATATCGCCACCAATACCTCCGGACGCCCCGGTTATCAGTGCATTTTTTCCCGATAGATCAAACATCCAATTTCCTTTCCCAGCGCCTGAAAATAGCGCGCCCTGTTCGTTATGCGTCGGCCTGAGTGACCTTCTGTACATCCTCGGGCGAACCAACAGCCTTGGACCCGATTGCACGGTCGATCTTGCGGATCATGCCGGACAGCGCCTTGCCGGCACCAATTTCCCAAGCTTCGGTCACACCCTGTGACGCCATGTATTGAACACTCTCGCGCCAACGCACCGATCCGGTCACCTGCTCGACCAGCAGTTGCCGGATGAGATCGGGGTCGGTCACGGCCTCGGCGCGGACGTTGGCGATCAGGGGTACGGCGGGCGCCTTGATCTCAACCGATGCAAGGGCTTCGGCCATCACATCCGCAGCTGGCTGCATCAGTGCGCAATGAAATGGCGCGCTGACAGGCAACATGATGGCACGCTTTGCGCCCTTTTCCTTTGCAATCTCAGCCGCGCGCTCAACCGCAGCCTTGGCACCGGAAACAACAACCTGTGTGGGATCATTGTCGTTTGCGGCCTGACAGACCTCTCCTTGAGCAGCTTCTTCCGCCACGGCCCGCACCGCGTCCAGATCCAGTCCGAGAATTGCAGCCATTGCGCCCTGTCCCACAGGAACTGCACTCTGCATTGCTTGACCGCGCGTCCGCAGCAACCGGGCTGTATCCGAAACTGACAATGCCCCAGCGGCGGCCAGCGCCGAGTACTCTCCCAGCGAATGCCCTGCCACATAAGATGCTTTCGAGATCGACGCACCTTCGGCCTCAAGCGCCCGCATCGCGGCAATCGAGGTCGCCATCAGGGCGGGCTGCGCGTTTTGCGTCAGGGTCAGTTCTTCGATTTCACCTTCCCAGATCAGCGTGCTGAGTTTTTCACCCAGCGCATCATCGACCTCGTCGAAAACTGCCTTGGCTGTGGGGTATGCGTCTGCCAGCGCCTTGCCCATTCCGATGGTCTGGGCGCCCTGCCCGGGAAAAACGAACGCGATTGTCATTGAAACCTCTTCGATGACGTTAGGTTGCGGCGGGGTGTAAACCGACTGCGCGGGCGGCACAAGCTCTGCATCTCGACACGCCTCATGTGCATTTCGCGGTATTGTGTCCCCGCATCATATAATTAGGTTGGCGGAAAGCAGTAATCCGGAGCCACACACAATGCCTCTTACCAACACCCACAGCACCTACGGAGGCATTGCCAAAACTTTCCATTGGCTGACTGCCCTGCTGATCTTTACGGTACTCCCGCTTGGGTGGGTCGCGAATGATATTGCCCATGCAATCTATGACCCGGCGATCCCGACGACCGAAGAAGACATTGCCCGTGCCGCCAGGCTGTTTTCGCTGCACAAAACAATTGGCGTTACGATCTTCTTTGTCGCTCTGGCCCGAATCGTCTGGGCATTGACGCAAACCAAACCCGGCCTTCTGAACGCCGACAACAAACCAGAGGCGTTTGCCGCCGAAACAGTCCACTGGCTGCTGTACGGATCACTGGTTCTTGTACCCCTGACCGGCTGGATACATCACGCTGCCACCGAAGGTTTCGCGCCGATCCTGTGGCCCTTTGGGCAAAACCTGCCCTTTATCCCGAAATCCGTTCCACTGGCCGAAGCGACAGCTGGCCTGCATTGGGTGCTTATGTGGGTTCTGGTGGGTGCAGTTTCGCTGCACGTCCTTGGCGCCATCAAACATCACGTGATCGACAAGGACAGCACCCTGCGCCGAATGCTACCGGGTCGTTCGGATGCACCGGAACCGACCGAGCAACACCACTCGTCAACACCCGCCCTTGCTGCCTTGCTGCTGTGGGTCGCTGCTCTGACTGGCGGTTGGTACATAGGCGCTTACTCTGACCATTCGGGTGGCGGGAAAGATGCTGCGGAATTGGCCGAGGTTCAGTCCGACTGGCAGGTGCAGGAAGGCACTTTGTCACTCACGATCACACAGCTTGGTAGCCCGGTTACAGGACAGTTCGGTGAATGGACGGCCGCCATCACGTTTGACGATCCTGCCGAAAACGGGCCAGCGGGGTCTGTGGATGTCACCGTTTCCATCGGGTCGCTCACCCTTGGTACCGTGACAGATCAGGCAATGGGTGCCGACTTCTTTGACAGTACACAATTTCCAACGGCTAATTTCAAAGCCGACCTGTTCAGGACCGACGATGGATTTGAGGCACGCGGCCCCCTGACAATCCGGGATCAGACGTTGGACATCGTGCTGCCCTTCACCCTGGATATTCAGGATGGTCAGGCAAACATGGCCGGATCGGTTGAATTGAACCGACTGGATTTCGACATCGGGAAAAGCATGCCCAAAGAGGATTCATTGGCTTTTGCGGTGGAGGTGGCGGTTGAATTGACCGCAAGCAGACAGGAAAACTGACATCCGCGTTTTTGCGGTTCATAAAGTGCACAAAAAAGCCGCCGGTTCCATGGAACCGGCGGCCTGCTATTCCCTGTATGTCTGAGACTTATTCGGCCTTTTGCGCCTCAACCGAGATCCGGATGTCAATTTCATCGCCTACAAACGGAGCAAACTTGCCCAGATTGTAGTCGCTGCGCAGCAAGGTCGTCGTCGCGTCAAAGCCCGCCCAGGGTTTCCCCGCCATCGGATGCTCGCCAACCTGATTCAACTTGGCGTCCAGAACAACCGGCTTGGTCACACCGTTAATGGTCAGATCACCGGTGATGTTCGCGGTGTTTTCGCCAGTGACTTCAATCGCGGTCGAGTTGAAGGTCACCAGATCCCCTTCGGTTGCGGCAAAGAAATCTTCGGACATGAAGTGTTCTTCACGGGGCGCCCAGCCGGTGATCATCTCGACGACCGGCATCGAAACCGACACGCTCGAGTCAGCCGGGTTTTCCTGATCAAACATGATCTCGCCCTCGAACCCCGAGAACATGCCGGTGGTGGTCGAGAATCCAAGGTGGTTGTAGGTAAAAACAACCTGGCTGTGGCTGGAATCCAGGACGTATTTCTCGGCGCTTGCAAAAGCCGCGGACGCCGAAACGGCCAGAGCAGCGGCAAGGAGGGTGGTTTTCATAGCAATCTCCGCAAAAAAGTGAACGCAAACCGTTTGGGTTGCACCAAAAAGAAGATGTGCCGCCCTAGGGCGGCACACAACCTTTATTCGCTAACAAATTCTGTTCCTTTTTGAACAGAACGATTTTTAGACTGAAATTGGCACCGTTCCGCTGAGTTGCCCTTTCAACGCCCGGCTGACTTCCGCCGATTCCAGAGGCAGCTTCATCAGCAGGCTGCCATCCATGTCGAACAGCTCTACCCGGTCGTCGGCAAAATGCGCTCCACCCAGCGTGTCGTAGCTGCGACGCAACACGGTCTGAGGACGCCCGTTCTCGTTTTTCTGCAACACACGCACCTCGCGGCGGATGGGATCAAAATATGCATCCGGGCGATTATCCAGAACTTCCAGCGTCAACAGGCTTACACCCCCGACAAGGAACAAGAGCGAAGCCGCCAGTTTGATCGGCCAGACTTCGGCCCCCATGACGGAGCCGGGCATAAGCCACATCGAAAACGCGCTGATGATCAGGAATGCCCCCACGACGCGGCACAGAACCATCCGCGCTCTCCAGTTGGCTGCGAATGTGATCATCACAGGTACGGAGTTATCAAAGGCCGACACCGAAGCCGGTTGTTGTACTGTATTTGTATTTATGGCGGTCATCTTTCTCGCGCCCCTGTCGCTGGTTACCCTACTATCCGGGTTGTTTCCGGGTTGAGTTCAACTTTGAGCCGAAAAGAGTCAGCAATTGGGCGCAGCAAAGGTATTAGGGCGGCGCGACCAAGGCATTTTGGCGGGGCTTGTCCTTGCCGTACAAACGTGTATATGGGGCCATCCTTCGCAAGCACGTATGAACCGCGCAGCCTCTCGTGGCAGGGTCGCGAAGGGATCAGGACCCCGCCTATGAAATGCGCCTTGATAGAAACAGGAGTGCACATGCCACTGTATGAGCATGTAATGATCGCGCGTCAGGACCTGTCCAACGCGCAGGCAGAAAGCCTTGTCGAACATTTCGGCACCGTTCTGGCTGACAACGGCGGCAACGTCGTCGACAGCGAGTACTGGGGCGTCAAGACGATGGCCTACAAGATCAACAAGAACCGCAAGGGCCACTATGCCTTCCTCAAGACCGACGCCCCCGCTGGCGCCGTTCAGGAAATGGAACGCCTGATGCGTCTGCACGATGACGTCATGCGCGTTCTGACCATCAAGGTCGACGAGCATGCCGAGGGCCCCTCGGTCCAGATGCAGAAGCGCGACGACCGCGGCGAACGCCGCGAGCGCCGTTGATCAACGCCTGAGGAAAGGACACAAAGCCATGGCCGCAAAACCATTTTTCCGCCGCCGTAAGGTCTGCCCGTTCTCGGGCGACAACGCGCCGAAGATCGACTACAAAGACACCCGTCTGCTGCAGCGCTACATCTCTGAGCGCGGCAAGATCGTTCCCTCGCGCATCACCGCCGTTTCGGCGAAAAAGCAGCGTGAACTGGCCCGTGCTATCAAGCGCGCCCGCTTCCTCGCCCTGCTGCCCTACGCCGTGAAGTAAGGAGAGACTGACATGCAAGTTATCCTTCTGGAACGCGTTGCGAAACTGGGTCAGATGGGCGACGTCGTCGACGTCAAGCCCGGCTACGCCCGCAACTTTCTGCTGCCGCAGGGCAAAGCCCTGAGCGCATCGGACGCCAACATCGCATCTTTCGAGGCCCAGAAAGCGCAGCTGGAAGCTCGCAACCTGGAAACCAAGAAAGAAGCTGAAGCACTGGCTGAAAAGCTGGACGGTCAGCAGTTCATCGTGATTCGCTCGGCATCGGATGCCGGCGCTCTGTATGGCTCGGTCACACCGCGCGACGCAGCAGATGCCGCCACCGAGGCCGGATTCACCGTCGACAAGAAACAGGTCATCCTGATCGCACCGATCAAGGAACTGGGTCTGCACTCGGTTGCAGTTAAACTGCACCCTGAGGTCGACGTCGAAATCAAGATGAATGTCGCCCGCTCGGAAGAAGAAGCCGAACTGCAGGCATCGGGCAAATCGATTCAGGAACTGGCTGCTGAAGAAGAAGCCGCTGCTGAATTCGAAATTGCCGAACTGTTCGACGATATCGGAACTGCCGCGTCTGATGACGAGGAACTGGCCGCGGAAGCGCCAGCAGAAGACGAAGCCAAAGCCTGATATCAGGCTGGTACAAAGATTGAGAAGCCGCGCATTTTCTGCGCGGCTTTTTCTATTGCTGCCCCAAATCGACGCTGAGCAATTTCCGGCCAAGACCCGACGTCCCGCTTGCGACGGCGCCCTGTCCCCTTATCATTCCGGCGCGAATACGGAGAATACGCATGACGACTTTGCCCCGCCGCAATTTCATGGCACTACTGGTCGCCGGTCCGCTGGCGGCCTGCGGCTTGTCCAACGACCGCCTGAGCAGCCGAAACGAACCTTTCGACCCACCGCTTTATCCAAACGAAACGCCGGAATTGCGCGCGTCGATCAACAAATGGGCGGATCACTATGAGCTTCCCCGGGAACTGGTCCACAAACTGGCAATCCGTGAAAGCACCCATCGCCCCTGGGCTGTAAACCGGCCTTACTACGGCTTGTTGCAGATCCTGCCGGCAACCGCCCGATCGATGGGATATCGCGGAAAGCCCCAAGGATTGCTGGATGCGGATACCAACCTCGAATTTGCAGGAAAGTACCTGCGCGGCGCCTGGCTGTTGTCTGACGGCGATCAGCAGCGTGCAATATTCCTGTACGCAAAGGGTTACTATCCCGAGGCCAAAAAACGCGGCATGTTAGTGGAAACAGGTCTGGTCCAGTCCAACTAGGAAAAGGGTCCGGATTACGAACAAAACCGCTGTAAACTGCGGTACAAATCGGAGTGTCCACAACCTGTATGCAAGTCTGGGTCGGAAAGACGGGTGTTGCCAAGTAATCGCAGTATAACAGCGCACATAATGAATAACATCTGTACTTAACCGAATATTTGACGCTAGGTTATGACGCGAATATGGTGAGTAAGGCGCCGCCGTGGATGGGGCCGGTGTCCATGCAAGAGGTGTATGGTGAAACTGATAGACTTGGCTGCGGTCGACCAAGAAGAAACGACCGCCAGTGCCATATTGGACTCAGTTTGCGAGTCGCTGGGGTTTGACTATGCGTCATACGCCACGATGAACGCAGTCCAAGGGGACGTCCAGGGCTATGCCAACTATCCCGACGAATGGAAGCTGCACTATGGTCAGCAGGGATTCCATCACCTCGACCCAACGTTGTATAAATCCGCACTCAGCATAGCCCCGGTGGACTGGAGCCGTTTTGAACAGGATAAAAAGTTCAAGGCCGTGTTCCGCGACGCCAGCGATTTCGGGATAACTAGCCGTGGGCTTACGGTCCCCATACGTGGGCCTTATGGCGAATGCGGGTTGCTGAACGTCACACGCGATTGTTCAGACAACGAATGGGAAGCGCAAAAGAAAGAATTCATTGCGGATCTGCAAGTCGCGGCGGTACATATCCACGACACCGTCATGCGATCAGGCCTTTTGGCCAAAGCGCTGTACCTTCCCCCCTTGTCTTCGCGGGAAAAGGAAATCCTGCAATGGGTGGCAGAAGGTAAATCGCAGCAGGACATTGGCGATATACTGTGCATTTCCCACAGAACCGTCGAAGTCCACATGCGCTCAGGCCGGGAAAAGCTGGGGGCCCTGACAACGCCCCAAGCAGTGGGACGGGCCATTAGCCTGGGCCTGATCTACCCCGGTTAAGGCAAAAAATCACAAAAATACGGGAAACCCCCAATAGCCCCGACGCGTAAGTCTTGTAACGTTAGCGTTACGGACAAGTAAGACTCGAGGGGGATGACATGATCATTGTCATTGACGGGCTGAACGCGGACAAGTTCAGTGAAGTTCTGGACGAAATGTTTAAATTGCGCGCTCGCGTATTTAGCGACCGGCTAGGCTGGGACGTTAAAGTCGTAGAGGGGCGTGAGCGGGATGAATTCGATAATTTACACCCGACACATGTCGTCAGCATCAACGACGAGGGGGAAGTCGTTGGGTGCATGCGCCTTTTGCAGACCACAGGGCCGCACATGCTTGCGGACGTGTTCAGCGATATCCTTGACGGAGAGCCGCCCTTGCGCAGTTCTCAGGTCTGGGAAGCGACACGATTCTGCGTTGATACAAACAAGTTAGGGGGCGGTCGTGGAAAGAACACCGTCTCGTACGTCACAAGCGAAGTGATGCTTGGCTCTTTTGAATACGCTCAGAAAGCGGGTGTATTGGATGCGGTCGCCGTAATAGATCCGGTGATCAACCGCGTCCTGAAACGATCGGGCAACGCGCCTTGTGACTATCTTGGCAGCGCCAAGCCGATGGGAAAAGTCACAGCGATGGCAGCATTGATGGACTGCTCGGACGAGCGCATCAAATCCATCCGGGAATACGCAAGTATCGAACACGATGTTTTTCTGAGCGAAGACGCCGCGCTTGAGCTATTCGAGAAAAGCCGCACTCCGGCCAAGATCAGCACCTTGCAACCACCGGCAAATCGTGACCACAAACCACTGAATACGCTTGAGAAGTACTTTGTCGAACAGATGACTTCGGCAAGAACGCACAAGGAAAGACAAGCGGTTCTAGATCTGATCGAAGCGCTTTCAGACAAGTTTACGCCAGAGCAAAAGACCGCTCTGCTACAAACCCCCCGTGCTTTTGCTCATGAGGCCTGACCCCC
This sequence comes from Ruegeria sp. BJ6, assembly GCF_056537885.1. NCBI lineage: Bacteria > Pseudomonadati > Pseudomonadota > Alphaproteobacteria > Rhodobacterales > Roseobacteraceae > Ruegeria > Ruegeria sp. BJ6. Next base: position 302,026 of record NZ_JBQFSG010000002.1, on the reverse strand, counting down.
TCACCTCATAGGTACAAAGCCACCCACGCGGAGCCGTCAAATTACTGACGGCTCCGTATTTTTTTGCCCCCACTTAGAAAGTGGGGAGAAAGAGGATTACTCCTCTTCCAGAGCCTCGACAGCTTTTTGCAGCTCGTCCTTGCTGATTTCCTTGTCCGAAACCTGCGCCAGCTCGAACACGTAGTCCACGACCTTGTCTTCAAAGATCGGCGCACGCAGTTGTTGCTGCATCTGGGCGTTCTGTTGGATGAACTCAAAGAACTGACGTTCCTGACCCGGATACTGACGCGCCTGATTCATGATGGCCTGAGTCATCTCGGCATCGGTCACTTCCACTTCGGCCTTCTGACCCAGCTCAGCCAACAACAGGCCCAGACGCACGCGGCGCGCGGCCAGTTTGTTGTGCTCGTCTGTCGGCTCGATCTCAGCGTGGTCGTGGCCTTCGACTTCCGGGTTTTCTTCGTGCCACAGCTGATGGGCGATCTGCTTGGCCTCTGCTTCGACCAGCGACGGCGGCAGATCAAACGAAACTTTGGTGTCCAGAGCGTCGAGTAGGCCGCGCTTCATGACCGCGCGGGCGGCACCGGAGTATTCCGCTTCCAGGCGCTCGGTGATCTGAGACTTCAGCCCTGCCAGGTCCTCTGCGCCAAACTTTGTTGCCAGTTCGTCATTGATCTCGGCGGCAACCGGTTCCTTCACCTCTTTAACGGTGCAGGTGAAAACGGCGTCTTTGCCTGCCAGATGCTCGGCACCGTACTCTTCGGGGAAGGTGACATTGACGTCTTTTACTTCTTCTGCCTTCACACCGACCAGTTGCTCTTCGAAACCGGGGATGAAGCTGTTCGATCCCAGAACCAGCGGATAGTCTTCGGCGGAACCGCCTTCGAATTCTTCGCCGTCAACTTTTCCGACAAAATCGAACACGATCTGATCGCCGTCCTTGGCTTTCGAACCTTTGCGGCGGGCTTTGAAGTCCTGCGCAGTTTCTGCCAGGTTTTTCAGGGCTTCTTCAACGGCCGCATCGTCTGCTTTTACAACCAGCTTTTCCAGCTCGATCGACTTCAGATCAACCTCGGGAATTTCTGGCAGCGCCTCATAGGACATCGCGACCTGAACATCGTCGCCTTCTTTCCAGTCCTCGTTGGTCATTTTGACCTCGGGCTGAAGCGCCGGACGATCACCGCTGTCCTCGAAGTGCTGGTTCATTGCACCGTCGATGGTTTCCTGCATCGCTTCGCCAAGCAGACGCGGGCCAAACTGTTTTTTCAACAGGGCCATCGGCACCTTACCCTTGCGGAAGCCTTTCATCTCGATTTCCGGCTGCGCTTCGGTCAGCTTCTCATTGACCTTGTCATCCAGTTCGGCAGCGGTGACAACGATGTTGTAGCCGCGTTTCAGACCTTCGTTCAGCGTCTCGGTAACCTGCATTATGGTAGTCCCCATAGGATTCGGGGCGCGCAAAAAGGCGCGCCGGGCAAATTTGACGCCTTCTATTTGCCCTACCGGCTGCGCGCAAGGGGCAAAGGCCGGATCAGCCTTGTTTTGCCGTCGATTTGAACAAAAAACGCCCCGGACAATGCCGGGGCGCTTCTAAGGATGTGATCTTTGGATCAGAACCTCCAGCGGGCACCAAGTACCCAGGCGTCGTTCTTGTCAAAGGTCGACGCGGTGTCGTCGAAATCGTGATTGCGGTATTTCAGATAGGCATCGGTGTTGATGCTGTCGATCCGCTGAACAACCGCAATACCCCACGCCTTGGTGCTCGAGCCATTGGTGTCGAAATCCGACCCGTCATAGTAGTCGATACCGACGCCGGTTTTACCCCAAGATATCCAGTCGCCCTCATACGCGATCTTGCCGTACCAGTAGTTCGGGTCCGTCGCGCCAGCTTGGTCGTCGCTGCGGGTACCGCCAGCCAGCGTAAAGCTCAGGCCGCTTGGCAACAGCACCGAAGCCGAACCGATCGTGTCCTTGCGGTCGCCGGAATTGTCGTCGCGCTCGCGCACGGCATAGGCCAGGCCAGCGGCGAATTCGACACCACCGGCGAAGGTGTTGTTGTAGAATACACCAACGTCGTAATAGTCGTCGTCATCGCTGGAAGACAGGATGTTCTGACCATATGCGAAGCCAGCCGAGAAACCGTTGAACTCCGGGGTGTCATACCGGATACGACCACGACGTGTACCGTCAAAGTTGCTGCTGGAATCGCCAACGGTGATGCCGCTCAGCATTCCTGCAGTGTCACGGTAAAAGAAGCTGCCGTTTTCATCATTGGTGAACGAATAAAGCGCAGTTCCGACATAGGACAAATCGACCTCAGCTGCACCATCTGAAACCATGCTGCCCTGACCAGCCGATGCAGTACCCCAGTCGCCTTTCAACGCGAAATCAACGTGGCGAATATCTTCGCGAGTCCACCCGTTGAAGCTGGTGCCCAACTGGTTCCATTGACTCGAGTTGGGAAGGCCCAGACCGGTTTCGAACCGGAAGGTGAATTCATTCGCCCCAAAAGGTTGGAACACGCGCAGGCCAACGCGGCTGTTGGACAAATCGTTGTCCAGAACGCGGGTCTCGGTGTCCTGCCCGTCATCGACCGAGATCAGGGCCGGGTGCAATTGTCCATACAGCAGAACATAACCGCCGCTGTTGTTGTCGTATTTCAGTTCCGCAGCAGCGGGAATCGCGGTGGTTGCAGCCAGAACGGCGGCCACCGATGTAATTTTAGTTTTCGAGGTCATTTCACTCACCATGAAAAGTTCCGGTTTCAGGTACTGCTCAAATGTGAACAGAGCGCATTGTTTCCCAGAGGATCGCTGCCAGACCAATGCAAGCATTGCAATAAAGCCACAGGGCACACCCCCTTCAGGAAATAATATTGTTTCCTTTCAGGGCGTTATCCGCACTCGTTCTATTCAAGAAAATCATTCCAAGTGAATTCTGCCCGCTGAGCCCTGCAATAAGCAAATACTCGCTATGCATTCCCGACGCAGGTCTCAGCAATTTTTTGCCGAGTCACCCCCCGCTCGGCCATTACCCGCTCAAATCACCGGATCACAATTCTGATCATCGTCTTCAGAAGTATTGAAAACCCAATTCGCCAACCGGGGTGAGCAATTTACCTCCATAACGAAGCCAATGACTTAACGGATATCCATCCTCCGCATGATTGCAGGGAGTTGTTCGGGCAGATCTTCCGCAATCAACCCGGGTCCGAATTCTCGTGCGGCTTCTACGTGTAACCAGGCCGCGGTTTCAGCGGCGTCCATTGCAGTGAACCCGCGCGCCAAAAGCCCGGTTATGAAACCAGCCAGTACATCGCCCGATCCTGCAGTTGCTAACCACGGTGCGGCGCACTCATAAAATGCCGCATGGATTGAACACCGACCGTCAGGCGCGGCAATTACCGTATCCGGCCCCTTGAACAGAACCACGCAACCTGCCCGACGCGCCGCTTCCCGTGTGGCGTCCACTTTGGAACAAGCCGGGCCTTTCGTTGGGGTCTGTTTCATTTTTTTGGCAAGGTCAGGAAAGAGGCGCGAAAACTCGCCCCCATGAGGGGTCACAACGCAGTCTTCATGCAAGGACTCAAAAAGCGTTCCGGGGTTCTCAGCAAATGCCGATAATGCATCTGCATCCAAAACGGTCGGGCGCGTCTCACCTGCCCCTCTCAAAGCTACAGAAACCAGATCGCGCGCGCGCTCGGGTCCAAGCCCCGGACCAAGACAAAGCGCGTTCAACCGTTTGTCTTGCAGGATTCCAGACAAAGCGTCGGCATCTTCCACACGTTTCAACATGATCGCGGTGATCTGACTGGCCACTTCCATCTGGGCCGCAGGAGGCACACCAAGCGTCACCAACCCGGCTCCGATCCGCAGCGCACCTCTGGCCGCCAAGCGCGCTGCCCCCGTTTTGCCGGGTCCGCCCGAAAGGATCAGCGCGTGACCATGATCATATTTATGGTCGCCACTGGCCTTCGTTATTGCGAATGCAGAACCATCATCCAGCAGCCTGACGGCATCCTCACATGCTCCGCCCAATCCAATGTCGACGACCCGCACTTCCCCGCAGTAACCGGGCCCATCGCCCAAGACGTGCCCCAGCCTCATGCGATGGAATGTAACCGTAAGAAATCCGTACACGGCACCATACTCATCGCTTAAAGCCCGGCCACTATCCATGCACAGACCGGTCGGCGCATCCACGCAGACCATCCGCCCGAATGTTCTGCCTGCGACATAGATTTCAGTCAGTGGCCCCAATATCTCTGCCGAGGGCGCTCTGGTTAGGCCGGCCCCAAAAATTGCATCGACGTACAGCGATGCGGCAGGCCCGTTCAGGATCGCCTCGGCAGACCATTCCGCAACATCCACGTGACCGGCCAACCGATCATAATTCGCTCGCGCATCTGGCGGTAGTTTCTCCGGCGCGCCAAACAGATACACTTCAACTTCCCACCCGCGCTTTTTCAGCAAGCGCGCCACAACAAACCCGTCGCCGCCATTATTTCCCGGTCCACACAGGATAACGACCCGTAACGGACCTTCTTCATCTGACACTGTGTTCTCAGGGGAGCGGCTGCCATCATTTCCGTCGTCGGTTCCTGCGGCCGTTGGCGACGAGCTATCCACGCGCCGGTCCAACTCCGGCCACTCCTCGAATATCACATCGACAACGCCCTGCCCGGCCCGTTCCATCAACTCCAGACCGGAGACTGCACCAGACTCAATCGCCGCCCTTTCGATCTCTCGCATCTGCGACGCTGTCAGCAATTCCGCCATTTTCAATCCACCACGATTCAATTGTGATTACTTTTTGTGCAACTCGCTCAAAACTTAACCAACCACCCAAATTCAGTGCGACGCAATACTGTCAGAACCGCAAACGCATTGCCGCCTGATCTTAGACGTGATCATAGCCACTCTGACAACCATGCGAGGTGAGCCGGAATGAAAAAGATCGAAGCGATCATCAAGCCGTTCAAGCTGGACGAAGTAAAAGAGGCACTGCAGGACGTCGGCGTCCAGGGCCTCAGCGTGATCGAAGTCAAAGGCTTCGGCCGCCAGAAGGGACACACCGAACTGTATCGTGGTGCAGAATATGTCGTCGACTTCCTGCCCAAGGTTAAGGTCGAGGTCGTTCTGGACGACGATCAGGTCGATGCTGCCATCGACGCCATCGTTTCGGCGGCCAAAACCGACAAGATTGGCGACGGCAAGATTTTTGTCTCGCCCGTCGAACAAGCCATCCGTATCCGTACCGGCGAAACCGGCTCGGACGCGCTGTAACCCTATTACCGAATTCTCAAACAGAGGAATCAAGAGAATGAGCAAGGACGCAGTTCTTCAGCTGATCAAGGACGAAGACGCCGAATACGTCGACGTTCGTTTCACCGACCCGCGCGGCAAGCTGCAGCACGTGACCCTGATGGCCGATCAGGTCGATGAGGACTTTCTGGAAGAAGGCTTCATGTTCGACGGTTCGTCCATTGCGGGCTGGAAGTCGATCGAAGCATCGGACATGAAGCTGATGGTCGACACCGAAAGCGCCTATGTCGATCCTTTCTACGCGGAAAAAACCATCTGCGTGCACTGCTCGGTTGTCGAACCCGACACCGGCGAAGCCTACGAGCGTGACCCTCGCGGCACCGCCCAGAAAGCCGAAGCCTACCTGAAATCCTCGGGTATCGGCGACGTTGCCTACATGGGCCCCGAAGCCGAGTTTTTCCTGTTCGACGACGTTCGTTTCTCGAACTCGATCAACAAAGTTTCCTACGAAGTTGATGCGACCGACGCTTCGTGGAACACCGACACCGAATACGAGATGGGCAACATGGGCCATCGTCCGGGCGTCAAGGGCGGCTACTTCCCGGTCAACCCGATCGACGAAGCGCAGGACCTGCGTTCGGAAATGCTGTCGACCATGAAGCGTCTGGGTATGAAGGTCGACAAGCACCACCACGAGGTTGCGTCGTGCCAGCACGAGCTGGGCCTGATCTTCGACAGCCTGACCAAGCAGGCGGACGAGCTGCAGAAATACAAGTATGTCATCCACAACGTCGCACACGCCTACGGCAAATCGGCCACTTTCATGCCGAAGCCGATCGCAGGTGACAACGGTACCGGCATGCACGTGAACATGTCGATCTGGAAAGACGGCAAGCCGCTGTTCGCAGGCGACAAATATGCTGACCTGTCGGACGAGGCGCTGTACTTCATCGGTGGCGTTCTGAAGCACGCCAAGACGCTGAACGCCTTCACCAACCCGGCGACCAACAGCTACAAGCGCCTGATCCCGGGTTTTGAAGCCCCCGTTCTGCGCGCCTATTCGGCCCGTAACCGTTCGGGTTGTGTCCGTATTCCGTGGACCGAAAGCCCCAAAGCCAAGCGCGTCGAGGCCCGCTTCCCCGATCCGGCAGCAAACCCCTATCTGTGCTTTGCCGCTCTGCTGATGGCCGGTCTGGACGGCATCAAGAACAAGATCGATCCGGGCGAAGCCATGGACAAGAACCTGTACGATCTGCCCGCCGAAGAGCTGGCCGACATCCCAACCGTATGCGGCTCGCTGCGCGAGGCGCTGGAGGCACTGGCGTCGGATCACGACTTCCTGCTGCAGGGCGACGTGTTCACCAAAGACCAGATCGACGGCTACATCGCGCTGAAGATGGAAGAGGTCGAAACCTACGAACACACGCCGCACCCGGTTGAGTACGGTATGTACTACAGCTGCTGACGGACAGTAGTTCTCATTCAGAAAGGGCGCCGGTTCCGGCGCCCTTTTTTGTTATATGCCCCGGATTTGACATAACTATTCCCCCCGCACACACTTTCCCACGGGAAACAATTGCGGAACGGAACCATGGCGTCAGATGAAAATCCTTATGCCGGCTTCACGGATTTTGTAACGTCCAAAGAAGAACTCGAGGCCCTCTCAGGCCCGCCTCTTCCACAGATTATTGCCAAGGAACTTACTGCGCTCGACGGGATTTGCCGTGAGTTCATATCGCAGTCCCCGTTCTGCGTCATCGCGACCGCCAACACAGACGGACATATCGACGTTTCGCCCCGGGGCGATCCGCCGGGGTTTGTTCAGGTCCTGTCAGACACCCTTCTCGCCATTCCGGACCGGCCGGGAAACAAGCGTATGGACTCGTTTCATAACCTGTTGAGTGATCCCCGTGTTGGCATCCTGTTTCTTATTCCCGGCAAGCGCGAAACCCTGAGAATCCGGGGCAAGGCACGCTTGTGCAAAGACCCCAAGCTGCTTGAAACGATGGCCGTGAACAAGCGCAGCCCGAAACTGGCTTTGCTAATCCACGTGGAAACTGTCTTTGCCCATTGTCCGAAATGCATCATGCGCTCCAACCTCTGGCAGCCTGACAACTGGCCGGATGCATCGAATCTGGCCGACATGAACGAAACGATGATTAAACACGCAAAGATACCTTTGACTGCGGAGGAGTGGTTTGAGGAGCTTAAGCAAAAAGGCGAGCTTGATCTGTACTAGGCCGCGCGCATATTTGGCCGCGTAGTCTATTACGCAACGGCGCCTTTCGGGGAATTGGGAAATTGTCTTTATCCCTCGCCTTTGTGCAGGTACGCTTTGATTTGATTTCAACCTTATGGATAAGTTTCATGCGCCTTGTTTCCCTTGCCGCTTCGGCCCTTTTGTTTGCGTCGGCGGCGTCTGCCCAGACACTCGACAGGATCAAATCCAGCGGAGAGCTTAAGATCGGATTCCGCAGCGATGCGGCCCCAATGTCGTTTGTCGATGATACAGGGCGCCCGTCGGGTTATACCCCTTTGGTTTGTGACCGGCTTGCACAGGCAATTGCGGACAAACTGCAAATGGACGACCTCAAGGCCACGTTCCTGGTGGTTGAACCGACCGATCGTTTCGACAAAGTGGCATCAGGTGACATCGACTTGTTGTGCGGGGCTGCGACCATAACCCTGTCCCGACGGGAAAAAGTGGACTTTTCGATCCCTATATACGTTGACGGAACCGCGGTCCTTCTCCCCAAGGATGCCAGTTCGGATTTCAACCAGTTGGCCGGAAAAAAGATCGGTGTACGCAGTGGTACGACAACGGAAGAAGCCGTTGTAAATTCGTTCGGCGCAGCCGGGGTCGAGGCTGAGTTGCTTCGTTTTGCGTCTCATCCGGACGGCATCAACGCACTGGCGTCGGGTGAGATCGCGGCCTATTTCGGCGATCAATCCATTTTGATGTTCAACTATGCCGCCGCAGGCCTGACGCAGGATTTCAAGATCTCGCCCGAGATCATGACCATCGAGAAACACGGGATTGCATTGGCTAAGAACGACGCGGACTTCAGGCTGCTGATCGACACCGTTTTGTCTGAAATGTACGCCAATGGAACCATGGAAGAGATTTTTCGTACAATCCTACCGGGGGCCGAACCCGGGGCCGCGCTCAAAGCGCTTTATATAATCGCGCCCACCCTGCCCTGACGTCCTGCACCAACCCGCAGCCCTGCACCCCGGGGCTGCTAAAAATTGGAGGTCCACCTGATGCCGCGTCTGGCAATTCTGGTCACAAGTCTGGTCTTCGCGTCGACAACGGCGTTGTCGGCAGCCACCTGCGGGAACACCAGTGCCGGGTTCGAAGCCTGGAAAAAGGATTTTGCGAAACAGGCAAAAAAGTCAGGTGTCCGGAAAAAAGGACTACAGGCACTGGCTCAGACGTACTATGCGACCGGCACGATCGCGGCGGATCGCAATCAGAAAAGCTTCAAGTATTCACTGGACAAGTTCATGAAGGTGCGGGGCGCGGATGTGATCGTTGCTCAAGGTCGCAAACGCAAAGCCCGAAACCCGCAATTCTATGCAGCGCTGGAGCAGCAGTACGGTGTGCCGGCGGGCGTTCTGATCGCCATTCACGGCATGGAGACCGGGTTTGGAAACTTTATGGGCGACAGTCAGGTCGTTTCCGCAATCACAACACTGGCCTATGATTGTCGCCGTTCCGATTTCTTTGTTCCGCATGCCATAGGTGCCCTGAAACTTGTCGATCAGGGTAGCATTTCAATGGCGACAAAGGGGGCAAAGCATGGCGAACTGGGGCACACCCAGTTCCTACCGGGAAACGCCATAACGTATGGAGTAGACGCAACTGGGGATGGTCGGGTCGATTTTTACAACATGACCGACGCCCTGGCTTCGACCGCAAATTTCCTGCGCAAAAAGGGTTGGAAGCCCGGTCGCGGCTATCAGCCGGGGCAACCAAACTTCGCCGTTATCCAGCAATGGAACGCTGCGTCTGTCTATCAGAAATCGATTGCCATAATGGCGAGTCGGATCGATGGATAGAGCGCTGCAGTTTGGCCAACGTCAGCCCAATTTCCGCCACAAACTCGCCACAGAAACCCATTTGGGCCAATTGTTTCTTAGTTTCCAATACGTAATCAATAGGCGAAATTTCTAAGAATATTTCATTTTCGTCAAATTTTCTCCCTTTTCGTGGCTTAGCGTATTAGCTCAGAATTCATGCATCAGAGGTATGCGCTGTGACTCCTAAGAACAGATACCACGGTGGTCTTCAATTCAGCGGCGAGGATGAAGGCGCGTTGACACGCCTGTCGGAAATTGTCGCCGCAACTCTGGAAGACTATGGCCATCTGGTTGAGCGCAAAAACATTCTGAGCAAAACCGAGGCAAGTATCGTATCGAGTCAGTATCTGGTGCGCCTGTGTCTGGACACCAACATGTTCGAACCCAAGGATCGACATGAATGTCTGGACCGGGCGGCGGGCCTTAAGACCGAAACCCACGCACCGCAGGGTCGGAACAGGAACCGGCTGGTCATTTCCATGGCCCCCGTTTCGGAATTGCTGGATGACAGCGAGGTTTCCGAACTGATGCTCGTCGTCATGTTGTACCGGATGGTCGACATTTGTTCGTCGCAGCGCGTGGAATGGCTGTCCCCCAACACTGTTCTGACGATTGAACAATTCATGAGCGCGTTCGACTCGCTCACCCCAAGTCGCCAACGGAACCGCAAACAGATTTTTGAAACTGTGAACGGCCCTTTTGCCGGAGCGGAAGTTCCAAGCCAACCAGAGCCGGAAACCGATACCCCGGCCGTAATCAGGGACACCGTCCGCCCAATCAAGCTGACAGACGAGCAGTTGCTGAGCATCGCATTCAGAAAAGATGCCGAAGAACATCAGGAAGAACCAGATGACGGCAAGTTGCAGCGCGATATTCAACGTTTGACCAGTTGGGGAATGACTGGTGTGGTCGCCTCTCTCTCGGCGCCCGTGGCCCTGTCGATGGCAGCCGTGAATCTGATCCGTGGTGAGGATTTCCGCCTCAATACTCAGGTGCTGGCCTACACTGCGGCAATCGTGATGCTGCAAACAAGCGGTGCATTGGCCGATGTCAGTGCAGCTTTAGGCATGTAAGAATTTAAACGACCCCTCCTTGGAGGCCCCGCCATCAGGCGGGGTTTTCCATTTTAGGCAAGGCGTCTTCGGTTAAGACGTAGGTATGGATCGAAAAAACCACGGCCTGGGTTTGAGGTAGCCTCAGCAGACATTGGCGCTCACTGCGCAGATAACCTGCCCTTTCGCGGTCGCGGACAAGGCGTGGATCGGTAAAGCTGCGGGGCTGATGCAGTTCTGCATCCTCGTACCAAAGGGCATTGAATCGCCAAAGCGGCTGACCGACCCGAATGCCATCGAACAGCCGTTGAACGCGTCTTGCGATGTTTTCGTCATAGTCATCCACCGTGTCGTGAATGCCCATCAGCGGGCGCATGAACTTTTCCGACAGTCGCCAACTGGCGGGAAAGCACAGTATAGCGCCCGTCAGAACATGCTCGTCACCCTGCTTTTGCAGGATGCAGAAATCTTCCTGCACCAGCCTGCACAGGGTATCCAGCGGCTTTGCATGATCAACCTCGACGACAACGCCGTCAGGGCGCAACGCCTGATCGCGCGCCTGTGGGTAGTTCAAGCCCAGAACCAGATCCAGCAATTCCCGGGCAGCTGGTACAGCGCCATCATCCAATGCCAGTACGTCGGCACGCCTTTGCGCCAACAGAGATTCTCGTTTTCGCATTTGCTGGGCAAAAGCATCGTCCTGATGCAGCCACGTTTCCATCGAGGCGGGCTGAATTCCCGGCAATGGGCGCAAAACCAACGGGTTGTAGGGGATCGAATTCTGCAAAATGTCCGTCATGAATCCCGATTATCATCATCGCACGTCCGTGTCGGTCAAAAAGCGACCTCGCCGGGGTCGCAAACCTCAGAGACGTGGCGCCTTGCTGCACGCACCCTTGCCCTGCAAGCAGGGAGGCAAGCCGTGAACCATCATTATCGTGACAGCCGAAAGATTGATCCAACCCGCGGCCAGACACTCGGCGACGGGACACCGAACGACAATAACCGTATCGAGATCGGCCCGACTCAGCTTGCCTTTTCAGAATGGGCGGAGGCCGGGCTGGAACTGCCCAACCTGGAGCGGATGCGCGAACATCGCTGGAAACGGCTGACAAAAGCCATCATCGACCGTGGATACGGCGGCTTGCTGATGTTCGATCCGCTGAACATCCGCTATGCCACCGACAGCACCAATATGCAGCTTTGGAACACGCACAATCCTTTCCGGGCCGTATTGTTGTGCGCCGACGGATACATGGTGATCTGGGATTACAAGAACTCTCCCTTCCTAACCAAATTCAACCCGCTTGTACGCGAGCAGCGATCCGGTGCGGACCTGTTCTATTTTGATCGGGGCGACAAGGTTGATGTGCAGGCAGACGTCTTTTCGAACGAAGTGCGAATGCTGATGCAGGAACATGCATCGGGAAACATGCGTCTGGCGGTCGACAAGGTCATGCTGCACGGTCTGCGCGCGCTTGAAGCGCAGGGGTTCGAGATCATGGAGGGCGAAGAGGTCACGGAAAAGACCCGCGCGATAAAGGGGGCGGATGAGATTTTGGCGATGCGCTGCGCTCACCACGCCTGTGAAACTGCCGTGGCCGAGATGGAGAAATTTGCCCGCGCCAATGTGGGTGATGGCAAGACGTCAGAAGATGACATCTGGGCCGTTCTGCATGCTGAAAATATAAGGCGCGGCGGTGAATGGATTGAAACCCGCCTGCTGGCGTCAGGACAGCGCACCAATCCATGGTTTCAGGAATGCGGCCCCCGGATCACCCGGAAGAACGAGATCATCGCCTTTGACACCGATCTGATCGGATCTTACGGCATCTGCATAGACATTTCGCGAACTTGGTGGATTGGTGACAAAAAACCGCGCGCGGACATGATCTATGCCATGTGCCATGCGCATGAACATATCATGACCAACATGGAAATGCTCAGACCCGGCGTGACGATTCCTGAGTTGACCGCCAACACCCACAAACTGGACGATAAATTTCAGGACCAGAAATACGGCTGCCTGATGCACGGTGTTGGCCTGTGTGATGAATGGCCGCTGGTTGCCTATCCGGATAACGCCGTGGCCGGTGCCTACGACTATGCGCTGGAACCGGGAATGGTTCTGTGTGTCGAGGCCTGCGTCGGCGAAGTGGGCGGCGATTTTTCGATCAAGCTGGAAGATCAGGTTCTGATTACCGAAGACGGGTATGAAAACCTGACGACCTATCCGTTCGACAAGGCTCTAATGGGTGAGTGAGGGCCCTATCTTATTGCCGTGTTTCGCATCCGGGCTGACATCGCCTAATTATCGCACAAAGGCCGCAAGCGATCATTTGCGGTCTTTGAGCACAGGCACAGTTGTCTCGAAATTGCGATGATCGCCAGATGTGATGCATCAGAAGCCAAAACCTGTCAGCACGTATGGAAATGATCAGCTTCGCTTTACCTGCTCCGGCAACAGATCAATATACTTCGCGGCATCTTCCTCTGTAACACAGCCCCTGTCGCACAGAATCTCCAGGCACTTGAGCGCAAGATCGTAGCATTCGATCAGAGCGTCAGCGGCAATACAAAGTTTGAAAATCTGGTTGTCGCTGAACGCGTTTGGTGCCGACAGATCCTTAATATACACCACGTCTCCATCAATGGCCTGAGCGCCGCGTTTGGCTTGAGAAATCTCCTTCAGAAACCTACTGTTTATAGGCATAGCCTTGGTGAAACGGGTCGTTAGGTAGGAAAACCCCAAACTCCTCATGAAAGTATCAATTTCGCCAAACATTGGCTCACCCTGATACAGTCGCAGGTATCTGACTTCGGGAATGATCATGATCGCATTTTGTAAAACGCGCTTTCCGCTAATGATGATTTCGCGTTCAACACCTTGAACATCTATTTTCAGGACATCCCCGTCTTTGAGCCCCTGGACCTCATCCATACGTTGCAATTCAACTTCGATCTCGCCAATTTTCCTAAGCGCACGTTTCAGCCGCCCCAGATATCGCAACGACGGCTCAAAAGGTCTGAGTACCGAGGTGAACCCAGGTGAAAGATATAAGTTAAGGCTCCTGAATGTACCGTCGCCGAGTGCCGCGCAGAAGTATTCAGCGTTATCAGGCTTGTTTTGCATGAGTTTCTCGAACTCATGCGGGCTTGGCTCAAACGCTGACAGCGTGCAAAGCCGGGCCTCAAGAAGTTCCTTGTAAAGAGGCGTTTCCGAAGGCCTAGCCCCGACATCAATTACATGCGGGATTTCGCCTTGCCTAAAACTATCGACAAGGTGCGTCCAGCGGACGGCATTATTGTTTTTCAGTTGCACTATGCACTTCTTTCGCTGGTCTCACTGCGGATGTTTGGCGGCCAGGCGCATAAGGTCACGCGCCGAAGATATTGATCGAATGCCCGCCCGTTGGCCTTGCCTGGGCTATTTCAACCCTCGTGAATGCACAAACTCATGTTCTTCGGCCGGAAGCGCCTATTAGCAACCACCCTAATCCTGACTGAGCTTACCCAAATGCCGTTTAAGTGAAAGGCGAAAATCTGCAGCACACCAAACAGATACCCAATTCAATTTCAGCAGGAAGGACTGTTAACTGTAACCTCCGCGTGATCGTCCTGACACAAGGGTTGAGACGTGTCGGCACCTGCCCCACTGTACAGATATTCACCAAGGACAAAGACATGCCCACCGAAAGAATATCTTTTGCCGGACACGATGGCAGCCAACTGGCGGCCCGGTTAGACATGCCGGACGGCCCGGTTCTGGCAACCGCGCTCTTTGCGCATTGCTTTACCTGTTCCAAGGACATTCCCGCCGCCCGCCGTATCTCTGCACGACTCGCGGCAATGGGAATCGCCGTTTTGCGTTTTGATTTCACAGGATTGGGCCATTCGGAAGGCGAATTCGCCAACACGACGTTCACATCGAATGTCGAGGATCTGATTGCCGCAGCACAGTACCTTGCTGGCAGAAATCTGGCTCCTGCTTTGCTGATTGGCCATTCGCTTGGCGGAGCAGCGGTTTTGAGGGCGCGGGCCGGTATCCCTTCGGTCAAGGCAGTTGTCACCCTTGGCGCCCCTGCCGACCCCGGCCATGTCACGCATCACTTTGAAAAGGCAATCCCACAGATCGAGACCGAGGGCTCTGCCGAGGTCATGCTGGGCGGTCGACCGTTCCGCGTTGGCAAAGCATTTGTAGACGACATTTCAGAAACCGCGCTAACGCCTGCCATTGCAGAGTTGAAGGCGGCCCTGCTGGTACTGCACGCCCCGCGTGACGAGACCGTTAGCATTGACAATGCCAGCACGATCTTTCTGGCAGCGAAACACCCAAAAAGCTTTGTCACGCTTGATGACGCCGATCATCTGATCACGCGCAGCGCCGACGCAGATTACGCTGCCGAAGTAATCGCCGCCTGGGTATCGCGATATGTAAAGCTGTCGCCACCAGCCCCGCCCCCTGGTGCACCGGAAGGTGTTGTGCGCGTGACCGAGGCCGACCCCAACGGATTCCTTCAGGACGTGCAATCAGGGCCAAAACACCATGCTGTTGCGGATGAGCCTATTTCATACGGCGGAACCAATCAGGGCATGTCGCCATATGGTTTTGTTTCGGCCGGACTGGGGGCTTGTACCTCGATGACGATCCGCATGTACGCTCGGCGTAAAGGCTGGCCCCTGCATGGTGTCAGCGTCGATGTCTGTCACAACAAGGTGCATGCACAGGATGCGGGTCTGGTTGGCGAGAACAAGATTGACCATTTCCGTCGCAAAATCAGGCTGACAGGTCCTTTGGACGATACGCAAAAGGCCAAGTTGCTTGAAATCGCCGACAAGTGCCCGGTTCACCGGACACTTGAAGCAACCGCACATGTGACAACTGAGCTACTCAGCTAAGTATGCCACCGCTATCCGCCGGTCACCCCCGTCTGGGTGCGGGCCGGTGGATCGGAGGACGCGCTGCAGGTGGCCGCGCGACCGGTGGTCGTGGCCGTGCCGGAGGCTTGGAAATCGGCGGTTTGGTATGCGGTGGATTGGGCCGGTCGGGACGGTTTGGGCGATCGGGACGGTTCGGACGATCAACGTCAATATCCACATCCACATCGCGATGGTAATAGTCGTTCCAAAGCATTGAGTCGTAGAACGGGTCATAATACCCGGTCCCTACCCCCACCCCTACGCTTACACCGTCGCAGCCGGTCAGGATCATGGCCCCGCCGCCAAGCCCGAGAACAAGGGTTGCCCGTTTCAGTAATTTGCGCGCCATCTCACCCTCCTCAGTTCGCGGCCCGGAATGACGCGAACACAGCGTTCAGGTCATTCACGAATTCCGGGTTGGCATCATCGCGCATTACCGTCACCGCAACCGCGACTCGGTTTCGCGGCAGATCGATGACCGTAGCGGTGAAATTCACCCCGCGTCCGTCACGCCGCCCTGTGCCCCGAACTACCCGGGCTGGCAGACCACCGATCCTCACGTTGGAGTCGCTGGAAATCTGAGGGTCCTTCACAAGAAACTTGTCGATATCCGCGAGATAGCCAAATCCTCCATCAATCGTTGCCACGCCTGCAGGTGAGACAAAGCCCATCCAGACGCTGTCGTCGGAAACCGGGCGTATCCCCATCACCCGGCTGACCGCTCGCGGATCCTCCAGTTCGGTATCTTCGATCTCGCGAATACCACCGGTACGCAGCAGCCAGAAATCAGGAACGTCGAACCGGAACAAGGCCCGGCCTGCATCTGTATAGGTCACCGGAGTGTCTGCGAATGCGGGAAGTGACGTGCCCAGAACAAGGGCCGCAATCGCGGCCAGAGAAGACTTTGATAACAAGCGCATATCTAAATAGCCTAATGATTGATCCGGCTCAGATTGGACAAAACGAACAAGGCTTGTCCAGTACTACTGGCCGAACGATGAGTTTTTCGGGTGCGGGAACCCGGTCAGCGCATGCAAAAACGAATAACGGGTGTGCATTTCGTAGGATTTGTCTGGCCCGGATACCACCCAGCGAACCGACCATTGAGGCCATTGGGAAAAGTCGTAACTTGCGTGATATTTGTCAGGCGGGCAGTCGTGGTGGTCGTTGATACGCTTTTGCCCAAGCGCTAGCCGGTGAAAATACCGTCCATCCTCGAAATGAACGGCGATCTGGCCCTGATCGGTGCGCCACAAATATTTGCGCGTTCCCCTGATCGCGGGTTGTCCGGGTATATGCAGCGTAACCGCTTCGCGGTAGCAAAGCCCCTCTTCATCCGGCGCCCACTCGGCAGTGCCCTCAGCATGCAGCGTCTGTGCGGCCTTTGCATCCTGGATAACTCGGCTCAGCCGCCACTGGCCTTGAAAATCAAACAGGCTAGCAGGTTTGATCACTTAGAATAAACACCTTCGGTAATGTCGCCGCCTGATCCAACAAACCGGATCACATCCCCCTGCCGTTCCACAGTATAGCAGGCCCACAAATCCGACGGCGGCCAGACCGAGCAATACTGATCATCCCGCACCGCCCATTGGCCAGAACTGGGCCCGCCCGAAAAATATTGGGTATACATTGACGCATCAAAAGTCTGGGATGCACCGTTGTTGTATTCCAGCCTCTGCCCCGAAAGCGCATCAAGTATCTCGGCACCAGTCAGGGTTTGGAACTCTTCCGCTGCCAGAACGCCCGGTAAAACCGCAAAAATCAGGGCAAACAGTCTCATCCCCACTCTCCTGCCTTGTCCGTTGGGTCACACGAGTCTATGACCCGCGCCAACGCCTCATGCCAATCACAAAAAGGTGCTGCTGCCAATGATCCCCCGCTATTCCCGCCCCGAGATGGTCGCCATCTGGTCGCCCGAGACCAAATTCCGCATCTGGTATGAAATCGAGGCGCACGCTTGCGACGCCATGGCCGATCTGGGTGTCATCCCGCGCGAGAATGCCGAGGCCGTCTGGAAGGCCAAGGATGTCGAGTTCGACGTGGCCCGCATTGATGAGATCGAGGCCGTCACCAAGCACGACGTCATCGCGTTCCTGACCCACCTGGCCGAACATGTCGGCAGTGACGAGGCACGTTTTGTCCATCAGGGCATGACCAGCTCGGACGTTCTGGACACTTGTTTCAATGTTCAGCTGACCCGCGCTGCCGACATTCTGATCGCCGACATGGAAGGTCTGCTGGCCGCCCTGAAGCGCCGCGCATACGAGCATAAGGATACCATCCGCATCGGTCGTAGCCACGGCATCCATGCCGAGCCAACCACGATGGGTCTGACTTTTGCCCGCTTCTATGCCGAAATGGACCGCAACCTGAACCGTCTGAAAAAGGCACGGATGGAGATTGCCACCGGCGCGATCAGCGGCGCGGTTGGTACCTTTGCCAATATCGACCCCCGTGTCGAAGAACATGTCTGCGAAAAGCTGGGGCTAGAGCCGGAGCCGATCAGCACTCAGGTTATCCCGCGCGACCGCCATGCAGCCTTCTTTGCCGCCCTCGGCGTTGTTGCCTCTTCGATCGAAAACGTCGCCATCGAAATCCGCCACATGCAGCGGACTGAGGTATTGGAAGCCGAAGAGTTTTTCTCGAAGGGTCAAAAGGGTTCGTCGGCTATGCCGCACAAACGTAACCCTGTTCTGACCGAAAACCTGACCGGCCTCGCCCGGCTGGTACGCATGGCAGTAGTTCCGGCGATGGAAAACGTGGCACTCTGGCACGAGCGTGACATCAGCCATAGCTCGGTCGAGCGCAATATCGGCCCCGACGCCACCATCACGCTGGACTTTGCACTGGCGCGCCTGACCAGCGTGATCGACAAGCTGGTCGTCTATCCCGACAACATGATCGCCAACATGAACAAGTTCCGCGGTCTGGTTATGTCGCAGCGGGTTCTGCTGGCCCTGACACAGGCCGGTGTAAGCCGCGAAGACGCCTATCGCCTGGTTCAGCGCAATGCCATGAAGGTCTGGGAAGAAGGTAAGGACTTTAAAACAGAACTGCTGGGCGATGCCGAAGTAACCGCAGCTCTGAGCGTCGAAGAAATCGAAGAAAAATTCGACCTCGGCTATCACACCAAGCACGTGGACACGATTTTCTCTCGTGTTTTTGGCGACTAAGCCAGATCTTCTCAGGTAGAATTATATCGACCGGGCCGCTATTTTCGGCCCGGTCTTTGCTTTTGCCCGACTCGCGGAAAATCTCTATACTGGATGCAGCATTCAGACAGGAGAACCGCGATGACCATCAGGACGCTTCTCTGCTCGTTGATACTGGGGCTGACCGCCTCGGCGGCATTGGCTTGCAGTTCACATCAGAAACAGGCCCAGTCCTGTATTCCCGGCACAATCTGGGACAGCGAAAGCCAAAGCTGCGTGAAAGAGGTCAACAGCTGAACCGGACCTCACCGAACTTTGAAAAGAAGCGGGTCAATTGTGGCTCGCTTTTTCGCTGACCACGCTATGCTTTCACAGGATGAGATTTTTCAACGGAGTGCTCAGATGCGCCTTTTGCTTGCGACTGCAATTGCCCTTCAGTCCTTTGCCTTTACCCCTCTTGCGGTCCACGCCGCCGGTAGTGCTGACAACAACCCACCGAAACCAACCAATACAACCCGCAAGTGCCTGTTCGGACGGGTTTGGGATGCGGGTGCGGGGAAGTGCGTCAAACCCAACAAGACAAACTTTACCGATGACGAGCTATATGACGCGGTGCGGGAACTGGCCTATGATGGGCAGTATGATCATGCGCAGGATGTCCTGCGCGTCATGAGCGATCAGAATGATGATCGGGTACTGACATACTGGGGCTTTACGTACCGCAAAATGGGCGAGCTGGAGCTGGCGAATGTGTTCTATGAAAAAGCCATCGCCGCAAATCCCGACAACATTCTGGCCCGCAGCTACATGGCGCAAGGCTTTGTGGCCGAAGGGAAAACCGATCAGGCCATTGCCCAGTGGCGCGAGATCAAGACCCGTGGCGGCGAAGGGACTTGGGCCGAAACCTCGCTACGCGAGGCGATCAGGACAGGGCTGACTTACAGCTATTGAACTTCAGGGTTTCTTTACCAGCCGCCGCATACTCTGCCTGCGCAACGTTCGGAAGATTGGCAGCGCAGGCAGATGGCAAAAAACAATGCACTTGTTCAGATTTCTCCGGGTGATCCGGCGCCTATGGCTGACCGGAACGACGGTCCCGCGGCGCTGATCCCCCGACAACTTTCAGGCCGAGAAAAGGCAGCCGTAGTTGTGCGCCTGTTGCTGAATGAGGGCGCGGATATTCCGCTGGAAGAATTGCCCGACGCATTGCAGGAACGTCTGACACAACAGATGGGCCGTATGGGTTTGATCGACAGGGCAACACTCGGCTCCGTCGCACAGGAATTCGCCGAGGCGCTGGACAGTGTCGGCCTGTCCTTTCCGCATGGCCTTGCCGGGGCATTGGACACGATGACCGGAAAAATTGCGCCTTCCACGGCGGCGCGCCTTCGCAAGGAAGCTGGCGTTCGTCAGATCGGCGATCCATGGCAGCGCATTCGCGAGTTGGAACCGGATGAGCTTGGCGCGATAGTTCAGGCAGAAAGCACCGAAGTTTCCGCTGTCATTCTGTCAAAACTGGACACCGCCAAGGCGGCACAGCTTTTGCAGCAGCTTCCCGGCCCGGTTGCCCGGCGCATTACGTTTGCAGTTTCCAAGACCGGCAATGTCACACCGGATGCCGTTGACAGAATCGGCTGGTCGCTGGCCTCGCAACTGGATCAAAGGCCGATACCCGCCTTCAAGGACGCACCCGGTGCCCGCGTTGGTGCGATACTGAATCAGTCGCCGTCGGCAACACGCGATGGTCTATTGAACGCACTTGACGAAGAAGATGCGGATTTTGCCAATACCGTAAGGCGATCCATCTTTACCTTCGCACACATTCCGTCCCGCATCGTACCCCGTGACATCCCCACCATTCTGCGCGCGGTCGATCAGGTGGCTTTGGTGACTGCTCTGGCCGGAGCGGTAGCGGAAGGCGATGCAAGGGCCGCAGAATTCATGCTGGCCAACATGTCGACGCGCATGGCCGACAACCTGCGGGAAGAGATCGGGGAACGCGGCAAGATCAAGCAGACTGATGCCGAACAAGCCATGGCCAGCATCGTTGGCGTCATTCGCGGGCTGGTCGACGAAGGCGCAATAGCCCTCGCCGAAGTAGATGAGGAAGGGGCCGGTTAGTACGTTTCTGCCGGTATTTTCTCAATCCCGGATCGTTGCGGATTTCATCGGTGTTACCGATGGACAGTCCGGGGTTAGTCAGAATAACTGACGTCATGAAATTTGTTTTTGCTCTCACCGCTTGCACCGATCGCTTTTCATGAGTGCAGCAGCCAACCGATCCATTGTATACATGGTTCTGGCCATCCTGTGCTTTACCCTGATGGATGCGTCAGTCAAAGCGCTGGTACCGCAAACCGGTGTCCTGTCCGCCCTGTGGGTTCGATACACGGGTCAGATGGCCGTTGTCGTTGTTTTGGTTTTGCCGCGATTGCACAATGTGGTGCGAACGAACTATCCAATGCTGCAATTTCTACGATCACTACTGTTGATGGGCGCAACAGGTTTCTTTTTTCTGGGGCTCAGCTTAATTCCGCTGACCGATGCCTCGGCGCTTATGTCGATAAATCCGGTACTGATCACATTGGGTGCGGCATTGTTTCTGGGTGAGCATCTGGGTCCGCGCCGCATTGCAGGGATCGTTTTTGCGGTCATCGGTGCGGCCATCATCTTGCGACCCGGTGCTGGTGTCTTTCAACCTGCTGCATTGTATCCCGTGGGGGCCGCAATATGTTACTCGGCCTATGCCCTGCTGACCCGCCGCGTCGGACCTGACGAAGATCCATGGACGTCGCTTTTCTATACCGGGCTGGTTGGCACCGTGCTGCTAAGCATGATCGCACCCACGCAATGGCAGCACCCGACTGCATCAGGATGGGTACTGATGGTTTGTGTGGCTGGATTTGGAACCATTGGCCAGATGATGCTCATCCGAGCTTTCAGTCTGGGCGAGGCTGCGATGCTGGCCCCATATGCCTATTCCGGACTTGCATTTGCCGCGATCTGGAGTGCGGTGTTCTTTCACGAGTATCCGGATATCTGGACGATATGCGGCACGCTTGTGATCGTCGGAGCGGGTCTGTATGTCTGGCACCGCGAAACGCAAACCCGGTGAGTATCCCCAATGCCCGTCGAAAAATCGGAACTGAGCCGCTTTGAGCTTGGCAAATACTATGTCGCAAATCTGTGCCTGAAGGGCGTGATCGGCGGGATGCGCCTGTTGCCATACGACCGGCGTATTGCCGCTATGGGTGCGATCATGCGAACACTCGCGCCTGTTGTGGGCTTTAACAAACGGGTGCGTCGCAATCTGAAACTCACCTGCCCGGACCTGCCCGAGACTGAGGTTGACCGCATCTGCCGGGCGGTGCCGGATAATGCTGGCCGCGCCATCATGGAGCACTTCTCGCCCGAGGGCTTCACCGAGAGACAGAGCAACGCCAAGATCTCGGGCCCCGGAATCAAGGCCTTCGACGAGGCCTGTGAAGCCGGAAAACCCATCATGATGATCACGGCGCATTTCGGGCACTATCTGGCCGCACGGGTTGCACTGCAGGCCCGTAGCAACAAGCCGATTGGCTGTCTTTATCGCAGGATGGCAAACCCCTATTTCAACGACATGTATGTCGATGCCTTCTACAAGACCGGCGAACCGATGTTTGAACAAGGCCGCCGGGGCATGATGGAGATGGTTCGGTCACTGAAAAAGGGTGGGATCATCGCCATTGTTTCGGACCTGCATGCCCATGGCGGCGAGGAACTGACATTTTTTGGCAAACCGGCCGTGACATCGGTTCTGAACGCGGAACTGGCCATCAAGTACAAGGCGGTGATGATCCCGTGTTATGCCGTGCGTCAGCCAAACGGCATCGACTTTGAAATCGTCCTGCACGAGCCGGTGCCGCATACCGACGCCAGCACAATGACCCAGTTCACCAATGATGATCTTGAGGCCATGGTGCGCAAGAACATGGGCCAATGGTTCTGGATTCACCGCCGCTGGAAAGCGTGGGGCGGCCTGGGTGTCCGGCCCGAGGATATGCCCTGATCATTCGGCCCGGGCGGCGGCAACAATCGGGCCATACCCTGCACTCTGAACCAGAACCGCCGCAGGCAGTTCCGAGGTCAGCGTAGCCGACAATGTCAAAGGCTCGGCACCGTTCCATTTTCCGACAGACTGCCAGGATTCCACGACATTGGCATAGTTCAGGTCATGACCAGCCAGCTCACCCCGTTTGATCGAGGCATGGCGCATCGGTGAATATTGCACGACCTGAATGTCATACGCTCCATTTAAAGCAGCCAATGCCGGTTTCACCTCTATGACAAGGTCATTGCCGGTGCGGGCCACATCGACCTTCGCGGCGGGGCTATCGGCTAGATGCTTGGCAATCAGGCTCGACAGTTGCGCCGCTTTGGCCCCAACCACATCTTCCTGACCGTTGATGATCATCTGCGGCGTGTAGATCATGGTGCGTCCACCTTCGCGCGCATAGGCCCGTTGGCGCTTTGCATGGGACGGATCCGCATACTCGTCTTTCCAGCCGATGTAGTCCCAGTAATCCACGTGCAGCGCGAGGCCGATCACATCCTCCCGTTTGGCGAGGTCATGCATCAGTGCATCCGCTGGCGGACAGGAGGAGCATCCCTGAGACGTAAACAACTCGACCACGACCAGGTTGTCATCGGCGATTGCGGATGACGCGAAAAAGGCAGAAAGAAACAGGGCCGTAGCGCTTGACTTGAACATATTGAGCCTCGAATTGATGCTGTGCCACTCTGGTTTAAACACTCTGCGGTTCAACAGCCAATCAAGGTTTCTTGAAACCTTTGCAGCACAAATCGGCAGAAATGTGTGCAATGGTATACAAAAATTGCCGCACCCCGCCTCTTGGACCTTGAACCGCGCGCTTGGGTGATGCAGATACCCCTCAGCGAATCCCATATTCCACGTCATTTGAGAGGGAGGCCACAGATGCCCATCAAAGTCGGACAGGATACCGCCAAGACACGCCGCACCCTGAGCGTGAATGGCAAATCCATTTCCTATTACTCGATCCCCGCCGCGCAAGAGGCCGGTCTGGGCGATTTTTCCAAGCTTCCCGCCGCGCTGAAAGTGGTGCTGGAAAACATGCTGCGGTTCGAGGATGACGGATTCTCGGTCTCGGTCGACGACATCAAGGCCTTCGCCGAATGGGGCGACAAAGGTGGTAAGAACCCGCGCGAGATTGCCTATCGCCCGGCCCGCGTGCTGATGCAGGACTTTACCGGCGTTCCGGCAGTGGTCGATCTGGCCGCAATGCGCGACGGCATCAAGGCGCTGGGTGGCGACGCACAAAAGATCAACCCGCTGAACCCGGTTGATCTGGTCATCGACCACTCGGTTATGATCGACGAGTTCGGTAACCCGCGTGCGTTCCAGATGAACGTCGACCGCGAATACGAACGCAACATGGAACGGTATCAGTTCCTGAAATGGGGTCAGGGTGCGTTCAACAACTTCCGCGTTGTTCCCCCCGGCACCGGCATCTGCCACCAGGTAAACCTGGAATATCTGGCGCAGACCGTCTGGACCGACACCGACCAGAACGGGGATGAGGTCGCCTATCCTGATACGCTGGTAGGAACCGACAGCCATACCACCATGGTCAACGGCATGGCCGTTCTGGGCTGGGGTGTTGGCGGGATCGAGGCCGAGGCCGCGATGCTGGGTCAGCCAATCTCGATGCTGATCCCCGAGGTTGTGGGCTTTGAACTGACCGGTGATCTGGTCGAAGGCACCACCGGCACCGACCTTGTTCTGAAGGTCGTGGAAATGCTGCGCGAAAAAGGCGTGGTGGGTAAATTCGTCGAATTCTACGGCGAAGGTCTGGACCGTCTGCCGCTGGCCGACCGCGCAACCATCGCCAACATGGCCCCGGAATACGGCGCAACCTGTGGCTTCTTCCCGATCGACGGCGAGACGCTGCGCTATCTGCGCAACACCGGCCGTGACGAAGACCGTATCGCGCTGGTCGAAGCTTATGCCAAGGAAAACGGTTTTTGGCGTGACGCGGATTACGCGCCGATCTACACCGACACACTGTCGTTGGACATGGGCACCATCGTTCCCGCGATCTCGGGTCCGAAACGTCCGCAGGACTATGTTGCACTGACCAACGCCAAGGCCGCCTTCACCAAGGAAATGGCCGAGACGTTCAAGCGTCCGATGGGCAAGGAAGTCGCCGTCAAAGGCGAAGACTACACCATGGAATCGGGCAAGGTCGTGATCGCCTCGATCACCTCGTGCACCAACACCTCGAACCCTTACGTGATGATCGGCGCGGGTCTGGTGGCACGCAAGGCCGCTGCTCTGGGCCTGAACCGTCAGCCCTGGGTCAAAACCTCGCTGGCGCCGGGATCACAGGTTGTGTCCGCATATCTTGAGGCCGCTGGCCTGCAGGAAGATCTGGACAAGATCGGCTTCAACCTCGTCGGTTACGGTTGCACCACCTGTATCGGAAACTCGGGTCCGATCCAGAAAGAACTGTCCGAAGCAATTGCCGAGGGCGATCTGGTCGCTACCTCGGTCCTGTCCGGCAACCGGAACTTCGAAGGCCGTATCTCGCCTGACGTGCGCGCCAACTATCTGGCCTCACCGCCACTGGTTGTTGTCTATGCGCTAGCAGGAACCATGGATATCGACCTGACGTCCGAGCCGATCGGTCAGGACAAAGACGGCAATGACGTCTTCATGAAAGACATCTGGCCGACCCAGCAGGAAGTGGCCGAACTGGTCGAGCAGACCGTGACGCGGGAAGCGTTCCAGTCGAAATATGCCGACGTGTTCAAAGGCGACGAGAAATGGCAGGCGGTTGAGACAACCGATGCCGAAACCTATGACTGGCCGCCGACCTCGACCTACATCCAGAACCCGCCCTATTTCCAGGGTATGGGGCATGAGCCCGGCACCATTTCGAACATCGAAGGCGCCAAGGTTCTGGCGGTTCTGGGCGACATGGTGACCACCGATCATATCTCGCCCGCTGGTTCTTTTGCGACCACGACCCCTGCAGGCAAGTACCTGCTGGACCGTCAGGTGCAACCGCGCGAGTTCAACTCGTACGGCTCGCGCCGTGGCAACCACGAGGTCATGATGCGCGGCACCTTTGCCAACATCCGCATCAAGAACGAGATGCTGGACGGCGTTGAGGGCGGTTACACCAAAGGCCCCGATGGCGAACAGACCTCGATCTACGACGCGTCGATGGCCTATCAGGCTGAAGGCACGCCGCTGGTTGTGTTTGGTGGCGAGCAGTACGGCGCAGGGTCCTCGCGTGACTGGGCAGCCAAGGGTACTGCCCTGCTGGGGGTCAAGGCCGTGATCGCCGAAAGCTTTGAGCGTATCCACCGCTCGAATCTGGTTGGCATGGGCGTCATCCCGTTCGAATTCACCGGCGGCGATAACCGCAAGTCGCTGGGGCTGAAAGGGGATGAAACCGTCTCGATCCACGGTCTGGATACCATCCAACCGCTGCAGGAGGTGCCCTGCACCATCACGTTCGGCGACGGTTCCGAAAAGACCATCACCCTGAAGTGCCGCATCGATACCGCGCCCGAGATCGAATACATCGAAAACGGCGGTGTGCTGCAATACGTTCTGCGGAACCTGGCAAAAGCAAGCTAAGCCACGGTTTTAGAAGTCTGAAAGGGCGTCCCCAGCGGGCGCCCTTTTCTTTTGCGAGGTTTTCCCCCTCGGTCCAAAGCGTCTTGAACAGAAGAAGTTGCCTTTTTTCGCGTTCCCGGCTCTGTTGTGCCAAGGAGGAGCGGATGGACAAAGTGGCTTTGGTGACAGGGGGCGCGCGCGGGATTGGGCGGGCGATTGTCGAGGATCTGGCGAAGGATCACCGTGTTGCGTTTACATGGCGGTCCACAGAACCCGCAGATATGGCGACCGGAACCGATTTGTTGCCACTGCAAGCGGATTTGACACAACCCGATCAGCCCGAAAAAGTCGTTTCGCAGGTCATTCGCCACTTTGGCAGGCTTGATGTGATTGTGAACAATGCAGGTCTGGTCGCGTCCACGCCCAAGGATGTCTTTGACGCGGATAATCACCGCGCGATTCTTGACCTCCACCTATTGGTCCCGGCTGCATTGCTGGCGGCGGCTCTGCCGCATCTGGAACCGGGTGCCGCTATTGTCAGTATCTCGTCCGTCAACGCTGTCCTGCCTCCGCGTGACGCGGTGACTTATGGTGCCAGTAAGGCCGCACTGAACCTGTGGACCCGCGGAATGGCGAAAGAACTTGGCCCGAGCGGCGTTCGCGTCAACGCTGTCGCACCGGGTGCGATTAACATCCCCGAAGCGCCGCGTCCGGACGATCTGACCGCTCTGTTTGTCAATGAGACCGCCCTCGGCCGGATCGGAGCACCGCAAGATGTCGCCGGGGCTGTCCGGTTTCTGATCTCGGACGCTGCCTCTTTTGTAACAGGCGAAGTCCTTACGGTTTCGGGCGGGTATCGGCTGTAGTTGTTCCTGCTCAGGGGGTAAGCGCCTGTCGTTAGTTCTGGTAACAGTCCTGAAAACATTGCAATCTTCCGATATATCAACCAGGGATGGATACCCGGATGGCCAGGCCGAACGCATTGCTGATCTGCTCTCTTGCAGTCATTGCCGTCGTCGGGATTTGGGGCATCATTGACATCCAAGGGCTGGTGGCATGGGCCAGCGGCATCGTTCAGCAGACATTTCACAGCCGGGGCTGGTTCGTGATGCTGGCTGCCTCGGGGATGTTGATTGGATGTCTTGTTCTGGCGTTCTCCCCTTACGGAAACATCCGATTGGGACGGGATGATGAAGAACCCGAATTCTCGACCCCGTCATGGATCGCCATGTTGTTTTCGGCGGGAATGGGCGTGGGTCTGCTGTTTTGGGCAGTGGCGGAACCGCTGACGCATTATCGGTTCATTTCGGAAATGGCACCGGACTTTATCGCAGCTCAACAGGCAATGCTGGCAACCAATTTTCATTGGGGCCTGCATGCCTGGGCGATTTACGGTTCAACCGCGCTGACTATCGCCTATTTCAGCTTTCGCCGGGGCACCGGGATGCTGGTCAGCGCACCGATCAAAAGCTTGTTTCCCGGCGAGAGATGGGCCGACATTGTGGGGTGGTGGTCCGATTTCATGGCGATCATTGCAATTGCAATCGGTGTGGGCGGATCGATGGCCATGGGTGTGTTTCAGGTGGCCGATGGCATTGCCGTCATGATGAATGTCGAAGTGGCCGGTGCCCTACTGATCGGGGCAGTTTTTGTGGCAATGGTTGCCGCCTACCTGCCCGCGCTGATGATCGATCTGGGACAGGGAATGTCGCGGCTGTCGAATGCGGCCATGCTGATTGCCATCGCCCTGGTGGCCTACACCATTGTTCTGGGCCCGACGGAGTATCTGTTGAACACCGTCGTGCAAGGCTTTGGCGACTATGTGACAAACGTCATTCCGCGCGGGTTCCAGACCTACACCTTTTTCGGTGACACTGTTGCCAAGTGGTTCAGCGACTGGACGCTGACCTATATGGTCTGGTGGATCGCATGGGGGCCGTTTGTGGGTGTCTTTGTCGCCCGCATCTCGCGTGGGCGCACGATCCGCGAGTTTGTGATCGGCGTATTATTTGCGCCCACTTTGTTCTCGGTTCTGTGGTTTGGGGCCTTCGGCGGGATTGGTCTGTTCGAAGCTTTGAACGGTGCGGGTGAGTTGCTGGCGATGACTCAAACCAATATCGAGCGCGTCACTTTTGGCCTGCTGGAACGCTTACCCCTGCCCTTTGTCACCACGCTGGCCACAGTTCTGGCCGCATTTCTGTTCATCGTTACCAGCGTCGTCAGCGCGGCTTTTGTTCTGGGCACATTTTCAACGGCCGGTGATCCGAACCCGCCGCCTAAGGTCCGACTGATCTGGGGTGCTTTGCTGGGGCTGTTGAGCGTCGCAATGATCCTGTCGGGTTCGGTGGATTCGGTAAAAATCCTGATCTCGCTGGGCGCCCTGCCCTTTGTGTTCATCTCGGTTCTGCTGATGGTTTGCCTGTTCCGCGGCCTGCGCGAGGAAGGAGCGATCCATGCTGATCGGTGACCTGACAGATACTCTGATGAACCTGACAACATTTGCCTTTATCGGCGCAATGGTCTGGATCTGGCTGCGCCGCTAACCGGAATTGCCCGCAGCCTTTTCCAGTGCAGGGCGGATCGTGTTTTCAATGACGCGTTGGGTGACCGGCCCGGCAAAGCGCAGAATGATCGTGCCTTCGCCATCAATCACATAGGTTTCGGGCACGCCATAGACGCCCCAGTCAAGGCCGGTACGCCCGCTCTCGTCCCGACCGATCGCACGATAGGGATCACCCAGCTCCACCAGAAACGCGTCGGCATTACCAAGCTTGTCTTTGTAATTGATGCCATAGATCGGAATGCCCTCTTTCGACAGGGCTTCGAGGTTGGGGTGCTCGGCACGGCATGGGGCACACCAGCTTGCCCAGAAATTCACCAGCTTCACCTCGCCATCGCGTAGCGTCGCGTCGTCAAAGTTCTGCTTTCCTGGAAATTCAGCCATAGCGACCGGCGGTGCAGGCTGACCTTCGCGCGCGGATGGCAAGGCGTTGGGATCTTCGCGGAACATGCCGACTGCCGCCAAAAGAGCGAATGCGCCAAAAATCAATGGCGGAGCAAGCATCAATGGGGAAACCTTAGCCATGCCGGGTCATCCTTTGTTCGATCTTTTCCATTTCGGCGCGAACTTTGCGGCCGCGCAGGATGCTGAACGCAACAAGTGCGACAAGCAGCACAACCGACGCCCCATAGGCCGAAAGGACCGTATCGGCATATTTTCCAAGATCGGGGATCATGCGTTCACCCTTTCACGTGCCAACAGCGCCTTTATGCGCCGTGCGCGGATTTCGGTTCCGGTGCGGTAAAAAACCAGTGCAATGAACAGCAATACAAAACCGATGATGCACAGCAACAGCGGGTAAAAGTAGATATTGCTGACCTTTTCTTCGGTATCCGTTCCTGTAATCGCACCCGCCCGCATCACCGAAGCCCCCTGATGCAGCCCCTGATTCCAGAAGTTCACTGCATAACGGCTGAGAATGGCAAAAACCGAACCAACAAGGCACAGGACCGATGTCAGATCGGCGGCGGTATCAGGATCTTCGATCGCTTCCCACAGGGCCATATAACCCAGATAGAACAGGAACAGGATCAGAAACGACGTCAGGCGGGGATCCCATTCCCACCAGGTACCCCACATCGGCTGACCCCAGATCGCCCCGGTCACCAGTGCAATCAGGGTCATGACCACCCCTATCGGCGCTGCTGCCCGAGCCGCCAGTGCGCTGACGTGATGACGGCGCACCAGCCAGACCAGCGACGTGGCCAGCATCATCAGCCAGCAATTGATCGCCATCAACGCCGCGGGCACATGCAGATAGATGATCTTTACGGTCGACCCCTGTTTGTAATCGTCCGGTGTGAAGAAAAAGCCCCAGACAAGTCCGACCACCAGACAGACAGCGGCGCTGATCCAGAAAAACGGCAGCACCCGCTCGGTCGTGGCGAGGAACTTTTTGGGATTGGCATATTCCCAGAGGGCATTGGCTTTGGTTGCGATTGACATGGGCCTTATCTAGTCCGAGTCGGCTGTGTTCTCAATTGACATCGGTCAACGTTGGCAAACGTCACCGAAGATTGATGCGCAGAACGGCTGCGCTGGCGAAGGGAAGCAGGGCGATGGTTGCGGCGGTAATGCCGGCCAGCATCAGCAGCGGTGTGCCGGTCTCCATCTCCGTGGCGCCGCGCCGGGCGACTTCGGCACCAAAGATCAGCGTTGGAACATACAGGGGTAGCACCAGCAACGACAGCAGCAGACCGCCGCGTTTCAGACCAACTGTCAGCGCCGCCCCGAACGTGCCAATGACACTGAGCGCGGGGGTGCCGACCACAAGCGAAACGACAAGCCAAAAGAAACCCGGTGTAGGCAGATTTAGCAGAACGCCCAGCACCGGCGCAGCCAGAACCAGAGGCAGACCGGTTGTGATCCAGTGCGCAAACGCCTTGATCGTCACAACCGATTCCAACGGCAACGGCGCAGTGGCCAGCAGATCAAGCGATCCATCCTCCCAATCCAGCGCCAGCAGGCGGTCGAGGGACAAAAGGCAAGCCAGCAGCGCGCCCAGCCACAACACACCCGGCGCGATAGTGGACAGAAGCGACGATTGCGGACCGACAGAAAATGGCACCAGCACGGTCACTATCAGAAAAAAGGCCAGACCAAGCCCAAAGCCGCCGCCTGCACGGAAGGCCAGTTTCAAGTCGCGCAACAACAGAGCGATCACAGGAAACCTCCGTCGAAATCATCGATGGGTTTGGGTTTGGCCTTGTTGGGGCCAACGTCCAGCACCTCGCCATCCAGTCCCAGATCGATATGGGTGGCGATCAGGGCTGAACCGCCCTGCTCCAGATGCCTGCGCACAGCATTCGCAAACATGGCAACCGCGTTGCGGTCCAGCGACACGGTGGGCTCATCCAGCATCCAGATGGGGCGGCCTGTGACCAGCATCCGTGCCAGCCCCAGACGCCGTTTTTGCCCGGCCGACAAATTGCCCGCGTGTCTGTCCGCAAGATCGTTCAGTTCAAAGGCATCCAGAGCTGGCTGAATATCGCCTGCACCAAAGACCGAGGCCCAGAACGCAAGGTTCTCGGTAACAGTCAGCGTCGGCTTCAGCCCGTCCGAATGAGCGGCGTAGGCGATGCGGTCCTCCGCGCCTTCGATTTGGCCGGAAAGCGGGGGTTGCAGACCGGCCAGCGTGCGCAGCAACGTTGTTTTACCGATGCCATTCGGCCCCCGCAGAATCAGTGCCTTTCCCGCCAAAAGCGTGAAATGCAGCCCTTCAAGCACCGGAATGCCGCCGCGCGTGATCGACAGGTTGGTTACGGTCAGTGTCATGCGTCCCGCTTATCCCATTGCCGTCAGGGGCAAAAGGCGGGAATTGCCGCATGACCCTCGCGTCGTGCATTTGGAAGCGTGCGAAGGGTCAGCCCCACGCGCTCCCCGGTGTATTTCCGGCCAGATGAAAGGGGTCACCTATACAGGTATCAGGGCGAGCGCGACCCGGCGACCTTCGGCCAGAAGCACGTTATAGGTACGGCAGGCAGCGGGGGAATTCATGATTTCGACACCCAGCCCCGCATCCTCGAGAGCTGTCCGGAGGGTGGCGGGAATGTGTGCCATCTCGGCTCCGGTGCCCACGAACAACACATCCACCTGCCCTGCAAGATCCAGCAGTTGTTTATCATCGGTGTAACCGCCCCATGCCGTTGTTCCGGTCGGGCCGGTGATAACCGCGCCTTCATGCACTTGACCACCGATGCGAAAAAAGCCAGGTCCGTAGCCGTCAATTGGTTTGGCGTCCGAATAGGTAACTTCGTTGAGGCGCATCGTGGTTCTTCCTCAGTCAAGGAGAGGCAGGCCCGAGATCACGGCCAGCAGGATGACGGTGTATGATGCCATGCGATAAACCTTTTCCAGCGAGGGATCAAACAACGCTTTCCCGATCAGCGTCGTAACGAGATACGGAATGGTCAGCAGCGCTGCAGTCCACAGCATGGCCGGGCTGGCAAGGCCGCCGATGAGAATGTTGGCGACGATCACGATGTCCAGCATGGCAAGGAAGATGATCGTGTTGGCCCGGACCTTGCGCACATCCCGTGCATTGGCGAGGTAAAAGACGATCACAACCGGCCCTGTCAGGCCAGTCATCCCGCCAATAGTTCCGGCGCCGCCCCCGATGGCAAGGCGACCGGGCAAGCCCGGCCGTCCATGCCAGCGCCACCCCGTCACGACGGCCAGCAGAGTGGCCCCGATTACTGCGCTGGCGATCCAGCGGACAACCAGCGCGTCGAGCTGCACCATGATCCACAGCCCCAGCGGCACGGTTATCGCAGCGGCAAGCGCCAGCGTGCTGACTTCACTTTTGTCGCATTCCCGCCAAGCCTGAGGCGCGAGGGCCAGCGTTGAAATAATGCCCGTTGACGCCATGAGAAAAACAACCTCGGCGGCGGGTAGGAATTGCGTGCCGACCGGCACAAAGATCATCGCCGTTCCAAAACCTGTGAAGCCGCGGACAAGGCCCGCGGCTCCGATCGTGAACAGCATCCAGCCTAGCCCGGGCGTGGCCAGGGCAAGGATCAGGCCGTCAGGCATCGATATTGGCATACTGGTTGCCTGCCGTGTTGGACGGCTTGGACCAGTCGCGTTTGACACCCAGCCACAGCAGAATGGTCGAGGCAACGAAGACCGAGGAATAGGTCCCCACGATCACTCCCCAGATCATCGCAAAGACAAATCCCCGGATCACGTCCCCACCCAGCACATAAAGCGAGATGAGCGCCAGCAGGGTCGTGACCGAAGTCATTACCGTCCGGCTGAGGGTCTCGTTGATCGAGATGTTCAGAACCTCTTTCAGGTCCTTCTTCTTGTATTTCCGCAGGTTTTCTCGCACCCGGTCGAATACAACCACGGTATCGTTCAGCGAATAGCCGACGATGGTCAGCAGCGCAGCGATGATCGCCAGATCGAAGCGAATCTGCAGTTCCGAAAAGATGCCGATGGTCAGAATCACGTCATGTACCAGCGCGGCCACCGCACCCAGCGCGAACTGCCATTCAAAGCGTAGCCAGATATAGACCAGAACCGCACCAATCGCGAGAGCCACCGCGATGACGGCAGTCTGGATCAGTTCGCCCGAGACTTTCGGGCCGACGGATTCAACCGACACGAACTGAATATCCGGTGCTGCCGCAGTCAGCGCCTGTTCGACGGCCGTGACGGTCTGGGCCGAGACGGATTCGGCATCTGCCTGAGCCTGAATGCGGATCATCGCCACGTTTTCGTCCGGCCCGAAAGTCGGATCGAAAATCTCGGTAATGGTCACATCGCCCAATTCCAGTGGCGCTATTGCATCGCGATATGCGCCCACATCGATTTCCTGCGCGCTTTGCGTGCGGATCGTGGTGCCACCACGGAAGTCGATGCCGAAATTCAGCCCCTGAATCAGGAACGAGGCAAAGCCCACCACCATCAGCAAGGCCGATATGCCCAGCCAGACTTTCCAGCGGCTGAAGAAATCGAACGAGGTGTCCTTGGGAACAAGTCTCAGTCTCATATCAAACCTCGATCATTTTGGGGCGGCGGCGTTCGAACCACATCACGATCATAAGACGCGTGACGAAGATGGCGGTGAACACGGATGTCAGGATGCCCAGTCCCAGAGTGATGGCAAAGCCGCGGACAGGGCCACTGCCCATTGCAAACAGGATCACGGCAGTAATGAAAGTCGTGATGTTGGCATCCAGAATGGCCGACAACGCTTTTTCATAACCCAGATCGATAGCCCGCGATGGACCTTTGGCGGTTTTGAGTTCTTCGCGAATTCGTTCAAAGACAAGTACATTCGCATCCACCGCCATACCAACCGTCAGCACGATCCCTGCAATGCCTGGCAGGGTCAGCGTTGCGCCGATCAGTGAAAGCAGGCCAAAGATCAGGCCGACATTGATGATCAGCGCGACATTGGCAAAGATGCCAAACAAGCCATAGCTGAGCGCCATGAAAGTCAGAACTGCGACAAAGGCCACGATAGTCGCCACCTTACCCGCGTCGATGCTGTCCTGCCCCAGTTCCGGGCCGATGGTCCGTTCTTCGAGGAATTCCAGACCCGCAGGCAGCGCACCGGCGCGCAGCAGAACCGCCAGATTGGTACTTTCCTCTACGGTGAAACGACCGGTGATGATGCCGGAACCACCCGGAATGTGGGATTGAATAACTGGGGCCGAGATGACCTCATCGTCCAGAACGATGGCAAAAGGCGCGCCAATGTTGTCACGGGTATAGTCGCCGAATTTGCGCGCACCAGAGGTGTTGAAGCGGAAACTGACGGCCGGACGGCCGTTCTGGTCGAATGAAGGTTGCGCATCAACCAGTTCTTCACCGGTTACTACCGGGGCCGCTTCAACGGTGTAATAGACACCGTCTTCGTCCAGCGAAGGAATGATTTTTTCACCGATGCCCGGAGTAGCGTCTGCGTTCGTTCCTCGCCCGGCTACCGGATTGAACGTCAGCTGCGCCGTCGTACCGATGATATCCTTAAGTTCCGACGCGCTACCGATACCCGGCACCTGAATGAGAATACGATCCGCGCCCTGACGCTGAATTGTTGGTTCGCGCGTGCCAACCTCGTCAATCCGGCGACGGATGATTTCCAGCGCCTGCCGCACGGTGCGGTCGTCTGACGCCAGCTTTTCCGCTTCGGACAGCCGGACAACGATGGTATCGCCCTCGGCACTTACGTCGATGTCCGACGCACCAACGCCGGAGAGCGACTGAATCGGCCGCGCCAAACCACGCACCACCTCCAGCGCGCGGCTCATGCCTTCGGGTTGACTGATCCGAATGCGAATCTCGTCCGGGGCTGAAGGTTGCTTGCGAATTGTACCGATGGTCGCGCGCTCATCCCGCAGAGCGTCCCGGATTTCGGGCCACATCGCCTCCATACGGGATTCGTAGACGTCGCCCACCTGAACCTCGGCCAGCAAGTGCGCACCACCGCGCAGATCGAGGCCAAGATTGACCAGAGACGACGGCATCCAGTTCGGCCATTGAGCCGCCACGGCCTGCATCTCGGGTGTGTCAACGCCAAGCTCGATTGCGGCTTTGGCGTCGTTTGACTGTTCAACGCGCGTATAGAACGCATTCGGCAGGGCCATGAGCAGGCCGACCACACAGACCAGCCAGATCAGAACCCGCTTCCAGGTATCAATTTGCAGCATTACCCTGCCTTTTCAAGGGATTGCGGAACGAAGTTATTTCGCCGGTTCAGTCTTGTTCAGAACCTGTGCGATCGTCGCTTTTACCACGCGCACCTTGACGCCTTCGGCAATCTCGACTTCGACCTCGCTGTCGCCTTCCTTGACCTTCGAAACCTTGCCGATCAGACCGCCCTGGGTCACGACCTGATCGCCACGACGAACGGCCTCGACCATGGCCTGATGCTCTTTCATTTTCTTCTGCTGAGGGCGGATCAACAGAAAGTACATGATCGCAAAGATCAGGATCAGCGGGAGAAACTGGGCGATTGCGCCACCATCCATGGGATATTCCTTTATTTTGTGCTTTGGGGAAGTCTTCCCCGCAAATTTGGCGGGAACCTATGCCCTGAAATGGGGGTTTGCAAGCAATGGCGTAGCCGGGCCAGCCAAAAATCAGGTTGTGGCGCCCCGCCTGTGCGCTGAATCAATAAATGATCGTTGCAGATATGTCCTATGCAGTTCGCCTCGCCCCGATATAGTCTGGTCAGAGGGGAAAAGATGGCAAAATCAATACAGTTTCTGATGGCCTCGCTGGGTATGGCGTTTTGTCTGATTGTTTGGGCACCTGCTGTACCGGCTCAGGAAGTCGAACGACCTTTAGAGCTGACTGAGGAATCGGAAGAAGAGGTCTTTCACGCGCCGGTGATCGTCGACGGCGAAGAATTGTTCGACATCCGCGGCTCCAGCGCTCTGCCCGCATCAGAGCGGGTAGAACGCGTTCAGAACAAGATCATCGAGGTCGCGGAGTCATCAGAAGCAACCAACGTCGAAATCACCTTCGAGGAAACCGATCTTGGCATCCAGATATTCGCCGATGGTGAGTTGATCACGATCGTGACCGAGGCGGATGGCGAACTGGATCAGATGGACGTCCCCGTTCTTTCCACCTTGCAGGGGCAGGCGATCCGCGAGGCGATTATTTCCTACCGTGCCAACAGAACAGAACAGGCGCGTGTGTCTGGGGCAATCGAAGCGGGGTTGTGGACGCTGGGTTTCGCGGTGCTGATCTTCGTTATTCTGTGGCTTCACCGTAGGATACGCCGCCGCACGATTGCATTCGTCAAGCGCCATCTGAAAGACGTTGAAACCGCTACCAACAAACAGGTTCAGGCCGAAGCCATTTCTGCCCTGATCCGATACGGTCTGAACTTCGTTCTGCTGGTTCTGTTTTTCATAGGCTTCTACTACTACCTGTCCTTCGTCCTGCTGGCCTTTGCCGAGACCCGGTATTTTGCGCAGCTTCTGCTGACCTATGTGACCGAGCCGGTGCTGCTGATTTTCAGAGGCATCATCAGTTACATCCCGAACCTGATCATGCTGGCCCTGATCGCGCTGGTCACTCAGTACGTGATCCGGGGATTGCGGGTCTTTTTCGACGCGGTCGAGGCAGGAACCTTTGAACTGGGCGACTTTGAACGGCACTGGGTCAATCCGACGTTCAACATTGCCCGCGTCGTGGTCATTCTGATCGCGCTGGTCTTTGCCGTCCCGTATATACCCGGCTCGGATTCAGCGGCCTTTCAGGGGCTGACAATCCTTGTTGGCGCAATGCTTTCTCTGGGTGCCAATTCCGTTGTCAGCAACATGCTGGCCGGGCTTTTCGTCATCTATCGCCGGTCCACCTCGATCGGAGATCGGATTCAGATCGGTGAACATATCGGCGATGTGGTTCAGATCAAGCTGATGGAGACGCATCTGAAATCCATCAAGAACGAATTGATCTCTATTCCCAATGCGCAATTGATGAACTCGGACGTCGTGAACTATTCGAAAAAGACGGACGGCAGCGGGCTGTTGCTGCACACAACTGTCGGCATCGGTTATGAAGAACCACCCGCCAAGGTCGACGCGATGCTTATCGAAGCCGCGCGCCGGACCAAAGGGCTGAAGGCCAAACCCGAACCCTTTGTCCTGTGGACTGCTTTGGCCGACTACGCGATCAATTATCAGATCAACGCCTATACGACCCGTGGCGCGTTCATACCGCGTATCAAATCCGACCTGCATCGCAACATCGTGGCCGTTTTCAACGAGAACAAAGTGCAGATCATGACGCCCTCGTACATGGCCGATCCGCCAGAGCCGAAAATCCCCGAAGAAGAATGGGATGGCCATTTGGCGCACGACACCACAAAGGACGCCAGCACCTAGTTGAAAAATATCACGCTGGCGTCTCACAACCGCAAAGGCAGTGCTACACCCTGCCTGTCAGATGGTGCATAAGCGGCTGTAGTGATTCACCGTTCAAGGATTTGACCCATGCACGACATCCGCGCCATTCGCGAAAACCCTGCCGCCTTCGACGCCGCCCTTGCGCGCCGCGGGGACGCGCCGGTGTCGTCAGACCTTTTGCGGTTGGATGAAAGCCGACGGGCAAAGATCCTGGCGGCGGAAACCGCGCAGGCTGAACAGAACAAGGCCAGCAAAGAAGTCGGCGCAGCCAAGGGCCGTGGCGACGAAGCCGAATTCGAGCGTCTGCGCGCGCTGGTGGCCGAAAAGAAGGCCGAAGTGGCGCGGATGCAGACTGAAGCCAAGGATCTGGACGCATTGCTGAGCGATCAGCTGTCCCGCATTGCCAACCTGCCCGCAGATGATGTGCCGGAAGGTGCGGATGAGAACGACAATGTCGAAATCAGCCGCTGGGGCACTCCGCCTGAATTCGATTTTGCCGCCAAAGAGCATTTTGAGATCGAGAGCGTTCAAAGCGGCATGGATTTCGAAACGGCGGCCAAGCTGTCCGGGTCGCGTTTTGTGCTGATGTCGGGCGGAGTGGCACGCATTCACCGGGCTCTCGCCCAGTTCATGCTGGACACACACATCAACGAGAATGGGCTGACCGAGATGAATGGCCCCGTTCTGGTTCTGTCCGAAATGATGCAGGGCACTGGGCAACTGCCGAAATTCGGTGAAGACAGCTATCAGACCCGTGAGGGGTGGTGGCTGATCCCGACATCCGAAGTCTCGCTGACCAATATTGCCAATGATACGCTCATGGACGAAAGCGACTTGCCACGCCGCTACACCTCTCATTCGCTGTGCTTCCGGTCCGAGGCCGGGTCGGCAGGCAAGGATACGCGGGGCATGCTGCGCCAGCATCAGTTCGAAAAGGTCGAGATGGTCTCGGTCACCCATCCGGACAATTCGGACGACGAACAGAAACGGATGCTGCGCTGTGCCGAGGGGATTCTGGAAAAGCTTGGTATCCCCTACCGCACTGTGATCCTGTGTACGGGTGACATGGGCTTCGGCGCGCGCCGGACCTATGACATCGAGGCATGGTTGCCTGGCCAGAACACCTATCGCGAGATTAGCTCGGTTTCGACTTGCGGAGGGTTTCAAGCCCGTCGCATGAACGCCCGTTTCCGCCCCGAAGGCGGCGGCAAGCCGGAACATGTGCACACGCTGAACGGTTCGGGTCTGGCAGTCGGGCGTTGCCTGATCGCGGTTTTGGAAAACGGCCAGAATGCGGACGGCACCGTTACCCTGCCTGAAGTTCTGGTGCCCTATCTGGGCGGCAAGCGTGTGCTGCAACTAGACGGCACACTGGCCTGACAATAAAAGCCGGCCTGCCTGAGGCAGCGCCGGCTTTTTGCGATTGAATGAGCGAAGAAGGCTTACTTCTTCGCTTTTTTCTTGCTCTTTTTCTTGTCGTCTTTTTTCTTGTCGTCTTTTTTCTTTACGTCCTTCTTGGACTTTTTGGATTTTTTGTCCTTTTTGGACTTTTCCTTGACCTTTTCCTTGGCCTTTTTGAACGCGGCTTCCATCTCAAGCTTTTTTCGGGCGGCTTTTTCCTCTTTGGCCTTGGCCTTGGCTTTTTTCTTGGCCTTGGCCTCTGCCAGTTCGGCGGCTGCTCGTGCTTCGGCGGCTGCACGTTCTTCTGCTGCCTTGCGCTCAGCTTCGGCCTTTTTCGCAGCGGTGGTCTTGGCCGTGGTCCTGCGCGTTGCAGGTTTGCGCGCAGCAGGCTTGCGGGTCGTTGTTTTGCGCGCAGGTGCCCGACGCGCGGGTGCTGCAGCAGGTTTTGCTGCGACAGCTTCTTTGGCAGCGGCAATCAGGCGCGCCGCGCGGGCAGCACCAATACGGGGAACTTTCACCAGTTGTTCGACCGTGGCCTTTGCCATGTCCTCCGCGGATTTGATGCCGTTGGCTGCCAGAGCGTTGCCAAGTGTCTCTCCCACGCCCCGCACGTTGGTAACTGGTGTCATTTCAGGTCCTTTCCATTACTCCCCTGCACATTCGTATATACACGGCATATACAAACTTGCAAGCGGCACTCGCCCGGTGTTCAATTGCGTGGTTTCAGCCACTTGGCGCCAACCTTGCGTTCTGACCGGTCTTCGGGAAAGGCACCAGACGTTTGGCATCCTCGTCCCACAGTTTCAGGTTAAGCGCCGCCACCGCCTCGGGGAATTTGATCCGGCGTGGCGTGTATTCCGGCGGCAGATTATAGTGACAGGCGCGCAGCCGATAGGATGGTATCCGCGCATTGAAGTGGTGAATATCGTGCAGGGTGATGCAGGCAACCGCAGTGTCGAACCACCAACCGAAATCAAGCGCTGACGAGCCCTGCAGCGCCGCCACCTTGGGGTCAAGTTCAGGCCGACGATCCCAATAGGTGTCTTCGAAGTTGTGCTGAAGATACACAAGAAAGACGCCCAACATTCCGCCCAGCAACGAAAACACCAGCCAGACCAGAATGCCCGTAGTTCCGGCGATCAGCCAGAGCAGCCCCAGAAACACGACAATGGACAGGTTGTGCAGCAGCACGCCTTTCATCCCGAACCGCATGGTGTTTTTCGGCCAGCGGTATCGAATAAAGTAGGTAAAGATCGCGCCAACCGGTACCAGAATGAATGGGTTGCGATACAGACGATAGAACAGACGCGTCTTCCAGCCCGCCTCGTTCCATTCGCGCAAAGTCATGGTGTGGATTTCACCGGTTTCACGGTGCTCAAGGTTACCAATACCAGCGTGATGAAGATTGTGGTTCTGCTTCATCACTTCGAACGGCGCAAAGGTAAATGGCGACAGGCCGTGCCCGGCCCATTCATTCTGCTTTCGCGTCTCGAACAGTGAATGATGACCGCAATCGTGTTGCAGGACGTAGAGGCGCACGGCGGCGAAGGCAAAAACGACACCGGCCGGGATCATGATATACCACGTATCGACATAGGCGATCGCAAGCGCAAGTGACGCGAAATATACCGCGAAAGTCCCAAAGTAACTGAGTGCGGCAAGCCTGTTGTCCTGTACCGCGTATTGTCTTGTGTAATCCCTCAGATCCATCCAGCCTGTTCCCCACGATGGCCCGGTTCAAATTCGTTTCAAAACTAGTTACGCATCACGCGCACGCAAGCAGCGTGCGAAAACAAATGCACGCACGTGAATGCTAACGCCATGCGCGGGGCGTGTCACGCCCCATGCACAAAAACGCTGAAAATTGGCGCAGTTACGCCCTGCCCTTCAGATGCTTGGCCAGAGCACCGGCATTTTTCTTGCGCCGTCCCTTGTAGGGGTTCTTGTCCCCCTGACCTCGTAGGGTCAGACGGATCGGCGTGCCGGGCATATCAAAGTCCTCGCGCAGGCCGTTAACCAGATAGCGGGAATAACTGTCGGGCATCTTGTCGGGGTGTGAACACATCACCACAAATCCCGGTGGGCGCGTCTTGGCCTGGGTCATGTAACGCAGCTTAATCCGCTTGCCCTGCGGCGCCGGGGGCGGATGCTGTTCCAGCATGCCAGTCAGCCAGCGGTTCAAGGCGGCGGTTGGCACGCGGCGGTTCCAGACGTCGTGCGCACGCAGGATCGCTGCATGCAGCCGATCCAGCCCCCTGCCCGTTTTGGCCGAAACCGTAATCAGCGGCGCGCCGCGCAGTTGCGGCAACAGGCGTTCAAAGGACTGTTTCAGGTCGCGTAGTTTTTCCTGCTTGCTGTCCTCGACATCCCACTTGTTGACGGCAACCACCACAGCGCGGCCTTCGCGTTCAGCCAGATCTGCAATGCGCAGGTCCTGCTGTTCAAACGGAATCGCCGCATCCAGCAGGACCACCACGACTTCGGCGAACTTGACGGCACGCAAACCGTCCGAGACCGAGAGCTTTTCAAGCTTCTCCTGCACCTTTGCCTTTTTGCGCATACCAGCAGTGTCGAAGATGCGCATAGGAGTGCCGCCCCACTCGATCCGCAGGCTGATCGCGTCGCGCGTAATCCCGGCCTCGGGGCCAGTCAGCAACCGATCCTCTCCCATGATCTTGTTGATCAGCGTGGATTTACCCGCATTGGGTCGCCCGACCACAGCCACCTGTAGCGGCTTGGCCGCAGTGATGGCCGGCACCTCACCTTCGTCACCCTCTTCCAGTTCGATATCTGTTTCGGGTGCGTCCTCAGCAGCCCTTTCAGCCATCGCATCAGCAATCGGCATTAACACGGTATAAAGGTCGGTCATCCCCTCGCCGTGTTCACCGGACATGCGGATCGGTTCACCGAGGCCAAGGTTGTATGCCTCCAGCACACCGGCATCCGCCGCGGTACCCTCAGCCTTGTTGGCGGCAAGGATCACGTGTTTCGAACGCTTGCGCAGGATATCGGCGAACATCTCGTCCGTTGGCGTAAGGCCCGTCCGCGCATCGATCATAAACAGGCACACGTCAGCCATATCCACGGCGCGCTCGGTCAGTCGGCGCATCCGCCCCTGCAGGCTGTCGTCGGTTGCATCCTCAAGGCCTGCCGTGTCGATCACGGTAAATCGCAGATCGCCCAACCGCGCTTCGCCCTCGCGCAGGTCGCGCGTTACGCCGGGTTGGTCGTCGACCAGAGCCAGACGTTTGCCCACAAGGCGATTGAACAGAGTGGATTTGCCCACATTCGGGCGCCCCACGATGGCGAGGGTCAGGGACATGTCACTATACTTTCAAGACTCAGACGCGCCCTTTAGCGCATCTTGCCGTCAACGGAAAGCGTGCAGTTCGCCCTTGGTCGAAACCACATACAGGGTTTGACCAGCTACAACCGGCGCTGTGGTTGCTCCGCCAGGGACTTCGACCTGGTTTATCAGAGTGCCATCTGTCGGGTTATAAAACCGCAGATATCCATCATTTGTTGCAACGATGACCCGACTGCCCGCCATGAT
Source organism: Ruegeria sp. BJ6 (assembly GCF_056537885.1). Taxonomy (NCBI): domain Bacteria; kingdom Pseudomonadati; phylum Pseudomonadota; class Alphaproteobacteria; order Rhodobacterales; family Roseobacteraceae; genus Ruegeria; species Ruegeria sp. BJ6. The sequence continues at coordinate 259,526 of NZ_JBQFSG010000002.1, read as the reverse complement.
GGGGCCATAGTTGGCATAGATAACCCCCCGTTTCCGGGGCTTGTCTTTGACGAACCCGGGCAGGTCCTTTGCCCAAACGATGGAACCGTCTGCCGAGTTCAGACGAACCAGCTGGCTGCGGTCACTGATCAGAAAGACGCTGTTGCCAACAGGCCAGACGGGATCGACCGCCCCTTCATCCGCCGTCCAGATCCGTTCACCCGAGTCGGCGGCAAAGGCCACGGTGCGACCCGAGTGGTTGCCGATATAGACGGTGTTTCCCGAAACCATCGGGCCACCGGTCACGTCAACGATCTGTGCAGCGGCGCGGCCCTGCCGCCCACCTGCGACCGACGCGTTCCAGCGACGAATTCCACCCTTGCGGAACGTGGCGGCCACATCCCCAGACCCAAAGGCAAATATTGCCAGATCTGAGGCCAGAACCGGTGCCGGAGCGCCCAGAACGTTGCCGACGCTTGGTGTCCCCTCGATCTGCCATGCGATCCGGCCATCCTTGGTGTTGACCGCCCAACCGGTGTCATCACCCGCCACCAGATACAAAAGGCCGTCCTTTACCAGCGGCGATCCACTGCCGGTTGCGGCCAGCTTTTTCTGCCAGCGAACCGCACCGGTTCTGGCATCCAGCGCGGTCAACCGGCCAAAACCCGACGAGACATAAAGAATACCGCCCGAATAGGCCATTCCTCCGCCTGTTGCCTCAGCCTCGCTGTCGCGCGACGGGATCAGGTCGGTCTGCCACACGATGCCGCCCTGAGGCGACACAGCGGAAACGGTTGCGGCGGAGTCCAGCGTATAGATCAGGCCGCCCGCGACCACCGGATCTGCCGTAATCCGCTGTTTACGCGCATCGCCACTGCCGATCGATACCGACCAGATGCGTTGCGGTGCGCTGCGAAGTGCGGCGTTGGTGGTCCGGAAAGCAGCAGTTCCGGGGCTTTGCTCCCAGCTGGCATTCGCCTTTTGCGCCGGAATGCTGATCGGCTTGGACCCCTGAGTCTGCACAGTTCCGGTTTCGGTCGACGGGCGAATATCCTCACGGGTACCAGGCAGAATAACTTCGGATTCTTCACATGCGGTCAGAACGGTCAGTGCCAATGCCGCAACCGGCAATCCCATGCGGGAAAAGATATTTGCTACCATGATTTTCTGAACTCGCCTGTCGTGTTTGTCGTTCTTTCGGCCGGGATCAGCCCTGTTGCCCTGCAAGAGCGTCCGGTCTGCCGCCAAGCGCCACAATCAACTGAGCGGCACGTTGTTGCAAGTCTACACTGGCCTCGGCATCCTGACGCAGCGCCTGCAGCCGTTCCAGAGCGGCATCTGCATCACCTTCGGCAACATCGATCAGCGCCAATTGTTCTTCTGCCAGCAAACGAAGGGGCGCGCCCGGAGTTGCCAGAGCCTCGAACTGCTGGCGACGATCGGCGACTGGCATGCTGTCACTTTGCAAAAGCAGCGCCTTGAACGCCGCCATCGAGCGATAGATTTCCGGAAGTTCCCCCTGAACGGCGATCTTGTTGAGGCTGTCCACGGCCTCGGCCTGTGAACCGGATTCCATCTGAGAGGCAGAAATCAGCATGTTCAGGATCGCATCGCCCCCCGCAGAGTCTGCGGGCACGCCTTGCAGTTTGGCAACCCGCTCGGCGGATTGATTTTCATCCAGCGCCGCAAGAATGGCATCTCCAAGGCTCTGAGCGGCTGCAGAGTTTTGTGCCTTGCGGTATTCGTTGAAGGCCGCCCCCCCAACGATTGCGACAACGGCCAGCGCGCCAACCCATCCCCAGCGGCGCAACAGAATGAACAGACGATCACGGCGAACCTCTTCGGTCACCTCATCAATAAAACTGTCTGTATCGCTCATCCCTGCACTCCGGGGCTGTGTTTTCCTATATTGCGCCATGTCATACCCCGCCCTTAGCGGCAAGCCAAGGGTCCGATTCCGCACTTTTTCGCGCGACTTGCATGGGGTTGCGGAAAAAAATAAACTGAACTAGTCAGTTCAGTGTAGACAAGTCACACGCCAATCCCCATGTGAAAGCGTGTACGCCGAGTGGACACGGCGAGCAAATCTTAGAAAGGCACGGAATGCGATTGATCTCCTTTATCAACGCCCTGTTGGTGATTGTTGCATTGTATTTTTTGGTTTTTGAGCGTGATGCCCTGTTTGCATTCGCCGGAAAAGGCGAGGCTGAGGCCGAAGAAACCGGTGAAACCGCCGGCGAATCCGAAGTCGCGGCCAAAGTGGCCGAGAATGCAATTGGCGTGGTCGCGGTGCGTTCGGTAGCCGCCGAGATCGACAGCGCCGTTGTTCTGCGTGGCCAGACAAAGGCCAACCGTCAGGTCGAAGTGCTGGCAGAAACAACGTCGACGGTCCTGTCGGAGCCCAAACGCAAAGGTGCGTTTGTCGAAGCGGGCGACCTGCTTTGTGAGCTTGATCCCGGCACACGCCACGCCAGCCTTGCAGAAACCATGGCGCGAAAGCTTGAAGCCGAAAGCCGCATCCCCGAGGCCGAGGCCCGTCTGGAAGAAGCCCACGCGCGTGTGGCCGAAGCCGATATCAATCTGAAAGCCGCCAGAAAGCTGTCGGAAACCGGCTTTGGCTCGGAAACCCGTCGAATCTCCAGCGAAGCTGCCATGAGCACCGCCGAGGCTGGTGTAAAATCTGCGGAGGCCGGTCTGGAAGCAACTCAGGCCGGGATCGAAGCCGCCGCAGCTGCAGTTGCCGCATCCGAGCGCGAGATTGATCGTCTGACCATCGAAGCCCCGTTCCGGGGTCTTCTGGAAAGCGACACGGCAGAACTTGGAAGCCTGATGCAGCCGGGCTCGCTCTGTGCGACCGTCATCCAGCTTGACCCGATCAAGCTGGTCGGGTTCGTACCAGAGACCGAGGTCAACCGCGTCATCGTCGGTGCCCCGGCAGGCGCGCAACTGGCAACCGGCCTGCAGGTCGAAGGCCGCGTGACGTTCCTCAGCCGTTCAGCGGATGAAACAACCCGCACGTTCGAAGTGGAAATCACCGTTCCCAACCCGGAACTTCTGATCCGCGACGGACAGACGGCGACCATCCAGATCGCTGCCGAAGGGGCAAAGGCACATCTGTTGCCGCAATCCGCACTGACGCTGAACAACGACGGCCAATTGGGTGTTCGCACCATCACGACAGGAAACATCGTTGATTTCATGCCCGTGCGGCTGCTGCGCGACTCGGCTGATGGCGTCTGGATTGGCGGCCTGCCGGAAACCGTAGACGTGATTGTCGTAGGTCAGGAATTTGTGACCAAAGGCGTTGCCGTTAAGCCGACCTATCGGGAGGCCTCGAAATGACAGGCATCGTCGATTGGGCTGCCTCGCGCGCCCGAATGGTTCTGGCATTCATCGCGATTTCTTTGATCATTGGTGGCTTTGCCTATGTGAATCTACCGAAAGAAGGGGAGCCGGATATCGAAATTCCGGCTCTGTTCGTCTCGGTTCAGTTCCCCGGTATTTCTGCCGAGGACAGTGAAAATCTTCTGATCAAACCGATGGAAACCGAGCTTGCCGATTTGGACGGGCTCAAGGAAATGACAGCGACCGCTGCCGAAGGTTATGCCGGTATCGCGCTGGAATTCGATTTCGGTTGGGACAAGACCGCGATCACCGCAGACGTTCGTGATGCAATGAACAGCGCTCAGGCCAAGTTCCCGGAAGGCGCTGAACAATACACGCTGACCGAATTAAACTTCTCAGAGTTTCCGATCGTCATCGTCAACCTGACCGGTGCGGTTCCCGAACGGACTATGGCGCGCATTGCCAAAGACCTGCAGGACGACCTTGAGGCCATGGATGCGGTCCTTGAGGCTGGCATCGCCGGCAATCGGGACGAAATGCTTGAGGTCATCATCGATCCGCTGCGGCTGGAGGCGTACAACGTCACCGCCGCCGAATTGATCAATGTTGTTCAGAACAACAACCAATTGATCGCTGCGGGTGAAGTTGAAACCGAACAAGGGACCTTCTCGGTCAAGATCCCGTCCTCCTTCAAAACGCCTCAGGACGTCTATGGTCTGCCGGTCAAGGTGAACGGCGACCGCGTGGTGACTTTGGGTGAGCTGGCAGAGATCAACTATACCTTTGAAGACCGCGAGGGCACGGCCCGCTTCAACGGCGAAAACACGGTTGCGTTGCAGGTTGTCAAACGCAAGGGCTTTAACCTGATCGACACTGTCAATGCGGTCAAACAGACGCTGGAAGCCTCGCAGGAGAAATGGCCCGAGGAACTGAAAGCTGCGGTTCAGATCGGCACCTCGAACGATCAAAGTCGCGTCGTTGGGTCCATGGTCAGTCAGTTGGAAGGCTCGGTTCTGACGGCGATTGCACTAGTCATGATCGTTGTGCTGGCTTCGCTCGGCTCGCGCGCGGCGTTGCTGGTTGGTTTCGCCATTCCGACCTCGTTCCTGCTGTGTTTTGCATTCCTTGCAGCCGTCGGCATCAGTATCTCGAACATCGTGATGTTCGGCTTGATCCTGGCCGTGGGTATGTTGGTCGACGGGGCCATTGTTGTCGTCGAATACGCCGACAAGCGCATCAAGGAAGGCGTCGGCCCGATGCACGCCTATGTGGAAGCCGCTCAGCGGATGTTCTGGCCGATCGTGTCGTCCACCGCGACCACGCTTTGTGCCTTTCTGCCGATGCTGTTCTGGCCGGGCGTGCCGGGCGAATTCATGGGAATGCTGCCGGTCACGCTGATCTTTGTTCTGTCGGCTTCGCTGGTGGTTGCACTGATTTACCTGCCGGTCATGGGCGGTGTCTCTGGGCGCCTCAGCCGTATATTCAGCCGCGTTTCGGACTGGTTGCGGATGAGAACGCCTTGGTGGGCACGTGCCGCGATGGTCCCGCCTGCGCTTTACATGATCTTCCTGGGCGCGATGCAGTTGCTGAACCCCAGCTATCTGATGCCAGAGGGCGCTGCAGGTGGAACCCTGTTCGGCGCCGCCCTGTTCCTGTTTGGCGCGTTCGCCGGGTCCGTCACGCTGAGTGCCGCGCGCATCGAACGTGCGGAAGAAAGAGTGCACACCGCCAAGGAACACACAGCGTTTGGACACGTCATCCAGTTCATCGCAGGTAATCCGGTGATGCCGGTCGTATCAATCGCGGTTGTGTTCTCTGTCGTCTACTATGTCGCGGTCGTTCTCTTTCCGGCGAACTCTCGTGGTGTCGAATTCTTTGTCGCGACCGAGCCCGAACAGGCCACAACCTATGTCCGGGCACGTGGGAACCTGTCTCTGGCAGAGAAAAACGAGATGGTGCGTGAGGTCGAAGAGATCATTCTTGAACACCCGGCGGTGGTCAACGTCTTCTCCTTCGCTGGCGAAGGCGGCCTGAACACCGGCGGACCGGGTGGCGGGCAATCCCCTGCCGACACCGTCGGACAGGTTCAGTTTGAGATCATTCCGTGGGAAGACCGGCCAACCCAGTCCGAAAGCTGGTTCTTCGGAAAGCTGAGCCGTCAGGTCACCGCCACCGAATATGACGGCGACTATGTGATCGACGAACTGAATGCGGAATTGGCGAAACTGCCTGGCATCTTTGCCGAAATCCAGCCTCTGGAACAAGGGCCAGGACAAGGCAAGCCAATTCACCTGCGTATCAAGGGCGACGGATGGGAAGACCTGCGTTCAGCCACGGCAATTGCACGCGCTGAATTCGAAGAAACTCCTGGTCTGATCAAGATCGAAGACACCCTGCCCCTGCCCGGCATCGACTGGCAGATTGACGTCGATGTCGCCAAGGCCGGACGTTTCGGTGCAGACGTGGCGACCGTCGGTGCGATGGTGCAACTGGTGACGCGCGGCATCCTGCTGGGCGAGATGCGCCCCGAAAGCAATGACGAAGAGATCGATATCCGCGTCCGCTTGCCTGAACAGGACCGCGTGCTTTCGACGTTGGATACACTCAAGGTGCGTACGCCTGACGGGCTGGTGCCCTTGTCGAACTTCGTAACCCGACAGCCGGTGGACAAACTGGCACAGATCAACCGTGTGGATCAGGAGCGTTACTATGACGTGAAGGCTGATGTTGAGCCCGGCCTGATGCAGATTGCGACCGATGGGGCGGAAGGGGCCGTTGACCGTTTGGCGTTGGTGCGTGAAGTGCCGGAAGGCACCCAATCCGACGCGCCGGTTGTCAACAAGCCGGATGGCACTTCGTACGAAGTATTCCAACTGACTGGCGATGAAGACATCGCCGCCGTGCAGGCTGTGATCGATGCCGGCGACGCCAGCTTCACCCCTGTTAACCCGAACGAAAGGATCATCCTACTGACCGAATGGCTGGAGACCGAGCCTTTCCCCAATACTGTTAGCTGGGTCTGGACCGGTGATCAGGAAGAACAGGCGGAAAGTCAGGCCTTCCTGTCCAGTGCTTTTCTGGCCGCGTTGGGGTTGATGTTCGTCATTCTGCTGGCGCAATTCAACTCGTTCTATAACTCGGTTCTGGTGTTGCTGGCGGTTGTTCTGTCGACAACCGGTGTGCTGATCGGAATGATGGTGATGCAACAGCCGTTCTCGATCATCATGACCGGCACGGGCATCGTGGCGCTGGCTGGTATCGTCGTGAACAACAACATCGTTCTGATCGACACCTACCAGGAATACAGCCGCTACATGCCCCGGATCGAGGCGATCGTTCGCACCGCCGAGGCCCGAATTCGCCCGGTTCTGCTGACCACGCTGACCACCATGGCGGGTCTGACACCGATGATGTTCGGCCTTTCACTGGACTTTATCGGTGGTGGCTATTCCATCGACAGCCCCACCGCGCTGTGGTGGAAACAACTGGCCACGGCCGTGGTGTTTGGCTTGGGTATCGCAACGGTGCTGACGTTGATCGTGACACCTTCGTTCCTGGCGCTGCGGGTCTGGTTCTCGACCTACATGGTATGGCTGGGCAAAGGATTGGCGCGTCTTACGGCAGGCCGGTCCAGCCAGGTCGCACGCGACATGGCGCTTGGCCGCGCTGCACGTCAGATGCAGGCAACCGAGATTGTCTGGGACGAAGGCCAACCGCCCACGTCGCTGGTCGAGGACGTTCCACCAGAACATCCACCGCTCAAGGCAGCCGAGTAACAAAAAAAGGGCGGCGAACCAAACGGTTCGCCGCCCTTTTTCAATTGCTGATTTCAAAAATTCTATTGTGACAAACGTGTCCAGGTCTGGTGTCCACAAACCAGATGTTCGCACCCTTTGATCTTCAGCGTGTTGCCAGAAACGGATATCTGAGGGGCAACGTCCACATCGATCAGCGGCACCCAGAAATCGCCACCGCCATATTTCCCGCCACCCTCGCTGGCGACGTCCCAGAACAACTGTTTGCCGATGTTGGGGGTCTGCACCTCTTTTCCGGTCTTGTCATAGGCCGATAGAATCTTACCGCAGAACTTGTCGCCGCAGGCGCTGATCTGAATGTGCGAAATCAGGTCCTTTCGATCTGGCTCTGTTTTCCAGACACCGACAATCGGGTCAGCGACCGCCTGCCCGGCCGCAACAACCGCGCCGAGCGCGATCACTACCGCCAGAAACTTACTTTTGCCAAGCATAAAGCAACTCCGAATGATCGACTCAAATCTCCGTGCGGACAGTATGGCTGGTAACTACCGCACGGCAATGATTGCTTTAGGATCGCCCATAAAGAGCGCGTCAGGCGGCCTCGGCATCCGATTGCTGACGGCTCCAGAGTTGCGCGTAACGCCCCTCGCGCAGCAAAAGCTCATCATGGCTGCCCTGTTCGATCACCTCGCCGTTTTCAAGAACGACGATCTGGTCTGCCTCAGCAATGGTACTCAAACGGTGGGCGATGGTGATTACCGTACGCCCCTCGCCCGCGCGGGCCAGCGCCCCTTTGATTTCCTGTTCGGTGTCGGTGTCCAGGGCTGACGTCGCCTCGTCCAGCAGAAGGATCGGAGGGTTTTTGAGCAGCGTTCGTGCGATACCCACACGCTGCTTTTCACCCCCCGACAGCTTCAGTCCACGCTCACCCACAGCTGTATCGTAGCCTTCGGGCAATGAAACGATGAAATCATGAATCTGGGCTGCACGCGCGGCAGCTTCGATTTCTTCCCGGCTGGCCCCTTCCCGCCCATATGCGATGTTGTACAGGATCGTGTCATTGAACAGAACCGTGTCCTGAGGCACCACACCAATGGCCGCGTGCAGGCTGGTTTGGGAAACATCCCGGACATCCTGACCGTCTATTTTCAATGCGCCGCCGGTTACATCGTAGAACCGGAACAGCAACCTGCCGATCGTCGACTTGCCCGATCCGGTGGCTCCAACGATGGCGACGGTCTGGCCTGCCGGGACGGTTAGCGAAATACCTTTAAGGATCTCGCGATCTGCCTCATACCCGAAGTGGACATTATCCAACGCAACCTCTCCGCCATTGACCTGCAATGCGGGGGCAGCGGGTTTGTCAGTCACTTCCGCAGGTTGCTCCAGCAGTGTGAACATCTGCCCCATGTCGACCAGAGATTGCCTGATCTCGCGGTAAACTGTGCCAAGAAAATTCAGCGGTACGGTGATCTGGATCATGTAGGCGTTGACCATGACAAAATCCCCGACGGTCAACGCTCCATTCTGAACACCAATTGCCGCCAAAACCATGACGCCAATCAGGCCGCAAGTGATCAGAAAGGACTGCCCGAAATTCAGAAACGCAAGCGAATAGGCCGTTTTAAGAGCCGCCTGTGCGTAAGCTTTCATTGAGCTGTCATAGCGATTAGCTTCGCGCTCTTCCGCGTTGAAATATTTGACAGTTTCAAAATTCAGCAGGCTGTCGATCGCGCGCTGGTTTGCCTCGGTATCCTGATCATTCATCTCACGCCGGAGCTTCACGCGCCATTCGGTCACGGCAAAGGTAAACCAGATATACAGCGCGATGGTCACGGTCACGACGACCAGATACCAGACGTCGAAAAGCCACATCAGGATAATGGCCACCATCAGCAGTTCGAGGATAAGCGGAGCGATGGAAAAAAGCAGAAACCGCAAAAGGAACTCAACGCCTTTTACGCCGCGCTCGATGATCCGGCTCAGCCCGCCGGTGCGACGGGTCACGTGATAGCGCATGGAAAGCTGGTGGATGTGCTGAAACGTCTCAAGCGCAAGGGCACGCAAGGCGCGTTGCCCGACCGGTGCAAACAGGGCATCCCGCAATTGCTGGAAGCCCACGGTCATCATGCGCGCAACGCCATAAGCGACGGTCAGTCCCACAGCGCCCAGCGCCAGCGGCGGCACACCCTCGCCCGCAAGGCCGTCGACAGCACCCTTGTAAAGTATGGGCGTATAGACGGCGATGAGCTTGGCAAGCACCAGCATCAACATGGCCATTACAACGCGGCGTTTCACCCAAGGTTCATCCTTGGGCCAAAGATATGGTGCGACCTTGCGGATCGTGAGCCAGCCCGAACGGCGTTCGTCCGATTCTGTAATTTCGCCCGAATGCGTCTGAGATGGTCTTCTCATCACGTACCTTAACTGCGGTCAGAGAACGCTCTGGCCCGTGTCGGCCAGAGGTGTTTGTTATTCCGGGATCGTAAAGATCTGCCCCGGGTAGATAAGATCCGGATTGCGGATTGCACCCCGGTTCGCCTCGAAAACTTTTACGTAAAGCACACCATCTCCGTAGCGTTCCCGGGATATGGCCCAAAGCGTATCGCCTTGTTGCACGGTAACCGCCCGTATGGGCGGAGTTTCGGGGTCAGCTTCCGGATCATCAGCAGGTTCAGCCGCTTGCAGAACCTCGACCGGCTCCCGTTTGAATGGGGTCTCGATCCTGCTGACCACGTTCCCGTCCTCGCCAACCTCGTCCAGTCGTAGGGTGTAAACACCCGGATCAATCCCTTCGATTTCGCCGCGCCACTGACCTTCGGCATCAGGTGTCAGGTCCGTGATGAGACGGTTGTTCAGGTAAAGCCTGACCACCGATCCGTCCTGCGCGCGACCTGTAAGCTGAACGTCACCCTCATCCGAATAACCGATAGTATCCAGTGCGACTTGTTTCGGCGCCTCGTCCTGAACCGCGGGGCGTTGAACCAACTCAACCCCTTCTTCACCTGAACGCAGGACCGCAACCTGCTGACCGGGATCACTATTATCTTCGGGCGCAGCTTCATCCGCCACCTCTTCACCGGTTATTTCCGGGGCAGTTTCAGTCTGAACGGGCTCGTCTTGCCCGGCCTCAGTAGCTGGTTGTTCGGCTTGCGTTTGCGCTTGCTCTTCCTCTGCCTGCGCAGCCTCGGCACTCGCAACAACCTCAGCCCATTCAGCAGGCTCAGGAAGCGCCGCAATCAAATAGTCGTCCGAGCGCGCGATCTGCCCATCGCTTTCGGATTCCAGAACCAGCCCACGGGCCGCATCACTGAATGGAAGCACGATAAACTCGGCAAACTGCCCGCTTGCATCCACTGTGAAAGAGTGGATTACGACCTCATCCAACAAAATACTCACCTTGCTGCCCACGCTGGCACTGCCGGACAATAGGGCGCTGCCCTCCTTTTCCACGAAAATCTGGTCCAGAACCGGTGCGACCGGTGCTTGCACAACAGGGGTGCTTTCCTGTTCGACCTCAGCGGAACTGGAATCCGTTGGCGTATCGGATGTTTCGGCAGCATCGTCCTGTGCAGGAACGCTCTCTGGCTCCGGGGCAGCCTCGGTTTCCGCTTTCGGGGCATCAGGCGTTTTCACCGCTTCGGCGGTTTCGGACGTTTCCGGAGCAGGTGCAACAGCTGCGGTTTCGTCCTGCGCTGCCTGTTCCGGCTGTTCGCCGCCCAGAATTCCGGAAAGATAAAGCCCCCCTGCAACGATCAATGCGCCCGCACCGGCGACCATCCCCCACACGAATGCACCGGATCTTTCGCTTCCCGACTTGGCAGCCATTCTTTTCCTTTCACTCCGCGGCACAAATGCCTGTCTTGCAGACATTCCGCGCGGTTGAGCCAATCTATCAATACCGCTATCACGGGTCAAAACGTCTGACACAAGCCCGGAGAAGCGCCTTTATGTCTCGGAAGTCCATCTGTGTGTATTGCGGGTCACGAAATGGCGCCAATACCGAGTATTCAGCGGCCGCGAAACGGTTCGGAGAGCTTTTGGCCGAGGAAGGCTGGAGGCTGGTCTATGGTGCCGGGGATGTCGGATTGATGGGAGAAGTTGCGCGCGCCGCGCAGACCGCCGGGGGCGAGACTTTCGGGGTAATTCCGACGCATCTGGTGCGCCGGGAAGTCGGCAAGACCGATCTGACGCATTTCGTGATCACCGAAACCATGCATGAACGCAAGAAGGTCATGATCATGAACGCGGATGCTGTCGTTGTTTTGCCCGGCGGCCCAGGGTCGCTGGATGAGCTGTTCGAGGCCCTGACATGGCGGCAGCTGGGCCTTCACGACAAACCCATTCTGGTTATGAATGTGAACGGATATTGGGATAAACTGCGCGCCCTGCTGGATCAGGTCATTGATCAGGGGTTTGCCGATGCATCCTTGAGCGACTTTATCTCGTGGGTCGATGACCCAGCTGAGGCGATGACGCTGCTACGGTCGAAACTGTCGTGATTCCATGGCGTTGGGCGGTCTGTTTCCAAACCGCCCTTCGATCTCAGGTCGCTGCACTCAGGCGTTGAGTCAGCACCTGCTCGACCTTGTGCAAGGGGTGATTGGTCAGTGTTTTGTCCACTTCGGCAATCACCTTGGACAGGACCTTGCTGTGCAGCCTGCGCCTGAGCAGCCCAAGCACCTGCGGGCTGGCGACAAGGACCAGTTGCCTGTAGGCGCCCTTTAACCCCCGCTTATTCAGAAGATTGGCCAGATCCTGCACAAACAGGGATTTGGCGTGCGTTTTCCAAGCTGCTTCGCCAAGCGCTGATTTCTGATTAGGCCCTGTATCCAGACGGCGCCCCGCCCGGTCAGAAGGCTTGGAAGATGCGCTTTGCGTGTCTTGCTCTTCAACTGAAACCACAACCAAATTCGGGTCTTCCGCGTCTGTAATGTTCTCCATGAACAACGCTTTTTCGCCGTCCGCGATGACAACCCATGTTCCCTGCTTTAGTTCGACCATAAAGACCTCCTGACATGTTTTTCCGGTTGCCCCCCGGTTTCCAGACACAATTCAACGGGCGCGCAAGATCAGGTAATCCACGCGAGAGCTTTTTGTTTTCAACTATTTGACGGTTCTCTCCTCCCGTGCACTTAAGCTAGGTACTGCGCGGATCAGTACAATCCCCCGACCGTTCGAAAGTTGACGCGCGGGCAATTTGTCGCCTGCCGGAAGATTACGGCCGAAGGGCAGCGTTTCGCCCGGCCCTGTCACGCAGGATCGCTGAAACCGAAAACACGATCACGGCCACCCAGATCAGAGAAAAGGCAATCTGGTGCCACACCGTGAAAGGTTCCCCAAACGCCAGGACGGCACACAGAAACTGCAGCGTCGGGTTGAGGTATTGCAGAACACCTACGGTAGACAACCGAACCCTGCGCGCGGCATAGCTAAACAGGATCAGAGGCATCGCGGTCATCGGGCCGGACAGAACCAGCAGGATGCTGACCTGCCAGCCGGTTCCGAAAACCCCCTGCCCGGTTCCGTGAAACCAGGCCAGAACAGCCAGCCAAACCGGCATGAAAATCAGGATTTCACAGGTAACCGAAACCACCGGCCCGATTGGAAGGCTCTTTTTCAATGCACCGTAGATTGCAAAGGTGACCGCCAAAATCAGGGCGATCCAAGGCGGAACACCAGATCCCACCGTCAGTACCGCAACAGCAAGAGTGGCCAGTATAATGGCCCCCCATTGAGCAACGCTCAGCTTTTCGGAAAACCACAGGAAACCGATAAGTACGGTGACAATCGGAAACAGGTAATATCCCAGCGAGGCTTCGGTGGCCTTGCCGATTTGAATCGAAGTTATGAAAACGAACCAGTTTGCCGAAATCATCAGGCCTGCAATCGCAATCAACACTACGCGACGGCGGCTGACAAATGCTGTCCCAAGCTCGGATAGCCGCCCCTGAACGGCCAGAACGGTTCCGAACAACACAACCGACCATAAAGTCCGATGAGACAGCACCTCAAGCGGAGGAACATCCGACAACAGCTTGTAGAAAAGCGGCGACAGACCCCAGATCGTACAGGCGCAAATCATGGCCAGAACGCCCTTGGTCACGTCTGTCATGCCATTCCTCCGATCGTAAATCTACTGGCTGTCAGGCACTCAGTTCGACAACTGTTATTTCCGGCACGACCCCAAACCGAACCGGAATCATCGAACACCCGATGCCACCCGACACCACCAGATGCTTACCGTCTTCTTCCACGGCCCCATAGGCGTATCTGTTGCCATACTTTGATGGCACCATCGGAGAGTATCCGAACATCCGAACCTGCCCGCCATGCGTATGGCCACAAAGCGTCAAGGCCACATTCGAGGGCACTTGCGGGAAGATATCTGGCTCATGTGCCAGCAAAATCACTGGCGCACCTTCCGGAATCTGCTGCAGTGTACCGGGCAGATCGTCCACGCCCGAAAATCCACGAGGGCCGCGAAACGCCAATTGATCACCCAACCCAGCCAGCCAAAGGCCATTAGGCAGCTCAAGCGCATCATTCTCCAACACACGGATGCCGTTTTTTTCTAGTTCCACGCCCGTCTCGACCGGTCCTGCACGACGCCTTTGCGCTGTAAGGTCCATCCACCAGTCGTGGTTGCCGAGAACGGCATAAACTCCCTGCGGCGCCTTCAATTCAGCCAGCGCCTTTGTCGTTTCCGACACCGGGATAGCGCGCCCCGTAAGTTCATGATCCGAACTCAGATCACCCAGAATTACGATCAGGTCCGCCCCCACAGCATTTGTGCGCGCGACGACCTTTCGCAACCGGTTCAGCGAGGTGAACGGTTCGGCAGCGTGGATATCCGTCAGCACCGCAATCCTGATAGGGCGATCTTTCGGCCAGTCGTCCCGGCGCAGTGTCCACTTCTTCACCCGCAGGCGAAGCGCGGGTTCGAGGAAAAAACCGTAAGCCGACACAAAAAGGGCTGCGAACATCGCAGCCAGCAGCCCTTTTATGAACCCTCTTCGGGTCAATCGATCACATCCGCGACGCGACGTTTTCCCAGTTCACCAAATTGTCGAGGAAGTTCGACAGGTAAGCCGGGCGCTTGTTGCGGAAATCAATGTAGTACGAATGCTCCCACACATCGCAGCCCAGCAGCGCGGTCTGACCGAAGCACAGTGGGTTCACGCCGTTTTCGGTCTTGGTCACTGCCAGCGAGCCGTCGGCGTTTTTGACAAGCCATGCCCAGCCCGAACCGAACTGACCTGCACCAGCAGCGCTGAACTGCGACTTGAACTCGTCAACCGAACCAAAGCTTTCGGTCAGAGCCTTCTCCAGCTCGCCCGGCATGGCGTTGTCGCCGGGGCCCATCATCTCCCAGAACTGGTTGTGGTTCCACAGCTGGCTGATGTTGTTGAAGATGCCATTCTGCGCCACTGCGTTGGCGTCGTAGGTGCCGGTGATGATCTCTTCCAGCGATTTGCCGTCCCACTCGGTCCCTGCGATCAGCTTGTTGCCGTTGTCGACATAGGCCTTGTGGTGCAGATCATGGTGATATTCCAGCGTTTCCGCGGACATACCCTTGGCTGCCAGCGCGTCATGTGCATAAGGAAGATCAGGAAGTTCAAAAGCCATCTTGGCCCCCTGTTGAAATGAATGTTGCGGTTCCCAAGGTTACATGCTTTGGCCAAGCGCATAGGTCAAGAGGCGAGACAAGAAAACCCGGAGGCAGGGGCGAATGCTGACAAAGGCGCGCAAGATGTTCTACCGCGCCCGCGGATACTATGCGGGCAATCTGAACGGCGAACCGTTCCGGCTGGATCCTTACCATTCAAAGTTCTGGCGACGCGCGTCCGAGGGACGTTGGGAGCCGGAAACATTCGCCGTACTCGACAAACATCTGTCACAGGACAGCGACTATCTGGATATCGGATCATGGATCGGCCCGACGGTTTTGTACGGCGCGCGTAAGGCTCGCCGGGTCTGGTGTTTTGAACCTGATCCCGTCGCCTATCGTCATCTGGCCTGGAATCTGGAGTTGAATAATATCCGAAATGTATCGGCCTTTGGCGTGGCGCTGTCCGATGGTTTTGGTGTCGCACGTATGGCTTCCGCGCACGGAGAGCCCGGGGATTCGACGACTTCTCTTTTGAACGACGCGGAAAACGGAACTGATGCGCTAACCATCTCGTGGGACCAGTTCGCCGGGACGGTCGATCTGTCACGCGTCTCGTTGGTCAAGATGGATATCGAAGGGGCGGAATTTTCAGTGCTGCCCGCATTGCTGGATTGGCTGAAGAAACAACGCCCTGCACTGCTGTTGTCCACCCATGGTCCCTATCTGGATTCTGGAAACCAGAAAAAACAGTTTGAGGCGCTGGCCGAGCAGCTATCGTTTTATGACAGTTGCCGGGACGACAAAGGGACCTCAGGCCTTGAAAACCTGACGTCAAGCAGAGCTATGGGGCAATTCCCGACGTTTCTTTTGGAAGGATGACACTCGCCTTCGTTTTCTAGTCGCGTTTGCACTTTCACGATTTAGACGTCTTGGCGGTAGCTGACCATGTTGGCTTGAAGATATGCTTCCATTGTTCTGGGATTTAGATAAGCCATTTAAATTATTGGTATTTCTCTTTCTTGAGCAGGATAAAACCGCGCCGGTATTTGCCAGCCCCCTTGCTCTTTGATCCTGCCATTCAAACGAACACACAGGTTTTTTCAGTGTTCCTATAGTGGGTGAGTTTCTCATGCGTCTCAGCCATTCGACTGCTCACGATTTGTGCAACTCGCATGTGCCGCGACCGCGGGGCGCGTTGCCATCCATGCCGCTGAGGACAGCAGACATCGTGACCTTTTTTTTCGAAACGTCGAAATTTGCACTGTACTCAACATCGCTGGACCCACGGCGACCACCGGTGAAGGCAAAGTCCTTAATTTCCCAGCTAAAGTTCCATTTACCCTTGCCACGCTTTGTTACTTGCGCCTCGAGTGGTTCACCTACGGTTTGCTCTACGTACCCATCGTAGACGTAACCTGTGGATTTTTCCTGATCCAGAAACAGCGCCAGCTTTGGTGGTATCCATCCAATCTGTGAAAAGCTCTTTAACTCACAGATATAAGCCTCTCCACCGAACTCAGCATCCTGTGCGGTTGCAGGAACGCCTATCATTGCGAGCGCACAGGCAGCGAATAGAACGTTGAGTTTCGCCGGAAAACATCCCGATCCATTTCGATTTGAGTGTGTGTACTTCATTGAACCGAACACTTTGCTTTTCCCGTGATATCGTTGTCATAACCGCGCGGCCACGCACGAAATGTTGCCGTGTTCCGCTTTGTGTTCAATCGGACGAAATAGTCCATGGAAATCTCGCGGGTTCCATCTGTTCCCACGTTGCGGAAAGACCAGCTCAATTGGACAACATCGCGCCCGAATCCCCCGGAAGAGGAAACAGGCTTTGGATCTTCGGTTACCTGACCATCGAATGAAAGCGCCATTTTGGCCTCTTTCTTGCTCCGATCGATGACAAATACCGCCTGTTCCGGAATCCAGCTCTGCTCGGCTGGAGAGCCAAAGGCCTTTACTTCACACTTATAGGTACGCGGGTTTTCCGCCGATATGGACGTGCTTGCCAATACAAGCGCAACCAATACGATAGCCCCTCTGAATAAATTTGATTGCATAATTGCCTTTCTCCAGATGGCCTGACTCGATCAGCCATCTCATCTAACAAACCGACGGGGCAAAAAAAAATGCCCCCAGATAATATCTGAGGGCACCCTAATTTGCAGATTTTGGAACCACAACTCAAAATTGAGCTGTCAGTATACTCCAACCTCACTGCCCGGCTGGGCCGCGACCTTGAGCAGTTTGAACGCATAGTCAGCCGCCGACCGAAAGCAAACCACGCGGAAGGTTTCCGCATCGTCCATCCAAAAGGCTCCCGCAACCTGCGCAAGACGTGAGCGGCGGATCTGACCGGGCTGGAAGGCTTCGGGCGACAGATCGACCGGTGACAGTTTTGCGATGACCTCACGCGCATTGCTGCCCGAGACACGGAATACCGCGCGCGCGTCCGAGACGTTGACAGCCAGTGCGTGAACGCCGCCCAGTGCGTTGTTGATCGCGGCCAGCTTGTCGTTGACTTCGGCATAGGGCACCAACACCAGCAATTCGTCGGGTGACATCCAGCACAAGCCGCTTTCGCCATCCACATTTGCCTGACGCTGACCGGGCATCTTCTGCCCGGTAGCTTCCGTTACAGCCTTGATGACAACCTTGTCACTCAGATCGCCGCGAAGGGTGATCATGCCCTGCAAACCGGTTTCCACGACCTTTGCGATGCCGTCATAGCTGGCGTGGTTCAGTGCGCTGATGGGTTCAGACATTCTGCTTCTCCCCGTCCTTGTCGTAGAATACCGGGTCCACGATCTTTGCCTTGTAGGATTTTCCGTCGGTGCCCGGGAATTCGATTACCTCACCCATGCGATCCGGGCCGTGCTTGACCAGCCCCATGGCGATGCCTTTACCCAGATTGGCCGAGTAGTAGGTCGAGGTCACGCGCCCGATCATGTTGCGCTGACCATTGGCATTGACGCCCTCGCCCACCGCATAAGCACCGTCGGGAATAACCGATCCATCCACAGTCTCGAGACCAACCAGTTTCCAGCGTTCCGGATCAGCCATATGGCTACGCGAATGCGCCCGTTTGCCCAGGAAATCCTCTTTCTTTTTCGAAAGCGCCCAGTGCAGTCCCAGATCCTGCGGGATCACGGTACCGTCGGTCTCATCCCCGATCATGATAAAGCCCTTCTCGGCCCTCAGGATGTGCAGGCATTCGGTACCATAAGGCATGACGCCGAACTCTTTGCCTGCCTCCATCAGAGCGTCCCAGAACGCCTGACCCTGCGACGCAGGAACCGCGATCTCATAGGACAACTCACCCGAGAACGAGATGCGATAGGCGCGGCAATCGAACTCGCCGATTTTGCCATCACGCCATTCCATGAACGGCAACGCCTCTTTGCTGACATCCATGCCGCCCAGCTTTTCAAGAACTTTGCGGGCATTGGGGCCAACAACAGCGACCTGAGCGTATTGCTCGGTCACGTTGGCAACGTAGACTTTCCAGTCCCACCATTCGGTCTGCAGCCACTCTTCCATATGACCGTGGATACGTTCCGCTCCGCCGGTGGTTGTGTGGCACAGCCAAGTGTCCTCGTCGATCCGGGCGACAACGCCGTCGTCTATCAGGAACCCGTTTTCCGAACACATCAGGCCATAGCGGCATTTGCCGACCTTCAGCGTGGACATCATGTTGGTGTACATCATGTCCAGGAATTTACCGGCATCGGGGCCTTTGACGATCAGTTTACCCAGCGTCGATGCGTCCAGCAGGCCGAGGTTTTCGCGAGTGTTCTTGACCTCGCGATTCACGGCGTCATGCACACTTTCACCGGGGCGAACATAGGCATAGGTCCGGCGCCATTGGCCGACCGGTTCCCAGTCAGCGCCATTGCGGTCGTGCCAGTCATGCATCGGAGTGCGGCGGATTGGCTGGAACACATCCCCACGCGCCTCGCCACCAATCGCACCCATCGAAATCGGGGTGTAAGGCGGGCGGAACGTGGTGGTGCCAACCTGCGGAATCTCGGAATTCAACGAGTCAGCCAGGATCGCCAGACCGTTGATGTTGCTGAGTTTCCCCTGATCAGTCGCCATACCCAGCGTAGTGTAACGCTTGGTGTGTTCGACGCTTTCATAACCTTCGCGGGCCGCCAGTTGCACGTCCGAGACTTTGACGTCGTTCTGGAAGTCCAGCCAGGATTTCATGCGCAGCTGGATTTCGGCATTGGCTGGCATAAGCCAGACAGCTTCCATCTGCGCCTCATCGGTGCTTGCACCTTCGGGGGCCTTGGTGTTCTTCGGTTTGAAGCCAGCCGCTTTGGCCGCCGCCTTGCCGGCAGCATGCGCATCCGACATCACGCTGCCCAGCGACAGCGGGCCGTTGGCAGACCCGGCTGCCACCACAAACCCTTCGCCATTTGCGCCCAGCGGAGGACGGTCCGGATCAGGGCGGAAATGCGCGTTGGCTTCATCCCAGATCAGCTTGCCGCCACAGTGGGACCACATGTGAACAACCGGAGACCAGCCGCCTGACATCGCGACCGCGTCGGCCTCAACCTCTTCACGAGCGCCGCCGATACCTTCCTGGTTGCAGATGGCAACTTTCTTGACGCGTTTGCCGCCCTTGACCTTGGCGATCGCCTTGCCGGGGTCGACACGGATGCCAAGCTGACGAGCCTCTTCGGCCAGTTGCCCGGCAGTCGCGCGTGCATCGACGATACGCAAAACATCCACACCGGCCTGTTTCAAGGTGATCGCGGTGCGATAGGCATCGTCGTTGTTGGTGGCTACGATTACACGCTCGCCCGGGGTTACGCCCCAGTTTACGACATAGTCCCGCATGGCCGAAGCCAGCATAACGCCCGGTACATCATTACCCGCAAAGGACAGCGGTCTTTCGATTGCACCGGTTGCAGTTACAACCTGCTTGGCCCGGACACGCCATAGACGATGGCGGGGCCCTTGGGTGCCCGGATTGTGATCCGTCAGACGCTCGTATCCCAGCACGTAGCCGTGATCATAGACCCCAGCACCCATGCAGCGCAGGCGCAGCGTGACGTTGTCCATTGCCTCCAATTCGGAAACAGTTTGTTCCACGAACTTATCCACAGGCTCGCCATCAATGGTTCCCCCGTCAACCGGAGCGCGACCGCCCCAATGCGCGGTCTGCTCGATTAGCATGACCTTAGCACCCGACAGGGCCGCAGCCTTGGCAGCCTGCAGGCCAGCCACACCACCACCGATCACCAGAATATCGGCGAAGGCATAAAAGTGTTCATATGTGTCCGCGTCGCGGGTTTCCTTGTCCGGCGCCTTGCCCAGACCGGCTGACCGGCGGATGAAGGGTTCGTAGACGTGTTTCCAGAACGGCTTGGGATGGATGAACGTCTTGTAGTAGAAACCGGCGGGCAGGAACCGCGCCAGAGCGGTGTTAACGGCGCCAATGTCGAATTCCAGGTTTGGCCAGTGGTTCTGCGAAATCGCGGTCAGGCCGTTGAACAGCTCGGTCGTGGTGGCGCGCTGGTTCGGCTCGAACCTGCTGCCCTGCCCCAGACCGACCAGTGCGTTCGGTTCTTCCGCGCCGCTGGCAACGACGCCACGCGGACGGTGGTACTTGAACGACCGGCCCATCATCATCTGATCGTTGGCCAGCAGAGCCGAGGCAAGCGTATCGCCCGCATAGCCCTGCATCGAGGTGCCGTTAAAGGTAAAGGTGACCTGTTTCGACCGGTCAATAAGCCGGCCTTGGTTTGCGAGACGGGTGCTCATTTATCTGGACCTTTCGCAAGCGGAGATGTGGGAGCCTCCGGCGGAGATATTTCTGGCAAGAGGAAGTTTCATGCGAACTCTCTCCATTTCCAGCCGGGGCGTTTGGCTGAGATCGCGTCGCAAATATCCTTGGGCGGCTCGGTCGTCTGCGCAGGATAAGTGCCAAAAACTTCAAGGGTGGCAGTGCAGCGCGCGGCGTGGAACCACTTGCCGCAGCCATTGGCATGGCGCCAGCGTTCGAAATGAACGCCTTTCGGGTTCTCGCGCATGAACAGGTAGTCGTGGAATTCTTCATCCGACGAGCCGGGGCCAAAGCGCTTGAGATGTGCTTCGCCGCCAGCGGCCAGTTCCGATTCTTCTGCGTCCACGCCGCAATAGGGGCAATTGAGGATCAGCATATGTTCATCCTTTCGGCGGTAGGTTGGCGATGCGGCCAACCTGAATTCTAATCTGTGGCACTTGTCAGGTCCGGAATGACCGGAATTTAGTGTGCCACCCCGGCGGCAACGCTTTCGTCGATGAAGCGACCTTCGTTGAACCGGTCCAACGAGAAGGCTTCCGTCAGCGGCGAGTGACCAGTGGCCATCAGCTGCGCCATACCCCAGCCCGATCCCGGGATCGATTTGAAGCCGCCGGTACCCCAGCCACAGTTGACAAAGCAGCCACCCAGAGGCGACTTCGACAGGATGGGCGAGCGGTCGCCGGTCATGTCCACAATTCCACCCCACTGGCGCAGCATCTTGAGGCGCGAGATCATTGGGAAGGTTTCGACCAGTGCGCGCACCGTTTCCTCGATGTGATGGAACGAGCCGCGCTGGGTGTAGTTGTTGAATCCGTCGGTGCCGCCACCGATCACCATCTCACCCTTGTCGGATTGCGACATATAGCCATGGACGGTGTTTGCCATGACCACCACATCCATGCAGGGCTTGATCGGCTCGGATACCAGCGCCTGCAGCGCCAGCGACTCGACCGGAAGACGGAAGCCCGCCATCTCGGCAAGCTGACCCGCGTGACCGGCAACGACCATACCCAGCTTATCGCATTCGATTGCGCCTTTGGTGGTTTCGACACCTGTCACACGACCGTTTTCTTGGCGTACACCGGTGACTTCGCATTGCTGGATAATGTCCATACCCATGTTCGAACAGGCACGAGCATACCCCCAGGCCACGGCATCGTGGCGTGCGGTGCCGCCGCGTTCCTGCCAAAGCGCCCCTAGAACGGGGTAGCGCGGACCATGGATGTTGATGATTGGCACCAGTTCCTTGACACGTTCAGGTCCGATCCACTCGGTCTTGACCCCCTGCAGTGCATTGGCATGGGCCGTACGCTGATAGCCGCGAATTTCATGCTGGGTCTGAGCCAGCATCATCACGCCGCGGGGGCTGAACATGACGTTATAGTTCAGATCCTGGCTCAGATCTTCGTAGAGGCCACGGGCCTTTTCATAGATCGCCGCAGACGGGTCCTGCAGGTAGTTCGAGCGGATGATGGTCGTGTTCCGGCCGGTGTTGCCACCGCCCAACCAGCCTTTTTCGATTACGGCGACATTCTGAATGCCGTAGTTTTTTCCCAGATAATACGCGGTCGCCAGACCGTGCCCACCTGCGCCGACGATGATCACGTCGTAACGCTTTTTTGGTTCAGGCGAGCGCCAAGCGCGCTCCCATCCGGTGTGATAGCGCAGCGCTTCGCGCGCCACAGCAAAGGCTGAATAGTGTTTCATGAGCGAATCCATCCGGTTCGGTGATTGGTCGCAGATATGCAATGCGAGGGCAAAATACCCCTGCCGCACAACGCCGCAATATAGCGCTATTGCGACATGTGTTCCATTCGCGGCCATTTGTCCCTTTTTTCATCGGGCTGACAGGTCTAAGTGAGGGCAACACTCTCGGAGAGCACATGACATTCTGGGTCCTGATCATCCTTATGGCGCTGCTGATCGCGGCAGTACTGGGATATACTATGCTGCGCGGGCGCCGCGGCGGCGAACCGGCAGCCGCATACGACCTGCGCGTTTATCGTGAACAACTGACCAGCGTTGACCGCGATCTGGCGCGTGGCGTGATTGGTGAGGCCGACGCCGAACGCGTTCGAAACGAAATCTCACGCCGCATTCTGGCGGCAGATGCACAGATGCGAGGTGAAGGTGGCTCTGGCGGACCGGCCAAGACGACGTCTTTTATCGCGGTCTGTATTCTGGGGCTGATTTTGGTCGGCGGTGCCGCCGCATTGTACCAACGCCTTGGTGCGCCCGGATACGGCGACCTGCCTCTTTCGCTGAGATTGGAGATGGCCGAAGAGATTCGGGCAGAACGCCCGCGTCAGGCTCAGGCGGAAAACCTGTCGCAATCGACACCGGACATACAGCTGGACGAAAGCTATGCCAATCTGCTGAAACAGTTGCGGGAGACCGTCGCAGGGCGACCGGATG
Source organism: Ruegeria sp. BJ6 (assembly GCF_056537885.1). NCBI lineage: Bacteria > Pseudomonadati > Pseudomonadota > Alphaproteobacteria > Rhodobacterales > Roseobacteraceae > Ruegeria > Ruegeria sp. BJ6. The sequence continues at coordinate 236,623 of NZ_JBQFSG010000002.1, read as the reverse complement.
ATCTGCAGGGCCATATGCTGTTGGCTCAGCACGAGGCAAATGCGGGGAACTTCAAGGCTGCTTATTCCGCCCAGCAACGTGTCATCGAATTGTCCGGCGCGACTGCAAGTGCCGACAACTATACCGATCTGGCGGAAATGATGATTCTGGCAGCCGAAGGATATGTCTCGCCCGAAGCCGAAGAAGCTTTGAGCCAAGCGTTGGAGCGCGATCCTGCCCACGGTCCCGCGCGGTACTACTGGGGTCAGATGCTGGCCCAGACCGGACGACCGGACGCCGCTTTCGAGGTTTGGCAGGCCACATTGCGTGACGCTCCCGCCGGCGCCCCATGGGCCGAGGCCATTCGCGGGCAGATCGAAGAACTTGCCTATCGTGCCGGTGTCTTCAACACACCGCCCGCACCAGCCCCGTCCGGTCCGAGTCAGGAAGACATCGCAGCGGCCAGCGAATTGACCGCGGAAGAGCGGCAAGAGATGATCCGTGGAATGGTGGATCAGCTTTCTGATCGGCTGGCGACCGAAGGCGGTGCTGTGGAAGAGTGGGCCCGTCTGATAGCCGCACTGGGTGTTTTGGGTGAAACCGAACGCGCCAGCGCGATCCGTGATGAAGCCGCGACCGTCTTTGCCGGAGATGACGATGCGCTGCAGATGATTGCGGCGGCAGCCCGTCAGGCGGGCGTGGCGCAATGATCTGTGATGTGTTCGAGGATTTTGCCGCGGCCCTGCCCCCGACGACCGCCCTGATGGGGTTGGACCTTGGGGAAAAGACCATCGGCGTTGCCGTCTCGGACCGTATGCGTGGTGTCGCCAGTCCACTGGAGACCGTGCGACGCAAGAAATTCACGTTGGATTCCGCCCGCCTGCTTGAGATCGCGGCAGATCGCGAGATTGGGGGCATTCTACTTGGTCTGCCCAAGAACATGGACGGAAGCGAAGGCCCGCGCTGTCAATCCACTCGTGCTTTTGCCAGAAATCTGTCGCGTCTGACCGACTTGCCGATTGGATTCTGGGACGAACGCCTCAGCACTGTTGCTGCAGAAAAGGCACTGCTTGAGGCGGATACGACACGAAAACGTCGCGGACAGGTTATCGATCACGTGGCCGCAGGTTATATTCTGCAGGGAGCGCTGGATCGTCTGCGCTTTCTGTAACAGGTCGGAGACCGCTGATGACCAATATGGTTTGGAAAAGGAACGAGGTCGAAAGCCCTTGCATCCAGATCTGCGTTGTCCACCCGACTGAACGCATCTGCACCGGATGCTACAGAACAATCGACGAGATCAGCCGTTGGTCCAAAATGGACAGCAGCGAACGCGCCGGGATAATGGATGAATTGCCCTCGCGCAAACCGCGTCTTGCCAAACGTCGGGGCGGACGGGCGGCGCGGGTGGACCGCGGTTAGGCCCGGATCAGCGATCTTCTGAAGATACAGACGAGACAGAGTGATCTCGGGTCTTAAGTTGCCTTTTGGGATACTCTGACTGTTTGTCGCTCAGTTCTCTCTGAAACAGTTTCGTCAATTCGGATTGCCGAAGAACGTTTTTCGAATCTTCCCGTAAGGGCCCCGCGTGCGACGGGTTTCCATTTGTTGGTTCTTGTGCGGATTTACCGCGAAAAAGACGTTCAAAAATAAATTTATACAACATGTCAGCTATCCTGCAGCTTCGGTCGATTGTCGCTGCGGATCTCTGTCCGAACCCGGTTGGCGGCTCGAGGACAGTCGGTTACGTGAGTGGCAATCCGCAGCGACACGGCGCATTTATGTGGCTCATTCCCTCAAAAAAGGGGGAAAAAGCCACAAATTTCACCGCGGATTGGCCGAAAGTCAAAAAATTCAAAAAAATTCGGTCACTTGCAGCGCAAAGCTACTGGGGCCATTTTATTGGAGGACGTAGCGTCAAATTTCAGGTGGGTCTTTACGAAAGTAACAGAGCCTGCGGGAAATCCAGCAGGCTCTGACCTGAAATGCCGAAAAAGGAAAGTCGGGCCAGTGCGGACCTGTGCCGACGATATTACCTACCCGGGTAGGTGCACGCTGTTTTGGACGCCTTAGCCCGCCTCCAGCCACGCCTTGGCATTTTCAAGGTCTTCAGACGGAAAGTACTGCGTGCGAGTGCCAAGAACATGGCTACCGACCCGCTCAGCCATCTTCTGCCAGGTCTTGTCGCCGACAATGGCCGCGCGGTCCAACAGCCCGACGTGATTGCGAGCAAGGCGGAAATGCGCACCCATGGCGGACAAGCCCTGCCAGCCTTCAAATTCGGTCAGATCGATCAGCAATCTGAAACCCGTACGTCCGTGGATCAACGCGTCCAGATCCCGTTCGGCCTGCTTGTATTCGGCCGGGTCAAGCTTGCCCATCAGCTTGATCTGGACGCAGGGTTCACCAAGATCCAGAACGTGGATCGCGCCTAGTGACTCGCGTATCCAGCGGCGCGCGGTTTCGACCTCGGCCAGATCAAATACCTGCACGGGGCATGGCATGATCGGCGCAGCAAGACGCACTCCGGTTTGGACCCACTTTTGGTCGGCCACGACGGCAATTCTGTCAAACCCGCGCCAGTTCCCCAGACCCAGCTTGGTATCGGCCCAGGCCGCACCCAGGTCATAGCCGCGAAATTCCTGCCCCATTATGACGATCAATCTGATCGAGTCGTGATCGGCCAACGCGGACTCAACCGCCGGAACCAAAGTCTTGGCATAATCATCGCTGGTAATTTCACCCGATAACTCGGCCTCGATCAGCGCACCATCTAAATGGGTTGTGATGGTAATCATCTTCCCAGAACCTCCAAAGTCAAAGAATGACAGGACGTTAGGGGGATTCGATCCATTCGGCTACTCCCCCGGGGCACTCGGGCCTAAAATAGGCAATCATTCGTCCATCCGGTCCGGCAGACGCGGCGCTACCCCAGGGCGCAACCCCATGCAGACAATGGCGGTGCAGGACATAAGCCTCACCCGGTCGTGCAGGCAATTCGATGCGCGGGCAGGTTTCGAACACCTGACGGCGGGCTTCCTGATAAATCTCGGTTATGTCGACCGTATGCAAATCCTCAGACCGAAGGCCGGCAAAAGCACGGGCAAATGCCGCGCCGAGGATTTTATGGCTGCCCTCCCAAAGCACCAGAGGCGCGGCATCCGCGCTGGCCTGCGTCAGCGGTATTCCCAAAATCCAGGTATGCGGCTCGTCCACCCGGCGGCGCCTATCCGGGCCGTTCGGTTTCAACCCATCCACATGCGCGCCGTCCCGTCGGGCGCGATAGCGCGCAGCGGCTTCGTTCTCGCCCTTTCGAGGACGCGGGTATCCCGGATAGATCACCGAAACCTGCCCCTTGTGCAGAGGTTGTACGCCCAGATGTTCGGATATGAATCCCATCGCCTGACCGGCCAGTGGCTTTGAATGCCCCACCCTGCCCTTGGCATCGTTCTCCAAAGCGTCAACGCCAATGAACCACGTTCCTTCGCAATCATGCCATTGTGCATGAGCAGGATCGCTTACCGAGGCTCGGGCTGCAGGCAGAACGTGCGAAACCCACTCGGCCAGAACTGGATCATGAGGGAATTTGACCCAGCCTTTCCGAAAAAACGCCTCTACCATCCCAGCGCCTTGCGCAGCATGTTCAGCGCCACCAGTGTCAGAAAGACCGCAAAGACCCGTTTAAGCGGTTTCGGGTCCATCGAGTGCGCCAGTTTTACGCCCCAGGGGGCCGTGATCAGTGTCATCGCGACAACGATCCCGAACGCGATCAGATTAACTGCCCCAATGGTCAGCGGGGGCCGATGTTCCGCTGCGATATCCAGAAACAGAAACCCGATAACCGAAGGCACGGCAATGATCACGCCGAACCCGGCAGCTGTCGCGACGGCCCGGTGGATCGGAGTATTGTAAAGGCTCATCAAAGGCACGCCAAAGCTGCCACCGCCAATCCCCATCAGAACGGATAGAAACCCAACCGAAGGCGACAATGCGGCCCGCCGCACTCCCTTTGGCATTTGGTCACCCAACCGCCATTCCGACCGTCCCAGCCCAAGATAGGCACCGATGACCATGCCCAGCAGCCCGAAAAGGGCCTGCAAAGCTTCGGTCCGCAAGGCCGAGGCCGCCAGAACACCAAAAACCGCGCCAACAGCGATCCCCGGCCCCCAACCGCGAAGGATATCCCAATCCACCGCACCTTTTTTGTTATGGCTCAGAACAGACCTGATGGACGTCACGATAATGGTCGCCAGTGATGTGGCCAGGCACATCTGCATCAACTGCGGCCCGCCATATCCAAGCGTCTGGAATGCATAGAAAAACGCGGGAACCAGTACGATCCCCCCACCCACGCCAAGCAATCCGGCCAGAACCCCGGCCAACGCGCCGATTACAAGCAAAAGGCCCAACATCTGGGCCAGCATCATCGTCTCGGGCATTCTCCCCCCAAACCGGCAAACTGCCGTATCAACCCGCCTGCTCAACCTCGGGCAGTGGCGTCACACAATTCAGCGCAGCCAACACCAGATCAGCCCCCGCCCCGTCTTTGACCGCGCCTTCAGACAGCATCCGCCGCCACCCTCGCGCACCTGGACGGCCTGCAAACAACCCCAGCATATGGCGGGTGATCTGATGCAGACGGCCGCCGTTGGCAAGGTGTTGCTCGATATAGGGCACCATTTTGTGAACAACTTCAATCGGATCAGTAACCTGCCCTGCACCAAAGATATCGCGATCAGCGGCACAAAGTACATCCGAGGGCTGATGATAGGCCGACCGCCCGATCATCACACCATCCAACCCGGCATCCAGATGTTTGCGGGCCTCATTCAGAGAAGTGATGCCTCCGTTGATCGATATATGGAGATCGGGAAAGGCCGCCTTCATCCGATGAACCAGTGGGTAATCCAAAGGCGGAATATCCCGGTTTTCCTTCGGGCTTAAACCCTGCAGCCACGCCTTACGCGCATGGATCGTAACGCGATCGCAGCCAGCGGCGCTGATTTTTTCCAGAAACTCCGGCAATACCTGCTCTGGGTCCTGCTCATCCACTCCGATGCGACACTTGACCGTGACGTCAATGTCTACGGCCTCACGCATAGCCGCAACGCACTCAGCCACCCGCGACGGATCCTTCATCAGGACTGCTCCGAACGTTCCGGACTGAACCCTGTCAGAGGGACAGCCGCAATTCAGGTTGATCTCGTCATAACCCGCCTTCGCCCCGAATGTTGCAGCTGCTGCCAATTCGTCTGGGTCCGACCCACCCAACTGAAGGGCCACGGGATGTTCTTGCGGGCTGAACTCGAGAAGATGCAAAGCGCCCCCGCGGACCAATGCTGGGGCCGTGACCATTTCCGTATAAAGTAGGGTTTGTGAGCTCAGCAGCCGATGCAAAAAACGGCAGTGCCTGTCGGTCCAATCCATCATGGGCGCAACCGACAAGCGGGAGGCCATTCTGATCACCGCGTTATTTTCGGCGCACGTCACTGTTGGCCACCTTTCTTTTCAGCGTTTATTAGACCTGGCATCGGTTAATCGGGGCTGGCGCCGATATTCAAGGGCTACACCCCAATTTGCAGGCTCCATGATCGAGCTAGATGCGAACAATCAATCATCCTAGTTCTGGGCGGTGCTTCACATAATGTAAAAGGGAGAGTTCGTCTACCAAACGGCGTATGCACAGGAACTGCTGCCGATCACAAAACCGCTCCATTCAGGAATCTCGTGCGGGACGTTGCGCTTGGGGCTCTGGATTCTGGTGCGGTCGAGAAGACTCGATACTCGGATTTTTTTTATAACTGTTGATAAATAAATACTTTTTTCGAGTCATCACACAGCTAAACGTTCACTCTTGTGTGACGTTCACCTGAGTTGTTTTTCTTCCCTTTGCTCTTCTTTGGCACTGCAATTTATTGGCTTTCCATCTTCATCCAAACTCCGCCGCCTGCGGATTTCGTCAATCAGAGGCTTGTAGAGTCTCTCCGGGTGCGGTGGTGCCGTCTTTGATCCGTAAGTCATGTTGGTTTCTTGCTTAGTGGAATTTCTGAATTGCCCGTTGAGACGCAGCGCTCGGGTCGATCACGCTTCGGTCTATCGCGAGTGCAGCAAGTCGCGAACCGCAGATTCCGGACGTCCATCGTCAGGTGGCCAAGACAGGTGAGCGGTCAAAGCTGTTGTAAGCAGCTAGGATAGAGTGCAATCTTGTGATGCTCCATTTGGTTTTTTATTCCCGCTATTCGCCTGCTATACCCGAGGGTTCATTGCGCCTATATCTAGTTTCAATTCTTTTGTGCGTGTGCACCTCGGCAAGCGCCTACACAGACATAGATATGGCTAGACGCGCCTACGCAGCGATTCCATTTTCCGATATCTATGCCAATAAGGATCAGCGCACCGAAATGGCGGTAGCGATTCAGGCTTATTGGCAGGACTTTGACAACCGACTTCCAAGGCTATCGCCGAACGAGCTTGAATGGCTTAAGAGCGAGCTAGATACCACTGACAACGCGAGATTGAGCAGAGCGATGCAGACCCGCGAGTTTTCCCTCTGGGAGCTGGCAAATATCTCTGATCAATGCACAAATGCGGTGGCTGGGCTTGTGACCGCAATCAATACTCCGGCTCAAGAGCAAACGGAGATGTTCCACTGGAGCAAAGTCGCCAATTGTTACCACCAAAGCAACGGGTCACTGTTCAGACATCTACGCGGGGCGCGGTTGGACACAAATGGTGACGCCAACGACGGCCACACGTTAGACAGCCTGATGCTTTCTCGCATCCTGTTAGTCATCATCCCATCGTCGATGGCAGACACCATGGGATGGGAGCTAAACAGCAAATAGGTTTGGGCTCGAAGCGGTCGTTCTCTGCGGTAGGCATCAACAGATCGAAAGAGCCCCAAAACACATAAGGCATATTGCGGATGAGAATTTCAAGAATCGTTGTTCAGAACTATCGTGGATTGCAGAGTGTCGATGTTGGTATCGACAATGACCTTGCTTGCATTATTGGTGAAAACAACACTGGCAAGACGGCTTTACTTCGTGCTGTCCAGATGTGCCTGGATGTGTCCTTTCCTTCCATGTTTCGCTCATTGGTCCGTGAAGACATTCATGCAAGTGTCGACATCACCCATCCAAGCCAGGTTCTCATTGGCGTCGAGCTGACGGGGTTTGAGGGCGTCGTGAACCAGGAAGCCTTGGTTGCGACGTGGAAAACAGACGCGGACAAAGCGCGGATTTTCTACCGATTTCGCCCCAAGCTAAGTGTACGCGAGGCGCTTGGTAGTGGAGAAATGGATGCCGGTGATTTGACTTTAGAGGATTATCAGTGGGAATTGAAAGGCGGAGGAAACCCTGCAATCGATCTCACGGAGATCGATTGGGATGACGACATTGGCGAAGCTGTTCGTTTCTCGGATTTGCAGTCGTACTTGGTTGTGAGCCTGCCAGCTCTGCGCGATGTTGAGAATGAACTGCGCAGTTTCAGAACATCACCTTTGGCGCGGTTGATTGAAGCATGTGAGATTGACCAAGCAGAGCAGGATGCGCTGATAGCAGTTCTTGACAATGCCAATCAGCAAATTGAGGCATCGGCTACCGTAGCAGACATCGCAAACTCAATCGACGCATCATTCAAGGATGTGTCAGGACCTGCATTTGAAATGAATGCAACGCTCGGGCTTTCTGCCGCGACATTCCAAGCAATTATTCGTAATCTAAAAATTCTGCTTTCTGACCTAGCATTGACGTCTTTCGAACCTGGCCGAAACGGTTTGGGCATGAATAACATCCTATATATTGCTATATTGATGGAATATCTGGAGAGACGGCGCACTCGCGGGGACTCGGCAGGTCAACTCATTCTGGTCGAAGAACCGGAAGCGCATTTACATCCTCAACTTCAAGCTTCTTTGCTTGTTGCGCTCCGTTCAAAGGACGTACAAACCCTTCTCACAAGCCACAGTACACAGATCACCTCGCTTGCACCTTTCAACACGCTAGTTTCTCTTACCAAACGCGCCGACGCATCAATCGCCTCTAGCACATTGGCCGACAACGATCAGTTGGATGCCAGCGCCATTGCCGATCTTGAGCGCTATCTGGATTCAACCAAAAGTAACTTGTTGTTTGCGCGGCGAGTCATGCTTGTTGAAGGTGCTGCTGAACTATTCCTTCTTCCGGCGCTTTATGAGGCAGTTCATGGCGGGAACCTTGAACGGGAGGGTATATCTGTTGTTGCCATTCATGGCGTTCATTTCGATGTATTTGCCCGCCTGTTCCGCACGGGCAACCTTGAGAAAAAATGCGCAATTGTGACTGACGCAGACTTAAAGCCGTCGGATGCAAGCGATGAATTTGATCTGCATGTGGACAAGCCAAACCTTGCGGCCCTCGAAGGGGAGTTCGTGCGCGTGTTTGCAGGTGCTACGACGTTCGAGCGCGAGTTGGTAATGGTTGAAACGCTGCCTATGCTTATCGAGGCGTGCAGGCAACTTGGAGCGCCTCAGATCACAGCGCAACTTGAGACTGGACTTGCTTCGCTACAAAACGACAACCTTGGACCGGAGATTGAAAGTCAGGTTATCGAAGAGTTAGGAACAGCAGTTCTCAATACTGCCAAACGATTTGGTAAAGGTCGTTTCGCGCAGGTCGCGGCGCGCCATGTGGCTTTGTGTTCTGATTTGCCTCCGTACATTCAAGAAGCAGTTGATTGGCTGAAAGAATGACCTCTTTGACACCGGAACAACGGCAAGCTGTTGAACACAAAGGAAATGTACTGCTTTCAGCTTGTCCCGGCAGTGGAAAAACGCGGGTAATCATTGCCAAGTTATTGTTGCTCGCCGAACAAGTTGAAGGCACTCCGCGCTCTATTGGTTGCATCACTTACACCAATACCGCCGTGGACGAGATTGAAGATCGGATAAAACAGGCTGGCTCTCAAACGCTGTTTGAGCGCTGTGAGATCGCTACGATCCATGCCTTCTGCCTGCAATTTATCCTGAAACCCTATTGCTGGCTCATTCCCGAGTTACCTCGTGATTTCAAAATTCTGACACGAGAGATGAGCCTCTTTGACCGCCTTGTCAGAGCAGTTGAAGATGAGATCGGCAGGGAAGTTCAGTTCCGGACTTTCGACGACTATGCTTCCTTACGTATGGATGCCGTTGGTCAACCAACTGGTGTCGGTATCGAAGGAGGAATTGTCAGCGCGGCTAACGCCGAGCGGTATTGGGAGTTGATGCACCAGAACGGCTACATCGACTTTTCGATGATCCTGTTCTACTCGCTACGAGTTCTGCGGGAACAACCTTTTGTAGGACGTGGTCTTTCATGCAGGTTTTCCTGGCTCCTTGTGGATGAGTTTCAGGACACAACCGACGTTCAAGTCGCAATTCTAGGCGAGCTAAACCGGCATCTTCAAAGCGGGTTCTTTCTCGTTGGTGACGAGAACCAATCGATCAATGGCTTTGCCGGTGCTCGTCCAGACTTGGCGCAAGCGTTTGCAGTCGATGTGCAAGCGGAACAGAACCTTGCCCTCACTGGCAATTTCAGATGTGCACCTCAAATTGTCCAACCGGCTGAAACACTTATTCCACGGATGCCCGCCATGCATTCGGTTGGCGCTGCTGCTGGTTTTGCAGGAACCGTCGAATATCACCACGTACAATCTCCGATTGAAGGTATTACTGACCACTTCCTGCCATTGCTCGAAGAAGAGGGAATCCCACTTGGCCAGGCGGCTATTGTCGCACCGTGGTGGCGTCATCTGGTGCCCGTGGCACGGCGGTTGCGCGGGTTTGATGTGCCCGTCTACGGGCCTGGTGCCCGCCCGTATCAACGAAGACGGCTCTACGCCATTTTGGCCGAACAACTCGGGGCAAGCGTCGAAGCTCAAAACTTGTCACAACTCCCTAGTGTTGAGAAAGCCATCTTCCGGTTGGTTAGCGAAGCAATGGGGCAGACCCGTTTTGACATCTTTTCCTATTCCGGCAGATGCACAGCATTGGCGCTTGTATACGCGGCACAACAAAGTGCCGTTGACCACCCCGGCGGTATGGCTTGGCTTCAAGTGTCTGCGCAGATTGTTGGTCAGATCCTTGTGCGGGATGAGTGGATTGATCAGGCCACAGCCGCCGCGCTTGCACATTCGGTTGAAGAGATGAAAGCGGACATGGTGAGAAACAAGATTGATGTTGAGAACCTGCAGATCGCCGATCTTGGACTATTTGCCAATCCAGACGATGCTATCAAGTTGATTACACTGCATAACTCCAAAGGGCGAGAGTTCGACGCTGTTGCCATCATCCATGCGAACAATGGGAATATTCCGCATTTTACGGCTAAAACGCAGGCCGATTTTGACGAGGCGCGCCGCCTATTCTACGTCGGCATCACGCGCGCCAAGAAGCATCTCCGAGTGTTCTCCGATCAAACGCACTATCGGAACGTGCCATCGCGTTTCATCAAAGCGGCTGGCCTCGTATAGCCTTGTAAACTCTTTCTAAACTCCCGCGCAGAACATATGCGGAACAAAGCTGTGTGGATATCCACATATCGTCCCTTCCGAAGTTTGATGCACAAGGTTATGATGATAAAAAAGGGGTGCAGTGCATGCAGGCGAATCTAACATCGGTGGAACTCTGTGCTGGCGCTGGCGGCCAGGCTCTTGGCTTGGAGCAGGCGGGATACGGCCATGAGGCACTTGTCGAGATCGACAACCACTGCCGCAACACCTTGATGCTGAATCGCCCGCAATGGAACGTCTTGCAAGGGGATCAGGCCGATCTGATGAAGTTTGATGGCCGTCCATACGAAGGAGTCGATCTGCTTGCTGGAGGCCTGCCCTGTCCACCATTTTCAGTAGCCGGAAAGCAACTCGGTGACGCGGACGAGCGAAATTTGTTTCCTGCCGCATTGCGTGTTGTTGATGAAATCCGGCCGCAAGCAGTGATGATCGAGAATGTGCGCGGCTTTCTTGATGCCGTTTTCGCGGATTATCGGCAAAACCTTAAACGACAACTCAAGAAACTAGGCTATGAAACCGAATGGCATTTGTTTAATGCTTCGGACTTTGGCGTTCCACAACTGCGTCCACGTGTAGTGATCGTTGCTATCAGGAGTGATAGAGCAGAGCATTTCTCGTGGCCTGTGCCGACGGGTAAGAACGCTCCGACTGTTGGTGAAGTACTTCACGATCTCATGGCAGAGAACGGTTGGAAGGGCGCAGGACGCTGGCGCAAACAGGCTGATGAAATTGCTCCAACAGTCGTTGGCGGCTCCAAGAAACACGGAGGCCCCGATCTAGGTCCAACAAGAGCAAAACGGGCTTGGGCAACACTAGGCGTAGACGGCATGGGTATAGCAAACGAACCGCCAGAGCGCGACTTTGTTGGCATGCCCCGGCTTACGGTTAGGATGGTCGCACGGCTACAAGGTTTTCCGGATCATTGGGCGTTTTCCGGTAAGAAAACACCTGCTTACAGGCAGGTTGGGAACGCATTCCCGCCGCCAGTTGCCGAAGCTGTAGCGCTCAAAATCAAGGAAGCGCTTTCTGTCAGAACATCGGTGCAAGTGGTGGCGTAATGAGTCAGGCCTGGATGTCGCAGGCGCGGCGGGAGTTTCACGCTACGCTCATGGACAGCATTCTAACCAGGAGTGCTGCTGGAATACCAAGCAATGCTGACAAATCCAGTAAGCCTAGCATTGCGATAGCCAACTCCATCCTGGACCAGCTCGGCACGGCAAAAACTGCTCCGAAACTTGCAGGTCAAACTGCTGGAGCCGACTTTGAAGGCGTGTGTGCGACATTCGTAAGAGTTTGCTTTGAAAGGATGCATCACTTGCGCCCTGGCACCTTCACGGTAACCAAGGGCGGAGCTATCGCCACTTTTGACCAATATGCTCATCTTGATGATCTTGAAGCCATCGCAAAAGCGAACCGGGAGATCGCGACGGCGCTTGGATCGGACTATCTCATCAAACCCGACATCGTCGTCGCGCGATCACCTGAAGAGGACGCCACGATCAACGCCATTGAAAACCTGGTGGACAGTGGCACAGCGCGCTTGACTAGCTTGCGCAAAGCTAATCAACAACTCGACATTCTTCACGCTTCCATCAGTTGTAAATGGACCTTGCGAAGTGATCGCGCACAAAATGCTCGGTCAGAAGGGCTCAATCTTGTTCGTAATCGGAAAGGGCGACTACCGCATATCTCTGTAATCACAGGAGAGCCAACACCAGGACGCGTTGCTTCTCTTGCTTTGGGAACCGGAGACATCGATTGTGTGTATCACTTTGCGCTCTTTGAGCTTCGCAAAGCTCTTGTGGACCAAAACCGCGAAGAGACGCTGGAACTGCTCGACACTATGATCGAAGGTAAAAGGCTACGCGACATTTCCGACTTGCCGCTTGATCTCGTGACATAGCCATGGCCGATTCTATTCCGCCGGAACGGCGAAGCTGGAATATGAGCCGTATCCGGTCAAAAAACATGAAGCCGGAGATGATTGTTCGACGGCTTGTTCACGGGATGGGGTATCGATACAGGCTTCACCGTAAAGACCTTCCTGGAAAGCCCGATCTTGTCTTTGGCCCACGGCGGAAAGTGATATTTGTGCATGGGTGTTTTTGGCACCAGCACAACGACCCGGCATGCAAGATCGCCCGTATCCCCAAGACTCGGCTTGAATACTGGATACCTAAACTGGAAAAGAACGTCGAGCGTGACCGTCAGCACATAGATGCTCTAAGCACTACTGGTTGGAGCGTGTTAACCATTTGGGAATGTGAAACAAAAAACATTGCAGCCCTTATTAAAAAGCTAGAGAAATTTCTTGCATGAAAGTGTGAGGCTCAATGAAAGTTACTTTTTCCGATTGTCATTCAGAACTCGTCAAAAATGGCGGGCCGGGCGCAAGAAAAGCCTTCGACGAGTGGCGTCGGCGTCCAGGTTATCAGCAAGTTGTCGACTTTGTCCGGGGTTTCGATCATGAGAAAATATATGCTTTGACTCCTGATGATATCCGAACTGCGGTGAAAAATACGGATCACGCTTTGGGCGATGTTCCAGCAAAGGACCAAATCCGCGAGATAGAGGACTTTACTTGCCCCTTTGCCCTGCAACACCTTTTTCATCACTTTGTTGAGCAACGAGGATATGTGCCGACATGGCAGAGGTTTTTCAGATGGATGAACAAACAAGCAAAGCCGTATTGGCTAGATCAGATCCAACCGCTCTGCCACGAACTTAACGCTCGGTACTCTGAAAAACGTATCAATGATGCAATCAGATGGCGGCTCGGGAAATTCTACTACTCAGCACTACGAGAGGTAGACTTTCTTGTTTGGATGCACACGCATGGTGTGAAGCTAAAATACCATCTGCTTGCTGATGTGCTCCTGCGTACTGATTATTGGATGGAACAAACCATTTTGTGCACCTTCGCGCCAAATCCACGTTACCGATCTGAAGGCGAGGGCCGGAAGAATCCGGCTGAAGTCTACTTCCGAGATGCTGCGCAGCCGTTCAATATTATTGACTTTGAAGTACAACATCAGGGCTTCGGGAAAGTCTGGCTGACCAAAGAATCTTCCAAGCTTGAGATATTAAAATTGTTAGAGCAGGCGCACCGTTGACGCGGTCGGGCTCGCGTGAACCAAGCCTGTAGTCTGGGCCGTTCGGCTTTGATCCCTTGCGCTTGAAGTAGTGCGGCCAGCCGTGACCGGCTGACACTTCTCTTTCTTTGGGGCTTGCAGTCCCCTGGCCATCAAGACCTGAACACGCCTTTGGGGTGCGCTTGGCGCGTATGGGCCGTTCGCTTCAGTTTGCATAGTCCGTTTCCGGCGCATTGCCGCCGTTCGCAGCCTCAGTTGTCGCACCTGCGGCGAACGGCAGCTTGGTGGCCTTACAAACAGAATGGGCGTGTGCAGTGAAGGTCGGAAACGCCCCGCCGGTGTCTCGCTCTAGATCGCGAACGGCGCGCTGTCCGGTCTTGCGGGAAGAAAACATCTGGGCGTAGAGCTTGAAGAGAAATACTGCACACACGCAGAAAAGCGCCTTGCAGGTGTCTCTCGTTACCGCGCTTCGAAAGAGATCAAGTGTGCGGCCTAGATAGAACAAACTCCGTATCGGTTTGCAGCCGATTGCAAACCGAAACTGAGCTTCAAGCCCAAAAGGGCGGACGCCAGTGCAACTTTTTTGCCGAATTTTTGAAACTAACGAAAACCCCATATTGTGCGATTTTGCTCAACAAATTTGGGCTTTGGGTCCCCCGGTCGAAAAATTTGAGGGTGGTTGTACTACCACTGCAGCTAAAAGGGTTGCAACTTTAAATCGCGAGTTGCTCTGGTCTCGGCAGGAGGCATCTACCGCCCCTACCCACCCCCACCGGTATATCCCCGACGGGTCCCATTTTACTTTTATTTTCAACAATTTATGATGATCTTAGGTTCACCAGAACTGAAGCAAAGTAGGTATTTTCAAGCCGCTAACGCGGCCATGCGCTGTGCTTTGGTGCTATTAAGATGCCAGAGCCAATCGCCGACGCAAACGCGCGACCGTGTTGGGGTGCCATTGCCCTCCACGAGCGGTCTTAATGCCACGTTTGTTCAACTCGTCCGCTTGCTCCCGCAATGTGCTGAATCCAACTGTTTCGAGGTCTTCCAGCACTTCTGCTAGATCGTGGGCGCGCGCGTTAGCGCTGTCCCTTTGTGCGGCGCAGGCTGCGTCGTTGCCCTTGCCTGCACGACGCAAAGCGGCAGCCCCGTTCGGGTTACCGAACTTCTGCCCACGAGCCTTTGCAGCCTGCATGGCTGCACGCGTCCTATCGCCAATCATTCGGGATTCTGCTTGGGCAATCACGCTCATGATCCCAACGGTCAGGGCGTTTGCGTCCGGCATATCGCAGCACACGAAATCGACGCCTGACTCCTGCAATTTAAGGAGAAACGCCGCATTTCGGCTTAGTCGATCCAGCTTGGCAATTACCAGTTTTGCACCCATGACGCGCGCCATCTTTAGTGCCTTCTCAAGCTCTGGACGTGCGTTGTTCCTGCCAGACTCTACTTCTTGGAATTCCGCCACCATCTCCGCGTTAGCGGCCTTGGCGTAGGCAGCGATAGCTACTTGCTGAGCTTCCAGCCCTAGACCACTGCGCCCCTGCTTATCGGTCGATACTCGGATATATGCGACGATCTTCACGGCAGTTTCTCCAATTTACATCTGGCCCAAGGGTCCCTAGGCAAGTTGTAACACCGTTGAAATGTGATTCGCGAGTCAATTCAGATATTTAAAGAGGTAAAAGTATTAGCCTGCTTCTGAATCGGTCGCATTAAGTCGATTTACTTTAGGTAAATATTTATGACCTAAGTTGTTGCAACTTGTGACGTTGACGGCGGCTAAAGGACCGGAATGCTGGGCTAGCCAAATCAGCAAGTAGCTGGCAAAGTGTGTCAACAAAAACTTGACAAGAACAAAAGAAGAACATATATGGGCGGCAGAGGCGAAGGTCCTACTTGTGGGCAGTTAGCAGGATGAAAAACGTTACGTTTATCGCTGGGCTGATTGGCGGCGCGGTGTTGTGCTACATCCTATTTTCCCTTGGAGTTGTCGACAAGATCGACGGAATTCCGGGAACTGAACAAGAACCTGCATTTTCGGTCCCAACTTATCTAAGTTTCGTCTCTGCTATGATGACCACTGTTACAGTTGTACTGGCCGCAGTGGCTATCGGCATCGGTATCGTGGCCGCATACACGTTCCGAGAAATCAAAGAAGAAGCCCAGAAAATTGCCAGTGCCACCGCGCAAAACGTGGCGGATGACCGACTTTCCGAAGTGAAGGTCAAAGGCATGGTCTTCGATTTGTATGCGAAAGCCGAAGAAGAGCGCCAACAAGAAGAAGAGTGGGGTGAAGACCCATCAGAAGAAAACGAAAAATTTGAGAGATAGGAGGCCAACATGACTACTAGGGAGTTGAAAAAGGTTAGAGCCGAACGGGGGGCTACTCTTGACAGATACATGTCATCTTACCCGGTGAAACTAGGCACGCTGGCGCGAGAGCTAGGTGTCGCGGGTATTAAAGTTTCCAGTATGCCCACGGGCGTGTCTGGTCAAATCACCAAAGAGGGTGGCGACTATATCATTCGCGTCAATCGAAACGAGGCACGTGAGCGGCAACGCTTCACTATTGCTCATGAGCTTGCTCATTTCCTGCTGCACCGGGATGTAATCGACAGTTCACCGGATGGGATAACAGACAATGTCCTGTATCGTTCGGGTGAACCGGAGCAGATCGAGTTCGAGGCAAATCGTCTAGCAGCCGATCTGGTTATGCCGATGGAGTTGATAGAGCAAAAGCTGAACAATGAGTTCGGCGGTGTTGTCACCGATGCGACGATAGAAAGCCTTGCAGCGAGCTTCCAAGTATCTAAAGCTGCTATGGAAATCAGGTTATCAACTCTTTCATAACCACGAGGTGACCCATGGTCCTAGAGAACAAAGCCTATGTCCCAACTCTGGCGGTTAGAGCCAGCGAAATGAATGGGCTTGAGTTCTTACCAGGGGCGGCAAAGGACAGGATGGCTCCATGCTTCCTCCTCGCCCCTTGGGCCAGCTCGAACAGCCTAGAACGTACTATCACCCGAATTGAGCGAGCCTTTCCAAATCGTGATTACTTTCTGGATATAGACCGATACTACCAGATCACGAATATGGACAGTGTACCGCAACAGGAATTGACCCGTTTGATGGACCCGGCGGACTGCTTCGCGAATTGGGTTAGCTTCGTTAGTGAGCACGAGCGTGTCTGGCCGTGTGTACAAACACGCGGCCAGACAGAAGGCCAAATACGGACCCAGATCGAAGAATTTCAGAATCTGGGACGTCCATATTGCATGCGGATCGTTTATGATCGGTACCCTGACAACATGGAAGAGATTGCCGGGGCGTTTGCTGCTGGTGGTGCTGCTGACTTTGCGATCATTCTCGAAGGCGGATGGACACGCGATCCTTTGTCTCTGGCTGTTTGGTTCGAAGGAATAATTTCCGGCAGTCTTGATCCAATCGATGCGACCGTGCCCGTAGTCCTATCCTGTACATCCATTCC
This sequence comes from Ruegeria sp. BJ6, assembly GCF_056537885.1. Classification (NCBI taxonomy): domain Bacteria; kingdom Pseudomonadati; phylum Pseudomonadota; class Alphaproteobacteria; order Rhodobacterales; family Roseobacteraceae; genus Ruegeria; species Ruegeria sp. BJ6. The sequence goes on along the minus strand of NZ_JBQFSG010000002.1, from coordinate 219,532 downwards.
AAAGATGTTCAGCAACTATAACGCAGATAACCCGACGGCAGTTCCGTTCTCAAATCGTCAGCTTCTGGACCAAGTTGCTCGACAATCGAACCGGGCAAGAGTCATTTATGGCGATTGGGGCAGCACCCGCCCGCGTGAGCCGGGGGGATTTGCGAACCGGCCCTTAGATCGCGTGGATTACCCAACCGAAAATGCTTGGTATATCGCCCGCAACAAAGACGAAGAGTGGGACTTTCGGGACGCGGCAATTGCAATCGTTGGTTCTTCGCAATGGGATGGTGGACTAGGTATCTGGGGCGAAGAGATGATCCAGAACACGACAATCAATGAAGAGCTGGGCATCGATACCGCTCAGAAGAATGTCGCGGCGCGTGTGAATATCCATCTTCATAGACAAGCATTCTATGGACTGCCGCCGATTGATCCGTCTGCCTTCGATGAGGAGTGGCAGGACGACTGACCGCTGACGCGGGGACATACCATGTATTTGTCGGACCCTGTGTGTATTCGCGGGCCAGATACACACCAAATACACACGAGAAACCCATTATAAATCAAGAACTTATCCAAGTTCGTGTATTTGTGTATTTGTTGAGGAACTTCCAGTGCATATAGAAATGACCCTCCCCCTTAGCGAACGTCCCCGAAGGGGGGGGTCATTTTTCTTATGAACTAGGTCACCTTTTCAAATACACAAATACATTATCCGCCCTCAAAGCCCTTATTTTTATGGTCAAAACGCCCATGTGTTTGGTGTGTATTTGGATGTATTTGTGTATTTGCCCTGCGGGCAGCCCTCGCAAAACAAAGTGCGGATTGTTCTCAGAATGTACAGGCCGCGACTACGCTGCCCGCTCTTCAAGACGCTGCTTTAACGCCGCCTTTTCGTCCGGTGTCATGGACGGCATTTTCTGCCGCTCTTCCGAGGTCATAAGACGCTGAAGGGTGCGACCAAAAAGGACAGTCACATTTTCAGTTTTCTGAGCTTCCCGATCCGGTGCCGTTTCCGTCTGCGGCGCTTCTCGCTCCACAAGCCGCCAAATTGCACCACCGCTTTCGCGGCCCGCATGGGTCAGCGAAACGGCCCTTTGACACCCGTTATGTTCGATGTTGAAGGTGCTGTCCTTTGCCTGCGCCAGATATGTGCCGAAGCTCTTTGGTGAGTAATCGAAGTCGCTGATCGCATCACGCTTGAGCTTGAGCGGCAATGGGATTTCGTGATCCGCCACCAGTGCCAAAAGCCCGTTTTGTCCGGATGCCTGAGCTTCCATTTCAACCGGCGTCAGCCGGTTCCTGGCTGCGTCATACCATGCCTGAACAAGTGCCTGCATCGGATTTCCGTCACCGCCGGTAACTGTCTCCAACTCGCTCCGATTAGTCTGGAATTTGTCCATCCCAACTGACTCAAGAATACCACCGACAATACTGTGCCAGCGTTCGAAGGAAGCTAGAGGCTTGCTACTTGCATTTGGCTTGCCCTTCTCAATCCAGTTCTTCACCAACGTCAAACACGCTGCGATAATCTGTCCCCGGTGCGCTCTGATATGGCTCTTCAAGTCACCCTTGATCTTAAAGGACGCCGGATCTCGCTCACCAGGCTTCGCCATCTTAGCGTCAAGCTTGACGAGGCTTAGGCGTCTCTGCAATTCAGGCGAGAAGCCGGGATTAATTCCGGTCCAGACCGTCGCTGATGAGTTTCTCATGGTGCGTTCACCTGTTCGGCCCAGAATGCGGTCGGTCCACTCGCGAGAAGTCAGAAAAGACGCAATCGTAGGCGAGTCCATTTCACCTGCAACGTTGTCGTAGACAAGAAAGTTCTTCTGCGTCTGCAAAGCCGTGAACAGCGCCTTACGGCGCTCGTCCTCGTTCCGCGACAATGGGGGCCGCAAGTCGGTTCTACCGTCCGTCACGAGCTGACAAGCTTCTGCCAACAGCGACGCGCCTGTGCCGGGGGCAGGCTTGGTCAACAAGTGGGCGGGTACGACATCATCAATGATTGCTGACACGAACGGCGTCAGCAACAGCGCCAGAAAATTGGTGAGGGACGCGCCCGGATCGGCGACGTTTTCCTGCCGGGTACAGCCATCAAATGGAAAGTCGGCAAACAGATCGACCAAGAATTCGGCAGACTCCCGCGCTGCCTGCTCCAGACCACTTGTCGGAATGGTCGGGATTTCAAAATCGGGATCGGGAAGGTAGAGCAACCCGGAAGCCTTGTGATATCCCGGCGTCTGGATCAAATCGCCATCCTTCGTAAACGTTGGAACCGTTACAATCTTTTCAAATTCCGGTACAGGCAGGGCAGGATCGGCAAACAAATGCTCTGCAACGTCCTTGGGTGCCGCTGCGCTTACATAGTCGCTGTCACCCCTCGTTTTTCGGTACGGAGCCTGAGTGTTAAGAACGTGGTTGAAAGTTTTCTGATTCAGAATTTCAATCCGCGCATCGCCCCTTGGTGTCTGGGGCACCCGAACAAGTTCAGAGCTATGCGTGAACAACGTCGGGCGCTTACCCTTGTTAGCCTTCTCCAGCCTGTTCCGACCGTAGTCACACTGTTCTGCAAAGCCGTGCAAATCGATAACATTCGTGTCTTCGTTCTTGATGCGCTTGTTGCGACGTGACGCTGCAATCTCACATTCGGCAAGGTTGCGCACCGCATCCAAGAAGTTCGCTGTGTAAACGGGCCAATTTTCCTTGATGGCCTGCTTAACAACGCCCATTTCTCGTTCTGTAGCACCGTGAACGTGAAGCTGTGCAAACAACAATGCAAGCTGAGCATCACGCATTGGCGCGACGCGTAAACGGCCTTCGCTATTCTTTTTAGTCAACCGCTCTACAGCGACTTCTGGGTCCATAGGCTTCGCCTTGCGAATGCGTTCAATATCTGACCCACTCATCTTTTCTCGCAACTTCGCGGCTCCGGGCGTCATGCGCACCCGCCCCAAAGTCGGCAGCGGCGTGTCGTCGTCATCAATGACCACATCTTCAAAATCATAACTGCTCAATTTGTTCTCCTTTGTCAGCCGTTTTTCCCCTTCTTCTGTTTGGCTGGGCGCTCACGCGCCCACCGAAGTTTATGCTGTTAACGCGCCCCGCGCCTCACCCGGCGGGTGCATAACACCACCGGCCCTTCTTCTTCGCCCTCATCAGGTAGCGAACATGCTTCGAGATAGGCGTCGATCTGGTTCTCAATCAGCATTTCCCACTCGTGGTCAGCCGCCGCCATCGCCTCGTTGCTCATTATTTAAAACCGCGTGTCGGGGTCGGCGAAATGCTGAAGTCCGTCGTAGATTTCTCGGGATAACCGGGTGTTGATCGCATACATTACAGCGTCGCTGGTCGGGGCAAATAATGACAACGCGCCAGCCATCACCCTGCCCTCTCTTCTAACGCACCTAGCAACCCGGACGCTTCGCTGATCAAAGCTTGCAAACGCGCCATCATTTCAGGAGTCCGCTCAAGCTCCGAAACCTGCTTGATCTGATCGCAAGCTACCAAAAGTTGATTTTCCATATCCGTTGTTCCTTCCTTGTTGTTCTCACGCTGCCGGAGTTCCCGACAGCGGGAACCTGCAATTTTTAGATCCACCAATCAACCCGTAACCACTTGAAAATAATGTATGATTTTGGAATTAGGTGTAATTAGCTCTGCTGGTCTTTCGTAAAATGTCACATTTTTTAACAGCACGTCAGGCTGGCTTACCGCACTAAAAAGGCAGGAAAATTTTCGTGACAATCATCAGCTTCACTGCAAGTGAAAATCACAAAATCATACATTTGGCTTCGCAAAATCACACATTTTCCTTGAAAGAAAATTCGGAATCACTGCGATTTTTTAGAAGAATGCTCGAGGACATCCCCGAGCAAGGATGTTTGAGTTAGGCTTGAAGCCCATTTTCGGCGGCACGGTAATGATGATTACCGAATCAAGCTATCTAAACGTAGTCGTCCATCGCCAACCGCAGACGGTCAGCAAGGGCCTCGGGGTAAGTAAAATCGGCCAGCTCCGCTTTACCTCGCCCCGTGCTCCACGTCGCCGGGTCAGGTGTAAAACCTGCCTTGCGCAATACGAGGCGCGCCAGAGCGCCGTCCCCATTCAGAGCATTCGCCAGCCAGAGCAGAGGGATGCGGAGCCCGCGCCCCCGTGAACGTTCCACTTCATCTCGCAGCATGTCTGCGAGCTCATCAACCATTTGAGAGTCGTGCATTTTAGTTCTCGTTTTTCTTGTAGTTTGATGTTTCAGCCGGGGTGCTGCCCGGCTGTTTCAGAAGTGGTGTTAAATGGAGCCGTGCCCGTAGCCAGCCTCTAGTGCCGCTTCAAATCGCGTCTCCACCTGCTCCCCGACGTACTCGTCAAGCGTACCGGCACGAGCCATACTCATCCTGCGTTCGGGCGGAATGCCAGCGACTACTTCGTCCGTAAGACGCCGCCGCAATTGGTCATCCGAGGATGCCAGACAACGCTGTGATAGCTCGCAGCCGTTGACAGCGTCACGTGCCCAGACAGCCCACCCCTCGTGCGTCACAGGGACTTCTACGACTGAGGCCCCCTCAAGTCGAGCGAGCACCTCAGGGCGCAAGATAACCTCTGCGGTTATCTTGTCCGCCATCATAGGTGCCAGGCGGTTCCCATATTCACGCGCCAAGGCAAGAGCCATATTGTGCCGGATTTCTTCCAACTTCTTGGATTGAGGCATAGTCAATCCCCGCTCCAGATTTTCGATGTGGTTCAGTCGGTCGGTTCCCATTTATAACCCCCTGTTCTAAAAAGTTGTCGGATGTAAAAAGTATCGCTAAATCCAGCGTCTTTGACGCGTGGCAGCACAACATTGATTGAGTAAAGCCTCTCTCTCCTACCTCCTGTAGCGCTGGGCGGAGCCAATGCATACGGCAGGGGGTAAGGCTGGATTAGAATACGACGAGCGGCGTGGTACGAAATGCCCAACGCTTCGCCGACCTGACTTGTTGTCAGCATCTGCAAACCTCTTGTTTTGGATGAAACGCCTCTGGCGTAAGGTCAGCATCACCTATGCTGACCGGGTATGAGAACTCACTACCATACTTTAACCGGTCGGCCAAGAAACTGCGCAAAAACGGGTCATTTTATCGAAGCTATTTTCAACAAAAAAGCCCGCCTTTCCGACGGGCTGCATGTATTTCTTGAAGCGTATCTCTTCAATCATGGCCCAAGTGGGTCAACCTTTTTCAAGCTATCAAACAGGTACTGCATACCAGCACCGTCCCCATAGCCGCCCTCAACGGCATCCCTATTGGCACGGCCCGTCAGGTAGCGACGGTGCGCGTCCGAAATATTGGCGTTGTCGCAGGCATCTTGAAAGCGATGACGGAAGCTGTGAAAAACCGCCTTTTTGTCTTTAATCCCCAATTTCGAACGCAGCAGATACGAGAAGCGCTTGCCGTAATCGGCGCTGACGCGCCCACGAGTGTCGGGCGTCATTTCTTCAAGCTTCTTCGCGTACCGCCCAAATTGGTTGAATGCGAAGGCGTCAGCCGGTCGGGCTTCAACCACCCCCCGCAATCCGGCTGTGATCAGAGCGGGATGGACAGGCACCCAACGAACGGACGCCACATTTTTGGTTTTTTGGTCTTCGCCTTCATCGGTGATTTTCATTGACCAAACGCCGCCGATTTCTTCGAAGTCATTCGTTCGAAGCTGACAGGCTTCTTGAATCCTCAATCCGTGGTAGGCAGCAATCCATGGTGCCCAGCGGTCTACGGTGGTGCTTCCGTATTGGTCCGCGTTCGATCCTTTAACGAATTCCAGTATCTTACCGACTTCCTCACCTGTGAAGGCACGGCGGGTCTTTTCGGCGCTGTGCTTCACCTTGGGTTTAACCAGTTTCATGCCCGCCCATGGGTCAGTTTCAATGAAGCGCCGCCCTACAGCGTGAGACATGAGACCTTTGAGCATGTCGAAATATTTCTTCTGGGTGGCATAACCGATGGTATCTGCCCCGGTATTCTTGGCATCTGCGATAAGCTGCTGGAAAGCCATGTCGCGACGCTTACCGCTCTGGACTTTAGGAAGGCCTTTGAGCGCGTCGGTAAACTCTCTCAGGTGCGCACCGGTAATGTCCTGCAATCCAACCTCGCCATGCAGTTCAGTGAAACGCCTAACGTATGTTCGCCCGTTTTCTGCCGTATGTGCATCAACGGACGGTGCCCAATCTTCGACCAAATCGCGCAAACTGAACACATCGCCAATCAAATCTACGTCCTGACCGATCTGGCGCAGCACCCGCCCCCGCGCGTTTGTTTGGGCGCGTGTCGCCGCTGACGCGGCGCGGTGTTCTGCTTGCCTTATCTGTAGCTCTTCTGGGTCGGTAAACTCGTCAATCAGCACCTTTGAGGGCGGCGCACCCGTCTTTTGAACAACAAAACTGTCACCTTTGACATATTCGAATTCACCGCCTTCAACGTCGAACGTGCCCGCGTCAGCGGGTTTTCCAGCCTCCAAGAATGCCAAAGCCCTCTTGCTTTGCTCGAACTCTTTCAGAAGCCCGGACAATCCACCTGCTTTGTCTAGCAGTGCCTTTTGGTCGGGCGGCAGGTGGCGTGCCAAAGCCTGCCAGCCCTCTTCCGCTTTTGCCTGATCCTGCTGAGCATCCATGATCACGCGGATCGCACGAACTTCCTTTTCAGCAATTTTGGGGTCGGATGTTTTCAGGCTTTTCTGGTAAACAACTTTGCCGCCCCAGTGCCTACGGATGGCTTCAGGCACTCGAATCTTGGCGTGGTAACGCCCGCGAAGCTGGATAGTCCCATCAACCCTAGGCAATGCCATTTCATCACTCCAACTGGAATCATCACACGTATTTGTGTGATGTATTGTGTGACGTTTTGCAAGGCTAAGGCCTTATTTTTACAACTTTACCTATTTTTATGGGTGAAATACTGGTGCGGTCGAGAAGACTCGAACTTCCACGGGTGTTACCCCACAGCGACCTCAACGCTGCGCGTCTACCAATTCCGCCACGACCGCACTGTCTAGGCTTGGTAGAGGGGCGTATAGACGGTCGTGTAAGGGATGTGAAGGGGCAAAAACGCCGTGGTTTGAATTCGTGTAAAATGACAATATCTGATAGGTCGGATCGCGTATCTTAGGCATAGGCAGGAGCACTCAATGACGTCGTCAGAATCTCAACCCGTTGTACAAATCGACATTGTCTCGGATGTCGTTTGCCCCTGGTGCATCGTGGGATTTCGACAGCTGGATCTGGCACTCAGGAACTTGCAGGTATTGGCCCGACTCAGATGGCATCCGTTCGAGCTTAACCCGAATATGGGACCTGACGGCCAGAACCTGCGCGAACACATAACCGAGAAATACGGCAGTTCCGCCGAGCAAAGTCGGCAGGTGCGCAACCAACTGACTTCGTTGGGTGCTGATCTGGGTTTCACGTTCAATTTCGACGATGACAGCAGAATCGTGAATACGTTCGAGGCGCACCAACTGCTTGACTGGGCTGAAGATCAGGGTCGGCAGCATCCGCTGAAGATGGCGCTGTTCGAAGCGTATTTCACGGAGCAGAAAGACGTGTCGGACCGGGAGGTACTGGTTGAGGCGGCAAAGACAGCGGGTCTTGATCCGGCGAACGCACGTGCGGCCCTGGACTCTGGCGCGCACGCGGCCGCGGTCCGCGAAAAGCAACAATTCTGGACTAGCCGGGGTATTTCGGGCGTCCCGTCGATGGTGTTTGGCGGAAAATATCTGCTGACGGGTGCGCAGGGTACAGACACCTATATGCAGGCTTTGCAGCAGTGCCTGATTGAGGCTGCATAGCCTCTTTCGCTTGTTGTTGCGGACAGGTATGCACCGGGCATGGAATGGAAGATCACAGACGGGCTGACCGACTATGCAGCCGCAGTATCCTTTATGGAAGAGCGCGCGGCGGCTATTGCTGCGGGTCAGGCCGATGAATGTATCTGGCTGCTGGAACATCCCCCACTTTACACCGCGGGTACGTCGGCCCGCCGTGAGGACCTGACTGACCCGGATCGCTTTCCGGTCTACGAGAGCAAACGCGGCGGTCAGTACACCTATCACGGGCCGGGACAGCGGGTGGTGTACGTCATGCTGGATGTTGGCAAGCGTGGTCACGACGTTCGGCGGTTCGTGAAACAGCTCGAATCCTGGGTGATCGCAGCTCTTGCTGAATTCAACGTGCGCGGCGAAATCCGGGATGGACGCGTTGGTGTTTGGGTTCAGCGCAATGACAAGCCGCTAACCGTTTCTGGCGCCCCTGCCGAAGACAAGATTGCCGCCATCGGAATCCGGCTGCGGAAATGGGTGAGTTTTCACGGCATCTCGATCAATGTCGAACCCGAGCTGGATCACTTTTCGGGAATTGTGCCCTGCGGCATCTCTGAACATGGGGTGACATCATTGGTGGATTTGGGCCTGCCGGTTACCATGGCGGATGTGGACGTTGCGCTGCGCCGCACGTTTGACGAAATTTTTGAAAGCACCCAAGTCTGAATTTTCTGACCGCCGCGAATCACTGTGAGACTTCGAGGGAAATAACAATCGGCTAGATTCTCCGGTTCTGTTTCTGATCAAGGCGAAAGATTTCCTGTGTATCGGGAATTTTCCCTTATTTTTCGGTAAACCTTAAAATCCGGCCAATACAAACGCAGCGGCCGGGGGTAATATGAACCTACCATTCTCAGAGTGAGTGGTGCGTTAAACCGGAAATCGCGGACTATCCGTGTGGACCGATAAGTGCTTGGTTACGAGTCTGCCGTTCCGACCCCATATCGGAACGGCAATTCCTTTTCCGGACCTGCTATTCTTCGAGATGCCCGAACCTGGACGATCCGATACAGGCGCGGTCCGCACATTCCAGTTCCAGCGTTGCATGTGAAATTTCAAAGCTGTCGTGCAGAGCGGACTTTACTGCCGTTCTGATCTCTTCGCCGTTCCTCCATGCATCGGGCGCAATTACGAGATGCGCCGTGAGAGCGGCCTGTCGTTCCTGCATACTCCAAAGATGCACGTGATGAACTTGGGCCACGCCTTCGACATTCTCCATGGCGGTCGCGACCTCTTCGGGGTCAAGGCCCGGTGGTGCACCAAGCATCAGCACCCGAACGGTGTCGCCGATTTCGGCCTTTACGTGCCAAAGAATGTAAAGCGAGATCAGGATCGTTACTGCCGGATCAACCCAGGTCCATTCAAACAGGATCACAGCACTGCCCGCCACAATAACGGCAACCGACCCCAGAGCATCAGCAACATTATGGATGAACGCAGCCCGGATGTTCATGCTGTCTTTGGCCATCGTGTAGGTTAGCGCCGCGGTGATCAGATCGACGATCAGGGCAAGTGCTGCGATCCAGACTACAACCCAACCGTTGATCGGCTCGGGCTGCCAAAAGCGCATGATGCCTTCATACAGAAGATAGACAGACAGTACGACGAGCGTCGTGTAGTTGACCAAAGCTGCCACAACCTCGGCCCGCCCGTAACCAAAGCTCATTCGGGCATCCGCGGGCCGCCGCGCGATCTTGCGGGCGAAAAAGGCGATAATCAGCGCGATTGCGTCCGAAAAGTTGTGCAGAGCATCGGCAATCAACGCGAGCGAGCCGGACAGAATGCCACCAACTACCTGCGCTAGGGTCAGGATCATGTTGACGGCTATCGCCCAGGCAACCCTTGCATCGCCGGATTGAGGGTCAATATGAGTATGCGCGTGTCCATGACCCGCGTGTGAATGGTCGTGCGCCATTGATTTGCGTCCCTTGTTCTGGTCCGACACTACATGTAATTCCTCTAGTCACTAGAGGTTCAAGAGGTTTTGGAAAATTGTTTTCAATCGGAGATCTGTCGCGACGAACCGGAGTCAAAGTGCCTACGATCCGGTTTTACGAAGAAAGGGGGTTGTTGCCCCACCCGGAACGCACTGCAGGTAACCAGCGCCGCTATGATCAGGTGGCGCTGGACCGTTTGAAATTCATCCGCCATTCCCGTGATCTGGGATTGCCATTGGCAGATATCGAGGCGCTGCTTTCTCTTGAAGGCGCGCGCGGGAAAGACCTTGATCGCGCTCATGAAATTGCAGAACGGCAACTGGCGGATCTGCGCAACCGCATAACCCAACTACGCCGTCTTGAGACGGAACTGGCCCGCATCGCAACTGCCTGTGATGGGCGGCACGATCATGTGTGCGCCGTCCTTCACGCGTTTGGCGACCACGATACCTGCTCGGGGTCGCACTGATTGTCTGCCTGAATCAGTTCAGCGCAGCGCGGATTTTTTCCGCATGTTCCGCGATCAGGTCGAAATCCCCCATGGTGCCGGGTGGGCGGATTGAAACGCCCTCATAGCGCGGTAAAACGTGGAAGTGCAGGTGAAACACCTCCTGCCCCCCTGCGGCCTCGTTGAACTGCTGAACGGTGACCCCGTCCGCGTCAAAAGCCTTCATCACCGCTCGCCCCATCTTTTGGACGGTCGACATAACAGATGCCAGTTGCTCGGGTGATGCATCCAGCACGTTGCGGCACGCGGACTTTGGAATGACCAGAAGATGGCCGTCCGACCGGGGCATGATATCCATGAAAGCCAATGTATCGTCATCTTCGTAGACACGCGTTGATGGGATTTCGTCACGAAGAATTTTCGCAAAGATATTTTCGGAATCGTAGTCGGTCATAACGGATCTCCGGTCTGGGTACTTGCGCTTGTTTTTGCGGGCACCGGCGCTGACGGTCAAGCACAGAAAATGCCCCCTACCCGGTACAAAATCCCTCAGCCGCTGAATTTCTGACCGTGCCAGACGCTGCGCTTGAAAACTGACATTCGCCCACCATATTGCGCCTGTCTGCGTCCTTGCGTCGGGTGGTGCCGTGTACCCCCCGCGACAATTATTCTTGATCCAGATCAAACTCGACCATTGAAGGTCACCCCCTCACCTTCTAAAACCAGCAGGAATCCCGCGCGCCGGAGAGGTCCGGCTGCGCGGTTTAGTTGCAACAGGAGGCACCTAAATGGCAGACGCAGCCATTCATGGTCACGAGCATGAAGACAATCGCGGTTTCTTTACCCGCTGGTTCATGTCGACCAACCACAAGGACATCGGGCTTCTTTACCTGATCTTCTCGGCGATCGCCGGTCTGATCTCGGTTCTGATGACCGTCTACATGCGGCTTGAGCTGATGCACCCCGGTGTTCAGTACATGTGCCTGGAAGGGTTCATGGCCGATCCTTGTACACCAAACGGACACCTGTGGAACGTGATGATCACCTATCACGGTGTTCTGATGATGTTCTTCGTGGTCATCCCGGCCCTCTTCGGCGGATTTGGCAACTATTTCATGCCGTTGCAAATCGGCGCGCCGGATATGGCGTTCCCGCGGATGAACAACCTGTCCTTCTGGCTGTACGTCGCCGGTACATCGCTGGGCGTGGCATCGCTGCTGAGCCCCGGTGGTAACGACCAGCTCGGTTCGGGCGTCGGTTGGGTTCTGTACCCGCCGCTGTCGACGACCGAAGGCGGCATGTCCATGGACCTTGCGATCTTTGCCGTGCACGTATCGGGCGCCTCCTCGATCCTCGGCGCGATCAACATGATCACCACCTTCCTGAACATGCGTGCCCCGGGCATGACCCTGTTCAAGGTTCCGCTGTTCAGCTGGTCGATCTTCGTCACCTCGTGGCTGATTCTGCTGTCTCTGCCGGTTCTGGCGGGCGCAATCACCATGCTGCTGATGGACCGCAACTTTGGTTTCACCTTCTTTGATCCGGCCGGTGGCGGTGACCCGATCCTGTATCAGCACATCCTGTGGTTCTTTGGCCACCCGGAAGTGTACATCGTGATCCTGCCCGGTTTCGGCATTATCAGCCACGTGATTGCGACCTTCTCGCGCAAGCCGATCTTCGGCTACCTGCCAATGGTCTGGGCGATCATCGCGATTGGTGTTCTGGGCTTTGTCGTGTGGGCGCACCACATGTACACCGTCGGCATGTCGCTGCGTCAGCAGGCGTATTTCATGCTGGCCACGATGGTCATCGCGGTTCCGACCGGTGTTAAGGTTTTCTCGTGGATCGCGACCATGTGGGGCGGTTCCATCGAGTTCAAGACGCCCATGCTGTTCGCCTTCGGCTTCCTGTTCCTGTTCACCGTTGGCGGTGTGACCGGTGTGGTTCTGTCGCAGGCTGGCGTGGACCGTGCCTATCACGACACCTACTACGTGGTTGCGCACTTCCACTATGTGATGTCGCTTGGCGCCGTCTTTGCCATCTTTGCCGGTGTGTACTTCTATTTCGGCAAGATGACCGGACGCATGTATTCCGAGTTCTGGGGCAAGGTTCACTTCTGGCTGTTCTTCATCGGCGCCAACCTGACCTTCTTCCCGCAGCACTTCCTGGGCCGTCAGGGCATGCCGCGCCGCTACATCGACTACCCCGAGGCGTTTGCCCAGTGGAACTATGTATCGTCGATTGGTGCGTTCGTGTCCTTCGCCTCGTTCCTGCTGTTCTTCGGCATCGTGTTCTACGCCCTGTTCCGTGGCGCACGTGTGACCCAGAACAACTACTGGAACGAATATGCGGATACGCTGGAGTGGACCCTGCCTTCGCCGCCGCCCGAACATACGTTCGAGCAGCTGCCCAAGCAGGAAGACTGGGACAAGGGCCACGCGCACTGATCCCGGCACTAGCAAACTGAAAGAAAACCCCGCCGTATCCCGGCGGGGTTTTTTCATTGTGTTGCGGTGCTGGCGCCTGCGCGAAGTGGCCAAGTATCGCCAGAATCCCAAAAATCCGCTATTCTTGACGGGGCCGCGAACAGGTTATCCGGAGATTTCAGATGCCCGAGATTGATTTTTGGTATTCCATTGGCAGTACATATTCCTTCCTGACGGTGATGCGTCTGAATGACTGGTGCACCGAACATGATGCCAAGGTCCGGTGGCGCCCGTTCAACGTGCGGACCGTGATGCTGGATCAGCAGAACATTCCCTTTGCCGGCAAACCGGCAAAAACGGAATATATGTGGCGCGACATCGAACGGCGCGCCGCCAAGTATGGCGTACATGCAAGCCTTCCGGCCCCCTACCCGATTTCCGATCTGGCGCTTGCAAATCAGGTGGCACTTTTGGGAATGAAGGATGGTTGGGGTGAACGTTTCACGCAGGCTCTTTACCGCATCTGGTTCGAAGAAGGCATTGAAGCAGGCAGCGAAGCGGCGCTGACCGAAGCCCTTCACCGCTCCGAGCAGGACCCATTGCCTGTTCTTGCCCGTGCACGCGAGCCCGAAACCATGGCGGCACTGGACGAGGAAACAAATACCGCTGTTTCACTGGGCGTATTCGGCGCCCCCAGCTTTGTTGTTCAGGGCGAGGTTTTCTGGGGCGACGACAGGCTTGACGACGCGCTGTCATGGGCCCAGGTCGGGCACGTGGTCTGACGGGTCAAACCACAATCGACATCTGAAAACACCGCGCTATTCTTCGCCTATGCCCTATAGGTGGAATCAAACCTCGGATTCGGTGCAGGAACTGCGCTTGTGGCCGCATAATTCACTGCCGCCACAAGGTGCCATGGTTACCGTAGTTCTGGTGTTTCTGTTCGGCTCGATCCCGCTGCTTGCGGTTCTGGGATCGGTCATCTTGTGGGGGTTACTGCCGTTTCTTCTGCTAAGTGTGCTGGGCCTGTGGCTGGCGTTCAAATCCAACTATCGGGCGCGCAGCGTTTTCGAGGTCCTGACGCTGTCCCACAACCAAGCCCGGCTGGTGCGACATAACCCGCGCGGGCGGGATCAGGAATGGAACTGCAACCGCTATTGGGCACACCCCGAGATACACAAACACGGCGGGCCGGTTCCCAACTATGTCACGTTGGTCGGCGGCGGCCGTGAAGTGGAAATCGGTTCATTTCTGTCCGAGGACGAACGCGTCGAACTTTATGGCGAACTTGTCGCCAAGCTGCGCAGTGAAACCGCACAGTAAGCTCGCTCAACTATGTGCTTTGCTGATCAGCAGTCGCCATTCGGTGCGGCACACAACTGGTCTTTGACCATGGGTCCGACCTTGCCGAAATCCATCTGACCGGTGAATCGCGACTTCAGCTCGCCCATGACCTTGCCCATGTCCCTGATCGAGCCCGCCCCGGTTGCCGTAATTGCCGCGTGAATGGCCGCCGTTACCTCGTCATCGTCCATCTGCTTGGGCAGGAATTCCTCGATAACGGCAACTTCACGCAGCTCCCGCTCGGCCAGATCCAGACGCCCGCCCTCTTCATAGGCGCGCGCGCTTTCCTTGCGTTGCTTGGTCATTTTCCCAAGGATTTCAAGCACCTCGGCATCACCGCAACCTTTGGCCTCTTCACTGTCAGAGCCGCGCGTTGCGATATCCCTGTCCTTGATCGCAGCATTGATCAATCGCAGGGTCGACAGCCTTTCAGCCGCCTTGTCTTTCATTGCCTGTTTAAGGGCGTTGTTCACCCTTGTTCGCATATCCATATGATCTGCCCATCCCCATGGAACCGGAAACCTGAACATATCGAAACAAAAAGCGCGACACAACAGCAGAGCATATGTGCTAACCTATTGAAAAGTAACAATAGCCCAAAAATTGATCAGACTTGACCCAGCGGCTCAACCCCCTTAGGAATGCGCCGATTTACCCAGCAGGAGAGTCGCGCCATGGCCCAGAATGCCACGCCCAAGCCCACCGCATGTCTGGCTTTGGCCGATGGAACACTGTTCTACGGACACGGCTTCGGCGCCACAGGTCAGACAGTTGCGGAATTGTGCTTTAACACCGCTATGACCGGCTATCAGGAGATCATGACCGACCCGTCCTATGCAGGGCAGATCGTGACCTTCACCTTCCCCCATATCGGAAATGTCGGCGTCAACCCCGAGGATGACGAGACCGGTGATCCGGTTGCCGAAGGCATGGTCGTCAAATGGGACCCGACCGAGCCGTCAAACTGGCGCTCGGCCGAGGAACTCAAGGACTGGCTGGCAAAACGGGGACGGATCGCCATCGGTGGCGTCGACACCCGCCGCCTGACCCGCGCAATCCGGCAACAGGGCGCGCCGCATGTCGCGCTGGCCCACGATCCCGAGGGCAATTTCGATATCGAAGCTCTGGTCGCGGCAGCACGTGGATTTGCAGGTCTTGAGGGCATGGATCTGGCCAAAGAAGTCACCTGCTCGCAAAGCTATCGCTGGGATGAGATGCGCTGGGCCTGGCCGGATGGCTATGCACGTCAGGAAGCACCGGCGCACAAGGTGGTCGCGATCGATTATGGTGCCAAGCGCAACATTCTGCGCTGCCTTGCGTCCGCCGGTTGTGATGTCACCGTCCTTCCGGCCACGGCAACGGCTGCCGAAGTGCTGGCACACAACCCGGATGGCGTGTTCCTGTCAAACGGCCCCGGCGATCCGGCTGCAACCGGCGAATATGCCGTACCGATGATCAAAGAGATTCTGGACACCACCGAATTGCCTGTTTTTGGCATCTGCCTGGGCCATCAGATGCTGGCGCTGGCGCTTGGCGGCCAGACCATCAAGATGAACCACGGCCACCATGGCGCAAACCACCCGGTCAAGGACCTGGAGACCGGCAAGGTCGAAATCACGTCGATGAACCACGGTTTCGCCGTTGACGCCCAGTCGCTGCCGGATGGTGTGACGGAAACGCACAAGTCGCTGTTTGACGGTTCGAACTGCGGTATCCGCATGACCGATCGCCCTGTCTATTCGGTTCAGTACCACCCCGAGGCTTCGCCCGGACCGCAGGACAGCTTTTATCTATTCGAACGGTTCTCGGCCGCAATGGCCGAGAGAAAAGAACAGGCGTAACAACCTGCATAATCAGCCTTAACGGGCCATTAACCTTGTTCGAGCAACTCTGGCGCCAGTCCAATGCGCCGGAGTGGCTTGATGAGTGAACATAACCTCCAACGCCTTGCGCCCGCCCACCCGGTTGCCCGCATGCGGCCACCGGTGCCGCTGGGGCGGATTCTGACCACGCGCGGTGTTATTGACGATGCGCAGTTGCAGCGGGCCCTGCACCTGCAATCCCACCAGAACGCGCCGCTGGGTGAAATCCTTGTGGGTGAGGGCTGGACGAACCGGGGCGAGGTGCTGGACGCGCTGGCCGAACAGAACGGGATGCAAATCGCAGACCTGAAGGCCACGCCACCAGATGTCGCGCTGTGTGCGATGCGGCCCGTTGAGTTCTGGCTGAAGAACAACGTAATTCCGTGGATGCGCATTGGACCGATTGTCCTGATCGCAACAGCCCGGCCAGACCGGTTCAATGAAATACGTGATGCGTTGCAAGCAGAGGGGCAAACGTTTGTTCCCGTTCTTGCCAGCATGGATCAGATCGACACCGCCATTGCCAAGCAATACTCTCGCCCGCTGGCGCTGGCGGCCGAAACCCGCGTTGAGCCTTCGCAAAGTTGCCGAACCTGGACACCTTCTTCACGGACGTCTTGTGCGACCCTGTTTCTTATGGCGGCCTGTGTTTTCGTACTGGCGCCTCAGACCGGCTTCACAGTCCTGTTTGTAATTGCGCTTATCACGTTGATCTTATTCATGATGCTGCGGTTTGCAGGCTTGATCGCCTTTATTCAGGACCGGATTAGCCGCATGTCCGCCAAGACCGAACCCACCCCCGCCGATCACCGTTTGCCCTGCGTTTCGATATTGGTCCCGCTTTATCAGGAGCGCGCCGTGGCTGATGTGCTGATACGCCGGCTTCGGCGTCTGACCTACCCGCGTTCTCTGCTGGACGTAATTCTGGTCCTTGAAGAAAAAGACCATGTGACCCGGAACGCCCTTGCCCAGATCGACCTGCCCAGCTGGGTCCGCGCCATCGAAGTCCCCGGTCTAAACGGTTTGACCACAAAACCGCGGGCGATGAACTATGCGCTGGATTTCTGCCGCGGAGAGATACTGGGCGTCTGGGATGCCGAGGACGCCCCGACCCCGGATCAGATCGAAAAGGTTGTCCGCCGGTTTGGGCAGACACCAAGGGATGTCGTTTGTCTGCAAGGTATTCTGGATTACTACAACCCCCGCACAAACTGGCGTTCGCGCTGTTTCACCATCGAATATTGTGGCTGGTTCCGCGTCATCCTGCCCGGAATAGCCAGAATGGGCCTTGTGATGCCGCTGGGCGGGACCACATTCTTTTTCCGGCGCGAAGTACTGGAGGAACTTGGCGGCTGGGACGCCCATAACGTAACCGAAGACGCGGATCTTGGGGTCCGGCTGTGCCGCGCGGGATACCGGTCAGAGATGATTGATGCCGTTACCTATGAAGAGGCCAATTTTCGTGCATGGCCCTGGGTCAAACAGCGTTCGCGGTGGCTAAAGGGATTCATGGTCACCTATCTGGTGCACATGCGCTCGCCCGCCGGGCTGCTGCGCGATTTGGGGGTCAAGCAATTTCTGGGGGTGCAGGCATTCTTCCTTGGCACATTGGGGCAGTTCCTACTGGCCCCGGTGCTCTGGGTATTCTGGCTGATTTTCCTCGGCCTGCCGGAACCTGTTACCGGCTTATTTTCTTCCCGCCTGATACTTTGGTGTACAGTCCTGTTTCTGGTGGCAGAGGCGCTCAATCTGTTGATCGGCGTGATCGGCGTGTCGTCGCGACAGCGGCGTTTCCTGATCCCATGGGTGCCGACTATGGTGCTGTACTATCCGCTGGGGGTTGTGGCCGCCTACAAAGCCCTATGGGAACTGGCAGCCAAACCTTTCTTTTGGGACAAGACAGAACACGGGCACGCCGCCGAAGAAAACGCCACGATCTGAGGCTCAGCGGCTTTCCCGACGGTCCGCGTCCTGCTTGAGGCGTGTCATGAACGCGATCGAGATGTGATCCGTCAGCGCCTTGTCAGCCGCATCTTCATCCCGCGCCGCAATCGCTTCGACAATGGCCTTATGCTCACCCTGTGCGATTTTCCCCCTGCCCTGTGCCGCAAGCGATGTTGTCGCCATCAGCGCCATGGTGCGGTGTACAAGATCAAGCTGCTGAACGAGATAGCGATTGTGTGACGCCAGATGAATCTGTTCGTGGAACCTGCGGTTGGCGCGGGACAGAGCGGGCGGGTCATTCACCAGTGCGTCGTCCTGCTGCACCATATCCCGCAGAACCTGAATTTCCTCTTTTGTCGCGTGACGGGCAGCCAGACGCGCCGCTAGCCCTTCCAACTCGCGCCGGACAACGTACAACTCCGCCATCTGGTTGTGGTCAAGCGAGGCTACGATCAGTGACCGCCCATCCCGTTCCAGCAAAGACTGAGTTTCCAGACGTTGCAGTGCCTCACGGATCGGCGTGCGTGATACGCCGAAACGTTCGGCAAGCTCAATTTCAACCAGACGATCGCCGGGTTTATAGACGCCTACGTCGATTGCTTCCAATATCAGGCTATAGGCGTCTTTGTTGGTCTGACTCATCTGTCGTTTTCTCCCTGTTCGGAACTGTCTATCCGCCACACCGACACGCGATCAAGCCCGGGCATTGAAAACCGCGCCATCGCGTCCTAAACCCATGGCATGGTCAAGCCTGCATTCGCCCACGTCACCCAATGGGTGTTCGATCTCGATAACACTCTGTACCCGCCACACATGCGCCTGTTCGATCAGATCGAGGTGCTGATGACCGACTATGTGGTACAGGCCCTTGGTGTTGAAAAGACCGAGGCGGATCGCCTGCGGTCTCATTACTGGCGGCAATACGGGACAACGCTGGCCGGGCTGATGGCCGAACACGATCTTGATCCCGTTCCCTATCTGCATGCGGTTCATCAGGTCGACATGAGCCACATGGAACCAGACAAGGCGCTGGCCGATCACATCCGTGCGCTGCCCGGGAGGCGTATCGTCTATACCAACGGCAGCGCGCCCTATGCCGAAAGGGTACTTGCGGCGCGAGGGCTGAGCGGGTTGTTCGATGCGATCTATGGGGTGGAGCACGCCGACTATCGCCCGAAACCGGAGCGGGACGCGTTCGAGGCGATCTTTGCGCAAGACGGAATCGACGCGACAAAGGCCGCCATGTTCGAAGATGATCCACGCAACCTTGCCGCCCCCCACCAAATGGGAATGCGCACTGTGCATGTCGCGCCAGAGCCTCATGATGCCGATTTCATCCACCACCATACGGACGACCTGACGGGGTTTCTTGCCCGCCTTTGCTAAACCCTCAGACTGCGACGATCTGCGCCTGATACAGTCACTGCCCGGCACCTATATCCGCCGCAGCGACGAACAGAACGGAGAGTCCCATGAGCGCGATCGAAATGCCCCGCCGCCTGCCCATATGGCAGCGTCTGGTTTATTCCATCCCCCTGTTTGGCTGGATGGCTCGGGATGTGGCCGACGGGCAGCCGGAGGATTTGTGGTACACTGTCGCCGCGATCGTTGGCATGTGGGGCTGTTCGATCATGCTTTTCGGCCTGCCGGGGCTGTACCTGCCCGCGCTGGCGATGGTGCCAGTGATGTTTCTGATTCTTTTGCTCATCTCGCGCGGCTGACAAACGGGACAGGATGTCACTTGGTATCCGGCGCGGATCGACCATAGGGTTCTGCCTGCAACGGAGATACGCACCATGACTGACAGCTGTGACATCCTGATTTCCGGCGGCGGCATCGCCGGGCTGACCGCCGCGGCGGTATTTGGTGCGGCGGGTTTTGACGTCGTATGCGTCGACCCCAGCCCACCGATTACCGAACGGGATGTCGACGGGTCTGATCTGCGGACCACCGCATTCCTGCAACCCTCGCGCGGCTTGCTTGAGCAATGCGGTCTGTGGGCGCGGCTGGCTGAATATGCCGCGCCGCTGCAGGTCATGCGCATCGTGGATGCGGGCGGAGATGTTCCCGAGCCCCGGGTGGTAAGGGATTTCAACGCGGCCGACATTTCCGATCAGCCGTTTGGATGGAATCTGCCGAACTGGCTGCTGCGGCGCGAGATGGTCGCCCGTCTGGCCGAACTGCCCAATGTGGATTTTCGCCCCGGCACTGGCACAAGCAGCCTGTTCACGCGCACTGCTGAGGCGCGCGTGAGCCTGAGCGACGGCAG
Organism: Ruegeria sp. BJ6; assembly: GCF_056537885.1. NCBI lineage: Bacteria > Pseudomonadati > Pseudomonadota > Alphaproteobacteria > Rhodobacterales > Roseobacteraceae > Ruegeria > Ruegeria sp. BJ6. The sequence continues at coordinate 199,469 of NZ_JBQFSG010000002.1, read as the reverse complement.
CCGCATCCGGTGTAATTTGGTGATCGCCGCAGATGGCCGGAACTCGCCCATGCGCGAGGCCGCCGGAATTGACGTTCACACGACCCGCTATGGTCAAAAGGCGCTGGCCTTTGCCGTCACGCATCCGATCGCCCATGACAATGTCTCGACCGAAATCCACCGTTCGGGCGGGCCGTTCACACTGGTGCCCCTGCCCGACTGGCAGGGTCAACCATCCTCGGCGATTGTCTGGATGGAACGCGGTCCTCGGACGGTGGAGTTGCTAAACCTGGAGCCCGAAGACTTCGAGGCCGCCATGACAGAACGGTCCTGTGGCCTGTTCGGTCCGCTCAGGCTTGCTTCGCGCCGCACCATCTGGCCGATCATCAGTCAGTCCGCAGAGCGGCTGTCGGGCGAGCGTGTGGCGCTGATGGCCGAAGCTGCACATGTCGTGCCGCCCATCGGCGCGCAGGGGTTGAACATGTCACTGGGCGACTTGCGCTGCCTGCTGGAACTGGCACAGGCGCGGCCCGACGGGCTTGGCGATGCGCAGATGCTGGATGCCTACCACAAGGCGCGCCATACCGAGGTCGAATTGCGGGTCAAAGGAATCGACCTGCTGAACCGTGCCTCGATGGTTGAAACCCGCGCCCTGCGGGACGCCCGCGCCATGGGCCTGAACGCGCTTTATTCGCTGGCGCCGATACGAAAGACACTGATGCAGATGGGCCTCGGCGTGCGCTGAGGCCCAATCGAACTTACAGCACCTGATCCAGTGCCCGCCTCAACCGGGAAATGGTGCCATCCACATCATAGAGCTTGTCCAAACCGAACAGGCCCAGCCGGAAGGTGCTAAAGCCTGCGGGCTCATCACACTGCAACGGAACGCCTGCTGCGATCTGCATTCCCAGCGCGGCGAATTTCTTGCCATTCTGGATTTCGGGGTCGGAGGTATAGCTTACGACGACGCCCGGCGCTCCGAACCCTTCGGCAGCCACCGAAACCACGCCCTTGTCCTTCAGCATCGCGCGAACACCGTTGCCTAGCGCCCATTGCGCCTCGCGCAGCTTTTCAAAGCCGTAGTCCTTGGTTTCCAACATCGTATCGCGAAACGCGCGCAGGGCATCCGTCGGCATCGTAGCGTGATAGGCATGACCGCCGTTCTCATACGCCTGCATGATCTGGCGCCATTTCTTCAGATCAATGGCAAAACTGTCCGAAGTCGTTTCGTCCAGCCGGGCCCCGGCCTGCTCGGACAACATGACCAGCCCGGCACAGGGCGATGCGCTCCACCCCTTTTGCGGGGCCGAGATCAGGACGTCGACGCCTGTCTCCTTCATATCCACCCAGACGCAGCCCGAGGCGATGCAATCCAGCACCATCAACGCGCCGACCTCGTGCGCGGCGGAAGCCATGGCGGTGATGTAGTCGTCTGGCAGGATCACACCGGCAGCGGTTTCAACATGCGGCGCAAACACGATGCCCGGACGCTGTTCCCGAATGGTCGCCACGACCTCTTCAATCGGTGCAGGTGCAAATGGCGATGGATTTGAGTTGCCTGTTTGCCTGGCCTTCATCACGGTACTTGATGCCGCCAGACCTCCGGTTTCAAAAATCTGGCTCCACCGATACGAAAACCAGCCATTCCGAACCACCAGCACATCGGCACCGCGTGCAAACTGGCGTGCGACTGCTTCCATCCCGTATGTCCCGCCACCCGGTATCACCGCGACCCCGTCGGCATTGTAGACCTCGCCCAGCAAGGACGAGATATCCCGCATTACCTGCTGAAAGGCCGCGGACATATGATTGAGCGAGCGATCGGTGAAGACGACCGAGAATTCCTCGAGGCCGTCAGGGTCAACGGTTTCAAGCAGTGCAGGCATGTTTTGTCCTTTCTGACTGGTCCCGGAATTTCTGAACGTGACAGCCGGGTTGGTAAAGCGCAAAATTCAATTCAAGTGACGCAAGGTCAAGTGCCTCTAGACCAGTCAACTCACTAAAAATGAGTAGTCAAGGCATTGAGAAATGGCGCCAAACAGCATTACGGCACCTTTACACTCCTGCGTGTTTCTGAACAGATATGCACACTCGTAACAAGAACGACGGAGGTCGCGTGACGGTTCAAAAACGGATAAGTTTCCAGGTCATACGTGACGAGGTGAAACGGCGTATCGAAAGCCGTGTCTGGCCTCAGGGTTCACTGTTGCCAACGGAAACGCAACTGGCCGAAGAATTCAATTGCGCCAGAGCCACCGTAAACCGCGCGCTCCGCGAACTTGCAGATCAGGGTTTTGTCGAGCGTAAGCGAAAAAGCGGCACCAGGGTAAAGAAAGAACCCTCCAAACAAGCCAAGCTTGAGATTTCGCTGACTCGACAGATGATCGAAGATCAGAACTCGGAATATCGGTATTGCTTGGTTGAACGTAACGTGATCCTCAGCCCTGCGTGGCTGGCGGCGCAACTTGGCGTGGCATCCGACACCCGCATCCTGCACGTCGTCTGCATGCATTACGCTGACAATCGCCCCTATCAACTGGAAGAACGCTGGATCAATATCGAGGTTCTACCCGACGTCGAGCAGGCGGATTTGAGCGAATCCGGCCCGCATGAATGGCTGTTGAGCGCGGCGCCCTTCACTGATGCGGATGTGGCATTCTGCGCCATCTCGGCCGATGGAAGGCTGGCGGAGTTTTTGGGGACAACGACGGGCGCGCCGATGATCCAACTGGAGCGCACCACCCGGCTTACCGGACAGCCCGTGACGTTTGCCCGCATGACCCACCAACCCGGTTTTTGCGTCAGAACCAGTTACTGAACTGCTTCAGCCGATGGGCCCCGGAAGACGCTCCTCGCTTAGCAGAACATTTGCTTCGACATCACCGGCGCCGGGCAAAGTCATGATCCGTCGCCGCAAAACACGCTCGAAATCGGAAAGGTCCCGGGCAACGACTCGCAGACGATAATCATAGAGCCCAAGAACATGCTCGACGGTTTGCACCTCGGGGATGGCACTGACGGCGCGCTCGAAATCCTCTAGGCTGATCTGCCCTTTCCGCGCCAGTTTCACGCCCAGAAAGACGGTTACGCCAAATCCCAGCGCCTCAGCATTCAAACGCAAACGACGCCCTTTGATGACACCTGCATCCTCCAGACGCCGAATACGCCGCCATGTCGCTGGCTGTGACAGTCCGAACTTGCGTCCCAGCGCGCCTGCGCTTTGCGTAGCGTCTTGCGCCAGCGCGCGCAAAAGCTGTCTGTCAACATCGTCCAGTTCGATCATACCGGCAGAACCTCATCACGTTTCACCCGCGCGATATGCATCAGCGCCTCGATATCCGCGATGTGCGGCAAGGGCAGGATTCGGTCGCGATACAGCTTTTGATAGTGGGACATATCACGTGCCAGAACCGATAAACGAACGTCCACCCGGCCCAGAAACGTCTGAATCTCGATCACCTCGGGCACCTGACGCGCCCCGGCAATGAATTCATCAAAGGCGCGCGGTTGTGTTTTGTCCAGCGTCACACGCAACGATACCTCAACGGCATAGCCTAGGGCTGTCCAGTCGATGACCGCCTCCTGACCTTCGATGATTCCTGCGGATTGCATCTTTTCGATCCGGCGCCAGCACACGCCTTGAGAGATCCTGCAACGTTCAGCCAGTTCAGCGGTTGACAGGCTGGGTTCGGCCTGAAAATGACGCAGGATACGCCGGTCAGTATCGTCCAGCATGATTTTTTCGACTTTTTCCAGTATTGCGAATTATTCTTTCGATCATTCCTGAATACTCGATCCCATCGCCCTCGCCAATACTGTTTCAGCCCGATAAAAGCACGGCAACCAAAACTGAAAGGACCGGCGAAATGCGCGTCTATTACGATCGCGATTGCGACATCAACCTGATCAAAGACAAAAAAGTGGCCATCCTGGGTTACGGCAGCCAGGGCCACGCCCACGCGCTGAACCTGCGCGATTCGGGCGCGAAGAACCTTGTCGTCGCTCTGCGCGAGGGTTCCGCATCGGCCAAGAAGGCCGAAGCCGAAGGTCTGGAAGTCATGGGTATCGCCGAAGCGGCGGCTTGGTGCGACGTCATCATGTTCACCATGCCCGACGAACTGCAGGCCGAAACCTACAAGAAATACGTCCACGACAACATCAAGCCGGGCGCTGCCATCGCATTCGCACACGGCCTGAACGTGCATTTCGGCCTGATCGAGCCGAAAGAAGGCGTCGACGTCATCATGATGGCCCCCAAAGGCCCCGGCCACACCGTTCGCGGCGAATATGTCAAAGGCGGCGGCGTGCCCTGCCTGGTTGCCGTGGACAAGGACGCGACCGGCAAGGCGCTGGAAATCGGTCTGTCCTACTGCTCGGCCATTGGTGGCGGACGCTCGGGCATCATCGAGACCAACTTCCGCGAAGAATGCGAAACCGACCTGTTCGGCGAGCAAGCCGTTCTGTGCGGCGGTATCGTCGAACTGATCCGCTGCGGTTTCGAGACTCTGGTCGAGGCAGGCTATGCACCTGAAATGGCCTATTTCGAGTGCCTGCACGAAACCAAGCTGATCGTTGACCTGATCTATGAAGGCGGCATCGCGAACATGGATTACTCGATCTCGAACACTGCCGAGTACGGCCAGTACGTAACCGGCCCGCGCATCCTGCCCTATGAGCAGACCAAGAAGGCGATGAAAGAGACCCTGTCGGACATCCAGACCGGCAAGTTCGTACGTGACTTCATGCTTGAGAACGCTGTTGGTCAACCGACCATCAAAGCGGCCCGTCGTCACAATGACGAGCATCAGATCGAACAGGTTGGCAAGAAACTGCGCGACATGATGCCGTGGATTTCGGCTGGCAAGCTGGTTGATCAGGAAAAGAACTGATCAACAGATGCCGCAGCATCTGCAAAGGCGCCCAAATCGGGCGCCTTTTTTTTCGCATCAATCAGTAGCGACCGATTTCGATCTTCTTTTTCTCAAGGGTCTTGCCGTCAGCAGACACCGCCTTGACGACTGCAAAATAGAGGTTGTTCCTGCCGCCCGAGCATGGTGGCAGATAACCTGCGGATTCATATTGACCCGTGCCGCGTGCAGCCGAAATCACCTTGGCCTTGCCCGGCAGACTGCCCTTCAGTCCGGGCACCGAATACAACTCAGCGGAACTTCCTTTGACAGGGTATCCGATTACCCCGTGACCGCCGTTTTTTGAAAGCGGGCGATAGCTACGGTCGTTGTATTCGACATAGACCCAGGCCGTACCATTTGGCAGCCCGCTCACTTGCATCGGCGGAGTTGCCCCCTTGCCCCCGAACAATGTGCATTGCTGCCCTTTCGGTACGCGCTTGCCGTCCCATCCGCCCTGCAACGCAACGGACATGTCTGCCATTGCGGCGCTGGCACCAAGCGTCAAAGCAGCGGTCGCCAGGGTTCTTTTCACGAATTTCTGCACAAAAAAGTCTCCACAACATATTATAATTGCGCCATTTATCCTTTGTGTATTTCCAAATGACAAGGCATGTTCCCACACGAACATCGCGTCCTTCCCGCTATATAGCCGCAAGTATTTTTTGACCGGACAACGCATGACCGACACCCCACAGATCACGCTGAAAAGCTGGGCCATGATCGCGGCCCTGGGCTTTGTTTGGGGCGGCACTTTTCTTGTCATCGAGCTTGCATTGGAAAACATGACACCATTCTGGCTGGCCGCCTATCGGATCGGGTTTGGTGCCCTGCTGAGCACGGTGCTGTGGCAGACCATGGGCGGGCGGTTGCTGGCCGCTCCGCCGGATCGGGACTGCCTGATTTCTCTGATCATCATCGGGCTGCTGTCCTCGGCCGTGCCATTTTCCCTGATTTCCTGGGGCCAGCAATATGTCACCTCGGGCTTTACCGGTGTTTCAATGGCCTCCATAGCCCTGATGATCGTTCCGATGGCGCATTTTTTTGTGCCAGGCGAAAGGATGAGCCTGCGACGGGCGGTCGGATTCGGCATTGGCTTTGCGGGCGTGGCGTTGCTGATCGGATCGCAAGCGTTTGAAAGCTCTGGCTCGGCGCGCGAATTGCCGGGACGGCTGGCCTGCCTATCCGCCGCTGCCTGCTATGCGATCGGATCCATTCTGATGCGCCGACTTCCTCCGGTAGATCCGATCGGGCTGTCCACCGTCTTGCTGTTGATCGGAGCGGTTGCAATTGTGCCAATGGCATGGATTGCGGAAGGACCGCCCACCCTGCCCGACAGACGTACATTTCTTTTGGTGGCGTTTCTCGGCATGGTGCCGACTGCGGCAGCGAACATTCTGCGCGTGACAGTCGTGCGCACGGCCGGACCGGTTTTCATGAGCCTGACAAACTATCAGGTTCCGGTCTGGGCGGTGATTTTGGGCGCGGTGTTTCTGGGCGAACCGCTGCCGCCGACGCTGTTGTGGGCGTTGCTGCTTATTCTGGCCGGGCTTGTTCTCAGTCAGTTCGGCGCTTTGCGCAGACTGTTCACACGGTCCTAGACGGAGACGGCGCTGGAAACAGCCTCCACAACGAAATCCACCGTGCGCTCCAGCAAAGCCTCGTCTTCGCACTCTGCCATCACTCGAATCAGCGGCTCGGTGCCGGATTTGCGGATCAACAGCCGTCCCTTTCCGTTCAGCGCCCCTTCGGCCTCGGCGATGGCGTTCTGAACCTTCGGCAGGTCCAGCGGCGCCAGACCCTCGCCAAAACGCACGTTCTTCAACAGCTGCGGCACTGGTTCGAACTGGCGCGCCAGTTCCGAGGCCGACCGGCCCGACAGGACCATTTCAGCCAGAAAATGAAGTCCCGCCATCAAACCGTCGCCGGTGGTTGCATAATCGCTCATCACGATATGGCCCGATTGTTCACCGCCAAGGTTGAAACCACCTTCTCTCATCCGCTCAACGACATACCGGTCGCCGACTGCCGTGCGCTCAAGGCGCAGGTTTTGCGATTGCAGATGCCGTTCAAGGCCGAGGTTCGACATGACCGTTGCAACCAGCGCATCGCCTTTCAACTGACCGGATGAAGCCCAGCGTGACGCCAGCAGGGCCATCAACTGATCACCATCAGCAACGTTGCCCTGTTCGTCGATCACCACGACCCGGTCCGCGTCTCCGTCAAGGCAGATACCTACATCCGCCCCATGGGCGACCACTGTTTCCGAGGCCACCTGCGGCTGGGTGGATCCGCAGCCGAGGTTGATGTTCTTGCCGTTGGGGGCAATTCCAACCGGTATGACGTCGGCGCCGAGTTCCCACAGGACCTCGGGCGCGGTTCGGTGCGCCGCGCCATTCGCGCAGTCGATCACCACCTTAAGCCCATCCAGCCGCAAATCGCGCGGCAGTGAGGATTTGACCCGTTCACCATAGCGGAACCGGGCATCATCCACCCGTCGGGCGCGACCGATGTTGTGAGCTTGTGCAGCGTTTACACCTTCGTCGATCAGCTTTTCGATCTCGATCTCGGCCTGATCCGACAGCTTGAAACCATCGGGACCAAAGAACTTGATGCCGTTGTCGTCTGCAGGGTTATGACTGGCCGAGATCATGACCCCAAGATCCGCCCGCATCGACCGGGTCATAAGACCGACCGCCGGGGTCGGCACCGGACCCAGCAAAAGCACGTTCATTCCGGTCGACGTCAGACCCGCCGTCAGAGCATTCTCGAACATATAGCCGGACAGACGGGTATCCTTGCCGATCACCACCCGGTGCACGCCCGAGGAATCCCTGCGGAAATACCGCCCGACCGCCGCGCCGATGCGCAAGGCCATTTCGGCGGTCATCGGATGGGTATTTGCGGTGCCCCGCACCCCGTCGGTTCCGAACAGCTTGCGCATCAGTTGTGTCTCCAATGGTCCTTTGACGAGACAGACCTACCGGACGGCGGCCCACAGGCGCAAGGCCTGAGCCGTCTCAGCAACATCATGCACCCGAATGATCTGCACACCCTGCGCCAGCCCTGCCAACGCCACAGCAATCGAACCCGGCGCGCGGGCGTCCTTGCGCGGTTCGTTCCCAATCCGGCCGATGAAACCCTTGCGCGACACACCTAATAGAAGAACGCACCCCAACCCGTGAAAAAGGCTCAGATTTTTGAGAAGTGTCAGATTGTGTTCCTCGGTCTTTCCAAAACCGATACCCGGATCGACGACGATCTTCCGCCGGTCCAACCCCAAGCCTTCCAGATGCTTCACGCGGCTTTCAAGAAAGTCATACACATCCAGCAGAACATCATCGTATTGCGGATCATCCTGCATGGTCGCGGGGTCGCCTTGAATATGCATGGCACATACGGGCATCTGCGCGGCAGCGCAAAAAGGGGCAAGGTCCGGATCAAAGGTAAATCCGGTTACGTCATTGACCAAACCGGCACCTGCGGCACACGCGGCCTTGGCCACCTCTGCCTTGCGGGTGTCGATGGAAATCAGCGCATCGGTTGCATCCCGAATGGCCTTGACCAACGGTTCGGTCCGCGAAATTTCTTCGTCTTCGGGCACAAAATTCGCACCGGGCCGTGTAGATTCCCCCCCGATATCCAGAATTGTTGCGCCATGAGAAACCATTTCCGCAGCCGCAGCCCGCGCAGAATCTACCGAGTTGTGCCTACCGCCATCCGAAAAGCTGTCCGGTGTGGCGTTAAGAATGCCCATGATGTGTGGCTGGTTCATACCGAGCCCGGCGATCGGCGCACGCGGGCTGGTCAGGCGTTCAAGCACTTCGGAGGAAATATCTGAAACCGCAACGACTTCTGATCCGGCATTGCGGCCTAACATCTCGACATGGGTGAACCACAAGTCCTGCCCGGCCAGCGAAACAGCCTCAGCAGGACGCACACGCCCATTTTGCACCAGCGGACGGTAGTACCGGGTCACAGTTGACTTTGCTCCACCGGAACCGCCCGCAAGGGAACGCTTGGCTTGTCCGGCAGCTCACCACCGATCACCAGCATTTCGCTGGCCTCGAACGTGGCCGCGAACCATGCCGCCAGCGCCACGGCATCAGATGGCTTGGCCGAAGGTCCGTCCACCGCATCCAGCACGATTTTCGACGGGGCCCAGACGCAGATCTGTCCGTTCTTCATCGCCCAGTCCAGTTCGGTCCGGGTGGAAACGACCACACAGCGATGATCCCGGGCGGCCAGAACCCATGCGTTCTGTTCGATGGCCAATAGATCGATCCGCCGTTGTGTCATTGCGTGACCGGTCTGAGAAACCAGCAACTCGGCAGCACCAACGCACAGGATCAGGGGCCGTTTCCGGCTTTCCAGCTGATCAATCCAGACAGAGAGGTTTTCGGATGCAATGGCCTCATTCGCCAGAAACACCAGCCGCGGGTGTGGGCGCTCTTCCTCGGTGACGTCGTGGTGGACCGCATCCTTGCCGCGCACGATCTCGACCCCCAGCGCGCCCGGGCCGCGGTCCAGTTTTTCGATGCGAACAAAGGCACGTACCGCCTGCGGTTCAAGCAGGATACGTTCGGCCACACGCTCGGCCAGAGTTTCCAGCAGGTTCAGACGCTCTGCCGCAAGCTCAAAGGCGATCGCCTCGGTCACACGGTCGTAGGACAGGATACGATCGACGTCGTCGTCAATCGGGTCTGTCAGCGGCTTTACTTCGACCACGATGTTAAAGCAAATGCGCTGGGTGGTGCCCCGCTCGGCCTGAAAGGCGCCGATCTCGACCTCGACAATGTGGTCACGCAACGAGATGCGGTCCAGCGGGCCAAGGGGCGCGGTCGCCTCGGACCGTTCCGAGGGGTGCGCAAAGGCAAGACGGATTTCAGAACTCATGGTTTTTCGGCCTTTTCGGGCTCTGCAGACAGGTCTGCACAAATTATACGTTGCGCGGGCCTATAGCACCCACGCAAACGCCATACCAGCGCTTGAATGCGGCGTCAGGTAACGCGGAACCAACTCATCATACCCGAAGCGGCATGACCCAGCATATGACAATGCAACAGCCAGTCGCCCGGGTTATCCGCCACCAACACGATCTGCCGGGTCTCGCCTCGGTCCACCAGTACGGTGTCACGCCACGGCCCTAATATGCCGTCCGCCGAAACCAAACGAAAGTGATGGCCGTGCAAGTGCATGGCGTGGGGGAACATGGTTTCATTGACAAAATCGATCCGGTGCACAGTACCTCTGGCTGCATCCAGAAACGGTTCTTCGGGACGCTCGGCATGACCATTCAACGCCCAGAACCGTCCAAGATCGGCCAGTTCACGGCCTGACAATTCAACCTCGCCAATGCGGGCCTTTTCCAGCCAACGCATAGCGCCGCCCTGCAGAACCATCCGGTGCTGTTGTGCATTATTCACATCAACGACGTCTGGCATACTGTTGGCAGGGAAAGGTTTTATGCCCGCCCTGACGCTCCGAAAATGTTGACCGGAAACATCGAACCGGGTCAGACCGAAACTGCCATCCCGCTCAATACTCACAAGATTGGCGGCGCTGCCGACCTCTGCCGTTACATCCACAATTAGGTCCGCGCGTTGAGCAGGCGCTAACGGAAACGCGCCGGTGATTGCCTGCGGTTCCGCCAAAGGCATCCCGTCCACGGCCGCAATCCATCCCTTCAGCCCTTGCACTCCAATTTCGAATATCCGTGCGTTTGCCGCGTTGATGATCCGCAATCTCAGCCGTTCGTTGCGTTTGACCGGATAGGCCGGGTCAAAACGCCCGTTCACCGTGACGATATTGCCCAGCCGACCCGCATGGCTCAGGTCATGCCCGTTGTCGAAATTACTTGCGACCTGAACGGTGTCGGGATCGATACGCCAGTCATCCAGCATAAGGGTCATATCCCGATCAATGTCGGGCGGGCTGAGCTCATCAATAATCAGCGGGCCATAAAGCCCACGCGCCACCTGCTCCATCGACCGGTTATGGGAGTGATACCAATATGTTCCGGCATCCTGTGCAACGAAATCGTAGTCAAAATGATCCCCCGGCTTCACGACGTCCTGTGTCAGGCCGGGTACGCCGTCCATGGCGTTTTTGATGCGAATTCCGTGCCAATGCACGGCGGTTGGCTGCGGCAGGCTGTTGATCAACTGGCGCTGAACACGTGCGCCCTGTGCCACACGGATCTCCGGCCCCGGTGCGCTGCCTTCATATCCCCAAATCCGCGTCGTACCATAACCGTCAGGCGCGATCTGTTGATCCGCCTCGCGCGCCTCCAGAGTCCGTAAGGACGCCCGCGCAGTCGCCGGAACCAACGAAATCGCGGTTGCAGTCTGAAGGAATTGTCTTCGGTTAAAACGCATTGCGGGCCTCCTGGCCCGCAATATAGGGTTCAGATTTTCTCGCGCCATAAAGGTTCCAGCGCAGGTGCGTCAATCAGTTGCTGCTCGCCGTACGATAGTTGTGGCGGTAAAAGATATGCACACCGATCCGAGCCGTTTCCTTGTAGACACGCGACCATGAAGGACGAACCGCCTTCGTATGGTAGTGGGTTGCGCCATCGGTCAGACCAACGGACACCCCATCAATCGCGGCTCGCGCAACCTTGGAAACACGCTCATACGCCTGCTTTTCAGAGATGATTTCCTTGTGCCCATCACAGGTATAAGTGAACTGACACTGGTACTTGCGGCCGGTTCCCTGCTTGATCACGCCGCAAAGCGAATTGGGAAAGCGGCTGCTTTCAACGCGGTTCAGTATGACTTCGGCAACCGCAAACTGACCTTTGACGCTCTCGCCGCGGGCTTCAAAGTACAGGGCCTCGGCCAGGCACTTCCAGTTTTCGTCACCTGACGCTTTCGGACGCTCGTCCAACCAGTTCTTAGTATAGCTTACCTGAACCGGTTCGACCTTGTCCTTAGATTTGAAAACAGACAGATAATCCCGGAACTTTTGCCCGGGCATATCGCTCCGGTCATTCCTGGAAACAACTTCGATCGATTCTGATCTTGCGGACTCCCTCTCGGCGAAGGATACGTTCGGCAAAACAATTGCCATCGAAATGGCAGCAGCAACAACATAGCGTAGCATTCAGAAAACCTCGCACAGGCACTAACGCGCCATACCCTCCCCCGGCGGGCGCGACGAGGCTTCTACCCCAGACGATGCGAGACGTCCAGATCACAAAAAATTGCAAGAGGAAATTCGCCCGCAAGGTCAAAAACTTTAACCACAGGTCCATCCCAAACCCACTAATCCTTGGGGCCTTGCGCTGTGTCAACCCCCAAGTTTGGACGAAATCGCCAGTTGAGCGGAAGCCAGCCGAGCGACCGGAACTCGGAACGGTGAACACGACACATAGTCAAAGCCCAAGGCCCTGCAAATCGCGATTGATTCGGGGTTACCACCATGTTCACCACAAACCGAAAGCGTAACATCCGGCTGCGCCGCCCTTCCCCGCTCGGCCCCCAGTTTCAGCAATTCGCCGACACCGTCGTGATCCAAAACATGGAACGGATCCTCCACAAACACCCCCTGTCGCACATAGGCCGACATGAACCGCCCTGCGTCATCGCGCGACAGGCCATAGGTCATTTGTGTCAGGTCGTTGGTGCCGAAACTCAAAAACGCTGTGTTGGGCGCGATTTCATCAGCCCGTAGGCAGGCCCGCGGTGTTTCCACCATCACACCAAGGCGGTAATCGAAATCCTGCCCCTGTTCGGATGCCACCGAGGCGGCCACTGTATCAATGCGGGCTTTGACCAGCTCAACCTCGCGTTTGGCCGAAACCAATGGGATCATGACCTCGGGCACCACTGCTGCGCCGTTTTTGCTGGCCTCGACGGTCGCTTCAAAGATCGCGCGGGCCTGCATGTCGTAGATTTCCGGCAGGGTGACGCCCAGCCGAACCCCGCGCAGACCCAGCATGGGGTTGTATTCGCGCATGGCCTCGACACGTCGCTCGACATCCGAAACCGGCAAATCAAGCGCTTCGGCCAGTTCTCTCTGCCCGGTGCGGGTTGTCGGCAGGAACTCGTGCAGTGGCGGATCAAACAAGCGGATACAAACCGGCTGCCCTTCCATGATACGGAACAGCTGCACAAAATCCTCGCGCTGCATCGGCAACAGGCGTTCCAGCACTGCCGCCCGCCCGGATGAGGTTTGCGCAAAAATCATCTCGCGCATCACCGTCAGGCGGCCCGGGTCAAAGAACATATGTTCGGTCCGGCACAACCCGATGCCCTGCGCGTCAAAGTTCCGTGCCGTTTGCGCGTCGGCAGGCGTGTCCGCGTTGGCCCTGATGCCGATGTCGCGTTCGGCATCGGCCCACCCCATCAGCGTCTGAAAACAATCATCAAGCGCGGCTTCCAACATCTCGGGCTGACCAGCCAGAACCTGGCCAGAACTACCGTCGATGGTCAGAACATCTCCGGTTTTGAACACGCGCCCATCCGGAGCGGTCAGTATTTTTTTCTTGGTCTGAAACCGCATCTCGGATGCGCCGACAATGCAGGGCAATCCCAGACCGCGCCCGATCACGGCGGCATGACTGGTCATCCCGCCCTTTTCGGTCAAAACGGCGACGGCGGCATGCATGCCCCGCACATCCTCGGGCGAGGTTTCGCGCCGCACCAGAATGCAGGGCTCGCCCCGTGCCGCGCTGGCCTGTGCCTCGGCTGCAGTGAACACGATTTTCCCCGTTGCTGCGCCGGGGCTGGCGGCGATCCCGGTGGTCAGAACATCGCGTTCCGTTTCAGGGTGTACCTGACGGTGCAACAATTCGTTCAAAGAATGCGGGTCGACGCGCATCACCGCCTCCTGCGGTGTGATGATACCATCCTCGGCCAGCCGGACGGCGATGCGCATAGCGGCGCGGGCGCTGCGCTGTACCCGGACACCATCGAGGATATGGACGTGACCGCTTTCGATCACAAATTCCACCTGCATTTCCTCGCGCAGCTTCACACGCATTAACGCGGCATGGGATTTGAGATCCGCAAAGGCGTCGGGCGCCACATCTTCAAGCGCGGTTCCGCGCGGGTCCTTTTCCAGATACAGCGCCGATACGCCTTCGCCCAGCGCGTCGCGCCCCTGGCTCTGGCTCAGATACCGCCCCGTGATCTGGGGCATTCCGGTGACCGGATCGACAAGCTGCAATACGCCCGAACCGCATTCGCCTTGCCCGACACCCGGGATCATCTCTTGCACGACCAGCCCAAGCCCGGCATCTGCCGGTGCGCCCTTGGCCTGCCGCAGCAGGCGAGCCGAGGTCCCCTCCCACGCGCGGGCCATGGATCGCAACACGGCGCTTAACTGCTCGCCGCGATCCTGCGGAAAGGCTTCGTCCGTCTCATCCTCATAGGCGCGCAGCGACTGGCGCAGCCCTTCGCGGCCATCGGCCTCGATGTCGTCAAACACATCCGCATCCAGCCGCGCCACGTGGATGGCATAGCTTTGCACGAACCGCAGATACAACGCCGCCGCCGCCTCGACTCCCATCCGATCCGACAGATCAACATAGCGCGCATCGTTCATGCCGATATTCAGAACGGCCCCCGGCCCGCCCCAGTCCGGATCTTCCGAGCTGGGCCGCACGCACAGCAGCGCCGTGGGATCGAACTGCTCCAGAATGGCGGCGATGTCGGGCATCTGGCCTTCGGCGATATGATGCACCGAGTCAAAGGACAGCGCGACGGTGCGCGGTACCGGCAGGTCAAGCCGGACCAGACGTTGCAGGCATTTCGCGCGGCCGCCATGGGTGTTGGCGGCAACGGGCGCGGTGGATGTGATAAGCGTGGTATGCGGATTATTCTGCACTGCGGCACCTTTTGGTTTCAACGCAGCATAAGGGCCTGCGCGAGTGGCGCAAGGGCGATGTCGGGCGCGCGTTGCCGCGCGCCGCAGTGATCAACCTTCGATTCTGGTCAGGTCCGCAACGCTGGAGCAGACCTGCCTGATCTGGCTCAGCAGGTTCAGGCGGTTGCGACGCAGGATGTCGTTGTCGGTATTGACCTGTACATCCTCAAAGAACGCATCGATGGGTCCGCGCAGCGCGGCCATGGCGGACATGGCGGTCGGGAAATCCTCGGCTTTCAACGCCGGGCCGATCTTGCCCTGCGCAGCCTCAAGCCCGGCAAACAGCGCCTTTTCGCTGTCGGTTTCCGCAAATTTGAGGTCCGCGCCATAAGAATATTCCACCCCATCCTTCTCTTCGGCTTGGGTCAGAATATTGTTGGCGCGCTTAAAGCCCTGCACAAGGTTCTCGCCATCTTCGGTCGCGATCACCGCATTCAGAGCGCGGGCGCGTTTGACCAGCAGGTTGAGGTCATCATTGCCCTCCATCGCGATACAGGCGTCGATGATATCGTGACGGATGCCCTCGTCGCGGAGGAAGACCTTGAGACGGTCGTGGAAGAAGGAGAGGAGGTCATCGCGCATTGGTACGAACTCTCCGCGCCAATCGATTCCACTTCTTTGACTGACCCAAACTTCCGCTATTTCGTTTATGGCTTCGAGAACAACAGATTCCCTAGCACTTGGGCCTGCTGCAATTGCAGCTTTCACTAATCCAACTTTGTCCTCAGCTGTTGCTCCGATGAACTCCCTTATTTCCTCGGAAACTTCTTGGCCACGTTCGAAGTCTTGCCACATCTCATTGGCAATGGCTTTTTTCAACTCTGCATATCTAGGCTGTCGAACTTCTTCGAAACCGTTTTCGATTTGATCTGTTAAAGAGAGACTGAAACCATTCTCCAACACCAACCGAATTACCCCCAACGCCGCGCGGCGCAGAGCAAACGGGTCTTTCGAGCCGGTCGGCTTCTCATCAATCGCCCAGAACCCGGTCAGCGTGTCCAGCTTGTCGGCCAGCGCCACGGTCACCGACAGCGGCGCGGTAGGTACGTCATCTGACGGACCCAGCGGCGAGTAGTGCTCCTGCGCCACGGCGGCCACAGCAGCATCCTCGCCAGCAGCTTCGATGTAGTAGCGGCCCATAAGCCCCTGAAGTTCGGGGAATTCATAGACCATCTCGGAATTCAGATCGGCCTTGGCCAGACGCGCGGCTTTCTCGGCGTCACCAGCATCCGCTCCGGTCACCGGGGCCAGTTCGCGGGCAAGTGCTGCGATACGCTCGATCCGTTCGGCCTGTGTGCCCAGCTTGTTGTGGAAGGTCACATTCTCCAGCGCGCGGGTCCACTGGCTCATATCCGATTTGGCGACGCGCAGGTCGTTCTCCCAGAAGAACTTGGCATCCGCCAGACGGGCCGACAGCACCTTTTGGTTCCCTGCCAGAATGGTTGCGCCGTTGTCGGCGGTCTCACGGTTGGCGACGGTAATGAACCGTTCAATCCGGCCGGTTTTGGGATTGCGGACCGAAAAGAACTTCTGATGTTCTTTCATCGAGGTTTGCAGCACCTCGGGCGGCAGTTCCAGAAACTCGTCGTCAATCTGCCCCATCAGCACGACGGGCCACTCCACCAGCCCTGCAACTTCGGCCAGCAGGCCCTTGTCATCGACCACTTCCAGACCGGCAGCAAACGCCATGTTCTGCGCGTCGTTCCAAATATGTTCGGCACGTTCCTGCGGTGACAGCACCACAAAGGCGCGTTTCAGCTTGGCGGCGTAATCTTCGAAAGAGGTGACCGAGAACCGGCCCGGCGCCATGAAACGGTGACCTTCGGTCGTGTCGCCGGATTTGATCCCTTCGACCTCCAGCGGCACCACTTGCGCGCCGGTTTCATCGGTCAGGATGCACAGGATCGAATGCAGCGGGCGCACCCAGCGCATGTTGCCGCTGCCCCAGCGCATGGATTTGGGCCAGGGGAAATTCCGGATCGTCGCCTCAAGCACTTCGGCCACGATCTCAGCCGCCGGACGACCGGCTTTCTCGATGGTGGCGAAATACACCGCGCCTTTGGGTGTCTCGCGTTCTTCCAGCTGATCGCGGGTCAGTCCCGCGCCGCGCAGGAACCCTTCGATGGCCTTGTCCGGCGCGCCCACTTTCGGCCCCTTGCGTTCCTCGCGGATGGTGGGGCTTTGGGCTAGCAACCCCTCGACCGCCAGCGTCAGACGGCGCGGCGTGGTCAGGGAAGCGGCGTTGGCATAGGTCAAACCGGCCTCGACCAGGCCATCGGTGATCCGCTTTTTCAGGTCTTCACCAGCGCGGGTCTGCATGCGCGCGGGGATTTCCTCGGAAAACAGTTCGATCAGCAGGTCGGGCATAGTCGGTCCTTAGAAATTGACGATCGTCTGGATGACGATGGCATTGGCGATATCCACAAAGAATGCGGATACAAGGGGCAGCACGATAAAGGCAATAGGCGACGGGCCATATTGCTTGGTCACGGCGGTCATATTGGCGATAGCGGTCGGCGTCGCGCCCAGCGAAAACCCGGCAAAGCCCGAGGCCAGAACCGCCGACATATAGCGGCGCCCCATGATTACGAAGAGGCCAAAAATCACGAACGCCACCGTAAAGAGCGTCTGCGCCGTCATGATTGCGACGATGGCCAGCCCGTGACCCGCGATTGTCCACAGCTGAAGGCTCATCAGTGACATTGCCAGAAACGCGCCCAGCGAGAACTCGGATATCAGGCCCAGCGCCGGTGTCCGGGATATGGGATGCAGATGCGGGAAAAGCGCGGCGCGCAGGTTGGCGACAAGGATGGCCATGATCAGGCAGGGCACGAACAGCGGCAGGTTGATCCCCGCCGCCAGAACCGCCTGATGCGCGCCATAGCCCAGCATGATCGCGAGGTTCAGGTACAACAGCACCCGCATGATCGACCGGTGATCGATGTCGTTGGGCCGAAATTCGTCCTCGGCCACGCCGATCGTCAGTTCTTCGTTCGGCCGCGATGGAGTCAGGTCATGCTTTTCGACAAGATATTTCGCGACCGGGCCGCCAACCAGAGCCGCCAGAACCAGACCCAGCGTCGCGACGGCAACCCCCAGTTCCAGTGCGCCATTCAGGCCGGTGGCCTCGGCCACCTGCGGTGCCCATGCGATTGCGGTGCCGTGCCCCCCGATCAACGAGGCCGAGCCGAACAGTACCCCGGCCTGCGCCGGAAACCCAAAAATCACGGCCCCAGTCACACCGATGACGTTCTGAAGGATCATACTGGCAAGCGTCAGGATCAGCAGCAGAAACAGGGGTTTTCCGCCCGCAATCAGGTCAGAGAACCTAGCATTCAGACCGATACCTGCAAAGAACAGAACCAGTAAAAAGTCGCGGGGTTCCAGCGAGAATTCAAACTCGATCCCAGCCGACAAATACAGGATCAGGAAAGCCAGCGATGCCAGCAGTCCGCCTGTCACCGGTTCCGGGATATTATAGCGCCTCAGCGCTTCGACCCGGTCGTTGATCTCCGACCCGGCAAGGTAAACGGCGAACCCCAACGTGACCGTGATGAAGGCGGGTATCGCTATAGGTTCGGCCAGCATGGTTACTGTCCTTCAGGCCGCGGCGGGCATTCCTCGCCAACGACGGTGCCGTCATAGGCCTTTTGCCCGCAATTGTTCAAAGCGTGCCACATAAAGCCCTGCCCGTCTGCGGTCACAGCAACGATGCGATCAACGCCGAAATGCACGTTCTTGATGCCGATGAACGCCCGCGCCTGCCCCGCCTCCAGCGCTCCGGCAAGCGTTACCGCGTCATAGCAGTCGAACCAACCGGGGGCCGTCAAAGGCTCGGGGCCTTCCGCCGGTTCGAAACCAGCTGACAACTCATCCAGACCCAGATCGGTTTCAAAACACGCCCTGTAGCGGATCGGAGAGCTGTCGGCGTCGATGGCCCGGAACCCGTCGTAGGGGATCGGAATGGAATCCCCTTCTGCCTGCGATACCAGAACAACATCCTGCCCGGGACGGGCCTGAACGTCGTAATAGAAACCATAGACCTGCAGATAATACATGCCTGCACCTGCGATCACGGCGCAAACGATGAGAATGATGGCCAGTAGTTTTCCTGTCATACCTTTGCCTTCTTGCTCATGCTGCCTCTTTCAAGATCGTCGAAAATAGGACAGGTTCAAAAGCGTAGCGGGTTGAAGTGAGGCGCATTGAATGGATACGACCCTTGCCGTCGGTTTTTTCGGCGCACTGTTTGCGATCATGAACCCGTTCACCAACCTGCCCGTTTTTCTTAGCGTCACTGATGGGCTTACGGTTTCTGACCAACGTAAAGTCGCTGTGAAAACAGCTGTTTACTGCATCATTCTTGGTGGCGCCTTTGCGGCCGTCGGCAATCAGGCCCTTGGCCTTTTCGGGATCAGCGTGGACGATCTGCGCGTGGCGGGTGGCCTTGTGGTCCTGATGATCGGGCTGAACATGCTGAACGGCGCCGAAAGCAGTTCGCACCACGGGACCGAAAGTGAAAAACGATCCTATCCGTCGCCGGAAACCGTTGCCTTCTATCCCTTGGCCTTTCCCATTCTCGTCGGTCCGGGCTCGATCACGACCCTTATCCTTTATGCGCATCATGTGTCCGGCGCAGGTGAGGCGATTGTCTATGCGGGCGTCTTTCTGGCCGTTGTCTTCCTGCTGCTTGTGACATTCTGGAACGCTTCGGCGCTGGCCCAGCGGCTGTCGGAAAACGCGCGTGTGATCATGAGCCGCTTCATGGGCATGATTCTGTCGGCCATCGCCATCAGCATGATCGCAGATGGCCTCAAGGCGCTGCTTCCGGGTCTCGCCTGAATGGGCCATCAGGCTGCGTGCCCGGCGGCCTCGGTCAGGACAAACGCATCCGCACATTGCTTGGCCAAGGCGCGAACACGTCCGATATAGGCCTGCCGTTCCGTCACCGAGATGACCCCGCGTGCGTCCAGCAGGTTAAAGATGTGGCTGGCCTTGATGCATTGATCGTAAGCAGGGTGCGCCATGATGATGCGCTTGCCAGTTTTAGGATCGGTATGCTCCTGCGCCAGAATGGCCGCACACTCGGCTTCGGCTTCCTCGAAATGACGCAACAGAACCTCGGTATTGGCCACGTCGAAATTCCAGCGGGCGTATTCCTCTTCGGTCTGCTTGAAGATGTCGCCATAACTCAGCGGGCTGGGCGATTGCGGATCGTTGAAAGGCATGTCCATCACGTGGTCAATGCCCAGAACGTACATGGCCAGACGCTCCAGCCCATAGGTCAGCTCGCCCGAAACCGGCGCGCAGTCATGGCCGCCGACCTGCTGGAAATAGGTGAACTGGCTGACTTCCATCCCGTCGCACCAGACTTCCCAACCAAGGCCCCATGCCCCCAGCGTCGGGCTTTCCCAGTCATCTTCGACGAAGCGGATGTCATGCAGGTTCATGTCGATGCCGATCGCTTGAAGCGAGCCCAGATACAGTTCCTGCAGATCCGGCGGGCTGGGTTTGATCAGCACCTGATACTGGTAATAATGCTGCAACCGGTTCGGGTTTTCACCATAGCGGCCATCCGTCGGGCGGCGCGAGGGCTGCACATAGGCCGCGGCCCAAGCCTTGGAACCCAACGCGCGCAGCGTAGTTGCGGGGTGGAACGTCCCTGCCCCGACCTCCATGTCATAGGGCTGCAGGATGGCACATCCTTTCGAGGCCCAGTAATTCTGAAGCCGCAGGATAATCTCCTGAAAAGAACGTGGTGCGCTGGACGTATCGGTCATGACATTCCCTTTGGGTGCGGATCGGCCCGGTTCCGGTCGGTTGCGCCCTTCCTATGCAAGGGGCCAAAGGGCGTCAACGGCCCAATGGCATATGCTGTCACTGCGCCGCCACACCGTATTTTCCCCTTATCCAGAGCATGGCGTTTTTAAAAGATTCCTGCTTATGGTGCGGCAAAGAACGATACAATCCGGAACACTGGACCAAAGATGACACGAGTATTATCGGCTATTATTTTCATTTTCCTGTTTGGCTTGCCTGCTGCATTTGCTCAGCAGGGTCAGGATAACGGCGTCTGGGTTCAGGTCGAAGCCCAGCCAACACTGCGCGAGGCGCAGGAACGGGCGCAGGGTTACGCAAATGCGCTGCCTGATGTGAACGGGTTTCGTCTGGCCAGCGGCTGGTACGCCATCGTCATCGGACCTTATCTGCGGCCAGATGCCGAGCAGGTGCTGCGCGTCTATCGGGCCGAACGTCAGATCCCGTCAGACAGTTTCATCACCTTCTCGGGCTCGCTTGGACAGCAATTCTGGCCGATCGGGGCAAATATTCTGGACCGCGGTGTCGTCACCGCCCCGGTTCAACCAGACCCGCAGACCGAACAGCCCCAAACGGCTTTGACCACCGAACCCACAGACGAAACCCGGTCACAGGCCCTGCGCAAGGAACGGCTGCTGACGGCGCAGGAACGCAAGAACCTGCAGATCGCATTGCAGGCGGCGGGTTTTTACAATTCGACCATCGACGGCGCGTTCGGCTCCGGCACACGTCGTTCGATGGAATCCTGGCAGCGGTTCAACGGGTTTGAACCCACCGGTGTTCTGACGACCAAGCAACGCAAGGTGCTGATGGACGAATACAACCAGCCACTCATCAGTGTCGGGATGGAGCGCTATATCGACCCCACCGCCGGTATCGAACTGGACCTGCCCATGGGTGCAATCCACTTCGACCGGTACGAGGCGCCCTTTGCCCACTTCACCAGCAAATCGGATCTGGGTGCAAGCGCCCTGCTGATCAGTCAGGAAGGCAGCAAATCCACGCTTCGCGCCCTTTACGAGGTGATGCAGTCGCTTGAGATCGTTCCGCTGGATGGTCCGCGTGAACGCAAAAGCGACTGGTTCCGGATCGAAGGGCGCGGCAACGGGATCGTGTCCTACACCGAAGCGGCACTGAAAGACGGAAAGATCAAGGGCTTTACCCTGATCTGGCCCGAGGGCGACGAGGCCCGCCGCGCCCGTGTTCTGGCGGCGATGAAGGCCAGCCTTACCCGTACCGACGGCGTGCTGGATGCCAGCGCCGGCGCGGATGCGGATCAGGCGATCGACCTGATGGCCGGGCTGAAAATCCGCAAGCCCCGCCTGTCCCGGTCGGGTTTCTTTGCCGATGGCACCGGTACCGTGTTGACCGTGGCCGAAGTCACGCAAACCTGTTCGCGGATCACCCTGGACGACAATCAGGCGGTGCAGGTCGCGTGGAGCGAC
This sequence comes from Ruegeria sp. BJ6, assembly GCF_056537885.1. Classification (NCBI taxonomy): domain Bacteria; kingdom Pseudomonadati; phylum Pseudomonadota; class Alphaproteobacteria; order Rhodobacterales; family Roseobacteraceae; genus Ruegeria; species Ruegeria sp. BJ6. The sequence continues at coordinate 177,451 of NZ_JBQFSG010000002.1, read as the reverse complement.
GCCGATCTCGGCATTGCCGTGTTGCGCCCCGGACAAGCCCTTGCACCGATGTCGGTTGCAGAGTTCAGCCCCTCCCGCCCCCGGATCTCCGCCGAGGTTGCCGTGTCCGGCTTTTCATATGAAGGCGCACTTGGTGCACCGACTCTGACCTATGGGCAGGTGTCGGATGTTCGCGGACTGAATGGTGAGGACAGCATAAATCGTCTGGACCTGACCGCACTGGCCGGTGACGCGGGCGGCCCGGTGTTCGACGCCAACGGTTCGGTCGTGGGCATGTTGCTGCCTGCTGCTGATACCGGCCGCACCCTTCCCGAAAATGTCAGCCTTGCTGCCAGCACAACCGCTTTGACGGGAATTCTGGAAAAGGCCGGGGTGAGAGGGCAAACCGCCGAAAACGGGGCGCAGATTTCACCAAACGAGCTGAGCCGCCGCGCCACTGGTATGACGGTACTTGTGCACTGTTGGGAATGACCCTGCCCTGAGGCAGCAAACAAACGAAGCGGCGCCGGGACATGATCCCGGCGCCGTTATTTTTGGTGATTAAAGAATATCAGGCGTCAAGCGGATAAGGGTCGGCCCCGATGCGTCGAACGCCGCGCGCACGACATGCTGCATCTCTTCCAACGATTTTGGCTGGGCAGAGGCCGCACCGAATGCTTCGGCCAGCTTGCAGAAATCCGGGTTGCGGGCGATGACCGCATTGGGCGCGATCTGACCGCGTACCATGCTGTCCTCGATTTCCTTGAGCTTGCCGTTGTCCCAAAGGATGATCGGCAAAGACAAGCCCAGCTCGACCGCGACCCCAAGCTCCTGCATCGTGTAGTGAAACCCATAATCGCCGGCAATGACTGCCGTAGGCTTGCCTCGGCGGGCCACTGCCCCACCGATCCCGGCAGGCAGCCCGTATCCCAGCGTGCCGAAACCGGTCGGATGATGCCAGAGGTAGGGGTAATGCATGTCCCAGATTTCCTTGGCGACATAGGCGAACTGGGTCATGTCCGAATAGATCATCGCCTCGGCTGGAATGGCCGCGCGCAGGGCGTCAGCCACAGGCACGATGCCCGGACGATCCGCGTCCACCTCGGCCCGCCATCTGGCGCGTGCCTCGGCAACCTCTTCATGGGTCCAACCCGTTGCGGGTTTGGCATCCTCGGTCACCTCCCACAAGGTACGGGCAAAGCTTTTACCGTCGGCCTGCAGCTTGACCAGCGCGCGCTGACCGTCGGCCAGAACCTCAGGGTCCAGATCGACACGGATCAGGTTTGCCGTATGGCCCAGTTCATCGCGCCACAGATCGACCTCACCCAGTTCCGCGCCAACCGTGACCACCAGATCCGCAGAGGCGATGATGTCCGCACTGCCCGGGCGGGGCAGCATCGAACCGAAATCCAGAGCATAGCCCGTTCCGACCATGCCGCGCCCAGCATAAGTGGTGAAGCAGGCCGCCCCTAACTGGTTCAGTATCTGCCGCCACAGGTTCGACCGCGCGCCGCCGCCGAGAATGAACAACGGCCTGCGCGCTACATTCAGCAGGGACAGCACAGAGCCGATATCCGGTTTCAGTGCCTTGGTGCGCAACGCGGCCTGATTGGGAAACGGTGCCGGGTCGGCTTCGGCTTCAAGCTGGGCGATCGGTACCTGAATATGCTTGGGGCGCGGGCGCTTCAGCTCGAACTCTTCAAACGCGCGCTCGATCAGCCCATAAGCCGCCTGCGCCGAGTCTGCCTGATGCGACCAGTCGCAAACCGTATCGGCCGCAGCGCGCTGATCCTTCATTTGGTGCAATTGCCCGCGCCGTGCCTGTGTTTCATCCAGACACGACGACAGAACCAGCATCGGCACCGAGTCGCTATAGGCCTGCCCCATCGGTGTCATGATGTTGCACAGGCCCGGCCCGGTGATCACATAGGCCACCCCCGGTTTTCCGGTTGCCCGGGCATAACCGTCAGCCATGAATCCAGCCCCCTGTTCGTGCCGCGCAAGAACATGGGTGATACCCGCCTCTTCGATGCCGCGATACATTTCCTGATTGTGGACACCGGGAATGCCGAAAATGGTATCGACGCCCCGATCCCTGAGCATGTGGGAAATTTGCGCGCCAAGGGGTCTTTTCATCAGCCTCTCCAGAATTGAACGGTAAAGATTGCGTAAACGGCCAGCAGTTCAAGCCGACCGATCAACATGCCAGCGGTCAGCAACCACTTGGCGGTATCGCTGAGCCCGGCAAAATTTCCGGTCGGACCGATCTGATTGCCAAGACCGGGACCTACATTCGCCAGCGCCGTCGCTGCCCCGGAAACCGAAGTTATGTAATCCAGACCGGTCAGCGCCAGCGCCCACGACAAAACGCCCATGGTTACGACGAAGAACATGAAAAAGCTCATGACCGAGGTCAGAACATCCTGCCCCACCGGACGGCCATCATAACGCGGCATGAACACACCATGGGGCGAGCGGATTCGGCTGATCTGGGTTTTGATCGACGCAAACAGTAGCTGATATCGGAAAATCTTGATCGAACAGGCCGTCGAACCAGCGCACCCCCCAATCAGGCCGATCAAGAAAAAGACCATGACCGGAAAGCTGCCCCAGGTCATGTAATCGGCGCTGGCATACCCGGTTCCCGAGATGATGGAGGTGATGTTGAACAGAGACTCGCGAAACGCCTGTTCCCAGTCCTGAGTGACCGTGGACGCCAGAAACACGGCCATGATCACGACCAGAACGAACACCGTGATCATGAAGCCCCGGATCTGACTGTCCTGCCACATCGGTGTGGTGTTGCCGTTCACGAACTGCACATAGCGGACAAAGGGAAGGGCCGCGAGGATCATAAAGACTGCGGCGGCATATTCCGCAGGCCCCGAAAACGCCCCAAAGGATGCGTCATAGTTCGAGAACCCGCCGGTCGCGATCGTGGTCATAGCGTGAACCGCCGCATCAAAAAAGGTCATGCCCATACCGGCGTAGACAAGACCACAAACGACGGTGAGAAACACATAGATCAGCGAAATTTGCCCGGCGATCTCCTGCGCGCGCGGCAGGATTTTCCCCATGGTTTCAAAACCTTCCGAGCGAAAAATCTGCATCCCACCCACACGCAGCTCGGGCAGGAACACCATGGCCACGACAATGATCCCGATCCCGCCCAGCCATTGCAGGACACCGCGCCACAGCAACAGCCCGCGCGGCAGAGTGTCGAGACCGGACAACACGGTGGAACCCGTGGTTGTCAGTCCCGACATCGCCTCAAAGAACGCATCGACAAATCTCAGTTCGGTTTCGCCAAACACAAAGGGTATCGCGCCGAAAAACGGCAGCGCCACCCAGACACCGGTTGTCAGCAGAAAGGTCTGGCGGATCGTCAGACCTTCGCCAACACCGTTGGAACAGCTCAGCGCCAGCACGCTGCCGGTCAATATCGTAATGACTGCGCTTTCCAGAAAGACATGCCACTCGCCCCGGCCCTCGGCCAGGTCTGCCAGCATCGGCAAAAGCATGGTCACCCCAAGAAGGGCGACCAGCAGACCAATTACATATCCGACCGGACGCAGATCCATCATGAGGCGCAGCGTTGGCGCGCCTGACCGACCGTGTCAAGCCGATGGGCGTTCTTCAGCTGTCGCTTTTGACAGCCCCGCCCGGAATTGCCGGGGGTTTGGATGGTGCCCGGGTGCGACGAACAGATGCCTTTTTAGGTTCCGCGACGGAGGATGCAGCGGCTGGTTTGGCCGCAGGTGCCGCCTTGGCTGCAGGCGTAGGCTTAGCCACAGGTGCTGCCTTGGGTACAGGAGCAGGCTTAGTTACCGGTGCCGCTTTGGCCGCAGGGGCCGCCTTGGCAGTAGGTGCAGGCTTAGCTGCGGGTGCTACCTTGGCTGTTGGCTTCGCGATGGGTGCGGCCTGACCGGCAGCCGGTGCGGACGCTTTGAATTCTACAACTGGCTTTGCCGCCTCAACACTTGCCGGTTTTGTTGCGGCTTCAGTCTTTGTCGGTGGCGTCGTCACCATTGTCTTGCTTTGCGCAGTGGCGCTGGCTGGACGCGAAGGCGCCTTTCGCACCGCGCGTTGCTTTGTAACGGCTTTCTCCACCGGCTTGGGTTCAGCTGGCGTTGCCGCTTTCCCGACAGGCGCGGGTTTGGTTTTGACGACCTTTGGGGCCGCAGGTTTGGGTTTAGCAACAACCTGTACTGTCGCTGCCTTTTTTGCCGGTGTGTCCACCTTTGTCGAAGGAGCCGCTGCCGCTGTGTGAAGCGCCTGAACCTGCGCCATCGGAAGTTCCAAAGCCGAGCGTGTCAGGATTTGCATGACCTGCATCTGGCTTACCACCGCATATCCCGCCATCCGGATGGCGGCAGCCTGAAATTCAAGCGGCTGGGAAATAAGATTCATTCCTTCTCTCTCCTCTGAAACGATGCAGCGCAAAAATAAGAAATGTCCTAGCCCCACCCGGTGAAATCGGGCGGATCATCAGGTATTGCAGTCCCAGGCGTCGCACGTCTCGGCCCCCAATGTCGGACCAGCATCACCGCGACTTGCGCTGGCGTGCTGCAGCTGCATTCAGACGCAGAATAACGCGTTTCCCTGCGCAAGCGCAGCATAATTCGCCGCACTGCGGCAAAAATCCGCTGGACGGCGCCCACTGCCCTGAAATTGATCAGAAATTGACCTTTGCCCGGGCCGTTACTTTCGCTCAGCCGACGTGAAACAGGGTACCGAACAGACGCGGATCAAGGCTTGATGCCGCAAAAGTGGGGCCCTGCGTCAGGATCGAGACAGCGTCATGGCTGTGCAGGCTTTCCTGATGGCTGGCGATTACCCGGAAATCACCGACGTGATGATCGGCCAGCAATTCGGCGCAGAACAGACGCGCGGCATCTTCGACGAAGATCGGGTTGGCCGCATTCAGTTCGGCAAATGCCTGTTCATCCTCGCGCTTGACCATGACCTGCGTCTCCGTCGGCACGGCTCGACGGCAAAGCGCGATCATATCCTCGAACCACAGGCAATCCGCCTTTTCGTCGACAACAACCGAGATGCGGGCGACAGACCGTTGTGAATGCGGCGTCGCCAGCTGTCCGCGATTGGAACGGGCATGTTCGCTGAGTTCCAGCGAGCATGGGCAGGTCGACGAATAGACATAGTCCAGATGCATGATCTTCTGGCGCACCCCACTCTGCTCGACCAGTTCCAGAGCGATATCATAGTACTGATAGCCCGACAGGCCGGAACGCAGGCTTTCGATCCGATCCGGATAGGAAAAACGCATCTGGATGCGCGCATCAAAGCTGTCCAGATCGGTCATGTAGTCGTCCAGCGCCGAGGCCATGACCTCGAAACTGAAGGTGCGTTCGGCATGCTTGTAGAACGACCGCATGATCCGGGACATATTGATGCCCTTTTTCTCGGCCTCCAGACTGACGGTTCCGGTTACGGACGTCTCAAGCGTCAGGTCGTCACCGTGCTTGCGGTGAAACCGGATCGGCAGGCGAAAGTTCGAAATGCCCACATGCTGAATCTGCTGCCTTGCGCCCCGGATCAGACTGGACGGGCCATTTTGCAGATCGGGCAGAGACGCCTTGTAGGCATCATCCACAACAAAATCTTCGGGATATTCGCGCGACAACGATGGATAGTTGACCGGCACCAGACCCGGAACCAGGCGCGCAAGCGCCGGATCAAGCTGACTGATCTCGGCCTCGGACGCGGATTGCGCCCATTTCCGCAGCACTTTCAGCGCTTCAGCCGCGTCATCGCGGTTCGGATTTTCGTCAATGTCGCGCGTGTGGAGGTTCATTGATCGGCGTTCCTCATTTGATCGCCGCTGTATAAACGACTTCGCGGCTTTTACCAGTCTAGCCCGATACGCGCGAAATATCAGCCCGGATCATACTTTGCATATGCCAAAACCGTCCTTTCAGGTTTGAATACGCCGCAATACTGTCCCGGATTGGAAAGAAAAGAACTTTGACGCGTAGTCAGCCCGGCATGCTGCCGTTGAAAGCACAGATGACTTGCGGGGAGTTTGTGCACGACATTCTTGATCTTGACCGTTTTCCCGTCGACCGCCCTGTACAGCGACGACTGAAACGCACTGGTTGATCGCTGTCGCTTGGATCTGACGCGGGATGGAATTTTCAATCTGGACGACCTCATGCACCCTCATGTCACCGCGAAGTCAGTGACCAAGATGATGGTTTTTTGTTACGGCCGTACCTGAGTGGTAGCCCCCCCCGGATCGCCATGCGCGCCGGGGGAACGGAGTTTATTTCTGAGAAGCGTCCAGTGCCTGTCCGATATCGGCAAGCAGGTCATCAGCATCTTCCAAGCCGATGGACATGCGGATCAGACCGGGGGTGATCCCCAACTCGTCCCGCTGCTCTTCGCTCAGACGTTGGTGTGTCGTCGTCGCCGGATGGGTGGCAATGGATTTCGCGTCCCCCAGATTGTTCGAGATCACCGGAATCGTCATGGCGTTCAGGAACGCAAATGCGGCTGCCTTTCCGCCCTTGATATCCAGCGACAGCACGGTCCCGCCTTTGCCGCCCAGTTGCGCTTGCACCAGCTCGTTCTGGGCGTGGGTGCTGAGGCCGGGATACAGCGTCCGCTCCAACGCAGGATGCCCTTCCAGCGCCTCGGCCACTTTCTGCGCGGTCTCGGCCTGCGCATTTACGCGCAGCGCAATGGTTTCAAGCCCTTTCAGCATGATCCACGCGTTGAAGGGGCTCAGCGCACCGCCAGTATGCTTCAGGTACGGCTCAACCGTGCCACGGATGAACTCTTTGGTGCCGATGATCACACCGCCCAGGGCACGGCCCTGACCGTCGATATGCTTGGTGGCCGAATAGACGACCACATCCGCACCCTGTTCAATCGCGCGCGAGAACACGGGCGTCGAAAACACGTTGTCCACGACGACAATGGCGCCCACCGCATGGGCCAGTTTCGACACCGCCTCGATGTCGATCACCTCAAGCGTGGGGTTTGACATGGATTCAAAGAACACGGCCTTGGTGTCCGGGCGGATCGCCGCCTTCCACTGGTCCAGATCAGTGCCGTCGACAAAGGTCACGTGCACGCCATAGCGGGTCAGAATGTTCTCTACGATATACAGGCAAGAGCCGAACAACGCCTTGGCCGACACGATGTGATCCCCTGCCTTCAGCATCGAAACCAGCGCACCGTTGACTGCGGCCATACCCGAAGCGGTGGCAAACGCGTCCTCGCCCCCTTCCAGCGCGGCAATCCGCTGCTCGAACATCGAAACTGTCGGGTTGCCATAGCGGGCATAGATGAACTCGTCCGGGCCGGTTTCGATGAACCGCGCCTCTGCCTGTTCGGCATTTTCATAGACGAAACCCTGGGTGAGGAAGATCGCCTCGCTCACTTCGTTATATTGGCTGCGGCGGATACCGCCATGCACGGCTTGTGTGCGCTTGTTCCAGCTCTTGCTCATCTCATTCCTTTCCGCCTCCAGCGCGGGAGGCAAACAAAAAACCCCAGACGCGGCCAAGCGAAAGGGGTCTTTCATCCTGACCTTTTAGCGGTGTTGTTTAGCGTGGCCCGCAATCCGGTAACAAATCGCCACGTGGTTCCTGTGTTGCGCATACGCCTCGGGCGGGACTGCGTCAACCCTGCACTGCGTGCGGTCACGGTTCTGTAACCTCACTTGCCCTTCTCACCGAAACCGTCATCATCCGGTTCCGGATACCTGCGGAGGACACATGGCGGACCCGATCGAATTCTACTTCTGGCCCACGCCGAACGGCTGGAAAGTCTCTATCGCGCTGGAAGAGATGGAGTTGCCCTACAACACCCACCTGATCAATATCGGTCAGGGCGACCAGTTCGACCCCGAATTCCTGAAAATCTCCCCCAACAACCGGATGCCCGCCATCGTCGATCCCGACGGGCCGGACGGCGAACCCGTTTCCGTATTCGAAAGCGGCGCGATCCTGATGTATCTGGCCCGCAAGACCGGGCGGTTCTACGGCAAAACCGAGCGCGACCGGATCGCGGTAGAAGAATGGCTGATGTGGCAGATGGGCGGCGTCGGGCCGATGGCCGGTCAGGCGCATCACTTTCTGAAATACGCCCCCCAACTGGACCCGCCGCAGGACCTGCCCTACGCCAAAGACCGCTATCGCACCGAAGTCGGCCGCCTTTATGGTGTGCTGGACCGGCGCCTGGCCGAGAACGAGTTTATCGCCGGAGACTTCTATTCGATCGCCGATATGTCGGTCTGGGGCTGGGCCAGCCTGTGGGAGGGGCAGCAGCAAGTTCTGCACGACAAACCCCATTTCGCCCGCTGGCTGGACATAATGAGCGCCCGCCCGGGCGTACAGGCCGGACGCGCATTGCATGCTGAACTACGCGGGGACCACCGCGACAGGCAGGCGCAGGGGGTTTTGTTCAAGCGGTGACTGACCTACAGGTTAGTGATCTACAAATCCCAGGCTGCTGGGAGAGATCAGAAAGGATTTCGCGTGCGCCGATTTTTCAGCGGCAGGAATTTTTGGGTCTTTTGCGTGGCAGGATTTGCCTTCGCTACAGCAGGCTATTTTCAGGCTGCCTCCTCAACATTCCGGCCCAATCAACTGTTTCTGGAAGAGATGACCTGGCCAGAAGTTCATGCTTCGCTTGAAGCGGACTACAGGACGATCATCATTCCGACGGGAGGCACAGAACAGAACGGGCCACATGCCGTTCTTGGGAAACACAACTTTGTTGTGGCGCACACGAGCAGACAGATTGCCGAGAGGTTAGGAGGCACACTGGTTGCGCCGGTCGTGGCGTATGTGCCCGAAGGCGATTTTGACAGGCCGCTTACTGGTCACATGCAGTGGCCGGGAACCATTTCCCTACCAGAAGCGATCTTTGAACAACTGCTTGAAGCTACGGTTCGAAGTTTTGCTGTGCACGGGTTTGATGAGATTCTTCTGATCGGAGATAGCGGGGGAAATCAGGCTGCACAGTCCAAGGTAGCCGCCTCAATGAGCACTGAATTCGCGCCTGCTGGTGTCGTGGTGCGCCACATTTCCGACTATCACGGCAATAACGGTCAAATTGCGCATCTTGAAAGCTTGGGGTTCGATAAAGAGCAGATCGGATCACATGCCGGACTTCGTGATACTTCCGAGCTTTTGTTCGTCAAACCAAGTGAGGCGAACCGCATACCTCTCACGGTACCCGCAGGCTGGCCCTCGGGGTTTGATGGTCGCCCCGATCTTGCATCACCAGAAATCGGTGAGGCCTTGATTCAGCTGAAGATCGAAGCCGCGGTTGCACAGGTGCAGCGCCTTCGAGATGCCCAACAATAAGGCAGTAAGGAGGTTTCCAAAGGCAGGCGCAGGGGGTTTTGTTCAAGTGGTGAGATTTTTTGGTCGATGACTGCTTTGAGCCCAAAGTGCGTAACGCTGCACCGCGCACCAATGTCGGCAATGCGCCGAAACCAGACTTTGCAAAGTCAGGCAATGCTACGGATTGGCATAGCAACGCCGGAGAATTGTCGGCACCGGAAAATTAGCAAAGACTCGCACTAATTCCATGAAATCCCGTTGCAGCCTTTTCTGGTGTCCACTGTAGAACACCATCATTCGTCGACTGCGCTGTAATGCTCCCACGGCATCAAATCGTAAGACGAAGCCTTCACCCAACCAATGCCGCAACTTCCTGTCTGACTTGCTCAATGAATGCTCTTTGTTTGACGGTCGCGCCACGCCGGCTAGGGTACACGGCGGAAAGCTCGACGCAGGCAGCCTTCCATTCGTGCAGAACCTGCACCAGAGATCCTGCCTCCACGTCTGCAAAGGTCGCATAGAGTGGTAGCATCACTATTCCGGCACCGGAGATTGCAAGCGTCTTCAATGCGATAAAGTCATTGGCTAAAAGAGGAGCTTTCGGTTGGATTACCTGCTTCTCGTGGCCCCTTGAAAGGTTCCAGGTCGAAGATGCGGATTCCATAACGAGACACCGGTGTTCTTCCAGGTCTTTCGGAGCCAAGGGTTGAGAATGTTCCGATATATAGTCCGGACTGGCATAGAGGCTGAGCGGGAATGCCCCAAGCGGCTGGGCGATCAGCGATGAATCCTGATTTTCACCGAGGCGGAAAGCCAGATCAAACCCATCTTCGATAAGACTCCGGCGCGCATTGGTCAGCTCCAGATTCACCTGCACCTTAGGAAAGACCCTGGCATATTTGGCAATAGCCGGGGCTATGATTTGCTGGCCGACGAGCACAGAGGCCGAGACACGCAATTCGCCGGATGGCTCGCTGGCACTTTTCTGGATTAGGGCATCGGCGGCATCAGCCTCGTCCACCATGCGCCGACAATAATCCGCATAACAGGTACCAACAGATGTCAGGCGATTGCTGCGTGTGTTCCGTTCCAACAACTGGATGCCCAGCCTGTCTTCCAGTCGTGCGAGTCTGCGGCTAACATTCGATTTCGGAAGGCGCAAGCGGTCGGCGGCAGCGGTAATGCTGCCGGTCTGGGCGATGGCCGCGAATACCGCCATGTCATTCAGGTCTCGGGTATATTGTTCCATATTTAGAACTTTCATTTGCTGAAACGGCGGATTGTTCCAAATGTGTGCTTCTCTCATATTCCTGTCAAGCAAATCGAAACTCTGATGGGAAACGCTATGACCCAAGCACTGGAAATTCTTCATCGTGACAGCTTGACCGAAGGTGGCTTTGCTGGGCTGCGCGAACATCGTCTGGTCACGGACCGCAAACTCTGGGGCGAACGCGCCAATCCGCAGGCCTGGGACGGGCTCGGAAATTTTGTCTATCTGGCCGATGCCCGTTTCAACCCCAAGGGCGAAACCACCATGCACCCGCACAAGGAAATCGACGTGATTTCGATCATGGTCGAAGGGCGGATTTCACATCAGGGGTCGCTGGAACATGGCGGCTCGCTGGAAACCGGAGAGGCACAGGTGCAGCGCGCCGGTGGCGAAGGGTTTTCTCACAACGAGGTCAACCCGGATGACACCCAAAACCGCATGTTGCAGCTGTGGGTGATGCCGGAAGTGACAGGCGAACCCGCCGGATACAGGAAGTTCAGCCCTGCACCGTGCGAGATCACCCGCATCTATGGCGGCGCAGAAGGCGAAACTCCGTCCTTTGCTGCGCAAACTGCAATTGATGTCGCGATGCTAACACCTGGTCAGAGCGTTGGTTTGGCCGGGGACTACATCGCCTATGTCGCCAAGGGCGATGGCCGGTTGAACTCAGCCTCACTGACCGGGGGCGATCTTTTCCGCGGTGCCGATGGCACCTTCAACGCTGACACTGACGTGCAACTCATCCTTGTCAAAACGCTCAACTGAACTCTCTGGAAAGGAACCTGAAAATGACCAACAAATTCGCTGAATTCCTGTCACCCGACAATGCGGTTCTGGCAATGATCGACCACCAGACAGGTCTACTGGCCAGTGTGCGCGATATCGAGCCCGAAACTCTTCGCAAGAACATCAATGGTCTGACCAACATGGCCAAAACCGCCGGGATTCCGTCGGTTGTGACCGCCTCGATGCCTGAAGGTCCGAATGGCCCGGTCAGCCACGAAATCACAGATGTGCTTGGCGACAAAGTCATCAACCGCGCAGGCGAAATCAACGCTTGGGACAGTCCCGATTTCAAAGCTGCCATTGAAGCGACCGGGCGCAAGAAAGTCATCCTTGCCGGTATCGTTACCGACGTCTGCCTGATGTTCCCGGCCTTGTCGATGGTTGCAGAAGGATATGACGTTTATGCGGTGATTGATGCCTCGGGCACCTGGGACGAAGTCACCCGCGACGCCGCCATGCTACGGATGAGCCAGGCCGGTGTGAAAGTCTCAACCTGGGCCTCGGTGTTGGCCGAAGTGATGCACGACTGGCGCTCTGAGCAGGGCTATCCGCTCGGAGGCGTTCTAGGCGGCCACACGGCCTACGGGCTGGTTTATGAAAGCTTTCTGTCACAGCAAGCCGCTTCGCAGGCAGCGGAATAGTCATTAACCGCCCCGGAGACTCTCCGGGGCAACACACAAAGGAAGCTGTTAGATGGCTGGCAGATTGATTGACGGTGTCTGGACCCCCGAAGGGGCGGCAATGGCATCCCAGGACGGGCGCTATCACCGGCAAGAGACCGATTTTCGCGACTGGATTTCCACCGAACCGGGTGCAAAGTTCGCCCCTGAACCCGGGCGATATCACCTTTACGTTTCTTATGCCTGCCCATGGGCCCATCGGACCCTGATCATGCGCTCGCTGAAGGGACTTGAAGATGCCATTTCGGTGTCGGCGGTGAACCCGGTGGTGCGCGATGACGGATGGGAGTTCACCACGGGCGGAGGCTTTCCCGACCACCTCATGGGCAAAGGCTTCCTACACGAGATCTATACTGAAGCTGAGCCCACTTATACGGGCCGTGTCAGCGTTCCGGTCCTATGGGACAAAAAGCTGAATGCCATCGTCAGCAATGAATCGGCTGAAATCATGCGGATGTTCAACTCGGCTTTTGTCGGCGTAGCGGGTAACGATCTGGATTTTGCACCTTCCGAGCATCTGGACGAAATCGACGATTTGAACGATCTGATTTATCGCCAGATCAACAATGGTGTCTATCGCTGCGGCTTTGCCGGAACGCAGGAGGCTTATGACGAAGCGGTGTCCGATCTGTTCGGAACGCTGGACCAGATCGAGGTACGACTGGAAGACACCGGCTATCTGATAGGCGGACGTCTCACCGAGGCCGACTGGCGTCTTTTCACAACATTGATCCGGTTTGATCAGGTCTATGTGGCACTGTTCAAATGCAACGTCCGCCGGATTGCGGATTATCCCAACTTATCGGCGTTCCGCAAAAAGCTGATTGATTTCGGCAATGTCGCTGAAACAGTCAAATTCGATCAGATCAAAACGCATTATTGGGCTTCGCTGCGAGGAGTGAACCCCAGCGGTATCGTGCCTGCGGGGCCGGAGCTGGCCATATGAACTCGCCCGTCGCACTGGCGATCACTGACCATGTCGCTATGGGGCATAAAGACGAGTACGAGGCCTTGGTCACTGAACTTCATGACATGTTCCAACATCAGGCCGGGTTTCTGTCCGTTGATACCGTTCGCCATCATGCAGATGAACAAGTGGAATATACGATTCTGCTGCGCTTTGCCGATGAGGCGTCGGCGCAAGTCTGGCGCCATGACCCGGACATTCAGGCGCTTCTTCAGCGCATCGAGGCCATCACGGGAGGGACCGCACAGCATCTGGAAGTGGCCGGCCTTGGCATGTGGGTCGATCATGTGGCCGGAAATCGGCCCGCCATGCCGCCATATTGGAAGCGAGTCGTTCTGAGTGTTCTGGGCGTGTATCCGATGTTGATGCTTCTCTTGGCGATGACTGCACCGTTGACGGCCGGACTACCTCGACCCTTGGCGGTTCTGACTGTGGTCGTCATCCTGGCAGGCCTATTAACATGGCCAATCATGCCATTCCTTGGTCGGCTGCTTGGCCCATGGCTGGCAGCGAAATGACGAAGGTGACTGCAATGCTCTTTGATTACGATGCACCGGAATACCATGTGCAGAAGCGTTCAGCACTACCTGAAAAGGTGCAACAGACACTTCTGGAAAGTACGCGCGCCGACTGGGAACACCACCCCCGATTTCACGGCAAAGCAGCGTTCTTCATGAATATCCACCGCAACCTGCTAGACGGTGCGGCACAGCTTTTGGGGGTGCTTGAACAACTCTTGGATGTGCCTGAGAGTGAATTACGGGACGTGGTCTCCCGGATGAATCTGCTACTCTTCATCCGCAATCTGATTGGCTTTGCACATCATCATCACGAAATCGAGGATCACGGGTATTTCCCGCAATTTGCGTTGATATACCCTCAGCTTGATCACGGGCTGAAGTTGTTGGATGGCGACCACAACGTTCTGGATGCAGCGCTTGAGGAAATGCAAGGGGCTCTGGACGGTCTCAAGGCGACAAGCGTTTCCCGTGACAGCCTGGCGGATCTGCACAAAGGCAGCCTGGCTCTCAACAGTATTCTTGAGCGCCACATTTGGGATGAGGAAGAAGTTATCATCCCGATCTTTCTCAAGCATGGGTGAAAAGACGGTTCAGGGGGATCTAAGCCACCGAAGGTCTGCTGTGGGCTGGTCGCCGCCTTTCGCTCCCCACACGCAAATGACCGGATGGTCCCGCATTGCAGACCTACCCCTCTCCCCGCACCAGCAGATCCAGCATCTCCGAGATATCCTCGACCTCTTCCGCGATCACATGGGTCACCGAATGCGCGCGCTGCATCTGGCCGGTGACGCGCAGCAGACGCCCCGAAATCACAGCTCGGCGGAAGCGTTCGTAAATCTTGCGCCAGACCACCACGTTCACGATGCCGGTCTCATCCTCAAGCGTGACAAAAATCACCCCTTTGGCCGTCCCCGGCCTCTGCCGCAGGATCACCAGCCCAGCGACCGTCACCCGCGCACCTTCGGGCGGTTCCTCCAGCCGGTTGGCAGGCAGACAGGCGGGCGGGCGTGGCCAGTCCCGGACAGGGACCGGCATTCTGGCAAAGACGGCGCTCATGAGAACAAAAATAGAACAAAAGCCACTAATGTCCATACCTGCCATAAAGGGTCGCAAATGAGACTGGAAACACGTAAATCCCTTGACTAAGGAAGGTTCCGAACATCGCAAAAGGAAGACTCGAGCAAATGGCAAAGATCACCTATGTCGAGTACGGTGGCACCGAGCATACCGTCGAAGTAGCTAATGGCCTGACTGTCATGGAAGGCGCCCGTGACAACAACATCCCCGGTATCGAGGCCGATTGCGGCGGCGCCTGCGCCTGCTCGACCTGCCATGTCTACATCCATCCTGACTGGGTGGAAAAACTGCCCGCAAAGGACGACATGGAAGAGGACATGCTGGACTTTGCCTATGAACCCGATTCGTCACGCTCGCGCCTGACCTGCCAGATCAAGGTCTCGGACGCGCTGGACGGTCTGGTTGTGCAGATGCCCGAAAAGCAGATCTGATGTCAGGGCAGGCTCCACGCCTGCCCGCGCGCCGATGGAACGCATATGCCCGCGGCGCGGCGTTGGTGCTGAGCCTGTGGTTGGGTTTTTCTAGCGCAGCCGAGGCCTGCCGAACATCGCCCAGTCATTGGGGAATTTCCAACGGCTCATATGTCGTCACACCGGGTTGCAAATTCGGTCAGCCCGGCGCCTGCCCGGGGCAAACTGTCTCTTCCGCGTGGTACAGCGGTGAAACCAGCCGCTATGCGCACGGCGTTCTCGGGGACGCCATCGAATACACCCGACTCACTGTCCACTCCAGCGATCCCTCTACGGATTCTTGTGGGACAAAATCCGCACTGCTGGACGATCTTCATGTGTTCGAAGACATTGCCCCCAGGCTGGTGGATTTGGACCGGGATCAAAGCGCGGAAATCATTACCGTGCGCAGCCACGCCGAAAAGGGCGCACAGCTGGCGATTTACGCCGACCGGGATGGCTACAAACTTCAACTTGTCGCCGCTACCCCTTACATCGGAAGAAAAAATCGCTGGCTCGCGCCCGCAGGCGCGGCGGACCTTGACGGCGACGGGCACATTGAAATCGCCTATGTTGATCGCCCGCACTTGGCCAAAGTTTTGCGTATCTGGCGGTATGAGAATGAAGCGCTGACAGAGATTGCAACAATCCCGGGGCTTACCAATCACAAGATCGGCCAGAATTTCATATCGGGCGGCTTGCGGGACTGTGGCAACGGGCCAGAGCTTGTATTGGCCAATTCGGACTGGACGGAACTTGTGCTGGTCCGGCACGACGATGGCTGGACACGCGTCCCAATCGGTAAATTCTCACAGCCAGCTTTGGAAAGTGCCATGGCCTGCAACTAGGCCCACATCCCGTCAGGGTTGAGGGCGTACTACATGGTTGCCTTCGATATCGCCAAGCGACTGGAACAGAGCGGCGGTATTGTTCACGCCGAATTTCTTGAGCAATCGCGCCCGGTGCACTTCGACCGTGCGATAGCTCAGATCAAGCTCGCGGGCGATTTCCTTGCTGGTCAGCCCTTCTCCAAGCAATGAATACACTTCGCGCTCGCGCCGGGTCAGCGGTTGATATCGGCGAATTTCCGACAGATCGGCAAAGCTCCAGACCGCCCTTGCCAGCGGGTCCTCGGGCGTGAAAGTCTGTCCCCTGACCCGACACCAGAACAGATCACCGTTCTTGCGGCGCATCACCCGTTCGTCCCAATACAGGTTGCCCTCGCCCAGTTCCTTGTCACCGCGGTGCAGAATGTTCGAAAACTCTTCCTCGGTCGGGTATAGAAAGACAAAAAGGCGATCCAGAAGCTCTTTGCGGGAATATCCGAACATCTCGCAAAAGCGGTGGTTCACCTCGCGGATCACACGTGCTTCGGTCACGACAATGCCGACAGGCACCCAATCAAAAGCCAAAGCGCGCAATTCACGCGCGGCATAAGCGGCGTCCAATTCCGACTTGTCGATAGGTCCGTGCAAATCCCGTCTCCTCCGGCAGGATCATAACCCGACGAAAAGGCGAAAGAAAACCGTTCAGGTTTCCCACCGCGCTGCCGCAGGCCGCATCAGCGGCCTGCCCGGCCCAAGCCCCTGATGTCGCATCTCTGATGCGGCGTCGGGGCGCGGGAGCGCTCGGGTCAGAGCGCCCGCCAGCCGATATCGCGCCGAAAGAACCCTTCGGGCCAGTCGATGCCATCGACCATGGCATAAGCCCGGTCGCGGGCATCCTGCAACGTATCGCCCCGTGCCGTCACATTGAGCACACGCCCGCCCGTGGCCAGCACAGCCCCGTCATCGGACTTCGTACCCGCATGGAACACCATGTTCCGGCTGTCTTCGGGCAGATCGCCCAATCCTTTGATCTGGGTCCCTTTCTCATAGGACCCCGGATACCCCTTGGCCGCCATGACCACGGTGATCGCATGATCGTCGCCCCAGTTTACGCGTGCATTGTCCAGCCGCCTTTCGGCCGCCGCATGCATCAGGTCAAACGCCTGCGCACCCAGCCGCATCATCAGAACCTGACATTCAGGATCACCGAAACGTACATTGTATTCGACCAGTTTCGGCTGACCGTCCTTGATCATCAGTCCCGCGTACAGCACGCCCTGAAACGGCGTGCCTCGCCGCTTCATCTCGGCCATTGTCGGGCGCACGATCTCATCCATCGCACGGGCTTCTATCTCGGTGCTCAGAATCGGCGCGGGAGAGTATGCACCCATTCCGCCGGTATTCAGGCCGGTATCGCCTTCGCCCACCCGTTTGTGGTCCTGCGCCGTGCCAACGGAAAGAACATGCTCACCATCACACAGGACAAACAGCGATGCCTCTTCGCCTTCCATGAACTCCTCGATCACCACTTCGGCCCCTGCCCCGCCAAACGCACCACCGAACATGTCGTCGATGGCGTCCAGTGCAGTCTGCTCGTCCATGGCCACGATTACGCCTTTGCCCGCAGCCAAACCATCCGCCTTGACCACGATCGGCGCGCCCTGCTCCCGGATATAGTCCTTGGCTGGGTCAGCTTCGGTAAACCGGGCATAGGCCGCCGTGGGCGCGCCCGAGGCGTCACAGATCTCTTTGGTAAAGCTCTTTGACGCTTCCAGCCGCGCAGCCCCGGCCGAGGGCCCAAAGACCAGAACGCCCGCCTCACGCAGACGATCGGCCACACCAGCAGCCAGCGGCGCTTCGGGACCGACAATCACGAAATCAATGGCATTTTCCTCGGCAAAGTTGACGACCGCGCCGCCATTTTCGATATCCAGTGACGCGCAGTCCGCGATTTGTGCGATCCCTGCATTACCCGGCGCCACAATCAGACGGTCGCACTTGGGGTTTTGCATCACCGCCCAGGCCAGGCTGTGTTCGCGCCCGCCGCTGCCGAGAATGAGGATATTCATGTGGTGGTCTCCGATCTGCTTGGCCTCGCCTTCGCGGCGTTCTAAGCTGGGTGGGCTGACGAAACAAGACTGACTCGGGGTGCTGAAATGTCCGACCTGCTTGACGACCCCATTCCCGGCCAGAACACCCCGGAATATACCGTTTCCGAAATCTCGGGCGAGGTGAAGCGCACTCTCGAAGGGTCCTTCGGACGAATCCGTGTGCGCGGCGAGGTCGGGCGCGTGTTC
This sequence comes from Ruegeria sp. BJ6, assembly GCF_056537885.1. NCBI lineage: Bacteria > Pseudomonadati > Pseudomonadota > Alphaproteobacteria > Rhodobacterales > Roseobacteraceae > Ruegeria > Ruegeria sp. BJ6. Next base: position 159,281 of record NZ_JBQFSG010000002.1, on the reverse strand, counting down.
AAGGCGCGTTCAGGGCATCTGTACTATGATATCAAGGACGACCGGAACGTACTGGCCTGCACCACGTGGAAAGGTCAGATCGCCGGACTGTCTGTTGTTCCCGAAGAAGGGCTGGAGGTCGTCGTCACCGGCAGGCTCACAGCCTTTGGGGCGCAATCGAAATACAACCTGAATGTCGATGAGGTCGCAGTCGCCGGTCAGGGCGCACTGATGGCCCTGCTGGAAAAGCGCAAGAAACAGCTTGAAGCCGAGGGGCTGTTTGCCCCCGAACGCAAGCAGGCGTTGCCCTATCTGCCGCAGATCGTCGGTGTGATCACTTCGCCCTCGGGCGCGGTGATCCGAGATATTCTGCACCGCCTGCGCGACCGCTTTCCCCGCAAAGTACTGATCTGGCCGGTGGCCGTTCAGGGTGCGAACTGCGCACCCGAAGTGGCCCGTGCCATCGAAGGGTTCAATCAATTAACACCGGGCGGCGCCCTGCCCCGCCCCGATCTGCTTATTGTCGCGCGCGGCGGCGGATCGATCGAGGACCTTTGGGGATTCAACGAAGAAATCGTCGCCCGCGCGGCAGCGGCGTCTCAAATCCCCCTGATCTCGGCCGTTGGGCATGAGACCGACACGACACTGATCGATTTTGTATCCGATCGCCGCGCGCCAACCCCAACCGCCGCAGCTGAACTGGCCGTGCCGGTGCGGATAGAACTGCTGGCCTGGACCAACGAACAAGGCGCGCGTCTATCCCGCGCAGCAACGGATGCCGTTCAGCGCCGCGCCCAGCGGCTGCGCGACCTGTCCCGTGCCCTTCCACGTCCCGAAACGCTTCTGGACACGCCCCGGCAGCGGCTGGATCAGGTGTCGGAACGTCTGCCCAACGCCCTGATCCGGGGGGTCCAGAACCGGCGCGTGAAACTGCTGGATGTGTCGGCACACCTGCGCCCTTCGACCCTGCGCGCGCTGGTCGAATCGCGCCGCGACCGCTGCCGCAACCTGTCCTCGCGCCTGTCTCTGCGCCCGATTGAGCGAGAGTTGCAGAGCCAGCGCGAAACGTTGAACAGGCTGATCGACCGTCTGAACACCGCCCAATCCACGCGCATCGACCGCTTGCGTCAACAACTGGACGCGACAGACCGCCTGCGCGAAACGCTCAGCTACAAGGCCACGCTGGACCGTGGCTATGCGGTGGTGCGTGCGGATAAACAGGTTATGACCACCAAGGCCGAGGCCTCCAAACACGCGGTGCTGGAAATCGAATTCGCCGATGGCCGCCTGACCACCGGCAAAGCAGAGGCCGGAAAACCGGCCGCAAAAAAGCCCGCTCAGACCCCGCCCGATCAGGGAACATTGTTCTGAACGATGCTGAAAATCTGGGGCCGGAAAACATCATCCAACGTTCAGGCCCTGATGTGGTCTGTTGGCGAACTGGGGCTGCCATACCAACAGCATGATCTGGGCCACCGGTATGGCGGGCTGGATAGCCCGGAGTTTCTGCACCTGAACCCGAACGGAACGATCCCGGTGCTACAAGACGGGGATAACCCGCCGATCTGGGAAACCGGTGCGATCCTGCGCTATCTGGGCGCGCGATACTGCCCTGACAGCTTCTGGCCAGGTGATCCGGTGCAGCGCGCCGAAATCGACAAATGGGCCGAATGGGCCAAACTGAACGTCGCCATGCAATTCACCGTTCCCGTATTCTGGCAGGTCACCCGGGTCCCGGAAAGCGAACGGGACGAAGACGCAATCACTCAGGCAGTTGCATCGCTAGAGGCAAAGCTTGAAATCGCCGATGCGCAACTGTCCCGAAACACCCACATCGCGGGGCCCGAGTTCACCCTGGCCGATATCCAGCTAGGGCACATCCTGTTCAGGTATTACGATATTGAGATTCAGCGCAGCTCATTTTCGCATCTGGAACGCTATTACCGGATGCTCAAGGAACGACCCGCATATCGGGAACATGTCATGATCAGCTACGAGGAACTGAAACTCGGCTGAACCGGTATCAGACGCCAACATCAGGGCCGTGGCACACCATTTCTTCACCTGTATCGGCAGCCTCATACAACTCGGTCGCCTCGGGGTCCCCCTCGAACTGCGCAATTATTCCGGACGCGGATCGGGTGAAAACCCAGCATTGCGGGTCCAGCCGGTCTTCGTAGATGAAACAGATCTGCCCCTCGCGCTCATACCAGATGCCTTCCTTGCAATCGCCATCCAGAAAAGACCAGATCACCCGCCGGTCCGGCAAATAGCGTTCGACCCCATATGCTATGCCGTCATATCCGTAGTACAGCGTCTTACCACGTGTGTAGGCGTCAAATTCTTCTCCCGACATCGGACCGGCCGCCGCCAGGGTCTGCGCAGTCAGAGACAACAGAATCGATAAACGCATCAACATGCCCCGATTGTGGCAGATCAGGGCCGCCGTTGCCATTCAGCAGCGTGTTACTCAGCCCGATCCCGCCGGATTAACTCGACGTCAGTATTGAGTCACTGAAACCATCCATCCCAAGCTGCCAATGGCGTAACGCCTTTACCGTTGGTAGCTCGGGAAGATACATGGAAATTCTACTGTTCTGGATCGCGGCGGCCAGCACCCTTGCCTATCTCTCAATGGTAGCCCACAGCGCAAACACACTGCGCAGCATCCTGAAAACCGCCTCGGTCGCGCTTCTCGCGCTTTCGGCGCTGATTGCCGGTGGCCCGTGGCTGTTGTGCCTTGGCCTGACACTCTGCGCCACAGGGGACGCTCTGTTGTCACGCGAAACCGAGGCCACCTTCATGGCGGGCATCGGCGCATTCGCCGCCGGGCACATCGCCTATATCCTTTTGTTCCTCAGCCACCCGACCAGCGACGCCACACTGATCTTCGACCAGCCGGGTGTGTTCTGGACACTCATCGTTCTGGGCATCGTCATGGCCACGCTGCTTGCTCCTCGCGCAGGCGAACTCAAAGTCCCGGTACTGGCCTACATCCCGATCATTCTCGGCATGGGAATCGCTGTCCTTGCCCTGCCCGAAACGGGAAACCTGCGCTGGGCCCTGCCTGCGGCACTGGCCTTCATCGCCTCGGACCTGATCCTTGCGACCGAGAAATTCCTGTTGCCCGATGGCCACCCCGCACTCAGGATCACCCCATACCTCGTCTGGCCGCTCTACTGGGGCGCACAGGCCGGATTTCTGTTCGCCTTTTCCTGACCCTTTGCAACTGCCGCAATTCCGCATTAGGTGGGGATAACACCTGCGGAGACCAGACATGGCGTTTTTCTCAAAGCTCAAGGACCGGCTTTTCAAATCCTCTTCGCGCCTCGAACAGGGGCTCGAAGCCATCGTCGAAGACGGCGGCGAAGAAACAGCCCCCACCCCGGACCCGGTGATCCCCGAACCGGAGCCAGAGCCGCAGCCCGTCCCCGAAGTTCCCGAACCCGCGCCCGCCCCACAGCCGGTCGAAACCCCGTCGCCAGAACCGACCGATCCCACGCCGGCGCCCGCACCGACGGAAATCCCGGACAGCCCGCAATCCAAGGGGTTACTGGGCCGCCTGTTCAGCCGCGGTGATAGCAGCACGGTTATCCGCCGCACGCTGGACGATGACATGCTTGAACAACTCGAAGAGTTGCTGATCGCTTCGGACATGGGCGTCGATACTGCCCTGCGTGTCACCGCCAACATGGCCGAGGGCCGCCTTGGCAGAAAACTCTCGACCCGTGAGATCAAACAGCTTCTCGCGCAGGAAGTGGCCCGCGTGATGGAACCCGTAGCCCGCCCCATGCCCATCTATCCCAAACGCCCTCAGGTGGTCCTTGTCGTCGGCGTCAACGGCTCGGGCAAAACCACCACCATCGGCAAGCTGGCCAGCCAGTTCAAATCCGCAGGCAAAAAGGTCGTCATTGCCGCTGGCGACACCTTTCGCGCCGCCGCCGTGGAACAGCTTCAGGTCTGGGGCGAACGCGCAGGTGTCCCCGTCCTGACCGCACCCGAAGGGTCCGACCCCGCCTCTCTGGCATTCGACGCGCTGACCAAAGCGCAGGAAGACGGCGCCGATCTGCTGATGATCGACACTGCCGGCCGCCTGCAAAACCGTGCCGACCTGATGGAGGAACTGGCCAAGATTGTCCGCGTCATCCGCAAAAAGGACGACACCGCCCCCCACAATACCCTTCTGGTCCTCGACGCGACCACCGGGCAGAACGCCCTCAGTCAGGTCGAAACCTTCCGCAACCTTGCTGACGTCTCGGGTCTGGTGATGACCAAACTGGACGGCACCGCCAAGGGTGGCGTTCTGGTTGCTCTGGCAGACAAGTTCGGCCTGCCCATCCATGCGATTGGCGTCGGCGAACAGATCGACGACCTCGCCCCATTCGACCCCGAAGAATTCGCCGCCGCCCTGACAGGCCTGGAGCCAACCTGATCCGAACCTTCATCTGGCCTCAAATACTCTCGGGGGGGTGTGAAGGGCAGACAGCCCCGCATTTTCTCCACCCCGCGAAAGGCCGCATCGTGAGCGACTGGTTGATCTCCCTCGAAGGTACCGAGGCCGGGCACAGGCTGGCGCTCGGCCTTGCACTGATGGCTGCCTTTCTGCACGCCGTATTCGGCGCCCTGCAAAAGGGCCGACACGACCCATGGCTGTCGCGCGGTGCGATCGATGCCTCGTACAGCCTGATGGCCGCGCCGTTTGCCCTGTTTGTCGTGCCCTGGCCCGAACCCCATATGTGGCCGATTTTCGCAACCGCATGGGCCATCCACATCCTCTACAAAATCCTGCAGGCGATGGCCTATACCAAGGGGTCATATACGGTTGTCTACCCTGTGGTGCGCGGCACTGGTCCGCTCTTCACCGTGATCGGGGCCTATCTGCTGTTCGGCGAGGTGTTCTCGACTACCCAGTGGCTGGGCGTCGCGGTCCTGCTGACCGGGATTTTCGGGCTTGCCGCCTATAATTTACGTTATCTGGAAACCAACCGTGACACGCTTGGCATTGCGCTGGCACTGGCGTTTTCAACCGGCCTCTTCGTTGCGCTCTATACGACCTACGACGCCTACGGCATTCGCGCCACGGCGGATCCCTTCACCTTTTTGGCATGGTTCTTCATGATCGATGGTGCTGTGCTGCCGTTCTACGCATTCCTCAGATGGCGCGCCATGATCAACCCGCCCACGCCTGGACCGTTGATGGTACGGGGCATCTCGGGTGGTATCGTCGCATTCATGTCGTTCGGCGCCATTATGCTAGCCACACGCCTCGACAAGGTGGGCGAAGCAGCGGTTCTGCGCGAAACATCAACCGTGTTTGCCGCCCTGATCGGCTGGCTGGTACTGAAAGAAACGGTCGGCCCAAGGCGAATCGCACTGATGGCATTGATTGCATTGGGCGCGGTAATAGTTGAAATGGGGGGATGAGCAGCAGGATGGACTCAATGACCGACAAGAAAGACATCAACCCATTCCTCAAACAGGTGCTGGAGCTTGGCCCCCCGCTGGCCTTCTTCTTTATCTACCTGCGCCTGAGGGACGACAGTTTCCTGATCGGCGGCATCGAATATTCAGGCTTTATCGTCGCCACCATCCTGTTCGTACCACTTATGCTGGCGGCAATGGGTATCCTGTGGTTTCTTACCGGCAAACTCAGCAAGATGCAGATATTCACCGCTTTCATGGTGATCTTCTTTGGCGGTCTCACCGCCTGGTTCAACGACGAGCGGTTCTTCAAAATGAAAACGACGCTTGTCTATGGCTTCTTCTCGGCCATTCTGGGCATCGGTCTGCTTCAGGGAAAATCCTATCTCGCCTACGTTCTCGAAGAGATGCTCCCCATGCGCCACGAGGGCTGGATGATCCTGACCCGCCGCCTTTGCGCCTGCTTTGCGGTGCTGGCTGCAGCCAACGAATTGGTTTGGCGCACGATGTCCACCGATCTGTGGGTCAAGATCGAGACCTTTGGTTTTCCACTCGCGCTCATGGTATTTCTGATGCTGCAGTTCAACATGCTGCAAAGCTACATGGATGACCCGGACCACCAGTAACCCAGCTTCGCCAGATCAGCTGCCCTAACGCTTACATCAAGTTTAGGAAAATGCCTGACAATTTCCTTGGTTTAGCCGCCAAGCTGTGGAAAATGGGACCACCACCCACCGCCGCAGGAGCACCATACCCCGAATGACGACATTTCCCGACACCGGATTTCTGTCGGAAGCCTCGGAAAGACTGAAAGCCATGCTTTCAGCCCAGGCATCCGAAATCGTATTGCAACAAGGGGAAATTCTGTTCGAACAAGGGGATGAAGGGGATGCGCTTTACGCCATTCTCACGGGCACACTGGAAGTGTCTTTTCTCGCCATGAGCGGACGCAAGCTGTCACTGGTCCTGATGCGCCCCGGCGAAGTGTTTGGCGAAATCGCCCTGTTTGACAACGGCCCGCGCACGGCCACCGTCTCGGCGGCGAAACCTTCGCGTGTCCTGCGCGTGCGCAGGACCGATGTGATGGCTCAGATTCAGGACCACCCGGAACTTGCCGGCGATCTGATCCGTCTGGCCGGCCTGAGGATGCGGTGGATGGGCGCGCAGCTAAACGAACAAGTCTTTCTACCCATGCCCGTCAGATTGGCGCGCAAGTTGCTGTATCTGGCCCAGTTGCAGGACGATCAGGCTGGCCGGATCATGCTGTCCCAAAGCGAATTGGCCGAGTTTGTGGGTGCAACGCGCGAAGCGGTTTCGAAGACGCTGTCCAGCTGGCGACGCGATGACGTGGTCGAGGTCTCGCGCGGGGGGCTTGCCATCCATGACTTTGAGGCTCTGCGGGAACTGGCGGATTCAGACCTGATCTGAGCCTATTCCCACACCTGTGATCCGCTTCACAGACGTATCGTGCCGGTGCTGCTAACTTGATTGAGGTTACCGACTGAGGCTGGATGATCATCCCCGATATCTGTCCGACTGGCCTCTCCCTGTAACAGAGCCATATGCCCCGGCATATGGCTCTTTTAATTTAGCTGGAACCACAAAAAAGGCCGGAGCTGCAGCTCCGGCCTTTTCCAATCCCGTGCAGAGGGTGATTATTCCTCCAGGCTCAGAGCCACGAAACGAGGTTCCCCGCCGCGACGCACCAGCAACAGCAGCGACTTGCGACCGGCTTCGCGGGCTTCTTCCATGCGCGTCTCCAGATCCGCGATCGACGTTACCTTTTGCTGACCCGCCTCGGTGATCACATCACCCGACCGCAGACCCTTGGCATAGGCCTCGGACGCCTCATCGACATTGGTGACGACCAGACCTTCGGCATCCGCGTCCAGCCCCAGTTCACTGCGAGTGTCATCGGTCAACGGCGCAATTGTGAGACCCAGAATGGTCTTGTTCTCATCCTCAGCCTCGTTGGGCGCTTCGTCGTCCTCGCCATTTTCCTGACGCTCGGCATCCTCGCGACGGCCCAGCGTCACCAGAATGGTCTGCGTCCCGCCATCACGATGCACAACGACGCGCACCGATTTGCCGACTGTCGTCTCGCCTACCTGCCGCACCAGACCGCGCGTGTCTTTCACTTCAACGCCGTCAAAGCTGAGAATCACGTCGCCCGCCGCCAGTCCGGCCTCTTTTGCCGGACCATCGGGCACGTCGCTGATCAGCGCGCCGCCGGGTTTATCCAGCCCCATCGCCTCGGCCATATCCTCGGTCACATCCTGAATGCGCACACCCAGCCAACCGCGGCGGGTTTCGCCAAATTCGCGCAGCTGATCCACCACTTTCACGACAACATTGGACGCCATCGAAAAACCAATGCCGATCGATCCGCCATTGGGCGACAGGATCGCAGTGTTCACGCCAATCACTTCGCCATTCATGTCGAACAGCGGCCCGCCCGAGTTCCCCCGGTTGATCGCCGCGTCCGTCTGAATGTAGTCGTCATACGACCCGCTCAGTTCTCTGTTTCGAGCGGACACGATCCCGGCGGAAACCGAAAATCCCTGCCCCAGCGGGTTGCCCATTGCGATGACCCAGTCTCCGACGCGGGCGGTGTCGCTGTCGCCGAAAGTCACATATTTCAAAGGACCTTGCGCCTCGACCTTCAACAGGGCGATGTCGGTTTTTTCATCAGTACCGATCACTTTGGCAGGCAGTTCCTTTTTCGGCTGTCCATCGCCGGGAAAGAATTCGACCAGAATTTCATCCGCCTCGGCGATGACGTGGTTGTTGGTAACGATATAGCCATCTTCCGAGATCACGAACCCCGATCCCAACGCATTGCTGCGACGCGGGCGGTTTTCGTCATCGCCATTGCGATCCTGAAACTCGCGAAAGAAATCTTCAAACGGGGACCCTTCAGGCACAATGCCCTGCGGCCCGGTCTGCCCTTCGATCAGGGTCGTCGTGGTGATGTTGACCACCGCCGGGCTGATCTTTTGCGCCAGTGGCGCAAGGCTTTCGGGACGGGCCTGCGCCGCAAGCGACTGCACCAGAACGAAAACCACACCCAGAAACGCCAGCCAGAGAAGCCGCATTCTTATGATCGCATCGTCCCGCCCAACGGTAATACTGCGTGCCTTTGCTTGCACTGGGGGTCTCCTTGTCACCAACCTGTTATCGGGTTGCCGCCTGCGGCAACCGGTTCTTAGGGTCCAATGTAGTCAGTTTGGCCCGGCCCGCAACTCGCGATAGCGGGGAATTCACCGGCATTTGAGCGCACCGTAACCAACCGGTTCTCAGAACCCCAGCTGATAGGCCCCCCAAAGCAGGATGAAACCGCTGACCACGCACAACAAACCAACGGTCCGCCGGGCGCTTTCGGGCAAGGCACGAAGCGCCTCCAGCATCCGCTCAATAAGCGAAGGGGCCAGCGCATAGGCCAGCCCCTCGACAATCAGTACCAGCCCGAAGGCCAGAAGGATAATTCCCATTACTCAGATGCCCCGGCAGCTGGCGTCCGCCGGCCACTCGGTGAACCGAGATAGTTGAAGAACTCGGAATCCGGGCTCAGCACCATCGAGCTGTTACCGCCGCGCAGCGCACGCTCATACGCAGACAAAGACCGGTAGAACTCAAAGAACTCGGGGTCCTTGCCGAAGGCTTCGGCGAAGATAGCGTTCCGCTCGGCATCGGCCTCACCGCGAGTGATTTCAGCTTCGCGACGTGCATCGGACACCAGTTCCACCACGGTCCGGTCGGCCTGCGCGCGAACACGCTGCGCCGCCTCGTTACCGCGCGCCCGTTCGTCGGTGGCTTCGCGTTCACGTTCGGCCTTCATCCGGTCAAACGTCGCCTCAAGGTTGGCCTGCGGCAGGTCGGTCGCCTTCAGGCGCACGTCGATCACGTTGACGCCCAGCGCCCGTGCTTCCGCAATCGCGCTGTTGCGAATGCGCAGCATCAGCGCCGCCCGGTCCGAACTCAGGATGTCGCGGGACGAAACCGAACCCAGCACCTCGCGTGTTTCAGCACGCAGAATGCGATCCAGACGATCCTCGGCCACGGGGATACCGCCGACGCCAACGGCCTGACGGAACTGGTTCAGGTCGGAAATCCGGTAACGCGCGAAGGCGTCGACCACCAGACGGCGGTCATCCAATGGGGTGACCTCCAGCGGTTGCACATCAATTGACAAAATGCGGTCGTCATAACGAACCACTTCCTGAATCAGCGGGATCTTGAACGCCAGACCGGGGTCTTCCTTGACCGCGACCACGCGCCCGAACTGCAGCACCAGCGCCCGTTCGCGTTCATCCACGATAAAGATCGAGGACAAGCCAACGATGATTGCCAGAACGATGACCGGCAGAACAAAAGTCGATTTACGCATCAGTTGCTCTCCTGCCCGGTTTGTTCGCTGTTTCGGCGCAATTCATTGAGCGGCAGATAAGGCACGACGCCCTGCCCATCTCCGGTGGCGTTTTCGTCCAGAATGATCTTGTCCACATCGCCCAGAACCTGCTCCATCCGCTCCAGATACAGACGTTTGCGGGTTACGTCCGGTGCCTTGGTATATTCCTCCAGAACCGCGCTGAAACGACTGGCCTCACCTTGCGCACTGTTGATCTGCTGGGCGCGATAGGCTTCGGCTTCTTCCAGAATCTGCGCTGCTTCACCGCGCGCTTCAGCCAGCACCCGGTTGGCATAGGCATCGGCCACGTTCTGCAAACGATCCCGTTCCTGCGCAGCAGCCTGAACGTCGCGGAAGGCGGCGATCACGTCCTGCGGCGGGTCAGCCTTGTCAAAGTTGACGCGGACGATGTTAATCCCGGAATCATAGCTGTCCATCGTGGACTGGATCAGTTCCTGCAGACGGTCCGCAATAATACCACGATCCCGGTTCAGGATCGGCGCCAGTTCAGACTGTGCAATAATCTCGCGCATCGCCGATTCAGACACGGCCCGGATCGTCGGACGCGGATCGCGCAGGTTGAACAGGAACTTGGCAGGGTCGTTGATGTTCCATACGACCTGATAATCGATATCGACCACGTTCTCGTCGCCGGTCAGCATCAGGCCATCATCGCTGCCGCGCGCACCGCCCATATCTTCGGTCTGTTCACGGGTAACCGGGATTACCTCGGCCGTGATCACCGGCCATGGCGCAAAGTTCAGCCCGGGATTGCCGATGGAAGAAAACTCGCCAAGAAACAGCTCAACCGACTGCTCTTCCGGCTTGACGGTGTAAAAGCTTGCTGCGCCCCACAGGCCAGCGGCCACCAGAACGCCCAGCGCCACGGTCCCTTTGGTAAAGATCGGACCACCGCCGCCAGCACCCTTGCCGTCACCGCCACGGCCACCGCCGCCGCGCCCGCCCATCAGCACGCGCAACTGCTCCTGACCTTTTTTCATCAGTTCATCGATCTCGGGGATCTGCGGGCCATCACCTTCGGGCGGGCGTCGCCCGTCACCGTTGTTTCCCCGATTTCCTCCGCCTCCGGATGAGCCTCCGCCCCCCCAGGGGCCACCGCTGTTGCCCGCCATATTTTGTCTTTCCTTTGTTTGGACCGGTGTTCCGGCCCGCGTGATCACGAAGTCACTTGTAACGTGTGTACGCCAGCTTGCAAATCAAGCGCTGCGTACAGGTTGCCGCATTGTAACCAATTCCTCGGCCATGACCGGATGAACGGCCACTGTTCGGTCGAAATCTTCCTTGGTTGCACCCATCTTGACCGCGATTCCGGCCAACTGGATCATTTCGCCTGCACCCGGCGCCACGATATGGCAGCCCAGCACTTTGCGGGTTGCCTTGCTGACGATCAGTTTCATCAGCACACGCTGCGACCGTCCGGCAAAGGATTGCTGCATCGGCTTGAATGAGGTCGCATAAACCTCAATCGGCTCCTGCGCCGCCGCGTCCTCTTCGCTCAGGCCCACGGTTCCCATTTCCGGCTGCGTAAAGATCGCCGTCGGGATCAACTCGTGGTCAACCGGGGTCGGGTTGGATTTGAACACGGTTTCGACAAAGGCCATGCCTTCGCGGATCGCAACCGGGGTCAGGTTCACCCGGTCAGTCACGTCACCGATAGCATAGATCGAGGGCACGCCGGTCTGGCTGTATTCGTCCACGACGATCTCGCCCTTGCGGCCCCTCTCGACCCCGATCTCTTCCAGCCCCAGATCGTCCGCATTGGGCGAACGGCCCGTGGCATACATCACGACGTCGAACAGTCGTTCGGTACCATCCGTGGCCTTGACGCGGATTTTGTCCCCGTCTTTCGCCATCTCCAGCACGTTGGTGCCCAGATGAACATCGACGCCGTTCTGCCGCATCTCCTCACAGATCAATCCGCGGGCTTCTTCATCGAAACCGCGCAGAATCTGCGCGCCGCGATAGAATTGGGTGGTTTCGACCCCCATACCGTTCATTATGCCCGCGAATTCACTGGCGATATAACCACCGCCAACGATCAGCATCGACCCCGGCAACTTGTCCAAATGGAAAATCTCGTTCGAGGTGATCGCCAGTTCCGAGCCCGGAAACTCTGGTACAACCGGACGGCCGCCCGTTGCGATCAGGATATGCTTGGCGGTCTTGCGGGTACCATCGGCCAGCTCGACCGTATGCGGATCGACCAGACGCGCACGCTGATCAAAGCTCTCGACGCCGTTGTTTTTAAGGATGTTGCGATAGACGCCTTCCAGCCGGTCCAGTTCGGCATGCAGCTTGCCGCGGAAAGCAATCCAGTCGAACGCACCCGGTTTGACATCCCAGCCATACGCCTGCGCATCCTCGACCATTCCGGAATACTCACTGGCAAAGACCATCAGCTTTTTCGGCACGCAGCCGCGGATTACGCAAGTGCCGCCATAGCGATCTTCTTCGGCCAGCGCCACCTTGGCCCCGTTTTCCCCTGCCGCCACACGCGCGGCGCGTACTCCGCCCGAGCCGCCACCGATGACGAACAGATCGTAATCAAAGCTCATTTACCCTGCCTCTTCCATATTTCCGCAAGCGCCACATGGCCTTGCAAGGGGTGTAACTCATCGCGCGCCACTGTCCAGTACCTTCCGGCGATCGATTTGATCCTGCCATGGGGCGTGCAAATCCGGCCGATACTGGTGAAGCGCGTAGATGAACTGGTCACATATGCGTTGCGGTATCCGTTTCAACGGAAATTCCAAAAGCCCTAGTCCACATAACGAAAAAGCACGCGAAGTATTCGCCTGCCTCGCGCTTCCTGCAGACAAAACGTCGGCTTACTACACAAGCGTCAATCCTTCAGGTCCGAAAACAGGTTGTCGCTGTTTTCCTCTCCCAGCCGGTCCAGCTCAATCGTGCCTTCATTGATGTCGCGCAGTTCGACCCGGCCATCACCGTGGCCGATGACGACCCGGTCGCAGATGTCGATGAACAGACCGTTTTCCACGATGCCGGGTATCTGGTTCAGAACCAGCGCCAGTTGGCGTGCATTGCCGATCCGTTGCAGATGCAGGTCCAGAATGTGGTTGCCTTCATCGGTGACAAACGGCGCGTCGCCATTCATCCGCAGCGCCGCCGAGCTGCCCAGCACGTCCATCGAATCCAGTGTTTCCTCGATCAGTGATCGCGTGGTCTGCCAGCCAAAGGGGATCACCTCGACCGGCAGCGGGAACGCTCCCAGCGTTTCAACCTCTTTCCCGGCATCGGCGATCACCACCATCATGTCGCTGGCGGTGGCAACGATCTTTTCTTGCAACAGCGCCCCGCCGCCACCCTTGATCAGGTTCAGCTCGCCGTCGAACTCATCCGCGCCATCAATGGTGATATCCAGCCATCCTGCCTGATCCAGCGAAACAACCTCGATCCCGACCTCACGCGCCAGCTGTGCCGTGCGGGTTGATGTCGGCACACCCCTGATCCGTAGCCCTTCGTCACGCACCCTTTCGCCCAGACGACGCACCAGCCAGGCCGCCGTCGATCCGGTGCCCAACCCTACGCGCATCCCGTCTTCGACCATGTCGGCGGCGCGCCTTGCGCTGACGTATTTGGCCTTGTCGATGGGGGACAGTTCTCCGGTCATGGCAGCCTCGCAGAAAGCAGAATTTGTGCCCTTATATGCAAACTGCCTTCCCTGCGCGAGGGGGCCGTGGGGGGTTTCCTTCTCGAAACCCGGAAAATTCGGTATCATTTCCCGTAGGGGGCAATACATGCTGCAATTCGACGAAGCCACCACACGCCTGCTGGATAACGCCTATCAGGGCGCGGACGTGACCCGCCGCCGCGCCGCCAATCTAAGGGCGCTCTCGCCGGTCCCGGGCGACACCATCCTTGACCTTGGTTGCGGCAGCGGCTTGCTGTCGATCGAACTGGCGCGTGCTGTGGGTGCCGGTGGCAGGGTCATTGGCCTCGACCCAAGCGACGACATGCTGTCCGCCGCGCGCGCCCGATGCGCCGAATTCGACACAATCGACCTGATCGAGGGAACCGCCGAAAACCTTCCCTTTGCCGAAAATGAATTCGACAAGGCGGTTTCCCTTCAGGTTTTCGAGTATTTCTCTGACGCCCGCCCTGCGCTTCGCGAACTGTATCGGGTTCTGCGCCCGGGCGGCAGGCTTGTCATTGGAGATATGCACTGGGACACGCTGTGCTGGCACAGCGCGCACCCTGATCGAATGTCACGCATGATCGAAATCTGGGACCTGCACCTAGCCGACCGATGTGTTCCTGCGATCCTTCCTGAAAAACTGCGCGAATGCGGTTTCGAAGCCGACAGGGTAGAACCATTGGTGTTTTGCGACACAACGCTGCGGCCCGACGGTCAAGCTCGGATGATAATGCGACTGATGAGCGCCTATGCGATACAGAACGGCCATATGTCCGAAGAAGAAACCAACGCATGGTCCCACGAACAGCACAGCCTTGCTGAACAGGGGCGTTTTTTCATGTCGATCACTCATTTCATCTGGGTTGCCCGTAAACCTTGACAGCGAAACATATCCCCAAAATGCGCGTTTCCGATTGGAAACGTCGCAATCAAGACTTTGTGAATCGACCGCGCCCCTTAAACAGGCGGTATGGATACGCGCTATCGCCTTCATTACGCCCCTGACAACGCCTCGCTGGTGATCCGGCTGGCGATGGAAGAGATGGGCCTGCCCTACGAAACCGTTCTGGTGGATCGGCGCAATCACGAGCAGGACAGCGCGGCCTATCGTGCGCTCAATCCAAACGGTCTTATCCCGGTGCTGGAAACGCAGCACGGCCCGATATTCGAAACCGCCGCCATTCTGCTATGGCTGGCGGACACGCACGGGCAACTGGCCCCACCGCCGGACAGCACCGAGCGCGCGGCGTTCCTCAAATGGCTCTTCTTTGCCTCGAACACGCTGCACGCCGATCTGCGCATCCTGTTTTATGCCGAAAAATACATCGACCCCTCGCAGGCCGAAACCCTGCGGGCAGGCATCCGGCCCCGGCTGCGGCAACACCTCAAACTGCTGGAAGCCGAGGCCAAACGCGCACCCTCGTGGCTGAACGCAGACGAACCGTCGGTTCTGACCTGGTATCTTGCCTGCATGATGCGGTGGATGGCATTATATCCGGCAAAGACGGACCGCAGTTGGTATCAGCTTGCCGACACCCCATATCTGCAGAAGATCCTGATGCAGTTGGAAACCCGCCCCGCAACCCGCGCCGCGATAGGCGCCGAGGGGCTCGGGGTTACACCGTTCACATCGCCCACCTACGCCACCCCTCCAGAAGGCTCAGCAACCTAAGATGTTCCTCTCAGTTTTCGATATGTTCAAAGTGGGCGTCGGCCCCTCCTCGTCACACACAATGGGGCCGATGGTTGCGGCTGCGCGGTTTCTTGACCTGATGCGCGCCTCGCCTTTCGAATTTGCGGGCCTCAAAGGATCGCTGCACGGCTCGCTGGCCTTTACTGGTGTGGGCCACGCCACGGACCGCGCCACTATCCTTGGCCTCGCCGGGTTCGTGCCAGACACCTATGACAACGACAAGGCCGAGGCGGCGCTGGCGGCGATTGCCGAAACCCATTCTGTTACACCCGAAGGTCTGCCGACGCTCAAGTTCGATCCCAAGGCCGATCTGATCTTTGATTACGAACAGACACTGCCCGGCCACGCCAACGGCATGATCCTGATGGCCACCGACGCACAGGGCGACGTGATCCTCCGGCAGGTCTATTACTCGGTCGGCGGCGGCTTCGTCCTGACCGAGGAAGAACTGGCCGAGGGCAAGGACACCAATGACGGGCCGTCCGTACCCTACCCCTTCACCTCCGCCGCGCAGATGCTCGAAATGGCCAAGGAAAGCGGAAAAAGCATTGCCCAGATGAAGCGCGAAAACGAAATCGCGCGCGGCTGTCCCAACAGTTTTGCCAAAGGCACCGCCCGCCTGTGGGAGGTGATGAACGGCTGCATCGAACGCGGCCTGTCCACCGACGGCATCCTGCCCGGCGGTCTGAACGTCCGCCGCCGCGCTAAGGGCATCCACGAGGCCCTTCTGGCCGAACGCGGCATGAACCTGAACGCGCCGCACACCATCAACGACTGGATGAGCGTATACGCCATGGCCGTGAACGAGGAAAACGCCGCTGGCGGTCAGGTCGTCACTGCCCCGACCAATGGCGCGGCGGGTACCATGCCTGCGGTTCTGCGCTATTACCTCGATCACGTTCCCGGTGCGTCCGAAAGCCATGTCGAGGATTTCCTGCTGACCGCCGCCGCCATTGGCGGCCTGATCAAATACAACGCCTCGATCTCGGGGGCCGAAGCCGGATGTCAGGCCGAGGTCGGCAGCGCTTCGGCCATGGCCGCCGCCGGGCTCTGCGCCGTCATGGGGGGTACACCGGAACAGGTTGAAAACGCCGCCGAGATCGCGCTTGAGCATCACCTTGGCATGACCTGCGATCCTGTGGCGGGGCTGGTGCAGGTGCCCTGCATCGAGCGCAACGGCCTTGCCGCGATCAAGGCCGTCTCGGCCGCATCGCTGGCGCTGCGCGGCGACGGGCAACATTTCGTACCGCTCGATTCCGCAATCGAAACCATGCGTCAGACCGGTCACGACATGCATGAAAGATACAAGGAAACCTCGCTCGGCGGTCTGGCGGTCAACGTTCCCAACTGCTGAGGTTCTCATTCGGCCTTTCCAGCAGGGGCGCGCTGACATAGCGTGCCCCTTATGACACAGGATCGTCCCTTTCTCGGCATTCTGCTGATGCTCGGCTTTTGCGTCCTCGCGCCGCTTGGCGACGCGCTGGCCAAAGTGCTGGGCGAGACCATGCCGCTGGGACCGCTTGTGTTTGCACGGTTCGTCATTCAGGCGGCCATTCTGGTGCCTCTGGTGATACTGACGGCGCGCCCTTGGCGCATGCCGGCGCGCGCGCTGGGTCTTGTCGCCCTGCGCACGGTCCTGCACATCATCGGTATCAGCGCCATGTTTGCGGCCCTGAAATATCTGCCACTTGCCGATACAATCGCCATTGCCTTCGTGATGCCATTCATCATGCTGCTTCTGGGCAAGTACGTGCTGGACGAAGAGGTCGGCCACCGTCGTCTGTGGGCCTGCGTCGTGGGTTTCGCCGGCACGCTGCTGGTCATCCAGCCCAGCTTTTCCGAGGTCGGCGCACCCGCCCTACTGCCCCTTCTTGTGGCGGTGGTCTTTGCGCTGTTCATGCTGGTGACGCGCAAGCTGGCAAAAGAAACCGACCCGATCTCGCTGCAGGCCGTTTCGGGGGTTATGGCTTCGGTCATGCTGCTGCCGGTTCTGGCCTATCAGCCCGAACAGGGCCAAACCCTGTTGCCCCCCGTCGACAGCGTCGTCATCTGGCTGCTGCTGGGGATCGGAGTGATCGGGACCGTGGCCCATCTGCTCATGACATGGTCGCTGCGCTATGCGCCTTCGGCTACGCTTGCGCCGATGCAATATCTGGAAATCCCCGTTGCCACCCTGTTCGGCTGGCTGATCTTTCACGACCTGCCGAACGGGCTGGCGGCCGTCGGCATCTGCATCACAATCGCCGCCGGGCTGTATGTCATTCTGCGCGAGCGGGCCACCGCCCGCACTGGCCCGACAGAAACGCCCGCATGACCTCTTCCAAGGCGCTGCGCGGCACCATCACCAACAAGCCCGGTCCGTCCACTTCAAGCAAGACATCAGACAGCGCCCGGTTCGAAGTACCAACCTGACCGTCCGGTTCCAGAACCAGCTCGTCTATGGGCCATTCCAGACCCCGGCTTGTCCCGGTTACCCGACGAAATGGAAACAATGAAACAGTGCTCTGCGGTTCGATCTTCAATGCAATGCGCGGTGGCGCATGAAAGATGACCTCGCGCTCGCCCAGCAATAGGCAAGACCGATCCTGCAATCGGATCATTGTGTTGAACACCGCTAGCTGATGATCCACCCGCGCGCCCAGAAACCCGACCCCCAGCACGAGCGGGGTTTCGATACTGCGCAGGGCTTTGTCAAAATCGGTGCTGTCCTGTTCACTGATCGGAAACAAACGATCCGTCGGAATCCGGTCTTTCAGATCGGGCCGCAGCGAATCAAAATCCCCAATCACCGCGTCGGGAACACGGCCTGACTCCAGAATCACCTCTGCCCCGCCATCCGCTGCCACCATCAGGCCGGTGTGATTCAGCGCCAGATTCAGGTCATCAGGTCCGATATGCCCCCCGCCAACCAGCGAAATTGGCCCATCTGAGCATACAATCGCGTCATTTTTCGACACATTGACCATTTTATCCGGATTTGGACACATTGAGACCACAAAATGATACGTTGATTTACAAAGTTTCGAGTCGATTCTGACGCCCGGCTTCGGGTGGCACGGCTCTGTAGTTTGTAAAGGACGTGCGTCTGATGGTACAGAACAACAAGGTATTGACCGTCTCATACGGAACATTCTCGTGCACTTTGGAAGGGTTCGACGATTCATTTGAGACGATGAAGGCGATTGCCGAATATTTCCGGGATCTGGCGGCGGATGACCGCTATTTCGGGTCCGAGCCGCCTCAGCCAGACGCCGAAATGCTGACCCGTATCGCACAGCGCGACGCCTCGCGCCGCGTCGAAGCCAGTCAAAGCGAAAGCGGCCTGCTTTTGCGCGCGACCGAGGATACGCCTCAGCCTGCCGTAACCGCACAGACCCCGCAACCACCTGCGGCCCCTACCGCGCCGCAAGCACAGGCAGTTCCCCCCGCTGCCACCACCCCTCCGGCAGCATCGCCGGACCTGACCGTCGTCAACTCCGCCTCGGCGCACCCCCCCGCCGATGCAATCCCTGTAGCTGAACACGTTGATGATCTGCCTCCCCCCGCGGCAGACAGCATCGCCGCCAAACTGCAGCGCATCCGCGCCGTCGTTTCGCATTCGGACGACAGCGCCGAAGGGTATTCCGAAGATCTCGACACCGGCTTCCATGCCCCTCAGGAAGCGCCGAAGGATGCGATCTCGGCCGCCTTCGAAGCAGGCGCGCTGAGTGCGGTGGACTTCGAAGCCGAACAAACCCCGCCTTCCGCAGAAGAGGTGGCGCCTGTTGAGGATGAATCTGAGGTTACACCGGAAGAGGTCGAAGAACCCGCCGAAGTTCAGGCCGCTCAGCCTCAGCCCGAAGATGCTCAGGAAGAGTACGAAGAAGAACCCGAAACACAGGACACCGTTCTGTTTTCGGATCTCGACGAAAGCTCTGAAGATGATGCCGAGGAAACAGATGCGGAAGAAGATGACATCCGCAACATTATGGACGAGGACGAAGACGAGGCATCTGACGCTCAGGATGAAGCCCAGGACGATCAGCATTCGGCCGCCGGTTTCCTGACCGCCGAAGACGAAATCCGCCTTCTGGACCAGTTGTCCGAGGTCGAAGCGCACCTGTCCGCGCAATCCGCACAGCGCAGCGAACCGGAAGTCGAAGAGGACGTCTCGCGCCTGCTGGTCAAGGCTGACGAGCGGATGGAAGACCCCGACACCAGCGGCAATCGCGAAACCTATTCGCATCTGCGCGCAGCGGTCGCGGCAACTGAGGCCGAAAAGACCGACGATGCCGACGCCCACCAGACGGACGAAGAGTATCGCGATGACCTTGCTTCGGTCGTCAGCCCGCGCCGTCCGGAAATCGAAGTGACCAGCTTGCGCCCCGAATCCGACAGTGCAATGCCGCTCAAACTGGTGGCAGAGCAGCGGATCGACACGGAAGAGGCCGACACCGGCCCGGTTGTGCCGCGCCGTGTCACCACCGAAGATGATGCCGGCGAATCCCGCGATGGTGGTTTTGCCCATTTTGCCAAGGAACAGGGGGCGCAATCCCTGCCTGACTTGCTGGAAGCGGCGGCCGCCTATCTGTCCTTCATCGAAGGGCAGGAACAGTTCTCGCGTCCGCAGCTGATGAACAAGATTCGCGCACTCAAGCAGGACGACTTCAACCGCGAGGAAAGCCTGCGCTCGTTCGGCCAGCTTCTGCGCGACGGCAAGATTGAAAAGGCTGGCGGTGGCCGCTTCGCCGCCTCCACCCAGATCGGTTTCCGCCCGGACGACAAACGCGCCGCCGGCTGATCAACCCGAATGTTCTGAATGACAAGGGCCAGAGGTTTTCTCTGGCCCTTGTCATTTTCCATGCACTCTTACCTGCCGGTCGGTTTTGTCACCTTGATGCCGCAGCCCGAATGTGAAATTGGGCCGGGGCGAAATGCCGGGCAGATTTCTTCCGTTCTCCGTCCGAAGCGGTAATACCGGCGAAACAACCACCCAACCTGTTACGGCCAGACCGCCGTGACGAACCAAAGAGTTCCTCTCATGCCAGCCAACCACCGTATCGCCCTCTCAAGCGACCATGCCGCCATTCAGCTCCGGCAGATCATCGCCGATCATATCGGCGCACAAGGCTGGGAAGTGGTCGACATCGGACCTGTAACGCCCGAAAGCACGCATTATCCCAAACACGGCCACGCTGCCGCGCAGCTGGTGGCCTCTGGTGATTGCCAGCTTGGCATCGTTCTCTGCGGTACCGGTCAGGGCATCATGATGGCGGCCAACAAGGTAGCGGGCGTTCGCTGTGGCGTCTGTACCGACACGTTCTCGGCCCGCATGATCCGCCGGCACAACGACGCCAACATGCTTTCGATCGGCGCGCGCGTGGTGGGAGAAGGGCTGGCGATTGAGATTGTGGATGCCTTCCTGAACGCCACCTTCGAAGGCGGTCGGCACGCGACGCGGGTCGCGATGATCGAAACACCCGAAGCGTAACCCGTTCTCCGGGGCCCTCTGGGCAATATACGACACAACCGTATCACGCTGATCACCGCACCCGTTGCTTACCAAAGCAGGCAGGTGCGGTAATCAGCATACACCGGTTGCAATCAGTCCGAATTCTGGTCCGGGTCTTCCTTGCCAACGCCGCGAAACACGAACTTGAACGGCAGAATCCAAAGAATCCCCAGCACGACATAGACAACGAATTCAAGCCACAGCGGCGGGCGGTCCAGCCAGTTCACAACTGTCACAACCGCCACAATATAAAGTGGCAAACCAAGCAAGAGGATCACCAGCGACCAACGCCGCCGGGCCTTGAAGCTCAGGCCCTTCTTTTCATCCTCGCCCATCAGTCGGCAAACGGGTCGGTCACAAGAATGGTGTCCTCCCGCTCCGGGCTGGTCGACAGCAATGCAACCGGGCATTCGATCAGTTCCTCGACCCGCCGCACGTATTTGATGGCATTTGCCGGCAGTTCAGCCCAGCTGCGCGCGCCTTCGGTGGATTCGCTCCAGCCCGGCATCTCTTCGTAGATCGGCTTACAGCGGGCCTGCTGGTCAGCAGCTGTCGGCAGATAATCCAGACGCTCGCCGTCCAGTTCATATGCCACGCAGATTTTCAAGGTCTCAAAACCGTCGAGAACGTCCAGCTTGGTCAGGGATATGCCGTTTACACCACTGGTCGCACAGGTCTGGCGCACCAGACAGGCATCGAACCAGCCACACCGGCGCTTACGACCCGTCACGGTGCCGAACTCATGCCCGCGGGTGCCAAGACGATGACCATCGTCGTCATCCAGCTCAGTCGGGAACGGCCCCTCACCCACCCGAGTGGTATAGGCTTTGACGATCCCCAGCACGAAATCGACCGAGCCCGGCCCGATACCAACCCCGGTCGCCGCCTGTCCAGCAATTACGTTGGAAGACGTCACAAACGGATATGTTCCGAAATCAATATCCAACAATGCGCCCTGCGCCCCTTCGAACAGGATACGCTTGCCCGCCTTGCGCTTTTCGTTCAGCACTTTCCAGACCGGTGCGGCAAAAGGCAGAATCTGCGGAGCGATCTCCTTCAGCTGCGCGATCAGGGCGTCGCGATCGACCGGCTCGATTCCCAGACCCTTGCGCAGCGGATCGTGATGCTGCAGCGCCCGGTCCACACGCGCCTCAAGGGTTGCGTCATCAGCCAAGTCCGCGACACGGACCGAACGGCGACCCACCTTGTCCTCGTATGCCGGGCCGATACCCCGACCCGTGGTGCCGATCTTGGTGCCCTTGCTGGCAGCCTCTTCCCTCGCCCGGTCCAACTCGCCATGAATCGGCAGAATCAACGGTGTGTTTTCCGCGATCATCAGTGTTTCGGGCGTGATCTCGACCCCCTGCTTGCGGATCGATCCGATCTCGCCCACCAGATGCCACGGGTCCAGCACAACACCGTTCCCGATCACACTCAGCTTGCCGCCGCGCACAACACCCGACGGAAGCGCGTTCAGCTTGTATACCTCACCGTCAATGACCAGCGTATGACCGGCATTGTGCCCGCCCTGAAAACGCGCGATCACATCCGCCCGCTCGCTGAGCCAGTCGACGATCTTGCCTTTTCCTTCGTCGCCCCACTGGGCGCCGACAACAACCACATTGGCCATATCCGGTCCTTTTGCGCTGAACTATCAAACCCGGGTGATATAACGAGGTGATCGCGGCAGGGAAACCGGTAATTCGGACGCAACTGGCCAACTTGTTTACAATCGCGCTGCGCGCGATGCCTCCGGCGGGAGTATTTTGGGCCAGATGAGGAGCGGCCCCCTGTTCATATGGCTGAAATTACTCAGGGGGAGGCACCCAAGGGCGGCGGGGGCAGAGCCCCCTCTTTACTGCTGCGTCAGACGGACGGGCTTGCCATGCGGTGTCGTCAGATACGCATCCTCCCATGCCGTACGCAGCATCGATACGTCATCCGGCGCGGCATCCCCCCACTCGGCCAGAAGTGATTCCAATGTTTCCAGCCAGGCTTGAAAATAATCGTCTCCGCCATCCAGTTCGCGCGCGAGGCCATGACGGGCCAGTGTGTCCGAAAACCGGGCCGCCCAGTCGGGCCAGTCAAAGCGTCCGGCTTCGTTCAATGCAACTGTCAGCGCAAAGACCTGCGCGTGCCATGGCTGTTCGAAAACCGGTTCGGGTGCGGAGTGGGTCGGGCACGCGGTCATGCGGGCTCCAGATAGCTTTGCCAGAGGTCCAGCACGACCTCATCGTCGGGATGCTCCGGATGCGCCCACAGCTCACGCGCGTGAAAGCGCACAGCATAAAGCGGCTCTGGCGCCTCTCCCAACCCATGCGCATTGCTGTCGGGAAAGACGTGGGTCCCGTGCAGTCGATGGACATATCCCAACGCACCGGCGGCATATTGCGGCAGGCGGGTATGACCACCCGTCACCAGCGCGTTATCGGATGGAATGCGTGTGCGCACGGCCTGACCGGCGGAAAACAGCGGTGCAGGTCCTTCCGTGCGATCTGCCGGACCGCCTTTGGCCAGAACCCCGGCAACCGCTGCCGCCTTCATGACCTTCGACGACAGAGCGTGTGGCTTATCGCTCTCTGATCCGCGCAGGTCGTCCATAGTCAGAACGCCCTTTTCCACCAGCAGATCAGCCAGCGCGGAAATCCACTTTTCGTAATAGGAAAACCGCGTGTAATCCTTTGGTGACAACCGTTCGCGTGCATGGCGTGACACGTCTATGTTCCACTGCCCCAGCGCGCCCGCGGCCAGCGTCACCGCCAATGCCCGCGCGTGCCAATCCTCGGCAAAAACAGGATCATCTTCGGATTCGGGATGAATTGCGCCGTCACCGAACCGCCCGCCCATGTCATGAACACGGGTCATGATGGCACCTTGGGCAAGCCGGTTCCGATCATGCTGTCCCGGGTCACCAGCGCGGCCAGTTCATCTTCGCTCAGGCCATCGGTTCCCTCAGGGCGCATCGGCAATACCAGATAGCGAATCTCGGCCGTTGAATCCCAGACGCGAACCGAACTGTCTTTGGGCAGGGTCACTCCGAATTCGGCCAGTACTTTGCGGGGTTCGCGCACGGCGCGGGCGCGATATGCGTCTGATTTGTACCAGCCGGGCGGAATACCGAGCAGCGGCCATGGATAACAACTGCATAAAGTGCAGACGACCATGTTGTGCTGATCGGGCGTGTTTTCGACGACCACCATATGTTCGCCCTGCCGGCCATAATATCCCAGCTCGGACACCACAGCTGTCGCATCCGCCAGCAGCGCCTGCCTGAATTCCGGGTCCACCCAGGCCCGGGCAACAATGCGCGCGCCGTTCTGTGGGCCGATCTTGTTTTCATAGGTATCGATAATCTCGTCCAGCGCCGCCGGGTCGATCAGCCCCTTGCGGGTCAGAATCGTTTCCAGCGCCTTTACGCGCAGCGCGGGTTCGGGCGGTAGCAGGGCGTGCGGATGGTCGTGATCGTCATGAGGCATGGCCGCAGCCTGCGCGACCTCGGCCCCCGCTGTCCAGCCCCTTTGGTGTGATCCCGTTGATCACGGGTCGTGATGCCAACTCCTCCCTTGCTCCTGCCTGCAAACTTGCATAGATACCACGCGATACACGCCACGCTCTGCAGGAAGACCATGGAAAACGTCATTCTCATCATCCATCTCCTTTTGGCCCTTGGCCTGATTGCCGTTGTTCTGATGCAGCGGTCCGAAGGGGGCGGCCTGGGCATGGGCGGCGGCGGTGGCGGCGCCATGAGCGGGCGTGCCGCG
This sequence comes from Ruegeria sp. BJ6, assembly GCF_056537885.1. NCBI lineage: Bacteria > Pseudomonadati > Pseudomonadota > Alphaproteobacteria > Rhodobacterales > Roseobacteraceae > Ruegeria > Ruegeria sp. BJ6. The sequence goes on along the minus strand of NZ_JBQFSG010000002.1, from coordinate 134,852 downwards.
GCGACCGCTCTGGGTAAGGTGACCTGGATTCTGGCGGCGTGTTTCATCGTGACGTCCATCACCATGACCATTCTGGCCGCGCAAAAATCCGCAGGCAGCTCGGTGATCGACCGTCTGGGTGTTCCCGCCCCGACCGAGGAAAGCACACCTGCGGTTCCATCCGCAGACGACCTGCTGCCACCGGCACAGGGCGACAATGCTCCGCTGATCCCTCAGGCGGACTGATCCACAAAACCTAGAAATCTGAAAGAGAACGGCAACAGCATCTTGCGGTTCTCTTGCGCTTTTGGCGCGAATCCTCTATATGTGAAGTCCCGTGGTGCTGCGGTTTTTTCAAGCCGCCGGGCAGTTGGTAATGACGTCTCACGGGAGCAGCCGAAAACATGGCGCGATTTATTTTCATCACTGGTGGTGTGGTTTCGTCCTTGGGTAAAGGACTGGCCTCGGCGGCCCTGGGCGCGCTGTTGCAGGCACGCGGGTATTCGGTCCGTCTGCGCAAGCTGGACCCCTATCTGAACGTCGATCCCGGCACCATGTCGCCGTTCGAACATGGCGAAGTGTTCGTCACCGATGATGGCGCGGAAACCGATCTGGACCTTGGCCACTACGAACGCTTTACCGGGGTTGCGGCGCGCAAGACAGACTCGGTCAGTTCCGGCCGCATCTACTCAAACGTGCTGGAGAAAGAACGCCGCGGCGACTACCTCGGCAAGACCATTCAGGTCATTCCGCACGTTACCAACGAGATCAAGGATTTCATCGCCATCGGCGAGGATGAGGTCGATTTCATGCTGTGTGAGATCGGCGGTACCGTCGGCGACATCGAGGGCCTGCCCTTTTTCGAAGCCATCCGCCAGTTCAGTCAGGACAAGCCGCGCGGTCAGTGTATTTTCATGCACCTGACGCTGCTGCCCTACATCAAGGCGTCGGGCGAGTTGAAAACCAAGCCGACCCAGCACTCGGTGAAAGAGCTGCGCTCGATCGGTTTGGCCCCCGACATTCTGGTCTGCCGCTCTGAAGGGCCGATCCCCAAAAAGGAACGCGAAAAGCTGGCCCTGTTCTGCAACGTGCGCCCTGATAGCGTGATCGCGGCGCAGGACCTCAGCACCATCTATGACGCCCCGCTGGCCTATCACAAGGAAGGGTTGGATCAGGCGGTTCTGGACGCGTTCCAGATCAGCCCCGCCCCCAAACCCGATCTGGCCAAATGGGAAGATGTCAGCGACCGCATCCATAACGCCGAAGGCGAAGTGAAGGTTGCCATCGTCGGCAAATACACCCAGCTGGAAGACGCTTATAAGTCGATTGCCGAGGCGCTGACCCACGGCGGCATGGCCAACCGGGTCAAGGTCAAGGTCGAATGGGTGGATGCCGAAATCTTTGATACCGAAGACGCCGCACCACATCTGGAAGGTTTCCACGCCATCCTCGTCCCCGGCGGATTTGGCGAGCGTGGTACCGAAGGCAAGATCAAGGCCGCCCAATACGCGCGCGAACACAAGGTGCCCTATCTGGGGATCTGTCTGGGCATGCAGATGGCCGTGATCGAAGCCGCCCGGAACGCCGCCGGCATCACCGAGGCAGGGTCCGAGGAGTTCGACCACGAATCCGGTAAAAAACGTTTTGAACCAGTTGTTTATCACCTCAAGGAATGGGTGCAGGGCAACCACAAGGTCGAACGCAAAGTGGGTGACGACAAAGGCGGCACCATGCGTCTGGGCGCCTATGACGCGGTTCTGGGCGAAGGCTCGAAAGTGGCCGAGGTATATGGCGGCACCAGCATCGAGGAACGTCACCGCCACCGTTATGAGGTGGACATCAAGTACCGCGACAAGCTTGAGGCAGCCGGCCTGAACTTCTCGGGCATGTCGCCGGATGGCCGCCTGCCGGAAATCGTCGAATGGTCGGATCACCCGTGGTTCATCGGCGTCCAGTACCACCCCGAGCTGAAATCCAAACCTTTCGACCCGCACCCCCTGTTCAAGGACTTCGTGCGCGCGGCCAAAGATACGTCGCGTCTGGTCTGATCCGGGCGGTCGTCACCGCAAAGTGACGGCGCCCGCAAAAAAACTTCTACGCAATGCCCTGTCATGGGGGTTAACTGTTGGCAAATCGCAGACAGGAGATTCCCCATGACCAGCCAGACGCAACTTGCCGAAACATTTGCCGGTCTGCACAAAAAGGGCGATCCCGTTATCCTGTTCAACATCTGGGATCCGGGTAGCGCAGCCGCCGTGCGTAACGCCGGTGCGCAGGCGATTGCTACCGGCAGCGCCCCGGTGGCAATGGCGCAGGGATACAAGGACGGTCAAAATATTCCGTTCGATCTGGTCTTGGGCAACGCCCGGCGGATCGTGGATGCGGTCGATGTCCCCGTGACGCTGGATTTCGAAGGGGCCTATGCCGAAGACCCCGCCGGAATTTCCGATAACGTTCAGCGGGCACTGGACTGCGGCGTTGTCGGCTTCAACTTCGAAGACCAGATTGTGGGCGGCACAGGACTCTACGACGTCGCCGCGCAAGCCCAGCGGGTCAGGGCCGTGCGACAGGGCGGTGACACAGCCGGGGTGCCCGTCTTTATCAACGCCCGTACCGACATCTTTCTCAAGGCTGCCCCTGACACGCACGACGACGCCATGCTGGACGATGCGATCACCCGCGCCAAAGCTTTTGCCGATGCCGGGGCCGACGGCTTTTTCGCCCCCGGCCTCAAGGATGAGGAACTGATCGCCCGCCTGTGCGATTCGGTTGACTTGCCGGTGAACATCATCGCCTTGCCCGGCACGCCCGACACGCCCACTCTGGCCGCTCTGGGCGTTGCGCGTATCAGCTATGGCCCGGTCCCCTATCGGCGTATGACCGCATGGTTGCAGCAACAAGCAAGCGAGGCATTGGCTAAGGGCAACTGACACACGCGGGATTGCATTTCCCTCGATCTGACAGCACCCTGCAGGCGCAGGCCAATCAGGAGGATGCAATGACCAAAGGATATTGGGTCGCCCATGTCGATGTGGACGACATGGAAACATACAAAAACTACATCGCGGCGAATGCCGAGCCCTTTGGCGAATATGGGGCACGCTTCCTGGTGCGTGGCGGCGACCACGAGGTCAAGGAAGGCACTTCGCGGTCGCGAACGGTTGTGATCGAATTTCCCAGCTATGAGGATGCGCTTGCCTGTTACGAAAGTGACGCCTACCAGCACGCCAAATCCCTGCGTGATCCGGTTGCCATGAGCGATCTTGTGATCATCCGGGGCTATGACGGGTAGAACCCGCTTGGCGACCCACAAAATATGGACTAGCCTATGCCCATGTTGAAGAAGTTCTTCCAGGCCTTCCGCCCCCCGCAACACGACAAGCTGCCCGATCCCGATGCGGAACTGGCGCTTGGTGCCCTTCTGGTGCGCGTGGCGCAGGCCGACCGCGACTACAAGGTCGAGGAAATCGGCCTGATCGACAAGATTCTCGCCCGCCTCTATCAGCACAACGCCATTGAGGCCGCCAAGGTGCGCGCCACCTGCGAAAAGCTGCACGCTGCCGCGCCCGATACTGATACCTTCGGCAAACTGATCCGGGAAACCACCGATCTTAAGGAACGCCTCGCCGCGCTGGATGCCCTGTGGGAGGTCGTACTGGCCGACGGAAACTCGGATGAAGGCGAAATGAAGATCGTCGAAGAGGCCCGGATCGCCATGGGCCTCAGCTACAACGACAGCCAAGCGGCGCGCGAGCGGATGCAAAGCCGCTTGGATGCCAACTAGGATCAGCATATATCCCAATCATGTTCAGTGATTTTCTTTCCCGGCTGACACAGCCGCAGCCCGACCCACTGGCCGAGGATGACGCCCGCCTCGCCCTTACGGCCCTGTTGGTGCGCATCGCCCGCTCCGACAACGACTATGCCGATACCGAAATGGCCCGGATCGACCGGATTTCCGCCCAGCGCTATGGGCTGTCTCCGTTCGAGGCCGCCGGTCTGCGCGCCAAAGCCGAAGATCTGGAGGCCGAGGCCCCCGACACCGTCCGCTTTACCCGCGCCATAAAAGAGGCCGTCCCCTATGACGACCGGCTGGGCGTGGTCGAGGCACTGTGGTCTGTCGTACTGGCCGATGGCCAGCGCACCGGCGAAGAAGATTCGCTGCTGCGCCTTGTGGTCAGCCTGCTGGGCGTCAGCGACGTCGATTCGGCACTGGCCCGCCAAAGGGCAGCCAAATCATGACCGCAATGCTGGGTATGTACGACATGCCCGCCCTGCAACCCGCCAACGACCGCTTGTGGGATTTGATTCGGGGGCATCTGGGTGATGGGCACAACCAACTGTCGCGGGACCGAGATTTCTGGGACATCTGGCATGATCCGGATCTGATCTTTGCCCAGACCTGCGGAATGCCATACCGAACACGCCTGCACGGCAAGGTCCAGCTTGTCGGCACCCCCGATTATGCTCTGCCCGGATGCCCGCCCGGATATTACTGTTCGGTCTTCGTCGCCCGGCATGACGACGCCCGCGATCTGACTGCCCTGACTGGTGGCACGTTCGCCTATAACGAGGCTCTGTCGCAATCAGGCTGGGCCGCTCCGGTGACCCACCTTGCGGGCTTGGGGCTGGCGCCCGCCACCCTGCATGAAACCGGCGGACACGCCCTGTCTGCGCAAGCCGTGGCCGAGGGGCTGGCCGACTACGCCTCACTTGACGCTTTGACGTGGGAATTGCTCAGAGAACATTCCGACTTGGCCGGAAAACTGCGTGAGGTTGCGCGGACCGACCCGACACCCGCACTGCCCTACATCACCGCAAACGGTCGCGACGCCGCCCTTGTGGCCAGCGCCGTTCGGGCCGCAATCGCGGACCTGTCGGCAGAAGATCGCAAGGCGCTGCACCTTCAGGGGCTGATCGACATCCCCGCCGACACCTATCTTGCGGTTCCCACTCCGCCTGCGCCCGACGCATTCCTGCCTGCGCGCTGACCATTTTGGCCAGAACGTCTGGTCAATTCGGTCGTTTCGGGGCCGGAACTTGTCATTTGCGCATTGCATTACGCTGATTTTTCGGCCCTAGTACCGCACCAATAATGCCAACAACATCTGGACCGCCCGTGACAGAATCCGCTCCCGTCATCGAGATCAAGAACCTTCACAAAAGCTTCGGACAGCTGGAAGTGTTGAAAGGAGTGGACATCACCGCGCATCGGGGCGACGTGGTTTCGCTGATCGGCTCGTCGGGGTCCGGAAAATCCACGCTTCTGCGCTGCTGCAACCTGCTTGAGGACAGCCAGCAGGGCGAGATCCTGTTCAAGGGCGAACCGGTTCGCTGGTCCGGCTCAGGCCACAACCGGCGCCCGGCGGACCCCAAACAGGTGCTGCGCATCCGCACCAACCTGTCGATGGTATTCCAGCAGTTCAATCTGTGGGCGCACATGACCATCCTGCAAAACGTGATGGAAGCGCCCGTGACCGTTCTGGGCCGCGACAGGGCCGAGGTCGAGGACAGCGCGCGTAAATATCTGGAAAAGGTTGGCATCGGTGACAAGTGCGATGTTTACCCGGCCCAGCTGTCGGGTGGCCAGCAACAGCGTGCCGCCATTGCCCGCGGCCTCTGCATGGAGCCCGAGGCGCTGCTGTTCGACGAACCCACCTCCGCGCTCGACCCCGAGCTGGAACAGGAAGTGATTAAGGTGATCAAGGATTTGGCTGCCGAAGGCCGGACCATGATCATCGTGACCCACGACATGAAGATGGCGGCTGATATCTCCAGCCACGTCGTATTCCTCCATCAGGGCCTTATCGAAGAAGAAGGCCTGCCCGAGGACATCTTCACCACCCCTGAATCCGCACGGCTTCAGGGCTTTCTTTCCGCCACCAAGGCGGCATAACTTCAGGACAGAACTAAACTGGGGAGAAACCAATGAAAAACCTGATTCTGACCACTGCGGCACTGGCGCTTGGCGCTGGCATGGCCATGGCCGACACCGTCCGCATGGGCACCGAGGGCGCCTACCCTCCGTACAACTTCATCAATGACGCCGGCGAGATCGACGGTTTCGAGCGTGAAGTGGGCGACGAACTGTGCAAGCGCGCCAACCTTGAGTGCGAATGGGTCAAGAACGACTGGGATTCGATCATCCCGAATCTGGTCTCGGGCAACTACGACACCATCATCGCGGGCATGTCGATCACTGACGAGCGGGATGAGGTCATCGACTTCACCCAGAACTACTTCCCGCCTGCCGCGTCTGCCTATGCCGGCGCATCGGACGGTGTTGATCTGACCGGCGGCATCATCGCAGCTCAGACCGCAACGATTCAGGCGGGCCACGTGGCCGAATCCGGCGCAACGCTGGTTGAATTCGCGACACCTGAAGAAACCATCGCAGCGGTCCGCAACGGCGAAGCTGACGCGGTGTTTGCCGACAAGGACTTCCTTGTTCCGATCGTCGAGGAATCGGGCGGTGAGCTGGTCTTTGTAGGCGACGACGTTCCGCTGGGCGGCGGCATCGGCCTTGGTATCCGCGAATCCGATGGCGAACTGCGCGGCAAGTTTGACGAGGCCATCACCTCGATGAAGGCGGACGGTTCGCTGAACGAATTGATCGTCAAGTGGTTCGGCGAAGGCGTACCGACCTACAACGCCGACGGCTCGGTCGTCACAAACTAATTTGTACCAATCGGTTCGGCGCGTGCATTGCGCCGAACCGTTCCCGGCCGCAGGTCCGGTACGACGCTCGAAAGACGCCTCATGTTCTCCTATTGCGCTGATCCCGACACGCTTGGCACGTTCCGCTGGTTCTCGTGCTATCTGACGAACGGTGTCCATTGGTCGTTCTACCTGTCGTTTCTCAAGGTTCTTGGCCTGCTGGCCGTCACCGCACCCGTCGCGCTGAGCTTTGGTTTTGCGGGCGCAATGGCGGCCCGGTCACATTTCCCGCCTCTCAGTTGGCTGGGAAAAGGCTACATCGCCATCGTGCGCGGCGTGCCGGATATCGCATTCTTCCTGTTCTTCGTGATCGCACTGGATCAGGGGTTCGAGTGGATGCGCCATCAGGTCCTGTGCCCCGACTGGACCGACCCGATCCGTCAGGGCAACGACTTTCTCGTCTGCCCCTCCGCCAAGCTGCCTCTGGGTAGCGCCCCGGAATGGGTTCACGAGATTTATGGCTTTTTCCTTGCCATCATAACCTTTTCCATCGTTTTCGGCGCTTTCGCCGCCAACGTCCTGTTCGGCGGGATGCGCGCCGTGCCCCATGCCCAGCTAGAGACTGCCGAAGCCTATGGCATGAGCCGCCGCCAGACCTTCTGGCGCATCCTCGTGCCGCAGATGTGGGTCTATGCCCTGCCCGGCCTTTCGAACCTGTGGATGGTGCTGATCAAGGCCACACCGCTGCTGTTCCTGCTGGGTATCGAAGACATCGTGTACTGGGCCCGTGAACTGGGCGGCACAAAGACCTCGAAATTCACTGCCTATCCGCATGGCGACTGGCGCATGTGGTACTTCCTGTTCCTGCTGATCTTCTACCTCGGCATGACCCGCGTCTCGGAAATCGGGCTGGAACGGCTAATGCGCAGACTATCCCATGGTCAGGCCACATCCGGTGGCGAACTGCTGCGCAAGGAGACCACGGCATGAGCTGCTTGCAAACCATTCAGGACTACGGCCTGCGCTCGCTGGGCCTTGGCGAACGCCTGTTGCCGCGCAGCGACTTCACCCTGTGCGAACAGTTTACGCTGATCGGCTCGGGCATGATCTGGAATGTCTATTTCGGCATCATGGCTCTGGCCACCGGCTTTTTCCTCGCCACCGCACTGGCGGTTGGAAAAGCCTCACCGAACAAGTGGCTGCGCAAACCGGCCGAGTGGTTCATCTTCATCTTCCGCGGCTCGCCGCTGTTCATCCAGTTCTTCTTTGCCTACTTCCTGTTCCTGTCGCTCAAGAAGACCTATCCGATGTTCGACGCCTTCACCTCGGCATGGTTGGGGGCGCTGATCGTTCTGTTCCTGAACACCGCCGCCTATTCGGGTGAGATTTTCTATGGCGCGCTGCGGTCGATCCCCAAGGGTGATATCGAGGCGGCGGATGCCTATGGCATGTCCGGCTGGTCCCGCTTTCGCCGGGTTGTCTGGCCGACCATGCTGCGTTTGGCCTGGCCCGCCTACACGAACGAGGCGATCTTTCTGTTCCACGCCACCACGCTGGTCTTCTTTTCGGCCTTCCCGGCCTGGCAGCAACGGGGAGATGCCCTGTATTACGCCAGCTACTTTGCGGACAAGACGTTCAACCCGTTCATCCCGTATCCGATTCTGGCGTTCTATTTCATCCTGCTGACGCTGGTGATCGTCTGGGGCTTTGGTCAGGTGAACAAGCGCCTCAACCGCCACCTGCCGGTTGCGAAACAGGCCAAGATGCGGTTCCGGCTGAATCTGGCGCGCTAAGCTTTGTGTTTCACAGCCCCTGCGGCGCCAGACACACTTTGACACGCCCCATCATGCGTAACCCATGTTCGCAGGCGATGGGGCGTCCCGTATTCCGATTCAGAAATCTTTGATTATGGATTTGATGTCCAAAGCGGTCTGGTTTGCCTTGGCATGCACGGTCATCGCCGTGGCGCCAGCGATCAGCGGCATGATAACCACCGCCGTCACAAAAGCGGTACCGACACCCAGGATGCCGCCAAGTATGATGCCAAAGAACAAGGCTGCAAAAAAACCATCCCAGATCCAAGCGACAATCCATGTCAAAAGAAAAACAGAGACGCCCGCCAGAATAGCTATGATCGGGGTGGATGACAGAACATTCGACGTCGTCCTCTTGGCATTGGCCTTGCCTTCATCCGCCTTCGCTTGCAGCCGGTTGCGGGCTTCATTGATAATCCGTTGCGCGTCGTGATTGATGACTTCGGCGTCATGGTCGATCTCAAGCAAGCGGTCGATCGGCTCATCTTCGAAACCGACCAGTTCGTTAAAATGCTCTACTGGCTCGGGGCTCATATTGACGTCGTACTGCGAGGCAATATTCAGGCGCTTCTCATATTCAAGACGGGTAAAGTTCGCCTTTACCTTCCTGATGTCGTTTATCAGTTCCCGGCGGCGATGCTCGATCACATCCTGAACTGCAGCCTTATGCTTCAGGAAATCCTCGTCCGAAGCTGCACGCAGCCCGTATTTCCAATCCCCTATCAGGGCATGGTAAAACTGGTTGCCCGCCGTTTCCGTATCCCCCTCATGATACAGAAGCTTGGCGTAATCGTACTTGGCCGAATAATTCCGTTGGTTCAGCGTCAGCGCCTTTTCAAGGTGCGTGCGCGCATCCTCCATGCGGCCCGCGCAATAACACGCCCAGCCTGCCATCGCGTAGCACCGCGACTGCACCTTGTCCTTGAGATGCGAAGCGTATTTGGCAGCGTTCAGGAAATCTTCGATTGCCACCTCGGGATTAACGATATTCATGTCGGCGTGCCCCGGACCGCCAAGCCGTATCAGCCCGCGCAGAAAATGGAACCTGTATTCCAGTCGAAAGCCCGAGCGTTCTCCGTGACCGTCAATGGCACGGTTCACGTAATCAAGCGCCTCTTCAAAATGGCCGCGTTTATAGGCCTGACTGGCAATCGAATACTGTTCCATTGCCCAGGTCTGATCCGGGGTTTTGGCGACCTTCAGCAGCTGCGCCAGCGTGCCCTTGATGTCATTCAGCTCCAGCGAAACCTGATAGAATCCGTGCTGCATGACACTGGACATTTCCTGGATCGAACTGTTCACCTCTTGAATGTCCCCTCGCAAGCTCATGACTTGACCAGACATGTGATTCATTGCCTGCAAGCCCTGCTCGGCCAGTCGGGTCTGCGTCGACAGCGATTGCGCCATATGCAGGTCGACCAACAGACTAAAGCCATCGAGGTTCTTTTGAGGGGCTAGAAAACTACCATATGAATCTGCGCCATTATAGGTAAACACTGAACTCGTCATTGATCCTCCAGAAAGTATTGCAAACCATTGCAGCTAAATAAATTTTTTGGATGATTGTCCGAAATTAGTATCAGGGCAATACTTCAGCCCTCAATTCCCCTGCATTTTTTCGCCATTTGCGACATTCCCGATCACAGCCACTGTTTATCCCGCAGTTTGACCTCGGCGTTCAGGCCCGCTTCCTTTTGCAAAGCTCAGAATATTCGACGTGGAACTTTCAATGCCTTGGGCTAAGATTGTCACCAAGCACAGCGTTCAGACCCCATGACCGAACTTACTCTGCACAGCACCATCACCTGCCCCGATTGTGGCCACACCCGGTCCGAGCGGATGCCGACGGATGCGTGCCAGTGGTTCTATGAATGCGGGAATTGTGGCACGCTTTTGCGACCCAGACCGGGCGATTGCTGCGTCTATTGCTCATACGGAACCGCCCCCTGCCCGCCTGTACAAAACGGACAATCCTGCTGCGGATAGATGTACAAACCGGAAGAAACCTGTTGCAGCCGGTCGTGGCCGGGAAATGGGTCTTGCAGAAAAATTTGATCAAATATCGTGACAACAAGTGGGCGCGCGACTAAATCTCAGGGGCAAGAGCATTGGAGACCCTCATGGACCTGAGCGCCCTGCACACATTCCGCGTTGCCGCCTGTGACCTCAACGGACAGATGCGCGGCAAGCGTGTACCGCCATCTTACGCGGACAAGCTGGACAAAGGCGCGGTGCGAATGCCCTTTTCCGCGCTCAACGTAGACCTGTGGGGGGTCGATATCGACGGCAGCCCGCTGGTCTTTGAAACAGGCGATGCCGACGGGATGCTGTTGCCTACGGATCGCGGGCCGGTGCCGATGCCTTGGCTCGACACGCCAACCGCGCTTGTACCCATGTGTCTGTATGACGATCAGGGCATCCCCTTTGCCGGAGACCCCCGTCACGCCCTCTCCTCGGTCTTGGACCGCTATGCGGCGCGCGGCTGGTCGGTGATCGCCGCGACTGAGCTTGAGTTCACGCTGCTTGATGCATCCGGCCCTCAGCCGCAGCCCCCGTTCAACCCCGTTACGGGCCGCAGGCTTGCGACTGAAGCCGTGCTGTCCATGGCTGAAATGGATGCCTTCGACGCGTTCTTCACCGAGCTCTACGATGGTTGCAAAGCGATGGGAATTCCCGCTCAGACCACCATTTCCGAAGGCGGGATCGGTCAGTTCGAAATCAATCTGAACCATCAGAACGCCATGCGCTGCGCCGACGATACGTGGTTATTTAAGGCTTTGGTCCGCGGTCTCGCCCGCAAACATGGGTTTGCGGCCACCTTCATGGCCAAACCTTATGTGGATGACGCAGGCAACGGAATGCACGTTCATTTCTCGGTGGTCGATGAGCAGGGCCGCAATGTGTTTGACGACGGTGGCCCTGACGGAACCCAAACTCTCGGAATGGCCGTCGCGGGATGCGTCGCGGCGATGCCCGGCAGCACTCTGATATTTGCGCCGCACGGCAATTCCTATGCACGTCTCGTCCCCCGCGCCCACGCCCCCATGGGAGCCTGCTGGGCGTATGAAAACCGAACCGCTGCCATCCGCATTCCCGGCGGTGTTCCTGCAGCGCGGCGCATTGAACATCGCGTGGCCGGCGGGGATATCAACCCGTATCTGATGCTGTCAGCCGTTCTCGGCGCAGCGCTGATCGGTGTCGATGACGCGATGCAACCGCCCCCGCCGATTAACGGCAATGCCTACGAAATCGACGGCCTGCCGCAACTGGCGCCCGGCTGGGCATCAGCCATCACGGCATTCGAAACCGACCCTCTGATGGCGCGTATCTTTGCGCCCGAACTTATCCGCTATCTGGCCATGACCAAGCGGCAAGAGATCACGCGCTTTGCCGACAGGCCCACCGAGGAACATTGGCTCAGCTACCTCGAGACCGTATGACCCCTTGCCCGCTCTGATAGTCTTGGCTAGGGTGAATTTGATCAAATTTGGTGACCTATGAAAATCGGCATTTTGCAAACCGGCCACGCCCCCGATGCGCTGATCGACACGACCGGGGATTATGACGAGATGTTCCGCCACCTGCTGGACGGCAACGATTTCACATTCGAAACCTTCTCAGTCGTAGATGGTGTGTTTCCGCAGAGTGTTCACGACGCGGACGGCTGGGTAATAACCGGCTCGCGCCACGGTGCGTACGAGGACCATCCGTGGATTCCGCGGCTTGAAGACCTGATCCGTGACATTCAAAAGCAAGGGCAGCCCCTGATTGGCGTCTGCTTTGGCCATCAGATCATTGCACAAGCCCTAGGCGGTAAGGTTGAAAAGTTTTCCGGTGGCTGGGCTGTCGGGCGCACCGAATACGACCTGAACGGCGATAAAGTCACTCTGAACGCCTGGCATCAGGATCAGGTGACCGACCTGCCCCCTGACGCAACGGTTCTGGGACGCAATGAATTCTGCCGAAACGCGATGGTTGCCTATGGGGATACGATCTGGACCGTTCAGGCGCACCCGGAATACTCCAACGATTTCCTGCACGGGCTGATAAAAACTCGGGGCAAAGGCGTCGTTCCCGACGCCCTGCTGACCGAGGCCGCCAACCGTCAGGACGGCCCCAACGACAACTCTGAGATTGGTCGGCACATGGCCGGCTTTCTGAAGAAAGCGAGGGCCTGATGGCCAATTGGACAGACAACATCCCGGAGGCGGCGCGCACGTATCTTGACGGGCGGCGTCTGGACGAAGTGGAATGTATCATTTCAGATCTGCCGGGCATCGCGCGCGGCAAGGCGGTGCCAGCCACAAAATTCGCGCGGCAATCCTATTTCCACCTGCCCGACAGCATTTTTTACCAGACCATCACCGGCGGCTGGGGCGAAGCTGCGGGTGACGACGGGTTCATCGAACGGGACATGATCCTGAAACCCGATTTCTCGACGACATCCGCTGCGCCCTGGACTGGCGACTGGACCTTGCAGGTGATTCATGACGCCTATGACCGCGACGGCGAACCCATCCCCTTCAGTCCGCGCAATGTGCTGAAACGTGTTGTACAGTTGTATCTGGACAAAGGCTGGAAGCCGGTCGTTGCGCCCGAGATGGAGTTCTTTCTGGTCGCCCGAAACGCCGACCCGGCCAAAGAGATCGAACCGATGATGGGCCGTTCGGGCCGCCCCGCTGCCGCACGTCAGGCTTATTCGATGACGGCAGTGGACGAATTCGGACCAGTGATCGACGATATCTATGACTTTGCCGAACATCAGGGGTTCGAGATCGACGGCATCACCCAGGAAGGCGGCGCCGGGCAGCTTGAAATCAACCTGCGCCACGGCAATCCGGTGAAACTGGCAGACGAGGTATTCTATTTCAAACGTCTGATCCGCGAAGCCGCGCTACGCCATAACTGCTTTGCCACCTTCATGGCCAAACCGATCGAAGACGAACCCGGTTCGGCCATGCACATCCATCACTCGATCATTGATATGGAAACCGGCCAGAACATGTTCTCGGGCCCGCAAGGGGGCGAAACGGATGCTTTCTATCACTTCATCGCCGGGTTACAGAACCATCTGCCCGCCGGTCTGGCGGTCATGGCACCCTATGTGAATTCATATCGCCGCTACGTGAAAGATCACGCCGCACCGATCAATCTGGAATGGGCGCGCGACAACCGCACCACCGGTATTCGTGTACCCTTGTCCGGCCCCGACAGCCGCCGGATTGAAAACCGTATCGCGGGCATGGACTGCAATCCCTATCTAGGCATCGCGGTTTCGCTGGCCTGTGGCTATCTGGGTCTGATCCAGCAGGAGCGCCCGCGCCGCCAGTTCTATGGCGATGCCTACGATGGCGAAGGGGACATCCCCCAGGTGATGGGCAGCGCGCTGGACCTGTTCGACACAGCTGAAGCCCTGCACGAAGTTCTGGGGCCGGAATTCGCCCGCGTCTACAGCATCGTGAAGCGCGCGGAATACGAAGAGTTCCTGCAAGTGATCTCTCCGTGGGAGCGCGAGCACCTTCTGCTGAACGTCTGAGGCTGCACCAGAAGGCTAAACCGGATGAACCTGCTTTATTCCAATGACAGAAAGGCGGAATACCCGCCCAGCTGGTATGCCGCGACCGCTCATACCATGGATCGTTTTCCGGCGCTGGCGGGTGACGTGACCGCAGATGTCTGCGTCGTCGGCGGTGGATACACGGGCCTGTCCGCCGCCCTGCATCTGGCCGAGGCCGGGTTCGACGTCATTCTGCTCGAGGCGCATCGCGTCGGCTTTGGCGCGTCCGGGCGCAACGGCGGACAGTTGGGCAGCGCACAACGGATGGATCAGGAGGATCTCGAACGCCTTGTGGGTGACGCGGACGCCGCAAAGCTGTGGGATCTGGCTGAGGACGCCAAAGATCTGGTCAAGGGGTTGATCGAAAGGCACCGCATCGATTGCGACCTGAAACCGGGTATTGCATCTCTGGGCTTCAGCGATGCTGAGCGGCATGAACTGCACGACCACGCGGCCCATTTGTCGGACAGATACGGATACGATCAGATCGAACCGTTGGACGCGGATGCGGGCCATGCCCTGTGTCCGTCGCCCGCCTACCGGGGCGGCTATCTGGACATGGGTGCGGCCCATCTACATCCCTTGAACTATGCACTGGGACTGGCCCGGGCCGCGGCGGCAGCGGGTGTGCGCATTCATGAAGCGACCGAGGTTCTGGAGATTGCAGAAGGCAGTCCCGCCACGCTTCAAACAGCGCAGGGCCGTGTCGAGGCGGATCATGTCATTCTGGCCTGTAACGGCTATCTCGGGTCGCTCAACCCCAAGGTCGCGTCGCGCGTGATGCCGATCAACAACTTCATCGCCGCCACCGAACCGTTGGGCGATGACGCGGCGCGGGTTCTGACGCAGGACGTGGCCATCGCGGACACGAAATTCGTGATCAACTATTTCCGCCTCAGCGCCGACCAACGCCTGCTGTTCGGCGGCGGTGAAAGCTATGGCTACCGCTTTCCCAACGACATTGCCGCAACGGTCCGCAAACCGATGACCGGAATTTTCCCGCATCTCAGGGATGTGAAAATCGACTACGCCTGGGGCGGTACATTAGCCATTACCATGCGGCGCATGCCCTATCTGGCCCGGATTGCGCCCAATATCCTGTCAGCGTCGGGTTATTCCGGCCACGGGGTCGGCACCGCGACCCACGCCGGGCAGCTTATGGCACTGGCGCTTCAGGGGCAGGCTGAAGGGTTCGACACCCTGTCGCGCGTCCCCGCCCAGCCCTTCCCCGGCGGGCCTGCGCTTCGCACTCCGCTGCTGGCGATGGCCATGACCTGGTACGCCCTTCGCGACCGGCTGGGTATCTGACCCGTCCAAACGCAACAATTTGGTGAAATTCCGCCGAAGTCGCATTTGGGTACTTGGCATGCGCGGCTTGTGATTTTATATTTCCAAAAGTTAGAATTCGGGAATTCCAAATATGACACTGCCACCCAACGTCCATGACGCCGAGCCAATCCCAGCAGCCGCGCGTGAGGCTATCGACGCGCTGATGCAGTCCGGAGACCTGTTCCGCTATACCGCCCCGCAAGACGCCCCGGTCGCCTTGCTTGAGGCCGAATTTGCAGAACTTCTGGGTACGAAATATGCGCTGGCGGTGTCATCCTGTTCGGCGGCTCTGTTCCTGTCGCTCAAGGCTCTGGGCCTGCCGCGCGATGCGCGGGTAATGATCCCCGGCTTTACCTTCGCTGCGGTTCCCTCTTCGGTCATCCACGCGGACTGCATTCCGGTTCTGTGCGAAGTGGGCGACAACTATCGAATCGACATGGATGATTTCGCGGCCAAACTGGACGATGTTCAGGCGGTCATCATCAGCCACATGCGTGGGCACACCTCGGACATGGACGCCATCATGGAGTTGTGCGATGCGCGCGACATCCCTGTGGTCGAAGACGCCGCGCATTCGCTGGGCACCACCTGGCATGGCCGCAACATCGGCACCATCGGCAAGGTGGGCTGCTTTTCCTTCCAGTCCTACAAGATGATCAACGCGGGCGAAGGTGGCATCCTGATCACCGACGACGCCGATCTGGTGGCCCGCGCGGTGATCATGTCCGGCGCTTATGAGCACAACTGGAAAAAGCACAAAGGCCCGCGCGGCGACAACTCGCCCGAACTGGAACAGGCCTTTTCCCGTTGGCAGAACCAGTTGCCCCTTTATAACCTGCGGATGAGCAACCTCAGCGCCGCCGTGATCCGCCCGCAAATCCCCGAGCTTGCGCGCCGGGTGCGCGACGGACTGGCCAATCACGACTATGTGGCAGAACGCCTGAACAGCTCGCCTTATATCCACGTCCCTGCCCCGCTGGAGCCGGAGCACCGTGCGCCGGATTCCATCCAGTTCAATCTGGTTGGTCTGGACGAGGCCGAAATCCGCGCCTTTGCCGCCGCGACCGAGGCACGCGGCGTCAAAGTTCAGGTCTTTGGCCTGAGCGAGGACAACGCCCGCGCCTTCTGGAACTGGCAGTTCCTGCCGGAACAGTTCGATCTGCCGCAGACCCGAGCCATGCTGATGAACGCATGTGACGTGCGCCTGCCCGTGCGTCTGACGCGCGAGGAACTGGATGTGATTGCCGGTATCCTGCTGGACTCGGTGGCCGAGGTCAGCAGCCCGATCCCGGCTTACGGGACCTAATCATCTATCCTCGCGCAGATCGAACAGATCGGCGGACAGAAACAAGGCGTCTATCCCTTCGGGGGTCGGCGCGATGCGGGACAATATCCCGACCACCTGTAGCCCGTTGTCGGACATCTCTAACAATGGCGCGCCGGAATCACCCATCATCACCGGACAAATCGCATGTAGCACTCCCCCCTGCGCGGGTTCGGGTGCGCAGGTTCCTGTTCTGCTCAGAACATGGGGGCGAACACCGGGGTAGCCGGCGACAAAAGCATCGCCAGGCGCCGCCGTGGCCATCCCCAAAAATCCGACCTGCTCACCCAGCGACGCCGCCAGTTCCAGAACTGCCCAGTCCTGATCGGCACGGCCGTTGAAACCGCCGTCAACGCCCTGTTCCGGGCTCATGTGATAGGATTGCACCACGGAAACCGCCTCGGCCTGACCGCGCTGATAGCCGGCTGCGAACCGGATGCCTGACGGCGGTATCCAACGCTTGCGCGCCCGGTTGTACAGGCAATGCGCAGCCGTCAGAACAAGCCTTTCGGATACCAGAACACCGGTGCAGTGCGATCGGATATCCCTGCTGGAAAAATTCACCCTTCCGATGGCCCGCCATGGGTCAGCCGCCGCATCAAGGATTTCACGGGACCGAATGGCCTCGCATCCGGCAGATGCATCCGTGCCCATGGCGCAGATAGTCACCCAAGGTTCTGAAAAACGTCCCTGCGCCTGCACCGCCGCCGCCCAAAGCACGGCGCAGATCAGGGCCACCCACCTCATGCGGCAGGCAGATCAGCTGAGTTTGGACAGTTTCTGCTGCAGATCGGCAAGCTGCTTTTTGATGTCGTCCAGATCTTCTTTCTGTTCTGGCTTGTCATCACTGTCCTCTTTGTCCGGCGCGGACCAGTTGCCCGACAATCCACCGGTCATCGCCTTCAGAAAGGCCTGTTGCTGCGCCTGCATCGCCTCGAAACCCGGCATCTGGGACATCGGGTTCATGGCGTTCATGTTCTCCATCACCTTGGCCTGATTTTCGCGCAGCATCTCAAACGAGGATTGCAGGAACTGGGGCATCATTCCCCCGCCCGGCACCATGTAGCTGCGCACCAGATCGTTCAGCACATTGACCGGCAACACGTTTTCGCCCCGGCTTTCATGCTCAGCAATGATTTGCAAAAGATACTGTCGGGTCAGGTCGTCACCGGTTTTCAGATCGATGATCTGAACCTCGCGGCCATCCCGAATGAACCCGGCGATGTCCTCCAGCGTGACGTAATCGCTGGTTTCGGTGTTATAGAGCCGTCGGCTTGCGTAGCGCTTGATCAGCAGCGGTTTTTCTTGTTCTGCCACCCGTGTTCCCTCCCCAAGGATGATGCGTTGCAGCAGAGGTTATGCGACTGCAGCACAAAAAGAAAGGGCAGGTCAAAAGACCTGCCCAGCGCGATCACACCTAAAGGGAGGAGAGGGTGCGTGTCGCGAAAATTGCTTACTTGCCAGCCGAAGCTTTCTTGGCAGCAGCGGTCACGTCGTTGGTGGCCTTTTTAACAGCGGCGGTTGCATCTTCCGAGATGTCTTTGCCAGCAGCCATCAGCAGTTCGACGGTTTCGGTCTGAACTTTCTTGGCGATCTCAGCAAAGGCAGCCATGTTTTCGGCGGCAACTTCAGCCGATGCGCTTGCGAAATCGGTTGCTGCTTTTGCATAGTCCGCAGGCTCAGCTTTTGCTTTCGACATCTCGCTCAGCTTGGCCAGGGTTTCCTTGGTCCATTTGTTCGAGATTTCTGCCGATTTCTCAGCTGCGTCCAGAGCAACGCCCGACAGCTTTTCGTTCAGCGAAGCGGTCGATTTGAAAGCACCTTCCAGAGCGGAAGTGTCAACCGGGAATGCACCCATCATGTCTTTCAGGGTCGCGGTAAAGTCTTGGGTCTTTGCCATTGTATCAATCCTCATTGCCGGGTTCGGGCCCACCCCGTTTTCCATCGGCTTGACGAGAATATGATTTCTGCATCGCAGCATTTCAAGTTTTTTCTTGCTGCAATGCAGAATAATTTGCGTTTCACTTAAATTTCAACAGCTTGGCTTTGCCACAACATAGGTTCCGGGTGCCGGGGCCAGTCGCGGATGATCCGAATCGCCGGTATCGCGTGCGGCCACCTGCTTGCCCGACCGCTTTTTCAGCCATGCTTCCCACATCGGCCACCACGACCCTTCGTGATAATCTGCATCCTTCAGCCAGGTATCGGCATCCGCCTTCAGATCGGGGTTGGTATAATGGCCGTATTTCTTTTTGCTGGGCGGGTTCACGATGCCTGCAATATGACCCGACTCTGAAACCACGAAGGTCTTGGAGCGCGAGCCCATTTGCTGCACTCCGCGGTAACAGGCCTTCCAGGCTGCGATATGGTCGGTTTCGCAGGTAATGGCCATCAGCGGCACATCGACATCCCGCACATGCAACTTGTGCCCCAAAAGCTCAAAACCGTCCGTCACCATTTCATTGCGTTGGCACAGGCCGCGCAGATACTGGATCGCCATCTTTGCAGGCAGGTTTGCCCCATCGCCGTTCCAGTACAGCAGATCAAAGGCCGGTGGGGTTTCACCCATCATGTAGCTGCGGATCGCCGGAGTATAGATCAGGTCGCGCGACCGCAGATAGGAAAAGGTCCGCGCCATGATCCATGACCGCAGCAGACCCTCCTTGTTCACCTCTTCTTCGATCCCGTCGATGAAATCGTTCTGAAGGAATGGCGTGAATTCCCCCTGATCGGAAAAATCCGTCAGCGCGGTAAAGAACGTCGCCGATTTGACCGATTTGTCGCCGCGCTGCTTCATCAGCGACAGGGTCAGGCTCAGCGTCGTTCCGGCGATACAATAACCAACCGCGTTCACCTGTTTGACCTTGCAGATTTTCTTGACCTCATCGATCGCAGTCAGGAAACCATCCTGAATGTAATCTTCCATTCCGGTTTCAGCAAAAGACTCGTCAGGATTGACCCAGCTGACGACAAACAGGGTATAGCCCTGTTCGGTGATCCACTTGATCAGACTGTTCTGTGCCTTGAGGTCAAGGATATAGAACTTGTTGATCCATGGCGGGAACAGAACGATCGGGGTCTCGTACACGGTCTCGGTCACCGGTTTGTACTGGATCAGTTCCATCATGCGGTTGCGGTAAACCACGTCACCGGGCGTCGTGGCGATGTTACCCCCCACCTCGAACGCGCTTTCATCGGCCAGTTTGACCACCAGTTCGCCATTGTTGGCTTCAAGGTCCGAGACCAGATTTTCCAGCCCCTTGATCAGCGACTGTCCTTCGGTCTCCACCGCCTTTTCCAGCGCATCCGGGTTCGTCGCCAGAAAATTCGTGGGTGCCATCATGTCGACGATCTGCTGCGAGAAATACGTCAGCCGCCGCTTGTCCTTGTCATCCAAATCCTCGACCGAGGCCACCGCCTGCGTGATTGTTTCCGCATTTGTCTGGTACTGCTGGCGGATGAACCGGAAATAGGGGTTGGTTTCCCACATCGGGTTGGAAAATCGCCTGTCCTTGGGGGCGTTTTCCTCGGCTTCGACCTCACCCTTAGTCAGGGCCTGTTGCGCCTCGGCAAAGTTCAGAACCGATTTTCCCCAATATTCGATCTGCTGTTCCAGAAGCTTGGCGGGGTTCTGCATGGCTTCGGCCCAATAGGCCGTTGCTGCTTTTGCAAAAAGCTCTTGATTCGGACCGTCCAGCGCGGGGGTATGCGGCTTTTTTCCGGCCATGACTTCGACAAGCCGCTTTGACAGCTCTTCGACCTTGCCCATGTTTTCCTTAAGCCGTTCAAGGTGTTCTTCGGTCAATTCCGGTGTCTGGTCGTCGGTAGTTGTCATTTTAAGGAATCCCCCCTAACCTCGCTGCTACGCAGAATAACGTCGTAAGTTGCGTGGGGCAAAGCGGCGAATGGTCCGAACACTCAGGAGTCCCTTTTTATGCGCTACATGATGACCTACGACCTCATGGAAACCATGCGCAATACCAACCAGTGGTTGGGCGCAACGGCCAGTTCGATGGCATCTTACCCGCTGTTTTCCATGGTGCCAAACCCTGCTTTCAACTGGATGGCAGCGTGGGGCGAGGTTACGGAACGCACCTTTCAGCGCATGATCGTCAAGCCCGACTGGGGCATCCGCACCTTCACCTGCGAAGATGGCAAGGATCACCTTGTCGACATTACCACCGTCATTGAACGCCCCTTCGGCGACCTGATCCATTTCAGGGTCAATGGCCGCGAAGAACAACCGCGCAAGGTGCTGCTGGTCGCCCCCATGTCCGGTCACTATGCCACCCTGCTGCGCTCGACCGTCAAAAGCCTGCTGGTGAATTGCGAGGTCTACGTAACCGACTGGCATAACGCGCGTGATATCCCCGTGTCCGAAGGCAAGTTCGATGTCGAGGATTACACGCTTTATCTTGTCGATTTCATGAAGGCGCTCGGACCTGACACAAATGTCATCGCGATTTGTCAGCCTGCACCGCTGACGCTGGCGGCAACCGCCTATCTGGCCGAGCACGACCCCAAAGCCCAGCCCAGCACCCTGACCCTGATCGGCGGCCCGGTCGATCCCGACGCCACCCCGACCGAAGTGACCGATTTCGGTCGCCGCGTTACCATGGGCCAGCTGGAAGAAACCATGATCCAGCGCGTCGGTTTCAAGTACAAGGGCGTGGGCCGCATGGTCTATCCCGGCCTGCTGCAACTGGCCTCGTTCATGTCGATGAACTCCGACCGCCACTCCAAGGCGTTTTCAGATCAGATTCAACGCGTTATGCGCGAAGAGGCATCGGATCACGACGCCCACAACCGGTTCTACGACGAATATCTGGCCGTCATGGACATGACCGCCGAATTCTATCTGTCCACGGTGGAACGCGTGTTCAAGAACCGCGAGATCGCCCGGAATGAATTTGTGGTTGCTGGCCACAAGGTGGATATCGGCAAGATTACCGATGTTGCGGTCAAATCCGTTGAAGGCGCGAATGATGACATTTCGGCACCGGGCCAATGTATCGCGGCACTGGACCTTTGCACCGGGCTACCGGAAAGCAAAAAGGCCAGCCATGTGGAACCCGGCGCAGGCCATTACGGTATCTTTGCCGGTCGCAGCTGGCGCGACAACATCCGCCCGCTGGTGATCGATTTCATGAACGAAAACAGCCGTAAAAAGCCAAACCGCCGCGCAGCGAACAAGAACACGGCGGCCTGATCCATGACCGGGAAAACCGCCACGGATCTGGGGTTTTCCTGCGAATGCGGCGCATTGCGCGGTCACATCACGGCAGCGGGTGTCAAATCCGGCACCCGCGTCGTCTGTTTTTGCCACGACTGCCGCGCTTCGCAAATCTACTTTGGCCAGCCTGACCCGGCTCCGGGTCCGGTAAACATCTTTCAGATGAGCCCCGAAGCAATTGAGATCGAGGCCGGCAAAGACAATTTGGCTGCGATGCGCCTGAGCCCGAACGGGATGTATCGTTGGTACGCAAGCTGCTGCAACGCGCCGATTGCGACAACGACAAGATCACCAAAACATCCATTCGCAGGTTTCGACGTGAACAGGATTGCCAAGCCAGACAGCCTTGGCCCAGTCACCACAAGGGGTTTTGTTCCGCAGGAAAACGGCAAGCAAAAGCACGAAAAAGTGCGCTATGCAGCGGTCGGTCTGATAAAACGCGTAATTTCCTCACGACTTTCCGGAAGCTGGCGCAAGACCCCGTTCTTTGACGCGCAAACCGGTGAACCTGTCACCCAGCCCAAAATCCTAACTAAAGAAGAACGCGGCAGGCTTTACGACTAAGTCAGTCGCACCGGTTCCTTCATCCACTTCTTCAACGCTTCGGTTACAATCTCCGGCGTTTCCAGTGTGGGCAAATGACCTGCATTTTCAACGACCTGCAGCTCTGCCCCCGGTATCAATTCGGCCATGAAGGTGTGCTTTTTGGGCGGCGTCAATCCGTCATGTGCCCCGCACAGGATCAGCGTTGGCACCTTGATCTTGCGCAGGGTGCTTTGCTGATCGGGCCGTCTTTGCAACGCGCGCATCTGCTGTACGAACAGATCGGGGCCCATCTCGTTCGCCATGGTCAACATCTCGTCAAGGATGGCCATGCGGTCCGGGCCCGGGGCCAGCGTCTCGGGGCGGATCACTTGCTGCATCACGTCCTCCAGTCGCCCGGCCTGCGCACCGACGATCAGCGGTTCCCGACTGGCCGCAATCTGCGGCGTATCCGCATGGGCGTCCGTCGACATCAGACACAGGCGCGACACCCGATCCGGTGCGCGACGAATGATCTCCAGCGCCACAACGCCACCCATGCTCAGACCGGTCAGCGCAAACCTGAGCGGAAGTTGATCCAAAAGCCCCGATGCAATCTCTTCAATCCGCTCACCGCCCGAAACCGGAGCGACCGTCACAGCCCGGTCCCGCGACAGGTGCTGTAATTGATGCCGATACAGCCGCGCGTCACACATCATTCCAGGCAACAACACCAGCGGTTCGATCATTTCTGCCTCTTGTTCAAATGGACTTTTTTTGCTCACGATGAAGGTACTGCACGCGTCCGGCAAGAGGAAGTTCAGGGATAGAGAATCCCGCGAAACGGCGGAAAATCGGCGTATCGCGCGCGCCGGGTTTGCAACGTCTCTTCCGGCTCGTCGCCCGCGATCAACAGACGCCCGCGCGGCGCGATGTAACTGTCGATCCGCCGCAATGGCTTTGGACGCCACACCAGATTGAACGCGCACAGCTTGGGAAAAAACCAGATTTCCGAGTAATCCAGATGGTCGTGCATCCACCACGCCAGATCCCGCCAGTCGCGCCCCTGATCATAGCGATCCGCGAACCACGGGATCACGATCGACGCCCCGGCAATCCGCGCGTCCCCCTCTCCGCGATCCCAGATGTGGCATTCCAGCGGATGATCGTTGCGGGCGCAGTTCAGCTTTTTTTCATTGCCGAACCGGTTCAACGAAGGCGACCGATAGCCCGAGCGTACCGCAACCCGGCCAAAGGTTTCCTCAAGAGGGTCCAGCAACGTCTGACAAAACGCCCGCCCCGTCTCGATGGCAAGGTCCGGGTTTTCGGGAATGTTCTGCTTTTCATGAAAACTCCCGATCTCGGAATACAGAAAATCCCGCATGAAGAAATGCCGGGACAGACGCACGCGCCCAAGGGTCTCAAGGCTCCACATGCTCCCCGGTTTGCGCATTGTCAGTACCCGTTCCAGCGGAATTCGCCGTTGGGCCCCAGAGCCGAAAAGGGATTAAAGGCGATTTCCCAGATCGTTCCGTCCGGCGCACGAAAATATCCGTGATGGCCGCCCCAGAACACATCCGTTGCGTGTTTCAGAATCTGCGCCCCGGCCCCCTCGGCCCGTTTCAGCAAGGCCGCAACATCTTCTTTCGCCGGGCAGTTATAGCTAAGGGTCAGCGCCCCCTGCCCCAGCGTCACAATATCAACGCCGATTTCCTCGGCCAGAGCCGCCAGCGGATAAAGCCCCAAAGTCTGACCAATCAGATCAAAGGCGATCACGCCATCCGGGCTGTCGACCCGCTGCCAGCCAAGCATCTCATAGAATCCGGCAGCGGCCTCCGGGTCATCGACCCCTACCGTGATCAGGCTTACACGCTGCTCCATCACTCTATCCCCTGCTCTTTCAGCCACGCAAGTATCCCCTCGGTCATCGGGCCGGTCTGCCCCGGCGACATCAGATCCCCGGCCACGACATGCGAGGACGGATCGTCCTCCGGCCCCATCGTCACCAGTTGCTCCTTGGACGGACCACCCCAGTTTTCCGCAACCTCCTGCGTAAGGTCCGGCCTTACGACCTGATCGTCCATCGAGAACCAGAACAGCGCCGGAATTTGTGCGCCTGCGAAATCAAGCGCAAAGACCTCAGCCACCAGCGCGGACATGGGCACAATCGCCTCCCACGAATAGCGGGTGGTCCAATACAGGTTCTTGTCCGGGTCGGGGCTGGACACATCGCGTTCCCCTCCCAAAAGGGCGGGCAGCCAGTGCCGCGCCCATGGCAGGGTCGGCACCCAAGCGGCCACGGTATTGACGCCAAAGTTCGGCGAGACAAAAACCATCGCAGCCACCCCCTCGCTCAACTCGGGATCAAGGGCCGCAGCCGCCGCCAAAGTCCCGCCTGTTGAGGTCGAGATAACTATAACCTGCTCACCAACTGCGCGCGCTGCCGCCAATGCCTCTGCCGTATCCTCCATCCAGCCCGAGGCTGTCCCTTCAGTCATCGCGGCACTGCCCCGCCCATGGCCTTGCAGGCGGGTATAGACCAGATTGGCACCAAGCGCGTCAGCAACCCGATCCGGCACGGGCCTGATTTCTTCAGACGTGGCGGAAAACCCGTGGATGTACAGAACGGAATACGGCGTCCGCTGCTCTTTCGCGCCCTCCTGCCAGATCACCCGTTTTTCGACACCCGGCACGATATCGTCAAAGGCCGATTCCGTGCTTTCGAAATACACCTGCACCCCTTCACCGAATTTGCGTGGATCAAAGCGGGGCGTCAGGTTCACCTCTTCCCTCGGCCCGAACCAGTAGACAAGACCCCCGACGACAATCAGCGAGATCAGAACGCGCCCGAGAATCCAGCCAAAGCGGCGCATCAGCCTTCCCCCATCACATTCAGAACGGCATCTTCGATCAGGCCCAGACACGGCCCGTCCGAAAACCTGTGATCGGCATCCTTGACCAGAAGCAGCCGGATATTCTCTCCGCTGACATGCTCCAAAAGCCGCACCGCCGTTTCCGTGGACACCGCAGTATCCGCCGTACCCTGCAGAAACCGCACAGGAAATGGCAGGTTCAGCGGATCGCGCAAGACCAGACGCTTTCGCCCATCCTCGATCATCCGCTTGGTGATGATGTAGGGCTCCATGTAATCCGATGGCAGTTCCACATGGCCCACGGTTTCAAGCGCCGCCTTCTGTTCCTGCGTAAACGACGCCCAATATCCGTCCTCGGTAAAGTCTGGCGCGGCCGCGATGGTGACCATTCCCGCAATCCGCTCCGGCATCTTGCGCGCCAACAGCAACGCCTGCCACCCGCCCATGGACGATCCGACAACGATCAGCGGTCCATCGGTCAACGCCGATACCGCCTCCATCGTGTCTTCATGCCAGTCCCCAATGCAGCCATCTTCGAATGCACCCGAACTTTCGCCATGCCCGGAATAGTCAAACCTCAGAAACCCCTGCCCGCGCCCCTGCGCCCAAGCTTCCAGATGCACCGCCTTGGTGCCCTCCATGTCCGACTTCAGCCCACCCAGAAAAACGATGGTCGGCCCAGTACCGTCGCTTTTGTGATAGGCCAGCTTCCGCCCCTGCACCGTTTCCAGAAAATTCGTAGCCGCCATAATGACCTCATATCTTTTGCCGCATCATGCACGCCACGTGCCCAAGTGCAATTCGCCCAATCTTCTTCTTGTTCCAAATACGGCGGGACTGCCCCCTCGCTTCCTCCCTTGACACACGCGCACCCGCCTGCCACATGACCTGCACACACATAACCCGCAACCGGGCGTTCAGTGGGCGCCAAACCGACGAGGAGAGCCAGCCATGGCCCTGGATGCAAAATCCGTCTCACTCACCTTTCCCGATGGCAATGCACGTTCTTATGACGCAGGCGTAACGCCCGCGCAGGTCGCTGCCGACATCTCCACCTCTCTGGCCAAAAAGGCCATCTCGGCCACGGTCAACGACCAGCACTGGGACCTGCAATGGCCCATCGAAGCTGATGCCGACATCGCCATTCACACCATGAAGGACGAGGTTCAAGCGAACGAACTGATCCGCCACGACTTTGCCCATGTCATGGCGCGCGCCGTGCAGGAAATCTGGCCTGACACCAAGGTCACCATCGGCCCGGTGATCGAGAACGGCTGGTACTACGACTTTGATCGCGCCGAACCCTTCACGCCCGAAGACCTCGGCCTGATCGAGAAAAAGATGAAGGAAATCATCAACAAGCGCGACGCGGTTACCACGGAAATCTGGGACCGTCAGCGCGCGATCGATTTCTACACTGCCAATGACGAGCCCTATAAGGTCGAGCTGATCGAAGCCATTCCCGGCAACGAACCGCTGCGCATGTACTGGCACGGCGACTGGCAGGACCTTTGCCGCGGCCCTCACCTGCAGCACACCGGCCAGCTGCCGGGTGATGCCTTCAAACTGATGAGCATCGCAGGCGCCTACTGGCGTGGCGACAGTTCACGCGCAATGCTGCAACGCATCTACGGCGTGGCCTTCACCGGCAAGGAAAAGCTCAAGGCGCACCTGCACATGCTGGAAGAGGCCGCCAAGCGCGACCACCGCAAGTTGGGCCGCGAGATGGACCTGTTCCACATGCAGGAAGAAGCCCCGGGCCAGATTTTCTGGCACCCCAACGGCTGGACCGTCTACACCCAGTTGCAGGACTACATGCGCCGGCAGCAGCGCAAAGGCGGTTATGTCGAGGTCAACACCCCGCAGGTCGTCGACCGCAAACTGTGGGAAGCCTCGGGCCATTGGGACAAGTATCAGGAAAACATGTTCATCGTCGAAGTGGACGAAGAACATGCCCGCGAAAAGGCGATCAATGCGCTCAAGCCGATGAACTGCCCGTGCCACGTGCAGATCTTCAATCAGGGCCTGAAATCCTATCGTGACCTGCCTCTGCGTATGGCCGAGTTCGGCTCGTGCAACCGATACGAACCCTCGGGCGCCTTACATGGGATCATGCGCGTACGCGGATTTACGCAGGATGATGGGCATATCTTCTGCACCGAAGAACAGATCGAATCCGAGACCGCCGAATTCATCCGCTTCCTGTCGGAAATCTACAAGGATCTGGGTTTCGAGAAATTCTCGGTCAAATTCTCGGATCGCCCCGAGAAACGCTCAGGCTCGGATGAGGTCTGGGACAAGGCCGAGGCCGCGCTGCTCAGCGCCACGCGCGCTGCTGGCATTGAGCCGGAATTGAACCCCGGCGAAGGTGCCTTTTACGGGCCCAAGCTGGAATTTGTCCTGACTGACGCGATCGGGCGTGACTGGCAATGTGGCACACATCAGGTGGATTTCGTTCTGCCTGAACGTCTGGACGCCACCTATATCGGCGCTGACGGCGGCAAGCACCGTCCTGTGATGTTGCACCGGGCGACACTGGGATCGTTCGAACGTTTCATCGGCATTCTGATCGAAGAACACGCCGGTAAGCTGCCGTTTTGGCTGGCCCCGCGTCAGGTTGTCGTGGCCTCGATCACCTCGGACGCAGATGACTACGTGATGGAAGTTGTCGAAGCGCTGAAATCCGCAGGCGTCCGCGCCGAGGCGGATATCCGCAACGAAAAGATCAACTACAAGGTCCGCGAACATTCAGTGGGTAAAGTGCCGATCATTCTGGCCGTCGGTCATCGTGAAGTCGAAGAGCGCACCGTCAGCGTCCGCCGTCTGGGTGAAAAGCAGACGCAGGTTCAGCCGCTTGAGGCTGTAACAATTGAGTTGGGCCGCGCCGCGACCCCGCCGGACCTGCTGTAACATTCGGCGGCAAAACGCCGGAAATCCGGCCCCGCATCAGGGGCCGGATTGAAATATTTTCCAATTTTTCGTTGAAAAACAATTTATTAACATTCAATAGTGCATGACACTCCCTGACGGGTATGTGAGACACGGGCTCGTGAATTTAACTTCACGGCCAAGGCGTTAATTATAGTCCTGTCACAAACGGACATACGCAGTCACCAATAAGGATTACCGAGATGTCGAACACAGCAAAAACTCTTGCCATCGCAGGTGCCGTTGCAGCCGCAGTCGCAGGCGCCGCCACCACCGCCTCCGCACAAGCCAAAGAAAAGTGCTATGGAGTGTCGCTGGCCGGTGAGAATGACTGCGCCGCCGGCCCTGGAACCACCTGCGCCGGTACCTCGACCGTAGATTATCAGGGTAACGCATGGACCCTGGTCGATGCGGGCACCTGCGAAACCCTCGAACTGCCTGCACAGGCTGACGGTTCCGACCGCAAGGGTTCGCTTGAGGCGCTGGAACGCGACCTGCCGGCATAAAACTGGCAATATGAATGTAGGGGCGGGCAATCTGAGATCGCCCGCCCTCATTTTTCTAACCGGGAGCCTGACCAATGCTGGATAACGCGCAAAGATCAAATCGTTTGCCGTCAGCGCCCGGTGTTGGCTACAAGCCACAGCATTTCTTGCAGATACTGGATGACGCCTCGCCGGTCACATGGCTGGAAATCCACGCCGAAAACTACATGGGCGATGGCGGCCGGCCTCTGGCGCAGCTGCGTCACCTATCTGAACAGTTTCCAATTTCGGTCCATGGTGTCGGCCTGTCGATCGGCGGCGAGGGACCGCTGGACGCAGATCACCTTGCCCGGCTGAAACATCTGGTGGACTGGCTGAACCCGGCCAGCTTCTCCGAGCATCTGGCATGGTCCACCCATGACAGCCATTTCCTGAACGACCTTCTGCCCCTGCCCTACACCGATGCGACACTGACCCGTGTCTGCGATCACATTGAACAGGTTCAGGACACGGTCGGGCGGAAAATGCTGTTGGAAAACCCCTCCAGCTATCTGGCCTTTCAGGAAAGTACCTGGTCCGAGCCCGATTTTCTGCGCGAAATTTCCCGCCGCACCGGCTGCGGCCTGCTGCTGGACGTGAACAACGTCTTCGTGTCCGCCACAAATCTGGATTTCTCACCCCAGGATTATATCGACGCCTATCCGCTGGAAAAAGTTGGCGAGATTCATCTGGGCGGTCATGACGAGGATGAGGATGACCATGGCCATCCCCTGCTGATCGACAGCCACGGGCGAGAAGTCGTCGATCCGGTCTGGGCCTTGCTTGACTATGTGCTGGAACGCTCCGGCCCCAAACCCATCCTCATCGAATGGGACACGGATGTCCCGGACTGGCCTGTTCTGCGGCACGAGGCCGTGCGCGCCGAAAACGCGCTGGCACGCATTCCGCTATGACCGTTTCGCAAACAACCCTCCATGATGCCATTCTCGATGCATCAATACCGGTTCCATCCGGCCTCAGCGATGCGCACGCGCGCCCTGCTGGCCGTCGCTTCAGCGTTTACCGCAATAATGTGGCCGTCTCACTGACCGAAGCGATGCATCAGGCGTTTCCGGTCATCGCCAAATTGCTGGGGTCGCAGAATATGGATGGTCTGGCGGGCATCTTCCTGCGCCGCCACCCCCCATCCTCGCCGCTGATGATGTTCTATGGCGAAGCCTTCCCAGATTTTCTTGCCGGGATGGAGCAGCTTTCGCACCTTGGCTATCTGCCCGATGTCGCCCGGTTGGAACTGGCGCTGCGCCGCTCGTATCACGCAGCCGATGCACAGGCCATTTCCCCCGATGCCCTGAGCGTTCCGCCCGAAGACCTGATGCAGGCAAGGCTGACCTTTGCGCCTGCCCTGCAGGTGCTACGTTCGCCTTGGCCGATCCATGCGATCTGGCGCTTCAATACTGAAGAGGCTGCACCGAAACCCGAACCCGGTGCGCAGGACGTTTTGGTCGTCCGGCCCGAATTCGACCCGATGCCACACCTTCTGCCCGCAGGCGGAGCGGAATGGATTGCAGCCCTGCAATCGGGACAAACCATTGGCGAAGCTTATGAAAAGGTTTCGTCTGCGGATCCGGATTTTGATCTGGGTGCCACACTCGCACTGCTTCTGCAGGGTGGTGCGATAACTTCTGTGACTATCGAAAGGCTGGATACATGACTGCGCTGATCACCCTTCACAACAGCGTCCTCGGGAAACTCGACCGGTCGTCAGATTTTCTGACACCGACGCTGGCGCGACTTGTTTTTGCTGCGGTCCTTCTGTTCTATTATTGGAATTCGGCAATGCTCAAGATCGACGGGTCGATCTTTTCTCCGTCCGCGGGCGCTTTCGGCCAGATTTTCCCCAAAGCCGCCGAAGCGGTTCTGTATGATGTCACCCAGATGAATATCTTTCAGCGGATCATCATCTTCTTTGGCACGATAGCCGAGTTTGTGCTGCCCGCTCTGATCCTCGTCGGCCTGCTGACCCGCCTGTCCGCCGTTGCCATGATCGGCTTTATCTGGGTGCAGACAATTGTGGACGTCGCCGGCCACGGTGTTGCCCTGGGCAGCCTGTTCGACAACTCGCTGGGCCTGATGGATCAACGCACGATGTGGACGTTCCTTTTGCTGGTTCTTGTGATCAACGGCGCAGGCCCACTTTCGCTGGACCGCATCCTGCGCATCTCCTGACCTCAGAAATGTGCCTTGGGCTCGTCCGGTTTTCCCGCGGCGAGCCCCAGAATACCACCAAGCGCCGCAAATGTGATCGGGAACATAGTAAAGGCGTTGAATCCAAACGCATAATACATCCCCGCCGCCGACAGCATAAGCAGAATGCCCGCCACCAGGGCACGCGCATGGGCCATCGCCCCACCCGCAATCGCAAGCATCGGCGCCAGGATCGACATCACCTGAATCAGTTCGGCGTTTTCGACCTGCTCGGCGATACCATCAATTTCCCCGAACTGCTTGATCACCTCGACATAGCCGAACCCGAAAAACCCGACGATCATTCCGATCAGCCCGGCGACGACACCCAATATCATTGCGGCATTACGCATCCAAAGTCTCCAAAACCACGGTAACGCAGATAGTTACGTTTTCACGCAACGCCAAGAGCATCACGCGTATCCGCAGTCCAGCCCAGATACAATTGCCCGTCACGCTCGATCAGCGGCCGCTTCATCAGCGCCGGATGGTCGGTCAGCAACTCAATCGGTGGGCGTGCGCGCTCGGATTCACTCAATCCCCGCCAGGTGGTGGAACGGGTGTTAAGCAAAGCTTCGCCGAATGCCTGCAGAGCCTGCATCATGGTTTCGGGCGGAACACCTTGTGCCCGCACATCCACAAGCTCTGCTTCCGGCAATGATTTCAATGCCTTGCGGCAGGTATCACAGTTTTTCAGGCCATACAGGCGCATGATCGCTCCACTTTTTTTCCCAAAAGATCAGGCAAAATTTCGGGATTCTTTGCGTAATTCTTGATTTTTTACATCACCATGCAATGTTGAAAAGGGCGAAACCCGCGGTCGTGACTGTTTCGAGTGAGTGCGAAACAGGTTTCGGCAGTGATGACGTCAATTACTATCCCATTACTTTTTGGGACCACGTGTAAGTAGAAGGAGACACGGAAAAATGCCAACTGGCACCGTGAAGTGGTTCAATACGACCAAAGGCTATGGTTTTATCGCTCCTGACGAGGGGGGCAAGGATGTGTTTGTTCATATCTCGGCCGTAGAACGTTCCGGTCTGACTGGGCTCGCTGACAATCAGAAAGTCTCGTACGAATTGCAGGACGGACGCGACGGCCGCATGATGGCGGCTGATTTGAAACCGCTGTAATACCCATCCCGCCTTTGCGCGGGCGTATCTAAACAAGGTTAGCGGCCAATTTCCGGCCGTTAACCATCAAAATCTTCAAAACGATATGGGTTCGGTGTCAGGCCGGATCACGCTCGGGCTGTGTGAACCAGTTCTCGCCCATCGCCACAATGCAGGAAGTCCCGCTTGCATAGGTGACCACCAGCGTCCAGTCGCCCTCGGTGCTGGTCCAGACCTCCATGATCTGTTCAGGCCCCCGCATCCCTGACGCGGTCCGCGTCTCACCAAACTGGTGCGACAGTTTCTGCCGCATCCTGTCCGTCGGCTCACAGATCACCTCGGCAATCGGTGAGGCTGCTGAGACCGGCCCAGCAAGCAAGGTCACAAGGCAGATCAATCCGGTTTTCGAAAACTGCGCCATGAGGCCAATGTAACAGCTTCATGACGCAATGTATAGACAAACGATATGCGCGTCTGCCGACTCAGCCTTCGCGGATAACCGCCTCAAGCTCGCGCCATTCCCGCGCCGACATGCCCGAGTTTTCCTGTGTCACGTTCTCGCCCTTCAGCATCCGGCGCAGACAGTCGACCATTTGTGCCGACAGGTTCACGGCCCCCAGCCGATAATCCTCGAAGGCCTTGTAGGCAAAGGGAACCCAGTCCGCGACGACCTTGCACATGGTTTCCGCATAGATGCGGATTTCGTACTGCGCATGTGCATCCGCCCGCAAACGCAGGAAATGGAACAGGTTGTGCAGATCGACCTTCCAGTACCACTGCGTATAGATATTCGCAGGCAGGTTCATCCGTGCCAGTTCGCGCGCCAATCCCTGCTGCCCGTCCTGACTGATCATCGCCTCGTAGTTATCGTAACACCGCGCGCTGTCGGCCTTGAGCAGTTCCAGCACCTGCGCAGCCTCGGCCCCTTCCAGCGCACTGCCCCGACCCTGATTGTTCACCTCGGACTGGGCCGCGACATGTTCCGGCGCGGGAATATAGAATTCGCGGTCCAGAATAGAATAGCGCGCGGAATACTCATTGACGTTGGCGGTCCGGTGGCGAATCCACTGACGCGCAACAAACACCGGCAGCTTCACATGCAGTTTGATCTCGCACATTTCGAACGGGGTCGAATGCCAGTGCCGCATGAGATAGCGGATCAGCCCCTCATCGTTCTGCACTGACTTGGTGCCTTTGCCATAAGACACCCGCGCCGCCTGACAGATCGCGGCATCGTCACCCATATAGTCGATGACACGGACAAAACCGTGATCCAGAACCGGATGCGCGGTATACAGATGCTCTTCCATTCCCGGCGCAACAACGCGGCGTGTCTGATGAGATTGCGCGCGCTGCGCTTCGATCTCGGCCAGTTGCTCGGGCGAAAGCGGCATGTGGAAGTCCTTTCCTGAAATGAGTCGTTCACCACTATATCTCGACAGCCTCGGAACAGGAACCGCCATATCGTGCGTCCTATGGGCGCAAAAACCGATGCGGGCGGTCCTCGCCTCATTTCTTCTGCTGCGCCCCTCGACAGGACCGGACAGCGCGCTAAGCTTCGGACCAGCAAAACACTGGCAAGGGATGCCCGATAATGGCACTGAAATATCTTCACACCATGATCCGCGTGAAAGATCTGGAAAAATCCAAGGCGTTCTTTGAACTTCTCGGGTTGCAGGAAACTCGCAGATACGAAAGCGAAGGCGGCCGTTTCACGCTGCTGTTCATGGCCCCTCCCGGTCAGGAGGACGCTCCGATCGAACTGACCCACAACTGGGACGGTGACGATGCCCTGCCCAGCGACAGCCGCCATTTCGGGCATCTCGCCTATGGCGTGGATAATATCTATGAGATGTGCCAGCACCTGCAGGACAACGGCGTGACGATCAACCGCCCGCCACGTGACGGACGCATGGCGTTCGTGCGCTCACCCGACAACATCTCGGTCGAGTTGTTGCAGAACGGCAATGCGCTGGATCCGGCCGAGCCCTGGACCAGCATGGAAAGCACTGGCCACTGGTGATCCGCTGGCTGACAGCACTGGGGCTGGCCCTTCTGGCCAGCCCCCTTAAGGCGGACACCTGCCGTCTGGCCCTCGCTTTGGCCATCGACATCTCAACCTCGGTGGACGCGACCGAGGATGCCCTGCAGCGGCAAGGGCTGGCCGCAGCGCTGGTGGCGCCGGAAGTCACCCGGGCGTTCTTCGCCTCTCCCATGCCGGTCGCTCTGGCCGTTTATGAATGGAGCGGTCGCTCAACCCAGCGCGTCATACTGAACTGGACTCTGATCGAAACCGAAGTCGACCTGCTGCTGGCGGCAACAACTGTTCAGCAATCCGTCCGGTCCGACAGCGGATCTGCGACGGCGATGGGCTATGCGCTGGCATTCGGCGCGACGCTGATGCAGCAGGCGCCGCGCTGTTTGTTCCAGACCATCGATCTGTCGGGCGACGGGTCAAACAATGACGGTTACGGACCGGACTCGGCCTATAGGCACTTTCCCTTTGAGAACACGGTGGTCAACGGTCTGGTCATCAATGCTGCCGATTTTGAAGGGGAACTGTTCCTGATCCCGTTCTTTGAAAACAATGTCCTGCACGGACCCGGCGCCTTTCTTGAGATTGCGCAAGGGTTCGAGGATTTCGAACGCGCCATGCGCCGCAAGCTGGAGCGCGAACTCTCGGGGATGGTCATAGGGGCAATCGACGACCGGATGGGCGAATGATCCGGGCGCTGCTGGGGTTTCTGTGCCTTGCGGCGCCTCCATTGTCAGCCGAATGCCGCCAGGCGCTGGCATTGGGCATGGACGTCTCAGGCTCGGTTGACAGTAGCGAATACCGTCTGCAACGGGGTGGGCTGGCAAACGCGCTGCGGCGGCCGGATGTCAGAGGGGCCTTTCTCGCCCAACCCGCAGCCCCGGTCCGGCTGGCCATCTTTGAATGGAGCGAACCCGGACATCAAAGAATGCTGCAAGACTGGATCGATGTCAGGGATGAAAGCACCCTCGACGCTATTGCCGGAACCCTCGATAACATGACCCGCTCGCCCGCACCGCCCGGTACCGCTGTCGGGTCGGCGATGCAGTTCGGGGCGTCCCTGCTGGCCCGCCAGCAGGAATGCTGGAAGCGCACTCTGGATCTGTCCGGCGACGGCAAACACAACATTGGCCCCCATCCACGCGCCGCGAAGGCGGCTTTGCAAAACTCCGGCATCACCATCAACGGGCTGGTCATCGGCGCCGATGACCCCGTTGCCGGGGACAAACGCTATGTCCAGATCGGAGAACTTTCCGCCTATTACAACGCCTGGGTCATTCTTGGACCGGACGCGTTCGTCGAAACCGCCCTGGGCTTTGCCGCGTTCGAAGACGCCATGGCCCGAAAGCTTAAAAAAGAGCTGCAAAGCCTTGTTTTGTCGCACACCTTCACAGTCGAACAACCGACGCCAACATCCTCTCAGTAGATATAGCGGATCTGATCGGTCCAGTACCGTTCCACACGCCTCAGCGCGCTGGTAATGTCCTCGACCCCGTCGGCGCCCAATACCCCTCTGGCCTGCAAACCGTCCGCGTGGCGCGAGAATAGCTCGGCCACGATGTCGCGAATTTCACGCCCCTTCGGCGTCAGCCGCACCCGCACTGAACGGCGGTCGATCTCACACCGCTGATGGTGCATATAGCCCATTTCAACCAGCTTCTTCAGGTTATAGCTGACGTTACTGCCCTGATAATAACCCCGGCTTTTCAGCTCACCGGCGGTCACCTCATGATCGCCGATGTTGAACAGCAGCAAGGCCTGTACCGCGTTGATTTCGAGCACGCCAACCCGCTCGAACTCATCCTTGATGACATCCAGAAGCAGCCTGTGCAGCCGCTCGACAAGGGCCAAAGCCTCAAGATACCCGGTCATGAAACCCCTGGTTGCGGGCACGGCAACCTGCATTTCCATACTCATCCGATCCTCCGATTCACTCGCGCTGTGTCCTGCACGATGAACCGAATTCCCGAAAAATCGGTTAAGCCGGGTTTTGATCTATTTTTGAAACGTTTGCGCGATATCCGCGACCAGATCGGTGTAAGGCGCGGGCGGCGCGACCTGCCCCGTCACCCACTGATACAGGTCCTGATCGTTCTCGTGCAGCAAGGCGTCATAGACTTCCAGCCCCGCATCATCCATCGCCGCAAGGTTACGGTCGGCATATGCGGACAGGATCAGATCCATTTCCTTGATCCCCCGACGCATCGACCGCATCTTCATGCGCCTGATCCGGGTGTCGCGCGGCTCGGTCACTATGCCTGCTCCATCATCTGACGCAGTTTCTTTTCCAGTCTGGCGGCGCGTTCGATACTTGCGCGCATCTCGCCACGGATGGCCCGCAATTCCGCAGCAATCGACGCCATATCCGCTGCCTCTTCGCTCAGCTCATCGGGCGCAACCATCCCCTCGCCCTCGCCGGTCAGCAGCCACTTGATCGAAACATTCAGCATCCCGGCCATCATCGACAGCCTGTTTGCGCGCGGTTCGGACAGATCGTTTTCCCATGCAGTGATGGTGGCCTTTTTGACACCCAGACGCCGCGCCAACTGTGCCTGGTTCATATCTGCCGCTTCACGCGCCCCGGCGAGACGATCCCCAAAGGTGGCTGCTTCCGGTCCATACCAGTTTTCATTCTCACTCATGGGGCGCTCCAATATCGTCTTTTCATATCGCTTGATCGTCATTCGGGCGCACCCTATGACAGACAGGCTGAACATACAAACCGAGGCCCCCATGAACTTCCTGTCTGCGACATTGTCCCGCGTCAAACCCTCGCCCACGATTGCAATGACGGCAAAAGCGGCAGAGCTAAAGGCAGCGGGCCGCGACGTGATCGGCCTCAGTGCGGGTGAGCCCGATTTTGATACACCGCAGAACATCAAGGACGCTGCAGTTGCCGCGATTGCAGCGGGAAAGACCAAATACACCGCCCCCGATGGTATCCCGGAACTGAAACAAGCGGTGTGCGCCAAGATGAAGCGTGACCACGGACTGGATTACACACCGGCACAGGTTTCCGTCGGCACGGGTGGCAAGCAGACGCTCTATAATGCGCTGATGGCCACCCTAAATGACGGAGATGAGGTGATCATTCCCGCCCCCTACTGGGTCAGCTATCCGGATATGGTCCTGCTGGCGGGTGGCACACCGGTTATTGTCGAAACAAGTCTGGACAACAGCTTCAAGCTGACCGCACAGCAGCTTGAGGATGCAATTACGCCCAACACAAAGTGGTTTATCTTCAACTCGCCCTCGAACCCGACCGGCGCGGGTTACAGCCGCGATGAGCTGAAAGCACTGACCGATGTCCTGCTGCGCCACCCCCATGTCTGGGTCATGACCGACGACATGTATGAACATCTGGCCTATGACGGGTTCGAATTCTGCACCCCCGCGCAGGTGGAACCGCAGCTTTATGACCGCACGCTCACCTGTAATGGCGTCTCCAAGGCCTATGCCATGACCGGCTGGCGCATTGGCTATGCCGCTGGTCCCGTCGAACTGATCGCCGCCATGCGAAAGGTGCAGTCCCAGTCGACGTCCAACCCCTGCTCCGTCAGCCAGTGGGCTGCGGTCGAGGCGCTGAACGGCACACAGGCGTTTCTGGCCCCCAACAACGAAACATTCAAACGCCGCCGCGATCTGGTCGTGTCGATGCTGAACGAGGTTGACGGCATCACCTGCCCCACCCCCGAAGGCGCCTTTTATGTCTACCCCTCCATCGCCGGGCTTATCGGCAAGACGACCCCGGCCGGCACCGTGATCGACACCGACGAAGCATTCGCAAACGCGCTGCTGGAAGAGGCAGATGTGGCAGTTGTTTTCGGAGCGGCCTTTGGCCTGTCGCCGAACTTCCGGGTCAGCTATGCAACCTCGGACGAGGCGCTGACCACGGCCTGCACGCGCATTCAGCGTTTCTGCGCCGCCCTGACCTGAACGGAGGCCAGCGATGTCCGTCAGCTTGCCCGAATACTACTTCCGCACCCGCGAAAACGGCGCCGCCGTGTTCCGCGTGAACACCGAAAACCGCCAGCAGCGGATCGAGATGGAGCAGATCGCCGTCATCAACATCCGCAATGGCGAGGTCAAGCCACAGGGCGGGCGCGAGCTGACGGACCAGGACAAGGCCCGCATCGAAAGCTGGATGGACGACCGCAGGTCCCTGCTGGCGCAGCGGGACATCGACGATATTCACCGCACCGTCGATCACCTGAACCTGACCACCCAATGGGCACAGTCCAAGGCAACCGAGGCACAACTGGACGAGGTCACCGACCGCCTGCTGATGGCCATGCACGATTTGCGCTCGGTCCTCGTCAGGAAAATGGCGGATCGTCAGTCAAAGGATTGACTTCGGGCGGCGCCTGCTATTCCGCAGGCACGCCCACCTGCTGTACCGATCGCATCCAGAACCGCGCCATCAGCAATACCCCCGCAAAGGCAAGGCCCAACACTAGGCCCAGCCAGATGCCGATCCCTTCCATGCCCTGCACGAAGCCAAAGTAGTAAGATGCCGGGATGCCCACGACCCAATAGCTCAGCGCAGCCATCACCATGGGGATCTTCGCGTCCTGCAATCCGCGCAACAGTCCCAGCGCGATCACCTGCGCGCCATCCACCAGTTGGAACAGCGCCGCCATCGCCAGCAGGCCGCTGCCAATCGCCAGAATCTGCGGACGCTGCGGATTGTCCGGCTCCATGAACAGCGAAATCAACGGCTCGGCACAGGTCAGAAACAGGATGATCGTCAGGATCGACACGACCAGAGACATCGCTGTCACCGTAATCGCGCCCTTTTCAAGATGGGCCCGATCCCTGCGGCCCAGCGCGTTGCCCGCCCGGATCGTGGCAGCATTCGACAGCCCCAGATGCACCATGAACGTCGCCGAGGCCAGATTCAGCGCAATACCATGCGCCGCCAGCGGAACCTGTCCGATCCACCCCATCATGACGGCGGATGTTGCGAACAGCGACACCTCGGCCAGCAAGGTCAACCCAATGGGCACACCCAGCCGCAGGACGCGGAACCACATCTCCCAATCCGGACGCCAAAACCGCTGAAACAGGCTGTGTTCCGGCAATACGCGCACCGCGTAAACCACGACGGCCACCAGCGATACGGCCTGCGTCACGACCGACGCGATTGCGGCACCCATAACCCCAAGTTCGGGCGCACCCCAGTTGCCAAATATCAGGGCATAGTTCGTCACCCCGTTGACCAGCGCCGCCGCCACGGTGATCCACAGAACGATCTGCGTCCGCTCTAGCGCGGCCAGATAGGATTTCAGCACCATCACCAGCAAGGCCGGGAACAATCCCCACCCCGCGACCCGCAGATATTCGGACGCCATCGCGGCGGTCTGCGGCTCCTGTTTCAGGGCGATCAGGATCGGGTAAGACCACCACAGCAAGGGCATTGTCAGTGCCCCATAAAGCAGAGACAACCACAACCCCATACGCGTCGACCGGCGAATGCTGGTTTCATCCTCCTCGGCCGCTGCAGTCGCCACCATCGGCATGACGGCCAGGCCAAATCCGCCGCCGAACAGGAACAGGACAAAGAAATAGCTGCTGGCCAGCGTCACAGCCGCCAGCGCCTCGACCCCGTACCAGCCCAGCATGACCGTATCGGTCAGGCCAATGGCAAACTGCGCCAGATGCCCGCCGATCAGTGGCAGGCCCAATACCGCAATTGCGCGGACATGGCCGCCATATGTCATCACCTTGCTCATTCGACCACGCTTAGAAATGCCCGTCGGATTTCGCAAGGGGTATGCAAGATATTTCAATCCGAGACTCTGGCGCTAAACTGACCGAACCAGCAGGAGCCCGCCGATGCCCGACCCTTTCGCCCGCCTCATTCCCGATGCCCGCGCTTTTCTGGCGCAGCTTGCTGCAA
Source organism: Ruegeria sp. BJ6 (assembly GCF_056537885.1). Taxonomy (NCBI): domain Bacteria; kingdom Pseudomonadati; phylum Pseudomonadota; class Alphaproteobacteria; order Rhodobacterales; family Roseobacteraceae; genus Ruegeria; species Ruegeria sp. BJ6. The sequence goes on along the minus strand of NZ_JBQFSG010000002.1, from coordinate 94,861 downwards.
ACAACACCCGCACGTGGTTCACTGAGCACAAGACACAGTACGAGGCTGATCTCAAAACCCCCGCGACCCTGCTGATGGAGCAATTCGCGCACCAGATCGGCCCGGGAACCGGAACAAAACTGTTCCGCCCACAGCGGGACGTGCGCTTTTCCAAAGACAAAACACCCTATCACACCCATCTTCACATGCTCTGGTCCCTGCCGGGTGATGGCGCATTGAAGGTCGGGTTTTTCTTCGGGATTTCACCCGACTATGTCTCGGTGGGCGGCGGCGCGATGAGTTTCGACAAGGCCGCTCTGACCGCGTGGCGAAAGGCGGCAGACTCGGACACAGGCGCCGAGCTGGCCGCCCTGCTGGATCAATACAGGTCGCAGGGGTACCGGATCGACGAACCGGAACTCAAACGCGTCCCGGCGCCGTTCGACAAGGATCATCCGCAGGGAACTTTGCTGCGCCGGAAATCCATCACCGTCTGGCAGGATCTGCCGCAGTCTTCATTTTCGGCACCGCAAGCAGCTCTCAGTGAAACATATCAGGCCCTCAGCCCCCTGTTGCGCCTTCTGACTACCGAAATATGACCGATCAACCGGCGCGCGTGTCCGGATGCAACGCGGTGCCCAGAATATGCTCGGACTGATGAATGACATGATGCGCCTGACCCACGATCAGCGGATCGGGCTCACCAACCAAGTCGTGGTCTTTTCCCGGATACTCCAACGTTGACAGGAAATGACGCATACAGTTCAGCCGCGCCCGCTTCTTGTCATTCGACTTGACCACCGTCCACGGCGCGTCGGCTGTATCGGTGTAGAAGAACATCGCCTCCTTCGCCTCGGTATAATCGTCCCATTTATCCAGACTGGCCTTGTCGATCGGTGACAGTTTCCACTGCTTCAGCGGATCGGTTTCACGGCTTTTGAACCGGCGCAATTGCTCGTCGCGGGTGACCGAGAACCAGTATTTGTACAACCTGATCCCCGACCGCACCAGCATCCGCTCCAGATCCGGCGTCTGGCGCATGAACTCCAGATACTCGTTGGGGGAACAGAAACCCATCACCCGTTCGACCCCTGCGCGGTTGTACCAGGACCGGTCATAGAACACCATTTCTCCGACCGTCGGCAGCTCCTGCACGTAGCGCTGATAATACCACTGGCCCTTCTCTTCCCAGGTCGGCTTGTTCAGCGCGACAACACGGGCCTGACGCGGGTTGAGATGTTCCATGAACCGCTTGATCGTTCCACCCTTACCAGCGGCATCGCGCCCTTCGAACAACAGTACGAACCGCTCGCCGGTTTCTTGCGCCCACAATTGAACCTTCAGCAACTCAGCCTGCAATTTCGCCTTTTCGATCTCATAGGACCGGCGGGCCATTTTCCGGGGGTACGGATACCTGCCACTTTCGAAAGCCTGCCGGATTTTCTCCGGGCTGGGCTCGGACACGCGCGGTTTGTCAACCGGCACTACCTTGATTTCCTCCGGCTTCTGTTCGTTTTGGGCCACGGCGTCCATATATTCTCTCCTCGGGTTCACTGTCCGGCCAAAGCCTATCAGCCCCGGAATGACCCTGCGTTGACTGGTGTCAAAAAAGCTTCACAAACTCCGGAAAAATCAAAATGCTGTGGTCATGCCACCGGAATTGAAAGGCACCCCGAAGGAGGGCGGAATGATAACGGAAACCACGGACCTGAACGGCCAGCCCTTTTTCTTGAGAAAATGGGGCGATCCCGACCTTCCAACACTGCTCATGCTGCACGGCTTTCCGGAATACGGCGGCGCCTGGGCAGATCTCGCCCCGCATCTCGCGCAGGACTTCCACTGTATCGCCCCGGATCAGCGCGGATACGGTCAAAGCTGGGCACCGGAAGGTACCGCAAACTATGTCCTGTCCGAACTGGTTTCAGACATGGCCGCCCTGATCGAACAACTGGGGGCGCCGGTTGCCGTGCTCGGCCATGACTGGGGCGCATCCGTCGCCTATGGCCTTGCCATGTTCCGCCCCGAACTGGTCAGCCGCCTGATTATCGCCAACGGCGTCCACCCCGTGCCCTTTCAGCGCGCCATGGCCGCGGGAGGCGCGCAATCCGCAGCGTCCCAGTATATCAACCAACTCCGGTCCAAAGATTCCGCCGACTGGCTGGCGGCCAACAACTTCGAAAAGCTTGAACAATTCTTCCGCCATGGCATGGGGCTGGACTGGATGTCCGATGGCCGGATGGAAGGCTACCGCACGGAATGGGCACGCCCCGGCCGCCTGAACACCATGCTGAACTGGTACCGCGCCTCGCCCCTTATCGTGGCCGAGCCGGGCAAACCGCGAACCGATCTGCCTAAATTGCCGCTCGACCGACTCAACGTGACCTGTCCGCACCTGCTGCTCTGGGGACCGGATGACATGGCCCTTCTTCCCGAAGCATCCGAAGGTCTCGAAGACTTCGCAGCCGACCTGACGCGCATCCCGATCCCCGGCACCGACCACTGGCTGCACCACCAAAAACCTCAGACGGTCGCCACTGAGATTCTGAACTGGATACAGCCGCGCTGATCCGCTTCTTCATCTGGCTCAAAATACTCCGGAGAGCGCGAGAGGCAGCGCCTCTCGCTCCTGCCCTCACCGATGTCCCCAATCCTCGGGGTTGTCCGAATTGTTCGGCGACAGGCCCAGAACATCGCCCTTGGTCGAGCATCCAAGCCCAAGAACGGTCCTGTTCGCATACGAGAAATACGAGCTGACCTGATTGATCTCCAAAATCTCGCCGTCGTCCCAACCCGCGCGCCGCAGGGTTTCGACGTCATTTTCCGTCAGCGCCGCCGGATCCTCGGTCAGTATCTGCGCATACCGCATCGCCGCGATCTGCGCCCCGTCCAGCGGCGCAGCATCGGGATCGCGCGCCTCGATCGCGGCCCGGATCTCATTTCCCCGCTCGGCATCTCCCAACAGCCGTTGCAAACCCTGAAAATGATGCTCAACGCAATAGGCGCATCTGTTCAGCGAACTGACCCAGACACCAAGCGTCTCCAGAAACCACTTCGGAGTCTTGTTTCCGGTGTGGTGCAGCACGTTCTTGTACAGCGCCATATGGCCTTCCATCGAATGCGGCCGCAAGGAATGCGCCATCATGATGTTGTCCACATTGTTGTCCGGGCCGGTCACCCGCTCATACAATTTCTTCAGCTTGCCCGTCGCCTCTTCAAACGGCACTGTCCTGATCCAGCTCATGCGGTACCTGTCTTTCCTCTCGATTGAACGTCAGGCGCAGCCTAGTAACAATTCGAACCGGTTACGAGGCAAACTTCCGGCGATGACGCAACGAGGTGACGCAGTAGGCAATGAACGACAGGTCCGAGTCCAACTCGACCAAAGCTGTGCGGTGGACGAATGGCAACTTAAGCACGGTGCGCTTGCTTTTGATGAATAAACAATGAACCAAAACCAGAGAAAGCGATCAAAAACAGTCCGAGCAAGGCGTAAGTGTCCGGCCAATCCCCAAATACGAGAAATCCCGCCAGTGTTGCCGAAAACAACTGGCTATAAACGAGCGGCGCAATGAGGCTCGCCTCAGCCGATTTGCTCGCGACAACCAAGAGGAAGTTGCCAAGAGCTGACCCGAGAGCACTTACGCCGATGAGGGCCAAAACTGGCAACCCCAAATCGGGGAAGTTCACGCTCAATCCGAACGGTGTCAAGAGAACCGAGCCGATGATAAGCTGCGACATCAGCAAAAACCGTGGCCGATACAAACCAGCGACGGTTCGCGTCATCGCTAGGTAGGCGCCATAAAATCCGCCCGCCGCAAGAGCGAACGCCATGCCAAAAGTCGCTCCAAAACCCGGCTTCACGACAAGCAATACACCCAAAAAGCCAAGCGCTAAAAGCATGCTTCGGCTTCGCGATGGAGTCTCACCTAGAAATAGTATCGCTAAAACATACGAGACGATGGGACCTACAAAGAATGCCCCAAACACATTTGCAATAGGCTCAGTGCGCAGTGCCGTTAGAATGCAGCAAATACCGCCAGTGATGAATGCCCCGCGAACCAGTACCCGCCAGTCACGCAAATTCGGAATCTCACGCAACGCGATTCCACTGAACGGCAATAGCACGGCAGCCGCCAATGCAAATCTTGTCCAAGCGATAAAGAATGGATCGACGCCACGTGCTGTCAAAAGCTTTCCAGCGGTGTCTCCAATTACAACGAATGAAACTGCCACAAAAACAACACCAGCAAGTCGAAGCAAATTCGTCGAGTCCATTTCAGAAATATCTTTCGAGAGTCTTCAATCCGCGCACCGATAGCATGCTGATATCTGGAAGGCACGCCGCAAGCGGACTTTATTGGATTAACCCCGAACGGCGGATTTGTCCGCACAGCAGGCCTCCACCCCATTCTCCACCTCTCAAATCCCCACAACACCTCGCGCCCCTCTTCCCCCGGCACACATCACCTGCCATAATGGGCCAAACCCAAAAACAAGAGCAGCACCTATGCCCGACGACCTGTTGACGCCCAGCGCCTCCACCACCTACGACGCCTCCTCGATCGAGGTGCTCGAAGGGCTGGAACCCGTGCGCAAACGCCCCGGTATGTATATCGGCGGCACGGACGAGCGTGCGCTGCACCATATGGTCGCCGAAATCCTCGACAACTCGATGGACGAGGCCGTCGCTGGCCACGCCAACCGGATCGAGGTCGAGCTGCACGCAGATTACGCCCTCACCGTGCGCGACAACGGGCGCGGCATCCCGATCGACCCACACCCCAAATTCCCGGACAAATCGGCGCTTGAGGTGATCCTGTGCACCCTACACGCGGGCGGCAAATTCTCAGGAAAAGCATACCAGACCTCGGGCGGTCTGCACGGCGTGGGCGCGTCCGTGGTCAACGCCCTGTCGGATTCGATGGTCGTTCAGGTGGCGCGTGACAAGCAGCTGTTCGAACAGCGGTTCTCGCGCGGTATCCCCCTTGGCCCGGTCGAAAAGGTCGGCGCAGCCCCCAACCGGCGCGGCACCACCGTCACCTTCCACGCGGATGCGGACATCTTTGGCCATCACAAGTTCAAACCGGCCCGCCTGTTCAAATCCATCCGCTCCAAGGCCTATCTGTTCTCGGGCGTCGAGATTCGCTGGAAAACCGCCATCGACGACGGCGAAACCCCGACCGAGGCGTCCTTTCACTTCCCCGGCGGTTTGTCGGACTACCTGAAGGAGACGATGAACGGCTCCTCCACCTATGCCGAGCAACCCTTTGCCGGCACCGTGGACTTTCAGGAGAAATTCAACACCCCCGGCAAGGTCGAATGGGCGATCAACTGGACGCCGTCGCGCGACGGGTTCATCCAGTCCTACTGTAACACCGTCCCCACGCCCGAAGGTGGCACCCATGTTGCGGGTTTCTGGGCCGCGATTCTCAAGGGAATCAAGGCGTACGGAGAGCTGATAAACAACAAGAAGGCCGCGCAGATCACCCGCGAAGACCTGATAACGGGGGGCTGCGCGCTGGTCTCGTGTTTCATCCGCGAGCCTGAATTCGTCGGCCAGACCAAGGACCGCCTCGCCACGGTCGAGGCGCAGCGGCTGGTCGAAAACGCCGTCCGTGACCACTTCGACAACTGGCTGGCCGCCGACACCAAATCCGCCGGGGCCATCCTCGACTTCCTGATCCTGCGGTCCGAAGAACGCCTGCGCCGCCGTCAGGAGAAAGAGACCGCCCGCAAATCCGCCACCAAGAAACTGCGCCTGCCCGGCAAGCTGGTGGACTGTTCCGCCACCAACCGTGACGGCACCGAGCTGTTCATTGTCGAGGGCGACTCGGCCGGTGGATCGGCCAAGATGGGCCGTGACCGCAAGACACAGGCGCTGCTGCCCCTGCGCGGCAAGATCCTGAACGTGCTAGGCGCGGCCAGCTCGAAACTGGGCACCAATGCCGAAATCAACGACCTGACACAGGCGCTGGGTGTTGGCCTTGGCACCAAGTTCAACGTCGACGATCTGCGCTATGACAAAGTCATCATCATGACCGACGCGGACGTGGACGGGGCGCATATCGCCTCGCTGCTGATGACGTTCTTCTTTACCCAGATGCGCCCGATGATCGACGCGGGCCACCTGTACCTCGCCTGCCCGCCCCTCTACCGCCTGACTCAAGGCGCCAAGCGCGTCTATTGCCTGGACGAGGCCGAGCGTGACGAGTGGCTTGAAAAAGGTCTGGGCGGCAAGGGCAAGATCGACGTCTCACGCTTCAAGGGTCTGGGCGAGATGGATGCCAAGGACCTGAAAGAGACCACGATGGACCCGGCATCCCGCAAACTGATCCGCGTCACCATAGACGAGGACGAACCCGGCGAGACCGGCGATCTGGTTGAGCGCCTGATGGGCAAAAAACCCGAACTACGGTTCCAGTACATTCAGGAGAACGCGCGGTTTGTGGAGGAGTTAGATGTATGAAGGGTAGATTGCGTTCTCGCAATTACTCAATTCGGCAATCTGTTCTTTACTCAACAACTTAAAAAGTCGGGGTCATTTACGTTGCACCCATTTTACTTCAGCTGTCTTGCGACGCGAAACCCCGCATCGTTAGTGCGTCGGTCTTCTAATTTTCTATGGCGTGTTGCGGGTCTCACCCCATCCATTGAGATTGTAAATGCACCACCTTTAAGGGCGCGGCGGCATTTAGACTCAGTTTGAGAAAGCTCCAAATAGGCACTGCCACTCGTCAGCTGCAGATGCTCTTTTGACCAACAGGATTGGGTCATCTCATGAACGTTACCGGACATGTGGCGCAATCCCCACATATTTGTTGCGTTGAGTTCTCCAACCGGCACAGGCATCCGACGATTGGTCAGATCAGGTCTTTCCACGCCGAGGATGTTCTCTGTGGCTGCGCCTGAGAAATTCGCCTGATCTGACGTCAACTCTTCACCTTGCGCGAAACGGGTGTTGGCTCCTGCCTTGGCCGCATACTCCCACTCGGCCTCCGTCGGGAGGCGATAAACGTCGGCACCAACAATGGAATTGAGCCATTCCACATATTCCAGCATGTCCAAATAGGATATGTTGATTACTGGATGGTCGGGCCCCAAACGTGCATATCCAGTCAATTGGAGGACGCGATGATCCGGAACATGTGAACAGCCCCCACTGTCAACGCACTCCATCCATTCGGCGTGAGTGACTTCATTCCGACCCAAGGCAAATGGAACGTCCATCTCGACCCGATGACGTGGGTGCTCGTGTGGAATGATATGCACGTCATCCGGAGCCCGTCGCGTTAGCGTGGCATTCTCACCGTAGAAATCAAAAGGGTTTTTCGATTCCTCTTGTGTTGCTCCCATCATGAAAGAGCCAAGCGGTATAACGATCATCTCAGGACATTGAGCGCATTCCTTGAACCTTTCCAACGGGGCCAGAATCTGCCCATTTGTAATTCGAAGGGACGCATATGCGTCGGCAGACTTTGCAATCGTGGGGGCAAACAAAGAAGACAGAAGTACAGCTAAGACACCGAAGTTTCCTTTCGGCCACCGATTTCTTGGGTCTGTCGACTTATCGCCTGTACCCGTAAAAAGACGCGACCACATATCGGATTTTCCTCTAAACCTGCAAGCTTAACATGTTTATGTTATCTGGCTAATCATCAACATGCCACGCCTACATATCTACGGTCTCCAGAAAAATCCATTGCCTAACCCGCTGATCCCGTTCACACTTCCCCTCAATCACTCATCCAAGAACGACATTTGAGGTTTCGAGCGTCCAAGACCCAATTTCAACGAACACGAGATTTCGAACGGGAGGACGACATGAAAACACTGACCCTCGGGCTGGCCCTGACCTTGCTGGCCACTCAAGCCCCCGCACAGCAGATGCTCAGCACCGCATCCCCCATTCCGGAAGGTGCGGAAACGCGATTTTGTTATTATGACGGCATGGCCTATTCTCAGGATGCCTTCATCCTGCTGACCGGCGACAACACCGTGACCTCGACCACCCGAACGCGCGAGGAACGGCTGTTGCGCTGCACGCGCAAGGACGACGGCACTCTGCACTGGAAACCGCAGAGCACCTTTCAGGTCAGCAAATAAGGCGCTTGGGCGGGTACTTTACCCTACCTTTTCGTCCAGCCAGCCTGCGATCTGGCTGGCGACCGTCTCCCATCCAGGTTCCATGAACAGGAAATGCGCGTGGCCTTCGGCCAGCAGGAACGTCCCGCGCTCTCCGTACATCTCGGCCAATGCGCGGCAGGTGTTGGGGTTCACCGCCCGATCCTCGGCGCCCGAGACCACCAGAACCGGGCAGTCGACCTTGTCGATATCGACCTTCATCGCGTGGTGGTCGTCGAACATCCAGAAGAACATCTCGAACATCACCCGCCCGCTTTCCGCACCGAGTTGGTCAAAGACCTCGTGCTGCTGCGCCTCGGGCATTTTGTTCAGCGCAAAGGGGGCCATCAGGTCGAACTCGACCCGCATCGGCTGTTTCCAGAACGCCCCGCCCTCCATCAGCGCGCGTGGCACCGCGCGTTCGTCGTCGGTTTCCGGCAACGTCCCCCACGGCGCGTTGGGATTGATCAGAACGATGGCGCTGGCCAACCCGCGCGCCGCCACCTGCTGCGCCACCACCCCGGCGATGGCATGGCCAAGCAGCACCGGCTTGCTGTCCAACCCTTCGACAAACGTCGCAATGTCATTGGCATAGTCCATCACGCTGGTATCGGTCAGCCCCGGATCGGGCTCCGCCTTTGGGTCGCCCCTGTGATAGCGCAGCGCGGGCGTGTGCACCGTCCAGCCCCGATCGCGAAAGAAGTCCGCATAATTCTCCATGCACCACGGACCGGCAAAGGCACCGTGGATCAGAACAATCTCTCTGGTCATCAAATGCTCCCTCATCTCCCACCCTCAGTATGAGATCGAAAAGAGGCGCGCGGCAAGCCGGACGGGTTTGTACAAACCGGACAAACCCACCCCAGGGGCATGTACAAAACGGAAGAAACACCCCTGCCCTACATCTTCGTGAACCCGGTTGCCTGATTGCCCGCACCCCGTAAACTTCCCCCATGACGTTCATAACCGAAAACCAGTTACCCCTGCTGATCCTGTTCTTTCTGATCGGATCGATCGGCACCGCCTTTTTGTTTCGCAAACCTGCCGGTCACCGGGCGTGGAAACTGGCCGATCTCGTCTGGGTTGTTCTCGGTGGAATCGGCGCGCTGGTGGCGGTGCTGGCGGGGCTTTACACCTCGGACAGTTCGCGGCTGGACCGGCAGATCGATGTGGCCTATGCCGCCACTCTGGCCTTTGACCGCGACGCCGCGCGGTTTCGTCTGCGTTTCTGTGATCCAGCCTATGATACTGATATTTCAGTATTATGTGAGAAGGTCGAGTTCCTGTCGGCCTCAACCGCAAGCAACGCTGAGCTGCCATTGTTCATTGCGGTGACCAATGAAGTGGCCCCGCTACAAGGCCTGCGCTTCCTGTTCGGTGGTCAGGCCAGGGACGAAATGGACGAGGTGCGCACCATGGCGGCCAAGGCGGATGCGTTCGATATCGAGCAGTTTCTGGTCTTCACCTCGGTGGACGAGGCCACCCAGACGGCAATCGACAATATGCGGCGAAAAGTTCCAACAATTGCGGGAGATTACGTAATTTTGGCGCAGAGTTACGATGATCTGATCGAGCAGGTTGGAAAGCTGAAAGACGAATGGGAGTACCTTCAGGCCAACGCGCATATCCTTGTATTGCAGATTATCGCGCTGTGTCTTGTCAGCTTTGCCGCGCCGTTCCGGCTGGGCAAATCCATCATCGAACTGCGCGCCAGCCTCAGCGCCGATACGACTGCGCAAGCTTCTCAGGATTCGCCCCCAGAAGATATCGCGTCAGAGTATACAGATTCCGTGCCCCACGCCGAAACCAACCTGAGCGAACATAGCGCTCCGCGCTCGTAACCGCACGAGCAGGCAAGAGTGTGATGCCGGACAGGGCTCGGACAAGTGCCACATCTTCCATAAGCGGTTGATCGGGATAACCACCTGCTGCCTCATATTGGCGGCGTGTTATCAGTAACCCCTGATCCCCGTAAGGCATTGAAAACAATCGGCTACGCCAGTTGGCCCAACCTGACACAAATACCGGCCAGAACCCCTTGGCACGAAAGGCCAGACGGAACGCGGCCGGGGAATCCGAAGTGCTCAAGTGCTCTGCCACAACCTCGCTCCATCCGGATTCGAGCACAGTGTCCGCATGCAGAACAAGCAGCCAATCCCCACTTGCAGCCTTGCATCCCTTCAGCAGTTGGCCGCCCCGGGACGGTGCCCCGGTAACCACATGCGCACCAGCTTCTTCGGCGATGTCGAGCGTGTGATCCGTTGACCCGCCGTCGGTAATCACCAGCTCGCGGATCAAGCCGGCTTGAAGTCCTTCCATCAGGGCCTCCAACGTCGGCATCAGGTCGTCACCGGCATTCAGTGTTGGAATCACGATGCTGATCGGTGCGGGCACGTCTGATAACCTCTGGTCATGGCTGCGCGATCTCCTATATCACGGGGTCCGAGGAAATGACGAGGACCATCCCATGCCCACCCGCCGCATTCTGCGCCTGTCCGGCAAGGACACGGACACCTTTTTGCAGGGCCTGATCACCAACGACGTGCAGGGGCTGGATCAAGGCCTTGTCTATGCCGCGTTGCTGACACCGCAAGGCAAATATCTGGCGGATTTCTTTCTGATGCGGGATAGCAGCTCGGTTTTGTTGGATGTTGACGAAAGTATTGCCGATGGGCTGATCAAACGGCTTGGAATGTACAAATTACGGGCCGATGTGATGATCGAACCGACGGACCTGCACGTCCAGCGGGGAACCGGACCGGTACCTGAGGGCGCTTTTCTTGACCCAAGACATCCGGATATGGGGTGGCGTGCATACTCCTCCGATCCCGAAAGTGATGACGGCAGCGACTGGAACTCGATCCGAGTGGCGCATTGCATCCCTGAGACTGGCATCGAACTGACCTCTGACAGCTACATTCTGGAAACCGGGTTTGAAGCGCTGAACGGCGTGGATTTCAAAAAGGGGTGTTATGTCGGGCAGGAAGTTACGGCGCGGATGAAGCACAAGACAGAACTGCGCAAGGGGCTTCGGACCGTCTCGATTCAGGGTCATGCCCCCTTGGGGACCGAGATCAAATCCGATGGAAAACCGGCCGGCACTTTGTTTACACAGTCCGGTGACAGGGCAATCGCCTATCTACGTATGGACCGCGCCAAGGGCGAGATGCGCGCGGACGATGCGATTATTCGCCTGCCCGAATGATCTGACACTCATGTGGCCAATGCGGCACGACTGATCGACGCTTGCTGGCATCTATTTGAACTTGGTGGCGACCGGGTTCAAACTCCCCTCAGATTTCTGACCGGGTTAGGTACATGTTAAAGCTCTACGCAGCCATCTGGCGGGCCAGTTCTGGCCGCCAGATCATTCTGATCCTGCTTTCGCTGGCGATTGCCGCCCTTGCGGCGGCTCCGTTGGAATTTCAGCGGGACATCATCAACCATCTGACAGCGCAGGATATCGAAAAAGAAAAAATCCTGCTCCTCGGATCAGGGATGATGGGAGTGATCCTGCTGAGCCTCGCCCTTAAATGGCTACTGGGCTATCGCTCGGGAACGTTGGGAGAAGATATCATTCGGCTGATCCGCCAGCGTCTGTACGTCCGCGCGGCTGATGTGGGGGAAACCGGCGAAGACGTTCGCCACGGCACGATGAGCACCGCCATTTCCGCCGAAGCCGAAGAGCTGGGCAAATTCGCTGGCGGGGCATTTTCCGATCCCGTTGTGCAAATCGGGACCCTCATCAGCGTCATCGGCTACATCTCGTCCACGCAGCCGGGGCTGGGCCTCATAGCGATCTCGATGATCCTGCCGCAAATTGCGATTGTGCTGATTTCCCAAAGGAAGGTGAACATTTTCGTGGCCGAGCGTGTGCGCATCCTGCGCGCGTCGACCGACAACATGACCGCCGAAGACCTCGACAAGGTTGCGCATGAAATCAATGAACGATTTGACGCGATCTATGAAACCCGCCGCAAGATGTTCATTTGGAAACTTTCCGCCAAATTCCTGCTGAGCGCGATCAACGGGGCCGGCACGGTGGGCATTCTTGTTCTTGGGGGATGGCTGGTCATGAACGGCAAAACCGATGTCGGAACGGTTGTCGCCGCCACAAGCGGGCTGGCAAGAATTCAGGGGCCGACCTCATTCCTGATCGCCTTCTACCGACAGGTCAGTGCCAACCGCATCAAGTATGATCTGATACTGGAACTATTCGGGAGTCATCCCGAACGCTATCGTCACATCCGGGTCAGAAAGTAGTCGCTATCAGGAAAACGGGCTGCGCCGATATCGACACAGCCCGCCTGGCAATGCTTGCAGATAGACGATGACGCGACGTTATGCGCGCTCGGAATATTCCATGGATTCGGTGTTAACGACGATCATTTCATCCTGCCCGATGAACGGCGGCACCATGACCTTGACACCATTATCCAGAACCGCAGGCTTGAACGAGTTGGCAGCGGTCTGCCCTTTGACCACCGGCTCTGTCTCGACAATCTTGCAGGTCACCTTTTGCGGCAGTGCGGCATTCAGTGCTTCGTTTTCGTAGAACTCCACAACAATCGTCATGCCGTCCTGAAGGAAGGGACGGCGATCACCCAGCAGCTCTGCAGGCAATTCGATCTGCTCATATGTTTCGGAGTCCATAAACACCAGCATACCGTCGGATTCGTACAGGAATTGCTGATCTTTTTGCTCAAGACGAACCCGCTCGACCTTGTCGGCGGAACGGAAGCGTTCGTTCAATTTCGAACCATTGCGGAGGTTGCGCAGTTCGACTTGGGCAAATGCCCCACCCTTGCCGGGCTTCACGTGATCGACCTTTACCGCGGCCCACAGCCCGTCGTTATGCTCCAGAACATTACCGGGGCGAATTTCGTTCCCATTGATCTTGGGCATAGCTTAAATCCTTCACACATGGTTGATGCGGCAGTTGCGCTCCCTATATCTGGCGGGAGCGGCCCTTGCAAGACAACGACACCTAGTGCTGCAGTTGCAGAAAGCCATGCAAATGACGCAACGCAACTATGCATAATAAGTGTATCCGAATCGCGCCTAATAGGTCATAAGGACCGCCACGCCGAAAATTGCAAGAGCAAGAAAAACAAGGAAGACGAGATGAGAGATTTCGTTGACGGCACCGCCTTTAACAACGAGCAGGGAAACCGTGCTCGCAAGCTGTTCGCGGCTGTTGTATTGGCCGCGCTGGATGATGCCATTGCCGATGACAAGAAATATGGCAACGGACCGGAACAAATCGCCCGCTGGGCACGGTCGCGCGACGGGCGCGAAGTGTTGACCTGCGCGGGGATCGACCCGAACGAACGCGTTGTGAGCGGGTTGATGGATTTTGTTGGCCGCGGTGTGCGGACATCGGTCGCGCTGTCGCGTGAAGAAAGTGAACGGCGCAATGCCGCACAGCAGGCTGAAGCGGCTTAACACCACTTCAACCTTATAAAAAAGGCGCGCTCGCATCAGCGGCGCGCTTTTTTATTTCCTGCATCAGACTGTTCGTCGGTTTCGGTCGGCAATCGGACCTTTCCGGACTTTCCTCCGACTGCGAATTCAGGTCATCTGCGCAGGAACGCAGGAGGTCGCCATGGTTCGCGCCATCATGATTCAGGGTACCGGCAGCAACGTCGGAAAATCGGTGATCGTAGCTGGTCTGGCGCGGGCTTTCACACGGCGCGGCCTGCGTGTGGCTCCGTTCAAGCCGCAGAACATGTCCAATAACGCCGCCGTCACTGAAGATGGTGGTGAGATCGGTCGCGCTCAGGCGTTGCAGGCGCGGGCCGCAAACAGATCACCGCACACGGATATGAACCCGATTCTGCTGAAACCCGAGACGGATACCGGAGCGCAGATCATCGTTCAGGGCCGTCGCGCTGGCACGATGAAGGCCGGGGATTACCGCAAGGACAAATCCAAACTGCTGGGCGCCGCCCTGGAAAGCTTTGGCCGCCTGTGCGCCGATGCCGACCTGGTGCTGATCGAAGGCGCAGGAAGCCCTGCCGAAACCAACCTTCGGCAAGGTGACATCGCCAACATGGGGTTCGCCTGCAAGGCTGGCGTCCCTGTGGTTCTTGTAGGCGACATCCATCGCGGTGGCGTGATTGCACAGATCGTGGGCACGCAGGCAGTTCTGGATGCGCAGGACCGGGCAATGATCCGGGGCTTTGCCATCAACCGATTCAAGGGTGATGTAAGCCTGTTTGACGAAGGCCGCGACGAGATTGCCGCCCGTACCGGCTGGCCCTGTCTTGGGGTGGTTCCGTGGTTTCACGACGCGTGGAGGCTGCCTGCCGAAGATATGATGGACATCCGTTCGCACGATGGCGGCGGCTGCAAAATCGCCGTACCTCAGCTTGAGCGGATGGCGAATTTTGATGACCTCGATCCTCTGTCCTGCGAGCCCGGCGTCAGCGTCGAGATCGTTCCCGCGGGCCGTCCCCTGCCCGGCGACGCCGATTTGATCCTGTTGCCCGGCAGCAAGTCGACAATCGGTGATCTGAAATATTTCCGCACTCAGGGCTGGGACGTCGATCTATACGCCCATGTACGCCGTGGGGGTCATGTATTGGGGCTGTGCGGTGGTTATCAGATGCTTGGCAAAACCATTTCAGACCCGGATGGTGTCGATGGTCGCCCAGGAGACGTTGAAGGATTGGGATTGCTTGATGTTCACACGGTTATGGCTGGTGAAAAGAGCGTCCGGCTGACCACCGCAAAGGCCCTGCCAAACGGCGAACCCGTCAGCGGGTATGAGATACACATGGGCCGCACTGATGGCCCGGATTGCTCACGCGCTTGGTTGGAGGTTGAGGGACGGCCCGAAGGCGCTGTCAGCAGCGATGGCCGCATTCGTGGCAGCTATTTGCATGGAGTGTTCTCTTCCGACCAATTCCGGGCAAGTTACCTTGCCGGTTTGGGCGTAAAGTCAGAGTCGGCCTATGAGGACGGAGTGGAAGAGACACTGAATGCACTGGCAGATCATCTGGAAAAGCACATGAACCTGGACCAGCTGCTGTCGTTGTCAGACCCCGTCAATTTTACCTGATCGCTATTCGAGCTCTTTTGCCGCCAAAGCGCGAAGTATCTCGCGGCGGACAAGCTTGCGGACGTTTCGTGTGATCCGTTCACCCAATACGCCCTGCAATTCTTCGCGGACAACTTCCGACACCAAGGCACGCAGCGCGTTTTCGTCCAAAGCCCCCTTGCCCTCGTCTGACCCGGCATTGTTGGTGCTGGTATTAGGGGTGTCGCCACTCGGTTCAAATCTTCTGCGGGAAAACATCACGCGTTCGTCGGGCGTGGATACTTCATCCGCCGGTTCGCCTGCACCTTCGGCATCAACACGCTTGTCCCCTTCCGACACGGCATTTTCGGGGTCCTTCGCCGATGCCTCTGGCCGGGTCCACATCATGGGCCGAATGCGCGTTCCAGAATATGCATCGTCGCTTTCGCCGTCGGGTTCCCACTGATCCTCGGTCTGCGCGATCGCCGCCTCCAAAGCTTCGATCTTCGCACTCAGGCTGTCGGCGAGGTCCTCACGAACGGGTTGGTCACCGGCCCCTCGCATCTGAGTGTTTTCCGGCTGAGGGGTTTTGGCTTCGTCGGCAGGAGACGGATCAGCTGCCTGAACCTCGTCTTTTACGATGTCGGACGGGCGCAGCAACATCGGCTGACCTGCCTCCGAGTCCAACGAGCCCAGCTCGGGCGATTCCGACGCCGAAGACGCATCCAGTTCATCCTGCGACAGAATCAGCAGTTCATCATCTTCGTCTATGATCGCCGGACCAGAAACACGCAGTGCCTCGGTCAGAACCAGCCGACCTGGTTTGCGTTTGGCTGACTGCAACGACTCAAACGACTCCGAAAGCCCCTCTTCGCTGACCAACCGTTTGACCGAGGACAGAACGTCCTCGATCTCTGCTTTTGCGACGCTATCTGACATTGTTCTCTACCGCTCTAACCCTCGGGTTCAAGTGTAGCCAATCAAGTGCCAGCTCACAACAGGTAGCGATCACCGTCAGTCCCGACGCAACGCTTTGAGCACGCGATCCAGGTCGCGGCTTTGCCGGCTGACCTTCGCCGGAGCCTTCTTGACCAGATTGTAGTAAAGCGTCGGGTCATAGATCTGCACCGCAAGACCCAACCGCTCGGCGGTCAGCAATCCTTGCGATTGCAGCAACTGATAAGCTGCCAGCGAACGCTCGGTCCTTGCCGAAACTTCCGAGAGTTGCGCGTCCAGCAAATCCTGCTGAGCGGTCAGCACGTCCAGTGTGGTCCGCGCACCCAACGTCGCTTCTTCGCGAATACCGTCAAAGGCAACCTGCGACGCGCGAACGCGTTCGGTCGACGCCGTCAGGCTGGCTGTCGCGGTTTCAAACCTGACGTAAGCGTCGGTTACACCCTGAGTGATGTCCTTTTGAACATTCAGCAAATTCGCCCTCGAGGCATCCCGGCTTGCCATTGCGCGGCGCACATTCGCGGCCAGTCGACCACCGGCATAAATCGGCTGACGGAAGGTGAAGGCCACCCCTGCGTCATTCTGGTAGTCATCGTTGTCGAAGTCTTCGCTGATCCCGGCATCCGCCTCTAAACGCACATTCGGCCCGAGACCGGCACGCTGTTGTTCAACGACAAGATCCAGAGCGCGAACCTGGTGTTGCGCCGAAAGAATCGCAGGGTGATTTCGTTGCGCCAGACTTACCGCTTCGGACAGCGAGCGCGGCAAATTCGGCAGGCTTGGCTGCCCGGCGGTCCGTCCTGGCTGTTTGCCAACGGCGTTCACATACTCGGCTCGCGCAGTGTCGAGATCACCGTTCGCATCCGCAAGCTCTGAGCGGGCACTTGCCAACTGAGCCTCAGAAAGGGCCACGTCAGTACGTGTTACTTCGCCAACTTCAAAGCGGTCCTGAGTCGCCCTCAGTTCCTCACTCGAGAGGTTTACGTCGTTTTCCTGGATCCCGACGGTTTCTTCCTGCAGCAGAACGCCCAGATAAGCTATTGCCGCCCGGAACAGAACCTGTTGCTCGATATCGATCAGGGATTGACGCGTCGAAAGCACCGTTTCCTGTGCCGACTGTTTGCCCAGAATGGATGCACCACCGTCGTAGATCAGCTGGCTCAGCGTAAGTCCGGTAAAAAATCGCGACGGTTCCGTCGTGACGACGACCCCGCTGGTGCGTGTTCGGGTGTAGTCCCGGTTGACCCTGGCCGTCCAATCGATGATCGGGCGCAGCGCCGAAAGCGCGATCGCCACATCTTCGTCGGCGGCCCGCAATAGTGCCCTGTTCTGCTCTAACAGCCCGCTCGTGTTATAGGCGCCGATGAAGGCGTCCGTGAGATTATCGGCCGATGCCTGCCTTATCGGAGCTATGGTCAATGCCAGCCCCGCCGCGAACGCGAAAGCCTTGACGGCTTTTCTTCCTGTCGCTCTGCGCATTTGTTGTTCCTCTCAAATCAAAAAAACCTGCCCAACAGGCAGTTTGCGCCTTTGACTTGAACTAATCAAGATGCCTCAGAAATCCGTTCGCGAACTATAGCGAAAATGCACACTCTGCGGAAAATCCCGGTAAAATCGGTGCGCTTGCGTTGAAAGCAAAACGCCATGTGACGCGCCCTCCGGCCTTGTGGCCGATTTTTACGGTCCCCAGATCGCCCTCCATGAACACGCACGCGATGCGGCCATGATCCTTCAGTTGATCCAGCAATTCGTCCGAGACGCGTTCAACGCCGCCCTGAACAAGTATTACATCGTAAGGTCCGTGTTCTGCAGCCCCCTGAGCAAGCGGTCCGGTGTGAACGATTGCATTGTCCACATCGGTTTCCGTCAGAAGGTCCTGCGCCTCGGATGCGAGTTGCTCATCCTCTTCGACGGCCACGACAAGCTGGGCCATACGAGCTGTCACAGCGGTCGAATACCCCAAGGCCGGTGCGATATCCAAAACCAATTCCTCATTGGAAATGTTGAGTGCATCCAGCATCTTGGCCAGAGTTCTGGGCTCCAGCAGGCAGCGACCATTCCCAATGTCCATCAGATCGCCGACATAGGCGGCTTCGCGCAGGGCATCCGGCACGAACTTTTCGCGCGGCACCGACAGCATGGCATCGATGATCGGGAACTTGGTCACATCGGACGGGCGAACCTGAGTGTCGACCATCGTCCGGCGGCGGGCTGCGAAATCTGTCATTGGATCGCTCTTATTTATCCCTCGGTTACCGGCTTTTGCCACATCCCGGTCGCACCAGCAACGCCTTCAGGTATGAAATCCGGTCGCAGTCAGCAAGTTTGCCCGACCGCCGATCCGCGCGAATTTGATCCTTAACTCGTAAGTCAAGAGAAACGGATCAGAGAATCCGCAGAACGGAACCGAAACATGAATGTTTGGGCAATTGTTTGGAGACTGCACTTGCGCCCACATCGCGACTCGGCTAAAGCCCTTTTTTACACCACCTTAGGCGAGTTGGCGGAGTGGTGACGCAGCGGATTGCAAATCCGTGTACACCGGTTCGATTCCGGTACTCGCCTCCACTACTTTTCAATGACAAAGCTGCTCTCCTCCTTATGAGGTATCACCAAGGGCATCATATTTCACGTTCCACCGCCTGTTCATTCTTTGTATCGGATCGCTCTTCCGCCGCATTGCGTGCATGCAGGAACTGTCGAGTTTCACCGGCAAATTTCCGAGCCATGCTTACTGTTGCGTGTCCATCGAATGACTTTGTCCCGTCGTCCGAATTTCCAGTAACGACCTTACACATCCTTGCGTTGTCGATTCCATCGCTGGAATTTTGCACATTCTCCCGCTGCATCAAAAAAAGCGCTTGCCACTCCACAAGTTTCAGATAGCATCATTGTCGCATAATATCAGGGTGTTATATGCATTTTCGAGCACTTCTATTTTCTGCCGCCTTTGCCATTTCAAGTCCAATACAAGCCGCAGAAGGCGCTGACTTTGATGGTTTCAAGCAGAAACAAGAAAATCTTCCCAAGTCATACAAAAAACTCAAAAAGGTTGAAGGCGTCGACGCAAAGTATGTGCATTCATTCTCTATCTACGGCGGTGAGTGCAAATCCAAGAAGTACACAGATAAGAGCGGCAAGGGTGATTGCGACCATGGCAGCGTGAGAAGTGAACTTCGCGAAAAAAAAAGCGGCAAGTCATTCTACAGCGCTTTTCCGCAACCCAGCCCCGTTTGGTACGGTTTCGATCTTTTGATCCCTAAAAGCTATCCGACGCTGGGGCAGCAGAAATCAGCATTTAACATATTTGCACAGTGGAAGTCCGAAAACTGTCCCCACACAGCCGTCGCGCACTGGACACGGCCGGGACACGAAAACGCGATCTTTTTAGTGACTTACAAGAGCGTTGTAGGCAGTAAAAATCATGAATGCGATGTGGTCGCGACCAAGAGGATCGCAAGTATGCCTTCTATCAAAGGCAAATGGACACGCGTCGAAATGTTTGTGAACTGGAGCGAAGGTGGGGATGGCGTTTTTGACGTATATATCAATGGCACTAAAAAACTGAGCCATCGTGGCCCAAACTTAGACCCAAATAACATAAACGAAAACGGAAAGAGATCCGACAAAAACTACTTTAGCTTTGGCACTTACCTAGCCAACAGCCGAGGGCCGGGTGCAATACGCTCAGGAACTGTGTACTACGCGAATGTTCACAGGTCGAAAAAAAGAGAAGAGCTTTTTCAATAGTTCCATTTGCCAAAACGCAAAGATGGCTGGGTCACAAAGCCCGCCCCAATAGAACGTAGCGAAAAGCCGTTACTCGTAGCTTCATCAGCAAGCTGCATTCGATCACAGCCGCGGCAAAGAAAAGCAGCTAATCCTTGTGATTTGCCAG
Organism: Ruegeria sp. BJ6; assembly: GCF_056537885.1. Taxonomy (NCBI): domain Bacteria; kingdom Pseudomonadati; phylum Pseudomonadota; class Alphaproteobacteria; order Rhodobacterales; family Roseobacteraceae; genus Ruegeria; species Ruegeria sp. BJ6. The sequence continues at coordinate 74,888 of NZ_JBQFSG010000002.1, read as the reverse complement.
TTGGCCGAGCCCGTGATCGGCACGCGCATTGACGATCTTGCTTGAATTGTGCCGGCAATTTCAAAGTCGGAAGAAACGTAAGAAATCAACAGGGTCGATTGATCTGGCAATTGCAAAGCGTAGTCGCACGCTCAGGATAATCGCGTCCTTGCGAGAGACCAAATGCCAATCGCAATACCGCCCCAAAAATGCCACGTCGTTTTGGTAAGCAAGTGCAAAATCAAAATACTCGGGCAGGATTTCGAGGCAATGACTGGTGAAAGTATTCTGGCGGCGATCCGCCATCCTGTGGAACTGCTGTTCGACCCAACTCAACGACTGTCGATTTTCTATCTGGCTACGGCACTGGCCTTTGCCATCTTCATCTATTGGCGCGAACGGTCTGCACGCGGGCAATCGGGAGTTAAAGGATTACTCAATTGGCTGGTGCCATGGGATGTCGTCACCCACGACTCTGCCAAAGCCGACTATTTCATGTTTTTTTTGAATAAATCGATCATTGCAGCGATCTATGCGTCGATCCTGATTCAGTCACAATTTTGGTTTCACATCGTTGAATCCTTATTCGGGTCGGCTCCTGCGGGCCCCGAACAACCTTCGTGGGGTGTTACCTTGATTTACACCGTCGCGGTCACTCTGGCTTTTGATGGCGCGCTGTGGTTTGGCCACTATATTTTCCACAAAGTTCCTGTTTTGTGGGAATTTCACAAGGTTCACCACTCGGCCGAGGTCATGACGCCGTTGACGGCTGCGCGTATGCATCCGTTCGAAGAAGCGGTTTCCTCGATGATGGGCGCATTTGCAGTGGGTGTAACGTTTGGCTTGCTGGATCAAATTTTTGGAAGCGGCGCCCGAGAATTCACTTTGTTTCAGTTGAACATTGTGATGTTCGTCTTCTTCGTTGCCGCGTTCAACCTGCGGCACAGCCATGTCTGGCTTCGGTATCCGAATTGGCTGCAGCACGTTGTTGTCAGCCCGGCACAACATCAGGTCCACCACTCCAAGGCCATCCGCCATTGGGACAAGAACATGGGATTCATTTTTGCGTTCTGGGATTGGGCGGCTGGTACATTGTACTCGCCAAAAACTCGGGAAACGCTGGATTATGGTCTGGGGAATGGAGAAGACGGCACTTGGAACAGCCCCCGAGCCTTGTACTTTCGCCCGTTCAAGAACGCCTACGCTTTGTTCAAAAGCGGCTGGCGCAATGTGTTCGTGTTTCCGCCCAAGCACATGCGCCCTAAGGAGAACAGGCCCGTCGAGGAAGCAGCAAGTCCGACTGACCTGCCGCTGGTTGTTTCATCCGATGGCGGCTCTGGGCGGTTCAAGACCGAGGACAGGTAACCAACACAATCTGCCGCCGAATAAATAGGTCGGCGGAGCGAACACAGAAAGCGGCCCATCGGCCACTGAATGCACGTTCCGTTCAAAGCTGATGTTGGGATAAGCTGCTCACCACTAGCTGCTCAGGTAAAGCCGCTGCGGACTGTTTATTACAAGCCCTGATACATATAGGATTGGCGATTGGCCTTGTGACGCTCGTAGTCAGCGCGCGAAACGTCGGATGATCCGATCGGCCCCGTCCCGGTTTCGCACCCGGCCAAAATGCACACAACTACCAGTGCAATTATAGTTCGAGAGCAGGCCATGGCATCCTCCACGCTTTGGCAGCGTCCTGTTGTACAGAACACTAACATAAGACGTGAACCAGCAAGAACAATTCTACGGGCAGTCTGTTCCACAGGCTGCCCGCACCTGAACTTACTTGCGGATTACTCTGCCGCTTTCAACTCCTTGCCTTGCGGGATCACTTCGTATCCCGCCTCTTCCGGTTCATCATCCAGCATTTCGGTTGGAAATCCGGGGGCGCGGACGTCGATACCCGTTGCATCCTCGAGACGGCGGATGATGTTCGGAGATAGTTCGCGATCACCGTACCGGGCGATGCCGTCTTCGAAAATCTTGATCATCACCGGGTTCATCTCCAGCGGAACACCGGCCCGGTCCGCTACTTCCTGAAACAGACCGATATCCTTTTTAACCAGATCCATGGTGAATGAGATATCGCGCGAGCCGTTCAGGATCACCTGGCTTTCGGTTTCATGCACAAACGAGGTGCCAGACGAAATTTTGATGGCTTCATAGGTTGTGTTCAGGTCCATGCCGGCCGCTTTTGCAGTGACCAGCGCCTCGGCGCAGGTGATCAGGTTGGCGGTCGCCAGATAGTTGGTCAAAACCTTAAGGACGGAAGCAGAGCCCAGATCGCCGGTATGCAGGATACGGCGGCCCATCGTGGTCAGAAATGGCAAAATTTGTTCGAACGTCGCGCGATCACAGCCTGCGAATATCGAGATATTGCCGGTCGCCGCCCGATGGCACCCCCCCGAGACCGGGCAATCCACTGCCGCACCGCCGCGCTCGATAACCATGGCGCCTAGGCGTTTCGCTTCGGCCTCGTCCGTGGTGGACATCTCCATCCAGATCTTGCCTTCTTTCACCTCGGGCAACATCTGCTGCATGACTGCGTCCGAAGCCGAAGGCGACGGCAGACAGGTTATGACCGCGTCACAGTCGCGCATCAACTGCGCTGGATTGTCCGCCGCTTTCGCGCCACGAGCAACAAATTCGTCGACCAGATCCCTGTTCAGATCATGAACGGTGAGGTCAACCCCATTGCGCAACAGCGAACCCGAAAGCTTGCCGCCCACGTTTCCCAAACCTATGAAGCCAACTTTCATGCCTATTCCTCCCAGATTGGCCATTTGCGCATTCGCGATTCACACGCGGATTATCAATGCTGGATAAGGGCAACAGAAACGAATAATAACGGTCACAATCATAAAAAAATTTTGGTGATAAATGGACCGCCTCCCAAACCCAGCATGGTTGCGCAGTTTCGAATCCGCTGCGCGCCATCTGAACTTTACTGTCGCCGCGCAGGAACTGGGCCTGACACAAACAGCGGTTTCGCTGCACATAAGGTCACTTGAGGCTGAACTTGGGGAAAAACTGTTCACTCGCAATGCTCGCCGACTGGACCTGACCGAACTGGGACAGTCCTATGCGCTGACTGTCCGGCGAGCTCTGTCCGACATCGCTCTGAGTACCAACAGTCTGTTTGGACCGGCGACCCGGCAAAGCCTGACCATCAGGGCGGCCATTTCAACCGCCACCTATTGGATTGCAGCCGAGTTGCCTGAGTTCTGTCGCCAATTCCCTGATATTCCCGTGCGCCTTGTGTCCCATATCTGGAATGACAGCGTTGCTCCGGGGGACGTGGATGTAGAAATTCGGTTGGGATATGGCGACTGGCCCGGTGTGATCGCCGAAAAGCTCTGCTCTGAAACCATTGTGCCTGTCTGTCGTGCTGGCGACCCGCTCCCCGGGCTCAAAGACCTGCGAAACGGACCTCTGGTTCATATTCTGGGATATGAAGACAATTGGGCTAGATATTTCGAAGCCAATGGCCTCTCCGTTGCCGAAAATTCGGCCCGTCATTCTGTGGACACGACGGTGGCCGCGCTGCAACTGGTGATGGCAGGCGCTGGGTATGCCACCGTTCTAACCCGGTTTGCCCGCAACGCCATCGCGCAGGGCGCACCGCTGCAGTTGGTGGGGCCGCCGATTCCATTTGCCCAGTCGCATTACCTGATCCGCGCGACAACGGGATCGCAGCCGTCCACTCCTGCGCGGCTGTTTGAGGCTTGGTTGCAGGAGCGTTTGGCAACCCATGACGCTGACTGACTGCCTCAAGTCGCTTTTCGGATGCGGCGTGTCACAAGGGCGCCAGTACGCTTGACAAGCCCCCTGCCCGTGCCGCATGTCGCATGCGTTGGTGTCCATTTTTGAATGGATGAAAAGGGAATGCGTCAGCGGTTTTCCGTCAAACGCAGCCGCCCCCGCGACCGTGACCGGAGAGGGTGCCCAAAGCCACTGGCCCGCAAGGCCGGGAAGGCGGGACATCTGCCAGAGGATCCAGACAAACCGGGCCTCTGACATCCGCAAGCCGGGAGACCTGCCAGCAGCCGTAGATGTAACCGGGCGGGGTGTTCCGGTGCCGGGTCCATGTCGCGATACGTGGCCCGCATGAAACCCCGTCCCCCGCGAAGAGGATTTGGGGGGATGAGAGACATGACCGAGACCGCGCCAGTCGAGCTGCTGGTCTGCACCACGTGCCGTCGTGGGCTGCCTATCGAGGACGACGCGCAGCGCCCCGGCACCTTGCTGCACAAGGCGCTGGAACAGGCCGAGTTGCCGGACGGAGTAAACCTGAAAGCTGTGGAATGTCTGTCGAACTGCGATCAGGGCTGTTCGATCGTGCTGCGCGGCGGCCCGTCCCGCTGGACCTTTGTCTACGAAAACCTGAACGAAACCGACCACGTCGAAACCATCGTCGAAGGCGCCACCAAATACCTTGAGACCGAAGACGGTCTGGTGAAATGGCGCGAACGTCCTGAACACTTCCGCAAAAACTGTGCGGCCCGCATTCCCCCGATTGGAGCCCTGAAATGAGCAACCTCGAAAAACTCCCCGTCACTGTGATCACCGGCTTTCTGGGCTCGGGCAAGACCACGCTGGTGCGCCACCTGATGCAGAACCCGCAGGGCAAGCGTCTGGCCGTTGTGGTCAATGAATTCGGCGATGTCGGCGTCGATGGCGACATCCTGAAATCCTGCGCCATCCCCGATTGCCCGGCGGAGAACATCATGGAACTGGCCAACGGCTGCATCTGCTGCACCGTGGCTGATGATTTCATCCCGACCATCGAGGCATTGATGGCGCTGGAGCCGCGCCCTGACCACATCCTGATCGAGACCTCCGGCCTCGCGCTGCCCAAGCCGCTGCTGAAGGCGTTCGACTGGCCGGATATCCGCTCGAAAATCACCGTGGACGGCGTGATTGCTCTGGCCGACGCCGAAGCCGTGGCTGCCGGTCGCTTCGCGCCGAATGTCGAGGCTGTGGATGCCCAGCGCTTGGCCGATGACTCAATTGACCACGAAACGCCGCTGTCCGAAGTGTTCGAAGATCAGATTTCGTGTGCCGACATTATCCTGCTGACCAAACCCGATCTGGCCGGTCCCGAGGGTGTGGCCAAAGCGAAAGAGATCATCGCCGCCGAAGCCCCGCGCCCTCTGCCCGTCGTCGAGGTGGCCGAAGGAGCCGTTGACGTGCGCGTCGTATTGGGACTTGAGGCCGCCGCCGAGGATGACATGGACGCCCGTCCGTCGCATCACGACGGTCATCACGACCATGAACATGACGATTTCGAAAGCATCATCGTTGAGCTGCCTGAACAGACCGACCCGGCGGAACTGGTCGCCAATATTGAACGTCTGGCCAACGAGCTGAACATCTTGCGCGTCAAAGGTTATGCTGCGGTTCAGGGTAAACCGATGCGCCTGCTGGTGCAGGCCGTTGGCGCGCGCGTGCGTCACCAGTATGACCGCCCGTGGGAACCCGGTGAAGAGCGTCGCTCGCGTCTGGTGGTCATCGCCGAGCATGACGACATCAAAGAGGCCCAAATCCGCGATATCCTCGTGGGTGTTGCCGAGGCCGCCGAGTAACCGCACATGCACGTCGTCTTCCGCGAAAGCCACGGGTTAGAAGAAACCGAGACCCCGACCGATCTGGGCCAGAGCCCGGCGGATCTGGTGGTGCTGTCCTTTTCGGACAGCGACCTTGGCGCTTTCGCGGCAGGCTGGCATCGCGGTGGCGGGCCCGAGGGGCGGATGCCGACGATGCGGCTGGCCAACCTGACGGCACTTAAGCATCCACTGTCGGTCGATACATATGTCGAACAGACGCTGGAAGGTGCGAAAGGTATCCTGATCCGCCTGATCGGTGGTGTACCCTACTGGTCCTATGGGGTGCAGCAGGTGCTGGCACTGGCGCAGGCCAAGGGCATTGCTCTGGCCGTGTTGCCCGCGGACGGACGCGAGGATACACGGCTGGACGAGTATTCCACCCTGCCCGTCTCAACCCTGCGGCGGCTGGCGCATCTGTGTGACACGGGCGGCGAGGTCGCAGCGCAGGCCGCGCTGGCCCAGATGGCGCTGGCGGCGGGATTGTACGCCGGTCCGGTGATGGGTGCCAAGACCCTGCCGGAATGCGGTGTTTGGTGCCCGAATCGCGGCGTGATACCGGTGGACAAGGCCTTCTCGGGTGATGCGAAACGCATCCTGGTGACGTTCTACCGGGCCTATCTGACCTCGGCCGACACGGCCCCGGTTGCCGCCCTGATCCACCGCCTCCGCGCACGCGGGTTCGACGCCGTGGGTCTGTTTGCGCCTTCACTGAAAGCTCCGCTTGCTGCCGATTGGCTGCGCGAACAGGTCGTGGCTCTGGCCCCGTCTGCGATCATCAACGCCACTTCATTCTCAGGCAAAAGCGCGTCGGGAACGTCGCCTCTGGACGCTGCCAACGTGCCGGTGTTTCAGGTTGCTCTGGCCACCTCACGTCGCAAAGCATGGGCCGAGGCGGAACGGGGGCTGTCGCCGGCCGACCTTGCCATGCATGTGGTTCTGCCTGAGGTGGACGGGCGTATTTCGGCTGGTATCGCTTCGTTCAAGGAACCGGGTAAGCGCGACCCGCACCTGGAATATTCCCGTTTCGCCCACCGGGCCGAACCGGACCGGATCAAAGCGATCATCGACCGTGTGGCCGGCTGGCTGAAACTGCACGACAAACCCAAGGTCGATCAGGTCCCGGCGCTGGTGCTATCCACCTACCCCGGCAAGGACTGGCAGATGGCCCACGCCGTGGGTCTGGACGCGTTGGCGTCGGCTGAGGCGATGTTGTCCGATCTGCAGAGCGAAGGCTATGACACCGCGCCGGTCGAGCCTATTACCGAAACCTTGTTGGACGCACGGATTTCGTGGCCGGTGGCGGAGTTTCAGATTGCATTGGCAGAATTGCCAAAAACTCTGCGCGCAGATCTGCAAACCGTCTGGGGCAATCCCGAAGACGACCCGAACTTTATCGATGGCGCCTTCCATTTCACCGCCCTGCGTCGTGGCAAGGCGCTGGTCGCGCTGCAGCCTGAACGCGGCACGCCGGAGCTGCGTGATGATGATTACCATGACCTCTCGCGTACGCCGCGCCACAGCTATGTCGCCTTCTACCTGTGGCTGCGCAAAGGGTTGGGCGTGGATGCGCTAATCCATATCGGCGCGCATGGAACACTGGAATGGCTGCCCGGCAAATCGGTCGCTCTATCGGCGGAATGCTGGCCCGAGGCGCTGATCCGCGATCTGCCGGTGATCTACCCCTTCATCGTCAATGACCCCGGCGAGGCCGCGCAGGCGAAACGCCGGATCGGAGCAGTCACGCTGGGTCATATACCGCCCCCGATGAAGGAAAGCGGCACGCCCGACCGAATGGTGCGGCTAGAATCGCTGTTGGATGAATTCTCAAACGCCGACGGGCTGGACCCAAAGCGCCGCGACCGATTGCAGGCTGATATCCGGGACGAGGCACAAGCCATCGGATTGGAAAGCGATTTGGGCCTCGATAAGGCCACCTGCACCGCCGAGGCGATCACCCGCATTGACCGCTTTGTCTGTGACATCAAAGAAAGCCAGTTCGGCGATGGGCTGCATGTTTTTGGCCGCGTGCCCGAGCTGTCGGGCAATTTCGATCCTGCCCCCTCTGCCCATGCTGAACGCGCCGCTCTGCTGGACGCGCTGGCTGGCAAACGGATCGAGGCTGGCCCCTCGGGCTCGCCCTATCGCGGTCGGTCGGATGTGCTGCCTACCGGGCGCAACCTCTACACCACCGACCCGCGGTCGGTGCCCACCCGCGCCGCTTATACTCAGGGCGTGAAGCTGGCCGAGGAATTGGTACGGCGGCATCTGCAAGAGGAAGGCGACTACCCCAAGGGGCTGATCGTCGATCTTTGGGGTTCGGCCACCATGCGTACGGCAGGCGAGGAATTCGCAATGGCGTTGCACCTGCTGGGCGTCAAACCGGTCTGGGACAAGGGCTCGGAAAGGGTTTCAGGCATTGAAGTCCTGCCGATCACCGACCTCAGCCGCCCGCGTCTGGACGTGACCCTGCGCGTCTCGGGCCTGTTCCGGGACGTGTTCCCAACACTCTCGGCGCTTTACGGTCAGGCCGTCCGCGCGCTTTCTGACCGTGATGAGGCAGCGGACTGGAACCCATACGCCGGTCAGGCTCCTGCCGCACGGGTCTTTGGCCCGGCCCCCGGCAGTTATGGCCTGAACATGACGCATCTGTCCGAAACCTATACAGACGAGGCCCGCGCGCAGGCCGGGCAAGCGTGGCTGGATGCCAGCTCATTCGCGCTGGAAGGTGAGCACATCGCGCGGGATGTTGACGGGATCATTCAGCGCGTCGCCAACGCGGACAGCTTTGTTCATCTGCAAGATCTGACCGAAACCGACCTCTTGCTGGCCAATGACTATGCCACGCACGAGGCCGGGTTTGCCGCCGCCAAGAAGATTACCGGCGGCGAAGCCCAGCTGTATCATCTGGACAATACCAACCCGGACAATCCGCGCGCGCGTACCCTGCCCGAGGAAATCAGCCGCGTGGTTCACGCCCGTGCAGCCAACCCCGACTGGATCGCGGGAATGCAGCGGCACGGGTTCCGCGGAGCTGCCGAGATCGCTGCAACGCTGGATCACATGGCGTCCTTCGCCCATCTGTCGGGCACGGTCGCGCCGCATCTGTTCGACCTTTACCATGACGCAACCCTTGGCAACGCCGAGGTGGACGCGTTCCTGCAAGAGGCTAACCCGCAGGCCCATCAGGCGATGCAGGACAGGTTCCGCGCGCTTTTGGAGGCCGGTCTTTGGAACACGCGCCGCAACTCGATCCGCGCCGATCTGGAGGGGTTGAGATGAGTGCCCCGATCGTACAGGGCTGGTGCCCCGGCGCGCATCGCCCGATGATGTCCGGCGATGGTCTGGTCGTGCGGGTGCGCCCCCGGCTGGCCCGGTTGACTGCCGATCAGACCATGGGACTTTGCAGGCTGGCAGAGCGTTTCGGAAACGGCACCATCGACCTGACAAACCGCGCCAATCTGCAACTACGCGGAGTGACCGAAGCCGATCATCAGGCGCTTTTGGCTGAGCTCGCCGCGCTGAACTTGCTGGATGTCGAACCGGGTATCGAGGTACGGCGCAACATTCTGGTCTCGCCCCTTTATCACGGGGGAGATTTGACTGCGCGGCTGGCGCAGGAACTGATTGACCGGCTTGCAGAACTGCCCGCTCTGCCAGCCAAATTCGGTTTTGCTGTCGATACTGGTCCAACGCGGCTTTTGACTGCCGATTCAGCGGATATCCGACTGGAGATGAGCCCGGATGGCCTGATCTTGCGTGCGGATGGAACTGACACCGGTCGACTCGTGACCGAGGCCGAGGCCATTGATCAACTGATCGCGCTAGCCCGTTGGTTTTCAGAGAATTACACCCCCGACATCCGACGAATGGCGCGCGTTATCGCGGCTTTGGACCTGCCGAAAACTTGGCAAGGCTGCATTCCCGGACCTGTTGGTGATCCGATCCAGCCCGGCCCCTGCGACCTGGGAACCCTGTACGGCGCGGCGTTCGGGCAATTGCCCGCGCGGCCTTTGGCCGACCTGATCGCGGCCTCGGGCGCATCCGCCTTGCGAGTCACCCCGTGGCGATTGATCCTGTTGGAAGGCGGGGCGGCGATACCCGCGCGGGACTTTGTAACAGATGGCACCGACCCGCTGATGACAACCGACGCCTGCCCCGGGGCACCGTTCTGCCCGCAGGCGCAAGCGGAAACGCGCGAGATCGCCCGTTTGCTGGCACCTCATGTTGAGGGCAGTCTGCACGTGTCGGGTTGCGCCAAAGGCTGCGCCCGGATGGGCGCTGCGGATATCACTTTGGTCGGCCGCGATGGACGATTTGATCTTGTCAAACAAGGCCGCGCGGGGGATGAGCCCAGCCAGCGCGGGCTGACCCCCGAAACACTCATGACCATGGACCTGACCTGATGCCCTATGAATATGAAACCGATGGCGCGGCGATCTATAAGGAGAGCTTTGCCACCATCCGGTCCGAGGCCGATCTGGCCCGTTTCGACGCCGACGAGGAACAGGTCGCCGTCCGCATGATCCATGCCGCCGGGATGGTGGGGCTGGAGGAATTCGTGCGGTTTTCGCCCGGATTTGTCACTGCAGCCCGTACCGCCCTGGAAAACGGCGCGCCAATCCTGTGCGACGCGCGCATGGTCAGCGAAGGTGTGACCCGATTCCGCTTGCCCTCCGACAACGAGGTGATCTGCACTCTGCATGACGAACGCGTGCGCCCACTGGCCGCCGAGATGAGCAACACCCGATCTGCCGCTGCGCTGGAGCTATGGCGTCCGCATCTGGAGGGCGCGCTGGTCGCCATCGGCAACGCGCCGACCGCCCTGTTTCACCTGCTGAACATGCTGGAAGACCCCGACTGCCCACGCCCCGCTGCCATCATCGGCTGCCCGGTGGGCTTCGTCGGCGCTGTCGAATCCAAAGACGCCCTGTGGGAGGCTCAGCCTGTGCCGTCATGCATCGTCAAAGGCCGTCTGGGCGGCAGTGCGATCACCGTCGCGGCGGTCAACGCCATCGCGAGTCGCGCCGAATGAGCGCGGGCAAGATATACGGCGTGGGTCTTGGCCCCGGTGATCCGGACCTGATGAGCGTTCGGGCCGACCGCCTGCTGCGCAATGCGCGCCATGTTGCGTTCTTTCGCAAACCCGGCCGCAGTGGTCAGGCACGCAAGATCGTCAATGGCATGATCCCGGGCGATGCGGTGGAATTCCCGATGGAATATCCGGTCACCACGGAAATCCCCGTGACCGATCCGCGCTATAACGAGTTGCTTTCGGCGTTCTACAAGGACTGCGCCGCGCATCTGAAAGCCCTGTCGGATCAGGGCGAGGACGTTGTTGTACTGTGCGAAGGCGACCCGTTCTTCTACGGGTCATTCATGCACCTTTACAGCCGCTTGCGCGATGAAGCTGAAGTCGAAGTTGTTCCAGCCATCACCGGCATGTCCGGCGCGTGGACGGCGACCGGCGACCCCATTACATGGGGCGATGACGTACTGACGGTACTGGTCGGCACTCTGCCAGAGGAAGATTTGGCTCGCCGCATGGCTCAGACGGACGCACTGGTGGTGATGAAAATCGGGCGTAATATCGACAAGGTGAAACGGGCGCTGAAAACCGCTGGTCTGTTTGACCGTGCGTGGATTGTTGAGTTCGCGCAGATGCCGAACCAGACAGTTACAAAACTGTCCGAGGCCTGCGAAAAGGTTACACCCTATTTCTCGATCATCATCGTGCATGGTCAGGGGCGGCGGCCATGAGCGGCTGGGTCAAGATCGCGGGCCTTGGACCCGGCAGCGAAGAACTGGTGACGCCCGAAGTATCCTCCGCGCTGGCCGAGGCCACGGATATCGTAGGTTATATCCCCTATGTCGCGCGTGTGGCGGAACGCCCCGGCCTGACGCTGCACGCCAGCGACAACCGGGTTGAGATCGACCGATCTGAGCACGCGTTGCAGATGGCCGCCGAAGGGAAACGGGTGGTCGTGGTATCCTCTGGTGACCCCGGGGTTTTCGCCATGGCGGCCGCGGTATTTGAGGCGCTGGAGAATGGCCCGGCTGAATGGCGCGAAATCCCCATCGACGTGCTGCCCGGGATCACCGCGATGCTGGCGGCGTCGGCGCGGGCCGGTGCGCCGCTGGGTCATGATTTCTGCGCCATCAACCTCAGCGACAATCTGAAACCATGGTCCCTGATCGAAAAACGTCTGCGTCTTGCCGCGCAGGGGGATTTCGCGATGGCCTTCTATAATCCGCGCTCAAAGTCCCGCCCGGAAGGGTTTGTAAAAACGCTGGAAATCCTGCGTGAGGAATGCGAACCCGAGCGTCTGATTCTGTTCGCCCGCGCGGTGTCACGCTCCGATGAGGCGATCCGCATCTCGACACTGGCCGAGGCGACACCGGACATGGCCGACATGCAGACGGTGGTCATTGTGGGTTCATCCCTGACCCGCGTGATCGAACGCGACAGCGCCCCGATCGTCTATACCCCGAGGTTCACTCCGGAATGATCCAACCAGTCCAGAACCTGCGTCACGCTCGACAGTTCGGTCCGCTTCGGCAAGGCCGGGCGGTCGATCATCAGCACCGGCAAGCCCAGCGCCCGCGCGGCGTCCAGCTTGGCGCGTGCACCGATGCCGCCCGCGTTCTTGGACACCACCAGTTCCGTTCCGTGTTTTTGCATCAGCGCCCGGTCATCCGCCTCGGTAAACGGTCCACGCGATACAACCACGTCGCGGTTCGGCAGGGGCAGAACATCAGGTTCATCCACCAACCGCAGCAGATAGTGGTGTTGGGGCTGGATAGCGAACTCCTCAAGATGCATCCGGCCCACGGCCAGAAAGACACGCTGGGCCGGGCCGGCCAAGGCGGCAACGGCAGCCTCAATGTCGGCAACTTGATGCCAGCGATCGCCGTCCTGCGCACGCCATGCCGGGCGGGTCAAAGCGGCCAGCGGCACTTTGGTTTCGCGGCAGGCCGCAACGGCGTTCCGGCTCATCTGGGCTGCAAAGGGATGGGTGGCATCGACAACATGGGTAATCGCGTTGTCTCTCAGATAGCTTGCCAGTCCTTCGGCCCCGCCAAATCCGCCGACGCGCACCGGCAAGGGCTGAGGGCGCGGGTTGTCCACCCGTCCGGCATAAGAATAGGTCGCCGTGATGCCCCGCTCGGCCACAGATTTGGCCAGCGCATTGGCCTCGGTCGTACCACCCAGAATAAGCATATTGGGGATCAGGAGGTTGGTCATGCATGAGGCTCCGTGGCTGACCGTATTGGGCTTGGGCGAAGATGGACTGGATGGCCTGCCCCCCGCAAGCCGTCAAGTGCTGGAGCGCGCCGAAATCATCATGGGCCCGCCGCGGCATCTGTCACTGATTCCTGCGAGCGACGCGCAAAGGGTCGAATGGCCGGTTCCATTTGCCGACGGCTTGCCGATCCTCACCGGATTCCGGGGGCGGTCGACTGTTGTTCTGGCCTCAGGTAATCCGTTCTGGTTTGGCGCGGGGTCGGTGATCGCGCGCAATTTCGATGCAGAGGAGTGGATGGCCCTGCCCGGTCAATCCACCTTCTCGCTGGCCGCTGCGCGATTGGGCTGGCCGCTGGAAAGCACGCAGACCTTTGGCCTGCATGCGGCGCCGCTGACCCGGCTCCGTCCCCATCTGGCCCCCGGAATGCGCGCGATCCTGTTGCTGCGTGACGGCAAGGCCGTGGCGGAACTGGCGACCTATCTGACCGATACCGGCTTTGCTGATACGCAATTGCACGTGATGGAGGCCCTCGGCGGGCCGCGCGAACGCGCGCGCAGCGTGTCACTGACCGAGGCTCTGCTGGGCGGATTCGACCACCCGGTCTGCGTCGGGCTTGAAGTTGCCGGTCAAGGGCGCGCTTTCCCAAAGGCCTCGGGCAAACCGGACGAGATTTTTGAGACCGACGGCCAGATCACCAAACGCCCTGTTCGGGCACTGACCCTATCGGCGCTTGCCCCCCAACGGGGCGAACACCTGTGGGACATCGGTGGCGGCACAGGATCGATCAGCATCGAATGGCTGATGTGTGATCCGACCCTGACGGCCACGACGATCGAGCCCCGCGAAGACCGCGCAGACCGCATTCGGCGCAATGCCGATACTCTCGGGCAGGACCGGCTGAACGTAGTGCACGGCACTGCGCCTGGATCGCTGGGTGGTCTTGCCTTGCCGGACGTGGTTTTCATCGGCGGCGGTCTCAGCACCGAACTGCTGGAGTGGCTACACTCCGCGCTGCCCGCTGGCACACGGCTGGTCGCCAACGCGGTGACGCTGGAAAGCGAAGCCTTGCTGGCGCATTGGCAGGACAAGCTGGGTGGAGAACTTTTGCGCATCGAACTGGCGCAAGCCTCGGCTCTGGGGCCTCGGCGCGGCTGGAAATCAGCCTATCCGGTTGTGCAGTGGAGCGTGACCCTATGATCGTGGCGGGTTTAGGGTTTTCTTCAGCGGCCACGGTGGACAGCCTGCGCGCGGCTTTCGAACAGGCCAGTGCCGGACAGAATGTCGAAGCTCTGGCCACCGTTGCCGACAAAAAAGGCCATGCAGCACTTGTGGAATTCGCCACGGCCGCCGCCCTGCCCCTGCATTTCGTCGCGCCTGCCGATCTGGCGGGACAGCGCACGCTCACCTGCTCGAACCGCAGCCGTGCCACCTATGGCACCGGCAGCGTGGCCGAAGCATCCGCCCTTGCCGCCGCCGGATCCGGCGCGCGGCTGACCTCACCCAGACACATCTCGGACGACCGGCTAGCCACGTGCGCCGTCGCCATCGGAGGACTGACATGACCGTTCATTTCATCGGCGCCGGACCAGGCGCCGCCGACCTGCTGACCCTGCGCGGGCGCGATATCATCGCGTCTTGCCCCGTTTGCCTTTATGCCGGATCGCTGGTGCCCGAAGAGATTTTGGGACACTGCCCCGAAGGTGCAAAGATCGTGAACACCGCGCCAATGGATCTGGATCAGATCATGGCTGAGATCGAGACCGCACATAAGGCCGGTCAGGATGTCGCGCGGCTGCATTCGGGCGACCTGTCGGTCTGGTCGGCTATGGGTGAACAGATCAGGCGGCTGAAAGAGATGGGGATTCCCGTCAGCGTGACCCCCGGCGTGCCTTCCTTTGCAGCGGCGGCAGCCTCGCTGGGCACCGAACTGACCCTGCCCGGATTGGCGCAGTCGGTGGTTCTGACCCGGACACCCGGTCGCGCGTCCTCGATGCCCGAAGGTGAAACGTTGGAGAACTTTGCCCGTACCGGTGCGACCCTGGCCATCCACCTGTCGATCGGGAATCTGGACAAGGTGATCGCCGATCTGACGCCTGCCTATGGCACGGATTGCCCGGTGGCCGTTGTGTATCGCGCCAGTTGGCCGGATGAGCGGATCATTCGCGCCACATTGGCCACACTGAAAGAGGCGCTGGACGAGAGCATCTCTCGCACCGCCTTGATCATGGTGGGACCAGCACTGGCTGGCGAAGGGTTCGACGAAAGCTGCCTGTATTCAAAGGATTATGACCGCCGCTATCGCCCGCAAAGCGCTGACAGCCAGTGGTCGAGCTGGAGCCATGGTGATGACTAACCCGCCGGGCCTTCTAATCTCTGCGCCCTCTTCCGGCACCGGCAAGACCACCGTCATGCTGGGCCTGCTGCGGGCGCTGGCCGAAGACGGCCTGACCGTGCAGCCCTTCAAAAGCGGCCCGGATTACATCGACCCGGCCTTTCACCGGGCGGCTGCGGGGCGGGCCTCGTTTAATCTGGATAGTTGGGCGATGGATGAGCCCCTGCTGAACGCAATTTCGGCGCAGGCCGAAGGGGCGGACATTGTTGTGGCCGAGGGCTCGATGGGTTTGTTTGACGGCGTTGCCAAGCCTGGAGAGTTGGGGCACGGCTCCAGCGCCGAAACCGCGCAGCGGATGGGCTGGCCGGTGGTGCTGGTGCTGGATGTGGGCGGTCAGGCGCAATCAGCGGCGGCGACCGCGCTTGGGTTTCGGATGTATAACCCCGACCTGCCCTTTGCCGGTGTCATCCTGAACCGTTGTGCCAGCCCACGGCACGAACGCCTGACCCGGCTGGGGATGGAACGTGCGGGCCTGCCTGTTCTGGGCGTTCTGCCGCGCCGCGGAGATCTGACCCTGCCCGAGCGGCATCTTGGTTTGATTCAAGCCGTGGAACATCCTGATCTGGAAAGCGCGATTGTTGGATACGCCGCTTTCCTGCGCGAACATGTGAATTTGGAGGCAATCAAGCGGGCAGCTTCCTCAGGCCCCAATGGGCCATCGTCAACCGCGCTGCCGCGGCCCCCGGCTCAACGGATCGCACTGGCCCGGGATGCCGCGTTTTCCTTTACCTATCCGCACTTGCTGGAAGGCTGGCGCGCCGCCGGGGCGGAAATCCTGCCGTTTTCGCCGCTGGCGGATGAAGCTCCTGCGGCAGATGCCGATCTGGTCTGGTTGCCCGGGGGCTACCCGGAATTGCATGCGGGCACTTTGGCCTCTGCCGGGACATTTCTGACCGGGTTGCGCAAACACGCCGAGACCAAGCCCGTGCATGGCGAATGCGGAGGGTATATGGCCCTGGGTCAGGCCCTGATCGACAAGGAAGGTGTTCGGCACCAAATGGCTGGTCTGCTGGGGCTGGTTACGTCTTACGAAAAGCGCAAGTTCAACCTTGGCTATCGCAAGGCAGAGTTGCTGGTACCGATGCCCGGATTTGCGACGGGAACGGCCCTGCGAGGGCACGAGTTCCACTATTCCTCGATCGTTGAACAGCCTGACGCGCCGCTGGCACGGGTATTCGATGCAGAAGGCGCAGAAGGCCCGCAGACAGGATCGGTACGTGGCAACGTGACCGGCACATTCTTTCACCTTATCGCGGAGGCCTCAGCATGAGCGGTTTCGTTTCGTTCATCGGTTCGGGTCCCGGCGATCCTGAACTTTTGACGCTCAAGGCCGTGGACCGGATGCAAAAGGCTGACGCGGTGCTGTTTGACGACCTCAGCAGCGGCCCCATCCTGAGCCATGCGCGCGAGGATGCCGATCTGGTGGGCGTAGGCAAACGCGCGGGCCGCCCTTCGCCCAAACAGGACCATGTAAGCCGCCTGCTGGTGGATTACGCGCAAACCGGCGCACGCGTCGTTCGGTTGAAATCTGGCGATGGCGGGCTTTTCGGGCGACTGGAAGAGGAACTCGTTGCGCTGCGCGCTGCCGGGATTGAGTATGAAATCATCCCCGGCATCCCCTCCGCTGTTGCGGCGGCAGCGGCGGCGGGCATCCCGCTGACACGGCGCCTGACCGCCAGGCGGGTGCAATTCGTCACCGGCCATGATGTCAGCGGCCAGTTACCCACAGACCTGAACCTGCCCGCGCTGGCCGATCCCGATGCGACGACGGTGGTCTTCATGGGCAAACGCACTTTTCCTTTGCTGGTCGAGGCACTGCACAAGCACGGCCTGCCGCTGGATACGCCCGCATTGATGGCTGAGTCGGTTTCAACGCCTGATCAAAAGTTGCACCGCGCGACGGTTGGCGCGCTGTCCGAGCAGCTGGCGGCTGAGATCGGCACAGCCCCTGCCCTGATCCTGTACGGCCCCTTGGCAGAGTTCGACGATGTTTGACCTGACCCTGATCGGTATCGGCACCGGAAACCCCGACCATGTGACCTTTCAGGGCACAAAAGCCATTCAGGCTGCGGACCTGATTCTCATTCCCCGCAAGGGCGAGAACAAAGCCGATCTGGCCGGGCTGCGGGAAGAGATCATCGCCGCAGTGACGGACACCCCGCCACAGATCGCCTATTTCGATATCCCAAAGCGCCGCGCCGACGATGGCTATCTTCGTGGCGTGGACGAATGGCATGACGCCATTGCCCTGCGCTGGCAGGAAGCGATCTCGGCCTATCCTAACGCACGTCATGTCGCCCTACTGATCTGGGGCGACCCGTCGCTTTATGACAGTTCGCTGCGAATCGCCTCACGACTGGACCCGCAACCAGAGACCCGCGTGATCCCCGGCATTACCGCGCTACAGGCGCTGACGGCAGCCCATTCGATTCCGATCAATGATCTTGGCGCACCATACGTGGTGACCACCGGGCGGCGAATCCGCGAGGAAGGCTGGCCGGAACACGCTTCGAAAGTGGCGGTGATGCTGGATGGAGAGTGCTCGTTCCAGAGCCTTGAGATGGCCGATTATGACATCTGGTGGGGCGCTTACGTCGGGATGAAAGAGGAAATCCTGATCAAAGGTCCCTTGAATGAGGTTTGCCAGGAGATTCTGGCCAACCGCGCGATGCACAGGGCTGCGCATGGCTGGATCATGGATATCTATTTGCTGAAAAAGCGTGTGATCTGACCTAAAACGTCGCAAATGAAGATTGCGCCGCCCCGTGCATCCCGGCTAAATGGAAGGGTCTGGTCCCGCCGGAGCAATCCGGACGCTAAGAGGGAATTTGGTGCGACTTTCGTGAAAGTCAAAGCCAGAGCCGCCCCCGCGACTGTAAGCGGTGAGCCCCTGTTCAACCGGCCACTCCCGATCTTCGGGGGGAAGGCGAACAGAGGCACCGACCCGCAAGCCAGGAGACCTGCCAGGCGAGAAACTAAAAACCGGCCGTCGGGTGCGGCGGCACAGGAGGACAAGAAATGACGACAAAAACGCTTAAGGCATCCGCCGCGAATACAGGCATACTTCCCGCCATTTTCGCTGTGGTTCTGGGTCTGGGGATCGTTACCCTGGCTGGCCACGTTCAGGCATCGGCCCTGCACGACGCCGCACACGACGTGCGTCACGCAACCGGCTTTCCCTGCCACTGAGACCATGTTCAGTCGCATTCTGACCAGCGCGTTGTTCGCTGGTGCTGCAGCAGGGCTGATAGCCGCTCTGCTGCAGCTTGCGTTTGTGCAGCCGGTATTGCTGCACGCGGAACTTTATGAGTCCGGTGAACTGATTCATTTCGGCGGTGAGGCTGTTTCGGCCCATCCCGATTTGCCCGGCATGTTTTCCGACCTTCAGCGCGACGCGCTGAGCGTGATCTTCACGATGTTTATCTACACAGGGTATGCATTGGCTCTGGTCGCCCTGATGTCGGTTGCCGAAGGTCAGGGGCACGAGGTCAATGGCCGAACCGGCGTATTGTGGGGTCTTGCCGGCTTTATCGCACTTCACTTCGCTCCGGGGTTCTCACTGGCGCCTGAAGTGCCCGGGGTTGCCGCAGCCGATGTCTATGACCGGCAGATCTGGTGGTGGGCAACGGCAGCCGCCGCAGCCGTGGCCATGTGGCTGATTGCCTTTGGGGGCAATATCATCAGCTATGTGATTGCAGCGATCCTTTTGCTGGCTCCGCATGTCATCGGTGCACCTGAACCCGATGTCTTCACTGGTCCTGTACCAACCGAAATCGGCGCCCTGTTCGCCGCGCGCGCTTTCGGCATTGGTCTGGTGGCGTGGATTCTGGTCGGTGCATTTGCAGGTTATTTCTGGCAAAGCGAAAGCAAACGCGCAGAAGCTAACACCTGATTATGCATGAAGTTTGCCCGCCGGAGTATCTCCGGCGGGCGTTTCATTTTCGCAAGGAAAAGAAATGTCCCGCTCACTTTCACTTTTCGCCATTGGTCTGGTCTTTGGCGGCGGCGCCGGGTTTGTGTTGGCTGCGGCCAATGGTGTTACCTTTGATGGTCATGATCATTCAGATCCGTCTCATCACGGCGGCGCGCATGCCGAAGCTGCAGCGCATGACCATTCCAAAACCATCAGCCTGCCCGCCGGGCCAGATGCGCCGGGGCTGGAGATCGACCTGATCAAAGACCCGATGGCAGGTTGGAACCTGCATGTCCAACCGCAGAATTTCCGTTTTGCGCCGCAAAACGCCTCGTCTGATGACAGGCCGGGCGAAGGTCACGCGCATGTCTATATCAACGGAGCCAAACTGGCGCGCCTTTATGGGAACTGGATGCACATCCCGGAGTTGCCGAAAGGCGAGGTCGAGGTCGAGGTGTCGTTGAACGCCAACAGCCACAGCCCTCTGGCAGTGGATGACGCGCCGGTCAGTGCCAAATTGACGATTCAGGTGGACTGAAGCGCCGGAATTCGCGCGCGCAGACACAATCGAAGCCGCCCGCAAGGCCGGGCGTCTTCAATCCAGCCCATGGGGCTGTTCAGATAAGTTTGGCACGTTGCAGCAATATCATCCGCATCAGCCTGCACATCGATCCCGGAAAATACATATGAGGCCATGCCTTCCCCCTGTAACGCAAGCGCTGCGGGTTCTTCGCAACTGCTGAAGCAGGCGTGTTCACCAAGCTGAACGTGATCCTCCAACCCAACGCGCACCAACGCCGCGCGCACAGCCAGCCATTCGGCGTCACGATCCCGCGCCCCGGCACAGCTGCTGCAGATCATCAGCCTCATCCGCTCTGAACTCATCCCGCCCTCGTCCATACTATTACTGTTACTGCGGCTTTCGCTGGCGGTGTGCAAGCACTCAACCCGCAAATACACACGGGAATGTGAGCGCGTACAAAGCGGAATTCTGGCATCAAGTCCCCGTGAAGACACCGGAGGGCGAAAAATGAAACCACACTGGGTAGCATTGTGCCTGTTGGCCCTGCCCGCATGGGCCGATGATCTGCAGCCGCGCGACGGTTGGGCCGTGTATCCGACCGACAAGGCCTATGATGAACTGGTGCCGGACGTTGTCGCATCAGTAAAGGCCAACGGCCTGATAGTCGTCACGCAGGCTGGACCGACCAAGGCCGCCGCCGCACGAGGCATAAACATTCCAGGCAACCGGGTGATCGGAGCCTTCAACAATGACTACGCGGTGCGCGTTCTGGAAACCTCGACCGCCGCCATGATCGAGGCGCCGATCCGTTTCTACGTGACCGAAAACGCAGACGGAACATCCACCCTTTCCTACAAGACACCCAGCCATGTATTTTCACCCTATGCCGAAGAAGGCGGCGAGGCACTGGCCGGAATTGCCCGGGAACTGGACGAAAAGTTTCAGGACATCGCGGAATCCGCAATCAAATAGTCACACTGACGTGATCCGGCTTGCACCCGCCCGCTGCCTCCGCAATCTGCTGCACAGCAAGATGAACGGAGCATACTGATGCAGGATCAGCCCCCCCGCGCCGCGGACCTTTTGGCCACAAGACTTTATGAGGCAGGGTGTCGCCACGCCTTCGGAATGCCCGGCGGCGAGGTTCTGACACTGGTGGATGCGCTGGAACGGGCCGGAATCGCCTTTCATCTGGCCAAGCACGAGAACTCGGCCGGGTTCATGGCCGAGGGTGTTCATCACCGCGACGGCGCTCCGGCGATTCTTGTGGCCACACTCGGGCCCGGCGCAATGAACGGTATCAATGTGGTCGCCAACGCCCTGCAGGACCGGGTGCCGATGATCGTTTTGACCGGATGTGTCGATGCGGACGAGGCGCTGACCTATACGCATCAGGTGATGGACCACAGTCAGGTCTATCGCTCGATCACCAAGGGTACATTCTGTCTGACTGCCGAAGGGGCGGATATCGTTGCTGACAAGGCGGTATCTCTTGCCACGCAGGCCCGCCCGGGTCCGGTTCATATCGATGTTCCCATCTCGGTCGCCGATACCCGTGTCAACGGCACCAAGCGTCGGCGGCTGGCCAAGGCCGCGCCGGTCGCGCCCGAAGGAACCTGCCTTGAGAAGGCGCGCAAATGGGTCGCCGAAGCCGAACGCCCGTTGGCAATCATCGGTCTTGATGTGCTCTATGACGACTCCAAGGCCATCGTGCAGGCGTTTCTGGAACATTTCGGCATCCCGTTCGTAACCACCTACAAGGCCAAGGGGGTCGTGCCCGAAGATCACCCTCTGTGTCTGGGCGGAGCAGGTTTGTCACCATTGGCCGACAAGCATTTGGTTCCGCTGGTGGAGCAAGCTGACCTGATCCTTTGCCTCGGGTATGATCCGATCGAAATGCGCCCCGGCTGGCGCGAGATTTGGGACCCGGACAAAAAGCGCGTCATCGATATCGCGGCAGTGGTCAATGATCACTACATGCATCAGGCCAGTCTGAATCTGGTGGCCGATACCGGCGCCACGCTGGAGGCCATTGCCAAAGGAAACCCTGCTTGTGCAACCTGGCCCGATGGCGAACCCGAAAGGGTCAAGGCTGCACTGGCACAGGTTTTCCCGATTGATGATGAATGGGGGCCAGCGGCGATCATTGCCGAAACACGTGCAACCTTGCCGCCTGAAACGCTGGCCACTGCCGACAGCGGCGCGCACCGCATCCTGCTTAGCCAGATGTGGTCATGTCCAGAGGCGCGCGGACTGATCCAGTCCTCGGCGCTATGCACGATGGGTTGCGCCGTACCGATGGCCATGGGCCTGAAGCTGGCCGAACCCACCCGACCGGTCATCAGCTTTTCAGGCGACGCAGGATTTCTGATGGTCGCGGGTGAGTTGTCCACCGCAGCCGAGATGGGCGGCAACCCCATCTTTCTGGTCTTTGTTGATGCCAGCCTCGCGTTGATCGAACTAAAGCAGCGCGGGCGTCAGATGACCAATATTGGCGTTGACTTCGACCGCCACGACTTTGCCGCCATGGGCCGCGCTTTTGGCGGCAATGGTGTGACTGTCCGCAACCGTGCCGAATTGCGCGAAGCGCTGGAACAGGCCGTGCAGGCGGATCGGTTTACCGTGATTGCTGCGGAGATTGACCGGGGAGGTTATGATGGCCGTATCTGAAGGACCGCTGAAGGGCGTCAAGGTTCTGGATCTCAGTCGCATTCTTGCCGGGCCGACGTGCACGCAATTGCTGGGTGATCTGGGCGCCAGTGTCATCAAGATCGAAAACCCGGCCACCGGTGGCGATGATACCCGTCAGTGGGGTCCTCCCTATGTCGTGGATGACGAAGGTAAAAACTCGGACCTGAGTGCTTATTTCATGTCCGCCAACCGAAACAAGAAATCCGTGGCAGTGGACATAACCACTTCGGAAGGTCAGGCCACCGTACGCCGCCTGGCTGCCCATGCGGATATTCTGATCGAGAACTTCAAGCCGGGGGGGCTGGCCAAATACGGTCTGGATTACCAATCCCTGTCAGCAGAACTGCCGGGCCTCGTTTATTGTTCGATTTCGGGGTACGGACAGACCGGCCCGAATGCCGCAAAACCCGGCTATGACCTGATGGCGCAGGGATATGGTGGGATCATGTCACTGACGGGCGAGCCTGATGGCAACCCGATGAAAGTCGCCGTCGGTATCGCCGACGTAATGTGTGGAATGTACGCGTCTGTCGGTATCCTTGCCGCTCTGCGCCACCGCGACCTGACTGGTGAAGGCCAGCAGATCGACCTTGCGCTGGTTGACGCGCAGGTGGCCTGGCTGATCAACGAAGGTGTGAACTATCTGACATCCGGCGCTGTTCCTCAACGGCGTGGAAACGGGCATCCAAATATCGTGCCCTATGACGTCTACCAGACCGCCGATGGGCACGTCATTCTGGCGGTTGGCAACGATAGCCAGTTCAGGCGTTTCTGTGGCTTTATCGGACGCGAGGATTTGCCGGAGGACCCACGGTTTGCCACCAATCCGGCACGGCTGGAACACCGGGACGCTCTCAACGCGATTCTGCGACCTGCTGTTCAAACCCTTGCGACCCGGCATGTTATTGAATCGCTCGAAGAACTCAGGGTT
Organism: Ruegeria sp. BJ6; assembly: GCF_056537885.1. Lineage (NCBI taxonomy): Bacteria > Pseudomonadati > Pseudomonadota > Alphaproteobacteria > Rhodobacterales > Roseobacteraceae > Ruegeria > Ruegeria sp. BJ6. The sequence goes on along the minus strand of NZ_JBQFSG010000002.1, from coordinate 51,609 downwards.
CCGGTCGGACCTGTCCAGTCACTCAATCAGGTTTTTGCGTCGGATCAGGTGGAAGCACGGCAGATGCAGATCGCCATGCAGGCCGACCCGGGTGAAGTGCAATTGATAGGCAATCCGCTGAAATTGTCGAAAACACCTGTAACATTTCGCCATGCTCCGCCCACGTTCGGAGCGGACACATTGAGGGTCCTGAACGCGGAAAATCCCTTCGAAGATTGAAACACTAAGCGTTCTTCGGCGGGGGTTCGCTGAAACATGCCCTTGAATCGGCGGTTTTTTTCGCTTTTTACACACACAGGATTTCACCAATTCGAGAGCAGCGTCGATACTGTTACGCCGCACCAATACAGTCTGATAAATCAACAACAGCGAAATCACGCAATTGGATTGGACCCAGGAATGAAACAAGACATTTTCGGACAAGTGAACAGCATAACCCGTGCAGACAGCGTCGACGCATGGAATGGTGTTCTGCTGGGTTTCATGGCGCACTCTGCGGTTACGCCGCAGCATCTGGGCCGCGTTCTGGAACAGGAACCGGATTTCGCCTTGGCACACGCGATCAAGGGCCTGTTCACGTTGCTTCTGGGGCGGCGCGAGTTGTTTGCCGTTGCAACCGAGGCGCTTGCGACGGCCGAGGCCGCAATGGCGCGACAGCCGGCATCCGCCCGTGAACGTCTGTATGTAGACGCGCTGCGCCTGTGGCTAGCAGGTAAACCGACCCAATCCGTACAGAAATTCGAAGACGTGTTGCGCGCGCATCCCGATGACACACTGGCGATGAAACTCAGCCATGCGACGCGCTTTGTTCTGGGCGACGCGCAGGGAATGCGCCGGTCCATTGAACGTGTGATGCCTGCTTATGCTCCGGACCATCCGGGGCGCGGCTATTTGCTGGGCTGCCATGCCTTTGCACTGGAAGAAACAGGTGCCTACGAAAAGGCAGAAATCGCAGGCCGTCAGGCCCTGTGGATGGTGTCAGACGATGCGTGGGGATTGCACGCAGTGGCGCATGTCCATGACATGACAGGTAATGCCGCCGAAGGGCTGGAATGGCTGGCTGGTCGCGAGGATGCCTGGGCGCATTGTAACAATTTCCGTTATCACGTCTGGTGGCACAAGGCGCTGATGCATCTGGACATGGGTCAGATTGATCCGGTGATGGAGCTGTATGACGCGGAAATCCGCAAGGACAAGACCGACGACTATCGCGACATATCGAATGCCACTTCCTTGCTGTCGAGGCTAGAACTGGAGGGTGTCGATGTCGGCAACCGCTGGGAAGAGCTGGCCGACCTGAGCGCAGCCCGCACCGAAGACGGTTGCCTGATCTTCGCCGACCTGCACTACCTGCTGGCCCTGACCGGCGACAACCGATCGGATGCCACGGCGAAAATGTTGAAGCGCATCCACAACGACGCCAAAATGGCCGGCGACGACATGACCCGCCGCATGGCTGATCCGGGGCTTGCCGCGGCGCAGGGCCTCGAAGCGTTTGGTGACGGGCAGTATGGGCAGGCATTTGACCACCTGCTGAACGCACGCGGGTCGATGCAGCAGGCAGGTGGCAGCCATGCGCAGCGCGATGTGTTCGAACGTATCACGATCGACGCAGGCCTGCGCGCAGGACGTCTGGACGCGGTTGAACGCATTCTGGATGACCGCCGCGCGAAACGCGCCGGCGGCGAGGACAACTATGCCCTTGCGCGTCGCGACCTGATCGCGGCGGCCCGCGGTGAAGGCAACGCACAAAGCGTTCCCGCCGAATAACAAGAAGACTCAAGAAGGACAGAGAACGTATGGCGACTGTATCGCCCGCTACTGATTTTGCTCAGGTCGCGGCCTCGTCCGCGACCCCTGCCCGCACGCGCGATCCGCGACTGGATTTCTATCGCGGTATCGCGATGTTCATTATCCTGATTGCCCATATTCCAAACGACCCCTGGGCCAAATGGATACCCGCGCGTTTCGGCTTTTCCGATGCTACCGAAATTTTCGTCTTTTGCTCGGGCATGGCGTCTGCCATCGCCTTTGGCGGTGCCTTTCTACGCAAGGGATGGTGGTTGGGAACCGCGCGTGTCGCCTTTCGAATCTGGCAGGTTTACTGGGCGCATATCGGCCTGTTTTTCTTTGTTGCAGCGTCCATGGCTGCCCTGGATTTGTCCGGCTGGTTCGACAAAAGCTATGTGTCTTCACTGAACCTGCAGCATTTCTTTGAAGATCCCATGCCAAACATGGTTGGCATGTTCACGCTCACCTATGTCCCGAACTACTTTGATATTCTACCGATGTATCTGGTGGTGCTGGCGCTGATGCCGCTTTTCATGGGGCTGTCACAGATCGGCTTTTGGGCAGTGGCCGTCACGTCGGTCGGGATCTGGTTCGTGGCCCAGACAGGCGCGCTTGCCCTCCCGGCCGAGCCGTGGTCGGATCGGCAATGGTTCTTCAACCCCTTTGGCTGGCAACTGCTGTTCTTCACCGGTTTTGCCTTCATGCGCGGCTGGATACCCGCGCCGCCTGTATCGAAAACCCTGATCTGGGCCGCAGCCCTCTTCCTGATCCTGTCCGCACCATTTGGATCGTGGAAAGTGTTCCTGTGGGTTCAGGCATGGAACCCTGACATCGCCGCTGAAATCCGCAAGGTCTGGCCTCTGACCGAAGTGTTGAGAGGGAAGACCGAATTCGGGTTGTTCCGGTACATCCACTTCCTGTCACTGGCCTATCTGGGTTGGGTCGCCGCGGGTGAACATGGGCATCGTCTGATCGCCACCGGCCATGGGATCGGCGCGCGAATCTGGCAATTCATACTCAGGCTCATCACCAAAGTCGGGCAGCAATCGCTGGCAGTTTTCGTTTTTTCCATGGCTGCTGCGCGACTTATCGGCGTTGGACTGGACCAGACTGGGCGGGATTCTGCCAGTGTGTTTGCCGCTAACATGATTGGCTTTGCCATGATCATCGGCGTGGCCTATCTGGCCGCGTGGTTTAAGTCACATCCTTGGAAGACCAAAAAATGAATTTTACACGTCGCGCATTTCTCGCGTCGACTTCGGCGCTTGCCTTTGCCCCGGCCACTTTTGCCACCGGCGGTGAGGTTCCTTTTGACCGGAGCGATGTCATCAAACTGGCCCGCGATCTGGCCAGCCGTCCCTACGCCGAGCGTGCGATGGTGCCGCAGGAATGGCAGGATCTGACCTATCAGCAGTACCGTTCGATCCGGTTCCGGCTGGACAAGGCGCTATGGTTTGAAACGGAAACACCCTTCAACGTGGATTTCTTCACGCCGGGTCTTTATTTTCCGCGCACGGTTCAGGTGTCGACCGTTGAAAACGGCATGACCACCCCGGTCATGTTCGACCTTGAAATGTTCACCCGCTCGGAAGAGGTGCCGGAATTGCCGGTGGACGAAACCCTCGGCTTTTCTGGCCTGCGGCTGCGGACCGAGATGCACCGCCCCGGAAAGACCGATGAGTTCTGCGTGTTTCAGGGCGCGAGCTATTTCCGGGCCATCGGACTACACGAGGTTTACGGCTTGTCTGCACGTGGCCTGGCCCTGAAAACCGGCGATCCCGATGGCGAGGAATTCCCGGAGTTCATCCGCTTTTGGCTGGAACGCCCGGCGCCCGGTCAGCGCAATATGATCGTACATGCCCTGATGGACAGCCCGAGCGTAACCGGAGCCTATCGGTTCGACGTCTCGGCAGGTGACGACTGTGTCATGGAGGTCGAAGCCACCCTCTTTCCGCGCACGGATCTGACCCACGTTGGTATCGCGCCCGGCACGTCGATGTTCCTGTACGATCAGACCAATCACAACCGTTTCGATGACTTCCGCCCGGCGGTGCATGACAGCGACGGCCTGTTGATCACCAACGGCGCAGGAGAGGTTCTTTGGCGACCGCTCGCCAACCCGACCCGGCTGCAGATCTCGTCTTTCGTGGACACCAATCCGCGCGGTTTCGGTCTGTTTCAGCGCAAACGAGAATTCTCGGACTATGCCGACCTTGAGGCCAACTATCACAAGCGCCCCGGTCTTTGGGTGGAGCCAAAAGGGGATTGGGGCAAAGGTACGGTCACTCTGGTCGAAATACCCGCCGATCAGGAAATCTATGACAACATTGTCGCGTATTGGCGCCCGGCCGAGGCATATGCCGCTGGCCAGCAGGTGGACATGTCTTATCGCCTGATCTGGGGTGAAGAGCCGCAACGTACTGCGATGCCGCGCGTCATCAATACGGCCATGGGTGAAAACACGTTCGGCGAAGGACGTCTGGCCGTGATCGATTTCGAGGCCAGCGATCTGTTCGAAGACATCGAGGCGCTCAACATCTTTGTGCAGTCGCCCCATTCAGAAACCTCTGAGGGTGTGCTGCAGCGCAATCCCGACACCGGCGGTGTTCGGCTGGCCTTTTCCTTTGAGCCCGGCGACCGCGATCACGTCGAACTGAGGGCTCAGCTACGGCTTGGCAAACAGCCCGCTTCCGAGGTCTGGCTGTACAGATGGACCACATGACACGCGACCTGCATATCATGCCGCCCGAGGCCGCCCTGCCCATGCCCGCGCAGGATTTCGGATCGAGGTTTCGCGATGCACATGTGCCTTCGGGCGCCCAGCGCCAGTCGGCAGGCTTCTGGCGTGCATTGGCCTTTTCTCCGGCAATGGTCGCCACCCTGACGTTGTTGTGGATCATGACTGACTGGTTCAGCGCGCAGGGGATCAACCTGATCGAAGGTGTGCTGCTGGCGTTGATCTCATTCAATTTCTTCTGGATTTCTTTCACCGTCTGCACCGTTTTGCTTGGAATGGCCTCGCTTTCCCGGCAGGAACGCCCAAAGCGGCAGGCCAACTCGCAACCACTGCGGGTCGCCTTGCTGATGCCAGTTTATAACGAGGTTCCGTGGTTCGTTTTGGGTAACGCCCGCACGATGTTGGAAGAATTGCGCGCACGCGGCGGGCAGCATCACTATGCAATGTTCATATTGTCGGACACCCGGGACGAGGAAATAGCGGCACAGGAACAGGCCAGCGTCGAGGCGCTGCGCACCACCCTCGCCCCCGGTCTGGAGCTTTATTACCGGCGGCGCGAACAGAATACGGATCGCAAAGTGGGCAACATCGCCGACTGGGTCAGCCGCTGGGGCGCCGACTGGGACGCAATGCTGGTTCTGGATGCCGACAGCCTGATGACCGGACGCGCAATCGTTCGTCTGACCGATGCACTGTCCCGCGATCCCGGTGCGGGCCTGATTCAAAGCTATCCGCAGCTGATCGGGGCGCAATCCGTCTTTGCCCGCATGCAGCAATTCGCCAATGGCGTCTATGGCATCGCCTTTGCTGAAGGGCTGGCGCGCTGGTGTGGTCAGGAAGGTAATTACTGGGGGCACAACGCCATTATCCGCACACGTGCGTTTGCCAGCAGCGCAGGCCTGCCCAAGTTGCGATCGTTCGGCGGGCAGGAAAAGCTGATCATGAGCCACGATTTCGTCGAGGCCGGTCTGCTGCGCCGCGCCGGATGGGGTGTGCGGTTCCTTCCGCGCATCCGTGGCTCGTACGAAGAAACACCGCCGACGCTGATCGATCACGTCCTGCGCGACCGCCGCTGGTGTCAGGGCAATCTGCAACATCTCAAGCTGTTACGCTCACGTGGATTCCGGGCGGTATCGCGGTTTCACATGTTCCATGGCGCGGTTGGCTATCTGATGTCTCCGCTGTGGTTCGCATTGCTTGTCATGTGGGCGCTGATTGGTCAGGGCAAGGATGCCTCGGTGCTGCATTATTTCAGCCCGGACAATCCGCTGTTCCCGCAATGGCCGGAAATGTCGGAAACCCGGCACGTGCTGATCATTCTGGTGATGTACGCCATGCTGCTGGCCCCCAAAATTCTGGGCGTGGCGGCCCTGCCCCTGAGCGGCACGCGCTATTCCGAATTTGGTGGCGGCCGCCGGTTTGCAACATCGTTCCTGTTCGAGGTCATCCTATCGGTCCTCTATGCGCCGATTATGATGGTGCAACAGATGATTGCCGTGTTCCGCACCGCGCTTGGCCTGCAAAAGGGTTGGTCGCCTCAGGCGCGCGATGGTGGCACCTACGGACTGCGCACGCTGATTTTCTGTCACGCGCTGGAGACCGTCAGTGGCATTGCCCTAAGTGTTGGTATTGCCGCCGGGCTGGTTTCTGTCTGGCTGGCGCCGATTGCCATCAGTCTGGCGCTGGCAATTCCTTTGTCCGCGCTGAGCGGTGTATCCGCCAAGGCCGCACGTCGTATGGTTGGTATGCGTGAGGATTTTCGCGAACCGGCAATTACCCGATCTGCCCGCCGCCATCGAGACGAATTGAAACGGGTGATCGAAGGCAAAGCCGTAATGACCCCGGCGGAATGATCAACTGCCGGGCAGGCCTTCGTACCAGTCCACCATCATGTCAGCCCATCCCTTCGGAACCGTGTGCCCCCCGGGAAACAGGGCAAACTCCAACGCACTGCCATCCGCACATCGGGTCCACTTGCGGCGCATGAATGGGCCGGTTGTACCGAAGGCGTCGGGCCGATTGTCGACGCATTCATTTGCTGTGCGCCATATCTCCAGCCCCGCAAAGATATCGCCCTGCTGAAACCGACCGCCTCCAAGATACCGGCCTTCCAGCGGGACGACATTGTCGGTCCAGCCATGAGTATGGAACAAGCGCACTGGCCCTTTGCATTCCTCTGGATGTGGCCGCCAGAACCCGCCGGAAACGGGCGCATAAGCGGAAAAGGTTTCGGGTGCCGCGCAAGCCAGATAGTTCACCATGAACCCGCCTGCGGAAAATCCGCCCAGAACAACCCGGTCACCGTCAATCCCGAAACGCTCGACGGCATCCTCGACCACATCAGTCAGAAACGCAGCCTCATCCCGCCCTTCCCAGCCCGGATAGAAGTTCCAGCTTTTCCTGCCATTTCGAACGGCCCCTTCAGGTGCCATCACCGCGTACCCCCGAGCCAGTAGAGGGTCGACCATATTGCGGTTTTTCATCGTGCCTGCAGCACTGCCGCCATATCCATGCAAGAATATTACCAAGGGAGGAGTGTCCGCCCGGGGTAACTCAATATGATACGCTCCCGACGCAACCTCACAATGCCCTTCCTCATCCCCGCAGGTGGCCTGTGCGGCCTGTCCGAAAATGCCAAAGCACAAGGCCAGCCACAATTTCTTGTTCATCACGTGTCCTCTTTGAAATTCGCAACGGGTAGACCCGCCCGCACCCATCCAGGTCCGGCTGCCGAGCCCAGCATTCCTTCGGGCACATCAATGATGTTGGTAAAGCCTGCTTCGGTCAGAAATTTACTCATTCGGGCAGAGCGTACTCCGCGCGCACAGATCAGCGCGATCGGGGCCCCCCGATCCCCTGCCGCAAGGTGCGCAACCGTCTCAGCAAAATCATTGCGGCGCATATCGACCGGATGTGCGCCATCACCGATACCGGTAGCGCGCCATTCACGGGGTGTTCTGATATCGACCAGGATGATCTTGCCGGATAGGGCCTGTTTGTGCGCCTCACCAACTGTCAAGCTACCGCCGTCATAATCCGGTGGAATCAAACGGTATTCGCGAACGGCCAACCCACCCGCCACTGCCGTACCGCCCGCCAGCAATAGCCAGCGCCGGGTTTTGGAATGGCCAGCCTTCTCGTTCACTACACGACCTCCTTGCTGCTTACGCGGCTAATATCACAGCACAGCCGCAAATTCTGCCATTTCCACTTTTTCATCAATCAAGTTCACGTCATGTGCCTATGCGGTTTACTCTTCGCCGCAGACTGGCCCTATGAAACATCGAATTTCCCGCAATAGCTGGACACTATGAGAATTATCCTTACAAAATCAGAACCACTTTGACCGCCCAGACCGGAGTATCGCACTTGTCCCTATTCCTTATCGCGGCCCTTCCTTTTCTCGGAGCTGTCTTTCCGGCCCTGTTGATCCGTGCCGGACGAAATGCAGCCGCATCGTCGGCGGGGTTAACAAGTTTTCTGGCCTTTGCCGGTTTGCTGATTCACACGCCTGCGGTCATGCGTGGCGAGGTGGTCACAGCCCATTTCGACTGGATTCCCGGTCTGGGGCTGAACGCGAATTTCATGCTGGATGGGCTGGGTTTTCTGTTTGCCGGGCTGATCCTTGGCATCGGCCTGCTGATCATCCTCTATGCGCGGTTCTACCTGTCACGAGAAGATCCGATGGGTCAGTTCTATACCTATTTGCTGCTGTTTCAGGGCGCGATGGTCGGAATTGTTCTTAGCGACAACATCCTGTTATTACTTGTTTTCTGGGAGCTAACCTCTCTCAGCTCGTTCCTGCTGATCGGGTATTGGAAACACCTGCCCGAGGGACGGCAAGGCGCGCGTATGGCACTTGCGGTTACCGGTTCGGGCGGGCTGGCGATGATCGCGGGTATGCTGATCCTTGGCAATATCGTGGGGTCTTATGACCTCAGTGTGATCCTTGAAAATCGCGAACTCATTCAGGCATCCCCCTATTACCTGCCTGCACTGGTTTTGATCCTGTTGGGGTGTTTCACCAAATCCGCGCAATTCCCGTTTCACTTCTGGCTGCCACACGCGATGGCCGCGCCGACACCGGTGTCGGCCTATCTGCACTCTGCCACGATGGTAAAAGCGGGCCTGTTCCTTATGGCGCGCATGTGGCCGGTCCTGTCGGGCACCGATGCGTGGTTTTATATCGTGGCGACAACCGGTCTGGTGACCATGCTGATCGGGGCTGTAATTGCTCTGTTCAAGGACGATCTGAAAGCGCTGCTGGCGTTTTCGACCGTATCGCATCTGGGACTGGTGACAATGCTGCTGGGCTTTGGCACCAAAATTGCCGCCGTCGCGGCCATTTTCCACATCATCAACCACGCGACCTTCAAGGCGGCCCTCTTCATGACGGCGGGCATCGTCGATCACGAGGCACACACCCGCGACATCAAACGGCTGGGCGGGTTGCGGCACCTGATGCCGATCACCTTTACCATCGCGGGTATCGCGGCCCTGTCCATGGCCGGTCTTCCGCCGCTGAACGGGTTCCTGTCCAAGGAGATGATGCTGGAGGAGACGGTCCATACGACCTGGCTGAATTCACACTATCTGGTGCCCGGTCTGGCGCTGCTGGCGGCGTTGTTTTCCGCCGCCTATTCGTTCCGGTTCATCGGGCATGTATTCCTTGGCCCCGAACGTAACGATTATCCCGCGCATCCGCATGATCCACCCGTGGGTATGTGGCTGGCACCTGCTTTCCTAGTGGTGCTCGTGGTGCTGATCGGCTTGTATTCCAATGCAATCGTGGGGCCACTGGTCGCCGTGGTATCCAGCGCTGTGATCGGGGGCGAAAAGCTGCCCTATTACTCACTGAAGCTTTGGCATGGTTTCACCCCTGCACTTTACATGTCGGCGGTTGCAACGGTGGGAGGGTTGTTCCTGTTGTCCCTGCATCGTCGTGGCGAGCAGATTTGGAACGCACTGCCGCGACCCGAAGCCAAGACGATTTTTGATGCCGTTATTCACGGATTTACAGCCCTGAGCCGCTGGATCACGGACGAGTTGCACAATGGTGTCATCAGCCGCTACGCGATTATCATGATCACCTTTACCGTGGGCCTGGGATATTACGCCTATTCCACCGGCTCCATCGGCATTGAAACCCGTGTTCCGTTGCCTGCACCGATCATTCCGATCATCGGCTGGGTCTGTCTGGTCGGCGCGACCCTGGCCATCATGTGGTTCCACCGCAACCGCCTGTTGTCGCTGGTCCTGATCGGCGTTGTCGGCCTGATCGTATCAATGGCGTTCAACTATCTTTCGGCCCCCGATCTGGCACTGACCCAGATTTCGGTCGAAGTGGTGACGATGATCCTGTTGCTGCTGTCGCTGAATTTCATGCCGACAGAAACCCCGTGGGACAGTTCCGCAGCGCGACGTTGGCGGGACGCTGCCATTTCGGTCGTGGCCGGGATCGGCTCAGGCGGGCTGATCTATGCGCTGATGATGCGCGACTTTGCCTTTCCGACGATCTCGGATTTCCATCTGGCCAATTCGTACAAAGGCGGTGGCGGGACCAATGTGGTCAACGTGATCCTGGTCGATTTCCGGGGCTTTGATACCTTTGGCGAGATCATCGTGCTGGGCATCGCCGCGCTGGTTATCTTTGCCCTGACAGAGAGTGTTCTTTCCACAAACGTTCGCGCCTATCTGCTGAACCGTAAACCGCACTGGCCACAATCCGGCGACTCACATCCGCTGATGATGGTTGTCGCCACCCGCGTAATGATGCCCATCGCACTGATGGTTGGCGCCTATATCTTCTTCCGCGGCCATAACCAGCCCGGAGGCGGCTTCATCGCCGGTCTGATCGTCGCCATCGCCTATCTCATGCAATACATGGCCAGCGGTTACACCTGGGCCATCGAACGGCAGCGTTTCTACTATCACGGCACCATTGGCTGGGGCGTACTGATCGCGGCGGCAACAGGACTGGGAGCATGGTTCAATGAACGGCCTTTCCTGACCAGCGATTTCGGCTATCTTCACTGGCCACCGCTGGAAGAATTCGAGTGGGCGACGGCGATGCTGTTCGACACGGGCGTGTTCCTGGCGGTTCTGGGTGCGGTCATGCTGGCTCTCGACAGTCTGTCGCGTTTTGCTTGGCAGCCCGGCATGGCGCAGGAATTCCCGATGGACATCAACCCGCTGAGGGACGATCAGCCTGAAGAAGAACAAGAAAAGGAGCAGGCCTGATGGAAGCGCTGGTTGCCTCTGCCGTAGGCGTTCTGACCGCCGCCGGGATATTTCTGATCCTGCGTCGCCGCACTTTCCCGGTCATTCTGGGCCTGTCACTGCTGACCTACGCGGTGAACGTGTTCCTGTTCGCAACAGGCCGGCTGGCCCTGAATGCACCTGCGGTTCTGAACAAATACGAGGATGTGCCCTACACCGATCCCTTGCCACAGGCGCTGGTGCTGACGGCCATCGTGATCTCGTTCGGAATGACTGCGGTCATCGTAATGATCGCGCTCAGCGCCTATCTGTCGTCAAAGGATGATCATATCGACATGACCGCGCAGGACAGCGTGGACGCGCCGGGAGAAGACGCATGAACCACTGGATCGTTGCGCCCATCGTCCTTCCGGCGATCCTGGCCCCGTTCATCATCATGGTCCTGCGTTATCATCTGGACCTTCAACGCATCTTCTCGGTCGCAGGCGTTGTGGGCCTGCTGGGCATCGCGCTAACGATTACAGCGCAAGCGTCGGGCGGGGATATTCACGTATACGAACTGGGCGACTGGCCTGCCCCGTTCGGAATCGTCCTGGTCCTTGACCGAATGTCAGCCATGATGGTGCTGTTGACGGCGCTTCTGGCCATACCGATCGTACTATATGCCATCGCGTCAGGATGGGACGACAGAGGTAAACATTTCCACGCGTTGTTCCAGTTCCAGCTGATGGGCGTCTGCGGTGCATTCCTGACTGGTGATGCATTCAACCTGTTCGTGTTCTTCGAAGTTCTGCTGATCGCATCCTATGGTTTGATGACCCATGGCGGGGGCGCGGTCCGGCTGAAGGCAGGCGTGCAATATGTTACCTACAACCTTCTGGGTTCGACCCTGTTCCTTTTCGCGCTTGGCACCATCTACTCTGTTACCGGGACACTGAACATGGCCGACATGGCCGTCAGGGTGGCAGAGCTGCCGACCGAAGATACGGCACTGATACGGGTCGGCGCCGTTCTTTTGCTACTGGTGTTCTGTATCAAAGCCGCTGTTTTACCGCTGCATTTCTGGCTGCCCGCCAGTTACGCCAACGCGCCGCTGCCTGTGGCCGCCCTGTTCGCGATCATGACCAAAGTCGGCGCGTATTCGATCCTGCGGGTCTACACGCTGGTATTCGGCCCGGACGTTTCCATCACTGAAGGTCTGGTTGGCGACTGGTTGCAACCTGCGGCGTTGCTTACTCTGGCGGTGGGAACAATCGGCATACTGGGTGCCCGCCACATCGCGCGCATGGTGGCCTTTTGCGCCATCGCTTCGATGGGGACGCTGCTGATTGCCATCTCGTTGTTCAGCGAAGCGGCGACCGCCGCCGCGTTGTACTATATCGTCCATTCGACCTTGGCGACCGCTTTGTTGTTCCTGGTCGCCGATCTGGTGATGGAGCGTCAGGGCGGCAGCATCGAGCCGAAACCTCCGATGCCGCAAAGCGGGCTGATCTCGGCCCTGTTCTTTGTGGGTGCCATCGCCATGGCCGGGATGCCACCGCTGTCCGGTTTCATCGGCAAACTGCTTGTGCTGGACGCATCACGTGACGCAACCGACGCCAACGCGGTCTGGGCCGTGATCCTGATCGGGTCCTTCGTGACCATCGTGGGCCTCGCCCGGGCGGGCTCTCTGATCTTCTGGAAAAGCCATGACGAGCAGCACAATACCGAACAAGACCCCGAAAACGAGGAAGAGGTCGTTGCCCTGCCCGCACCGGAACCACAGCCCGGTCTGGCATTTACCGCCATTTTCGGTGCCGTCTTGGGTCTGGTGCTGCTGACCCTGTTCGCAGGGCCCGCGCTGGAATATTCCAGAAATACAGCAGCGCAATTGTTCGCACCTGAGCAATACATTTCTGCCGTACTGGGAGGGGAAGAATGATGAAACTGCTACGCCGGGTATTCCCTCATCCCCACCTGACCATTCTATTGACGCTGGTCTGGATGCTGCTGGCGAACTCGCCATCGCTCAATTCACTTGTATTCGGCCTGATACTGGGGATTGTTATTCCATTCATCACACAACCCTACTGGCCCGACCGTCCAAAGCTGCGCAACTGGCCGATGATCGTTGAATACATACTGGTTGTGCTGTGGGATATCGTAATTGCGAACATCACGGTCGCCCGGATCATCCTGTTCAAGCGGGATGCGGCGCGTGAGCCGAACTGGATCTGCGTCCCGCTGGAACTGCGTACACCCGAGGCGATTACGGTGCTTGCCGGCACGATCACCATGACGCCGGGTACGGTCAGTTGCGATTTGTCGGCGCAGGGGCACAACCTGCTGGTGCATTGCCTTGACGCCCCTGATCCCGATGCCGTGCGGGACCAGATCAAAAGCCGCTATGAGCGCCGATTGAAGGAGATTTTCGAATGATCACCTATGCAATCTATTTCACCTTCGCCTGTTTTGGTGCTGCCATCATGATGTGCCTGTGGCGGATCATTACCGCCGAAGGTGTCGGAACCCGCGTTCTGGCGCTGGATACGATGGTGATCAACACGATCGCGCTAATGATCCTGTACGGGTTGAGACTGGGAACGGAAATATTCTTTGAGGCCGCAATGATCATTGCCATGCTGGGCTTTGTTTCAACCGTGGCTTATGCGCGGTTCATGCTGCGCGGCAATATCATCGAGTGAGGGCGGAATGGCATATATCTTCGAATTCCTGATCGCCTTTTTCCTGATCGTCTCGGGTATCTTCGGCTTTGTCGGATCGTTCGGAATGATCAAGCTGAAGGATCCGATGTCACGGCTGCACGCCCCAACCAAGGCAACGACGCTAGGCGTGGGCGGCGTACTGCTTGCATCTATCTTTCATTCCCTTCTGCTCGAACCACACCTGTCGCTGCATGAACTTCTGATCACCCTGTTCCTGTTTCTAACCGCACCGATCACGGCCCTGTTCATTGCAAAATGGCACATCCACCGGCATGAAAAGCCTGAAAACCTGCCGGACGCAGGCGAAGATGAACTTTGGGCAACGCACGCGGTCGAGCAGGCCGAAGACGTACCGGATCACAGCACGAACTGAATCAGATGCACACGCCACCTCTGCCATTGACCCGCGATCTGGTACTGATCGGCGGGGGACACACTCATGCGCTGGTTCTCAGGAAATGGGGCATGAACCCTTTGCCGGGGGCTCGGCTCACTGTGATCAACACCGGTCCTACCGCACCCTACTCGGGGATGCTGCCGGGGTTTGTCGCTGGCCACTACACGCGAGAGGACCTGGACATCGATCTGGTCCGCCTGGCACGCTTTGCTGATGCACGCGTAATTTTGGGTGGTGTCGAGGGAATTGATCTGGACCGCCGTCAGGTGCATGTGCCGGGCCGTCCACCGATTGCGTTCGATGTGGCCTCGGTCAATGTCGGCATCACCTCTGACATGCCAACGCTGCCGGGCTTTGCTGAACATGCTGTCCCCGCCAAGCCACTTGGTCCTTTCGCGGCCCGATGGAAAGACTACCTTGCCAGCGACGGCCCGGCCTCTGTCGCGGTGATTGGCGGCGGCGTGGCGGGGGCCGAGTTGGTGCTGGCCATGGCTTATGCACTGAGGACCCGCGGTCGGCCAGCACAGGTAACACTGATCGACAGTGCAGCGGCGTTGTCTGCGACCAGCCCGAAAGCCAGCGCTACAATCCGGCGCTCGATGGGTGATCTGGGGATCGAAATCATCGAACACTGCGAGGTTACCAAGGTGGCCGCGGACCACCTGCAACTCAGCGACGGGCGCCGTATCGAGGCAGATTTTGTCACTGGTGCAGCAGGCGCACGGCCACACGGGTGGATTGCCGATACCGGGTTGGCGTTGCACGAGGGGTATGTTGCGGTGAACGACTATCTCCAGTCCAGCGATCCCGGTGTGTTTGCGGCCGGGGACTGCGCCCACCTGAGTAGCAATCCCCGCCCCAAAGCAGGCGTTTACGCGGTGCGTGAGGCGCCGGTTTTGTACGACAATCTGCGAGCGGTTCTGGGTGCGGGAAAAATACGGCGATACCGCCCGCAAAAGGACTATCTGAAACTCGTGTCGCTGGGCGGAAAATCGGCTCTGGCGGAACGGCTTGGAACCTCGTTCAGCGGCCCCCTGATGTGGCGATGGAAAGACCGTATCGATCAGAACTTTATGAACCGGTTCCGCGAATTGCCTCAGATGGCAACACCTGCGCTACCCGGCGCCCATGCGGCGGGCCTTCGCGAAGCCATCGGAGACAAACCGCTGTGCGGAGGGTGTGGGGCCAAGGTCGGGCGCGGCGCGTTGCGGTCGGCGCTGAAGGGCATGCCAGCACCTGAGCGTTCAGATGTCATTCCCCTGCCGGGCGACGATGCCGCCCTGTTGACCACCGGTGGGCTCAGACAAGTGATGACGACGGACCACTTGCGCGGCCTCACCAACGACCCGGCCACTATGACTCGCATTGCTGCTGTTCACGCACTTGGCGACATCTGGGCAATGGGCGCGCAGCCGCAGGCCGCAACGGTAACGATCATCCTGCCGCGCATGTCGACTGAATTGCAGCACAGAACGATGGCCGAGATAATGACGGTCGCCACGGAAGTGATTAAGTCAGCCGGAGCTGAGATCGTGGGCGGGCACAGCTCTCTGGGTGACGAGATGACGATCGGGTTCACTCTGACTGGCCTGTGTGACGCTGAACCGATCACGCTGTCTGGTGCCCGGCCGGGTGACATGCTGGTACTGACCAAACCACTTGGCAGCGGGGTGCTGATGGCGGCCGAGATGGCTGGAAAAGCCGACGGCGCCTGGGTGGCCGCAGCATATGATCACATGAGCCAGCCGCAAGGCGAAGCAGCCCGCATTCTGTCATCGGCGGACTCAATGACAGATGTCACCGGTTTTGGACTGGCTGGCCATCTGAAGGGAATGTGCGACGCATCGGGATGCGGGGCAATTGTCGACCTGGATGCCATTCCCCTGATGAAAGGAGCACTGTCGCTTGCCCGGCAAGGCGTCCGCTCCAGCATTTTTGCTGACAACCGGGCCATCGCACCTGACTTGCCGACAGGGGATAAGGCCGATTTGCTGTATGACCCACAAACCGCAGGCGGTTTGCTGGCGGCCGTCCCTGCGCAACAAGCCGAAGAAGTCCTGAACCAGTTGCAAAACGCGGGCTATCCGGCTGTGATCATCGGAAAGATGACTGCAGAACCGGGATTGCGTATTCAAATCTGATCCAGAAATTCCTCGATCTGCTTTGCTGCCAGCTGCAACGCTTTATCATCCAACGCCGGAACGTCGATCCTAGCCACCGCCAAGGCCTTGTGCGCCTTTCGGGACTTTGCGTAGGCAGGGTCATAATGCTGTTCCATTAGCGCGCGGGTCAGCGCGTGCTTGTCCCCCGCGTCAATCAGGCTTAGCCATTCATCCACCACCTCGTGCCCTTTGTGAAATCGCAGCGGGGACAGGCGATCCCGTAACCTTTCGGCGTCACTCAGAATATCGTTATAGGCCGAGACCAGATAGTCCGTGCGCGCAGCAATTGAGGCGTGGATTTCAATTCTTGGCGCGCTGCGAAGAGCCGACCAGAGGCTGGGCGGCAAAATGCGTTCGCCGATCTTTGATGACTCCGCTTCGACAATAACAGGGCGGGCAGGATCAAGCTTGCAAAAGGCGGCCGCCACGGCAGACTCAAAGGCCTTTTGACTTGGCTGGCCCCCGGGTTTTTCGCCCAGCAGCGACCCCCGGTGATTTGCCAGCGCCTCAAGATCCACAACCTGCACCCCCCTTGCGTGCAAGGTCGCAAGCAGGTCGGTCTTGGCGGTTCCGGTATAGCCGTCCAGCGCGATCAGGCGGTGCGGCAGCGGGTCATCATAGAGATACCGGTTCACCAGACGACGATAGGTTCGGTACCCGCCGTCGACCACCTCGGCGCGCCAGCCAATCTGTTGCAGCATCCATGTAAACGAACCCGAGCGTTGACCGCCACGCCAGCAATAGACCAGCGGCCGCCATGCGCCTTCGTGGTGACTCAGGCTGTTTTCGATGTGGTTGGCTGCGTTGCGAAACACCAGCGCCGCACCCAGTTTTCTTGCCAGAAAAGGGCTTTGCTGCACGTAAATAGTGCCAACCCGGGCGCGTTCGTCATTGTCCAGAACCGGCAGGCTGATAGCGCCCGGCAGGTGATCCTCGGCGTATTCTGCCGGGCTGCGCACGTCGATCACCGTGTCAAAGGCATGCCCGTAAAGTTCAGGCAGAGTATTGAATTTCAAGGCCATGGATGCGGTGTATCGCGCGCCGTGTAAAAGGGAAAGGGTCAGAACTTTCGCAGGCCTGCACCAACAAATTGCATTGTATTCGATCAGCGTGATCAACCCTGATCCGCTTGCCAGATGGAGTTTTTGGCACACACAACGCGAAAAAAACCAAAACGTTCTCACAACCCGGCGTAAATCATTACGCCGCATCTTTTCCAGCCTATCGTCGGCATATGCCGATGATCATTTTCTGCTTTGGCTGAAATCATCATTCATTCTCGCCTTGTCTCAGCAAGCTCAGCGTCATACTTCCGTTACATTGCTCAATAGCAAAGACTTTCGGACATGTATCAAAACCTCATTGAAAAAGCGCTGAACGCCGTAAAGTCCGGGCAGTTTGCGACTGCTCGGAAGCACGCTTTGCGTGGGATAAAGCAATTCCCCGACCGCCCCGAGTTTCAGAACATTGCCGGGATAGCTGCCAGCGCGAAAGGACATCATAAAGAGGCTGTCCTGCACTTTCAAAAGGCGTTGAAGCTGGCGCCTGCATTTCACGATGCTCGGCGCAATCTAGGTCAGGAATTGATATTCTTGAACCGTCCCGGAGCAGCTTTGGTGCAATTGGATGATTTGTTGAAGAAAAATCCCAAAGACACTGCCGCAAGGTTCCTAAAGGCCGAGGCCTGTCTGGCCAACGGCAATGCGCAAACTGCCCTTGACCAAGTCAACATTGTTGCCACGGCCAGTCCCGAGAATCTACGCGCAATTTCGATGCGAGCGCGGATTCATATGGCACTCGGGAAAGAGGCTGAGGCAATCGCCGATTATGAGCGAATTCTGGCGGTTGAACCAAATCGTATCGAAGCTTTGGTTGATATCTCCCAACTTCTGGCCCGTTCTGGGCGGCACGACGAAGCGGACAAGGCCATCCGTGCTGCTATAAAAATTGATCCGGAAAACGTATCTGCGCAGTTACGATTTGCCGCTCATCAGGAGGAAACCGGTCAGACGGAAGAGGCCGTTGACACCTGCCTGACGATTCTGGAACTGAAACCCGGCCAACCATCCGCACTGGAGAAACTGGCTAGGCTAAGCGCGGATAAATTCGGCGAAAGAATCTCAGCCGAAGCTAAAAAGGCGCTTAAGGTCGCCGAAAACCCTAGCATTGACAGAGCGAGCCTGAATTTCGCTTTGGCTACCATCGCCAAATCCTCTTCGAATTCAGGTGACTTCGCCGCCTATGTACGTCAGGCCAACGAAAATCTGGCAGCGTTTCACCCTTACAATCCGGAATATGAAGATAATCTGACTTCATCTTTGATTGAGCGTTTTCAGAGCCATCCCGTTCCTAGCGAACCGCATGGAAGCGGCAGCCCTCGACCGGTTTTTATTGTCGGCTTGCCTCGCTCGGGTACGACTTTGGTGGAAGCGGTACTTGCTTGCCACCCGAGTGTTTTTTCTCTGGGCGAACGAAACTCCGCGGGACGTCTGCTTGCCCCTGTGATTAACAGTGGCAAGCCTTTCGGGCCGGATGAGCAGAGTGAATTTCGCATTTCTTATGATGCCGATCAGCCAGCCCAAAGCCAAAACGCCACCGTTCGTGTTGACAAGATGCCAGAGAATTATCGACTGGTCGGCTTTTTGATAAACTCGTTACCGGGTTGCAGGATCATCAACATGCGTCGTGATCCCCGTGATCTGGCGTTGTCGCTTTGGCAGGCGCATTTTTCCGGATCGGCCTTGTCTTACGCATACGATCTAAAAGCGATGGCGCATAAATTCAATCAGTATGCGGCTCTGGCAAATCACTGGACGAACGTTTTTCCCGAACAAATTTTGGATGTCAGCTATGAGGATTTGGTAGCCGATATCGACACCAGCAGCCGACGGATCGCAGAATTCTGTGAGTTGGAATGGTTGGAGAGCATGACCCGCCCTCATGAATCGGCCGGAGCGGTTTTGACGCTCAGCGCCACTCAGGTAAGGCAACCTGTACACTCCCGGTCAGTAGGTGCGTGGCGCGAGCATGAGAAAATGCTCGCGCCATTTATCGAGGGACTGGATAAATCACTTTGGCCAAACCTAGAGTGAATTTCCAATCCACGGTGCAGAGCGGCTTCGCAGTGCCGCTCTGGCCTTTTGCAAATTTATTTCTGTTGGATACGACCATCCAGATAGGGCTGGTACGGTGCGTTCGCGGCTAGGTATTCTGCCGTCACATCCGCCAGATCAGGCCCGAAATCATAGGCGTTTTTGTCGTCGCCCGAAAATACCGAATAGCCATCGCCGCCGTTGCGGACATAGTTGTTGGTCACCACCAGATAGGTCGCTGCCGGATCGATGGGAACGAAGTTGTCGCCGTCAGCCACCATGACCTCGGTCACCCGCCCCTCATTCGGTGCAATCGCCGGGTCCCAGGTGAATGTAAGACCAGCCACCTGCGGGAAGCGGCCCTTGACCTCTTCCACCTGGCTAACGCCGTTTTCCAGTGCGTCGATGACCCCTTGGCCGCTGATTTCAAAGGTCGAGAGAGTGTTCTGGAATGGCAGAACGGTAAGAACTTCGCCCATGGTCACGTCGCCAGGGTCAATCGATGCCCGCAAACCGCCGGAGTTGGCAATCGCGATTGTCACACCCTGATCAGCCACCCGATCCAGCATAGCATCAGCGACAAGGTTGCCCATTTCGCATTCCTGAACCCGACAGACCGAGCGGTCACCTTCGATGGGGGCTGCCGCATTTGCCACCACTTTGTTGCGGATTTCATCTAGCGGCTTGGCAAGTTCCGCTATGCGCTCCAGCGCAGCGGTATCCTCGGTCACCGTGTTGTCCATGATCAGCGGCTCACCTGCCGCCTCGACCACGTTCCCCTCGTCATCAAAGGTCACGTTCAACTCGCCCAAAAACTTCCCGTAGGCATAGGCCTGCACGATCTGAACACCGTTGACTACCGTCGGGTAAGGCCCGGCCGCCTTTTCGGAAACGTTGGACAGATATGTATTCGAGTGACCGCCCACGATCACGTCCACGCCGCTGGTCTCCTGCGCGACGCGTTGATCCACCCCATAGCCCGAGTGGCTGAGTACGATGATCTTGTTGACGCCTTCGGCAGTCAGCTTGTCCACTTCGGCCTGCACTGCCGGAACCGGATCGCTGAACTTGACGTTCGGGCCGGGTGAGGCCAATTCATGGGTGTCTTCGGGCGTCAGTCCGATCAAGCCGATCTTTTCGCCGCCCACCTCGATCACCGTCGATTTCTTGATCTTGTCGGTTAGCAGTTCCTCATCCCGGATATCCGCGTTTGACATCAGAACCGGAAAATCCACGGTATCGACAAATCCACGCAACACTTCCGGCCCATCGTCGAATTCGTGGTTGCCGACGGTCATCGCATCGTAACCCAAGCGGTTCATGAACTCGGCAGCCATCTGCCCCTTGTAGTACGTGTAGAACAACGACCCCTGAAACTGGTCGCCCCCATCCACGAGGATCGAGTTCCCGGCGCGTTCACGCGCATCCTGAACCGCGGTCACAAGGCGGGCCGAACCGCCAAAGCACTTGCCTTCGGCATTGTCTTCGGAATCGCAGGCGCTGTCATACTTGTTGATCGGCTCGAACCGGGCGTGAAAGTCATTTGTGTGCAGAATGGTCAGTTTGTACTCGGCAGCGGCCATACCTGCGGTCAGGCCGAGAATGGCAGCAGAAGCCAGAAAACGGGTGAACATGTATATCTCCCTGAAGTTGATTGCGGAAATCGTGCGCTGGCAGCGGGAAAGAGTCAAACAGGGAAATGCGACTTGATTCCGGACGTTGCGCAAGGCATCAGAACCACATGCTGATTTACAAGATTTTCCGGGCCGATGAATGGAATGACCTGCAGAAATGCGGGGAAACCTCGGGTGCGCCAATCGACGTGGCCGATGGGTACGTCCATTTTTCAACGGCGGAACAGGCCGCAGAAACTGCGGCAAAACACTTTGCCGGGGAAAAGGGGTTAACCCTTCTGGCCTGTGACAGCGAAACCCTGGGCGACGATCTGAAATGGGAACCCTCGCGAGGCGGTGCGCTTTTTCCCCATCTGTACCGCAATATTAGGCTGACGGATGTGGTTTGGTCTGCCCCCCTTCCGTTTGAGGATGGCGTACACAGATTTCCCGAGGATATGAAATGAGCAACTATGTAGACCCCGAGCGCGAGCAGTTCGAAACGTTCAAGGCGCTGGACCGCGATCAGCCGATCGAGATGCTGAATCTCGTGAAATTCCGCGCAAAGGCCGCCTACCCCGAAGGGCACGTTTTGGCCGGTTCCGATCTGACCGGGGCCGAAGCCTATGGGCGCTACGGGGCCGAGACGGCGCCGATCATTGCGCGCCTTGGGGCCTCAATCGTCTGGCGTGGGGTTTTTCAGACCGTTCTCATCGGGCCTGATTCCGAAGATTGGGACGAGATATTTGTTGCACGCTACCCAACCGTAAACGCCTTTCTTGAGATGGTGACGGACCCTGAATATAGAAAAGCGGTGGTTCACCGACAGGCGGCGGTGGAAACTTCACGCCTGATCCGATGTGCCCCTGCCGATAGCGGGAAGTCGTTTGGATGAAACTGGTCGAGAAACTTGGGCTGGCAACCCTGCACAGGCTGGACCCCGAGGTAGCGCATGGATTGTCCATCAAGGCCCTGAAGTCAGGCCTGATACCAACTCCTGGGCCGGTGACCTCATCGCGTTTGCGCACCACGGTCGCGGGTCTGGACCTTCCCAATCCGGTTGGGCTTGCCGCTGGCTTTGACAAGAACGGCGAGGCTTTGGCCCCCCTCTCCCGTTCGGGCTTTGGGTTTATTGAAGTTGGTGCAGTGACACCCCGCCCGCAGCCCGGCAACCCCAAGCCTCGCCTGTTTCGTCTGACCGAAGACAGCGCCGCAATAAATCGCTTTGGCTTTAACAACGAAGGGATGGAGGTGATGGCCCGGCGGCTTGCTAACCGCCCCTCGGACGCCGTCATCGGCCTAAATCTGGGCGCAAACAAAGACAGCACCGACCGCTCTGGTGACTTTGCCAAAGTGCTGGCCCATTGCGCGGATCATCTGGATTTTGCGACGGTCAATGTCTCTTCGCCCAACACTGAAAAACTAAGGGACCTGCAGGGCAAAGAGGCACTGAGCGCCCTTCTTGCCGGCGTGGTTCAAACCCGCAACGGCCTGACGCGAGGCTTGCCGATTTTTCTCAAAATCGCCCCGGATCTGTCAGACGCCGAGATTGAGGACATTGCCGAAGTGGCGCGCGAAACTGGTGTTGATGCCGTGATCGCAACAAACACAACGCTTTCCCGTGAAGGGTTGAAAAGCAGCCACAGCAACGAGGCAGGTGGGCTGTCGGGCGAACCTCTTTTTGAAAAATCGACCCGCGTGCTGGCCCGCCTGAGTCAATTGACAGGCGGAGACATCCCGTTGATCGGGGTTGGTGGTATTGGTTCGGCGGAACAAGCTTACGCCAAAATTCAGGCAGGTGCGTCCGCAGTACAGTTTTATACGGCGATGGTTTTTGGTGGTGTTTCACTGGCCGCTGAAATTGCACAAGGTCTGGATCAGCTTTTGGCCCGTGACGGTTTTGCAAACGTGGCCGAGGCAGTCGGCACCAAACGAAAGGACTGGCTTTGATCGAATACTGGCATAACCCTCGTTGTTCGAAGTCTCGTGCCGGGCTGGCGCTGTTGGAAGAGCGTCGGGTCGATTTGACCGTTCGAAAATATCTTGAGGACGCACCTTCAGAACCGGAATTGAAAGCCGCGCAACAGGCATTGAATGTCCCAGCCGTTGATATGATGCGAACCGGCGAGAAACTGTTCAGGGAACTCAATCTGTCAAAGACAGATTCCGACGAAACACTGATCAGGGCAATGGCCGCGAACCCCATACTCATTGAACGACCATTGGCAATTTCAGGTGGCAAAGCGGTAATCGGGCGGCCGACCGAAAGGTTGTTGGACCTGATTTAAGGTTCAGGTCACACGGGCCTCAAGTCTGGGGTAACGCAGTCCCAATGTCAGACCGCGGGCGATGTTCAGAACCATAAGCGCTGCCCATAAACCGTGGTTGCCAAAGGTCGGAACCAGAATGAATAGCGCGACGACGTATATGGCGACCGACTGGATCATTGCCTGCCGCATATCTCGTGTCCACGTGGCACCAATATAAATTCCGTCGAACATCCAGCTGGCAACCCCCACAACCGGCGCGATTGCCGCCCAAAACAGGAATTCCCGACCAGCCGCCCGAACTTCAGGCGAGGTCGACATTATGTCGATGAGAACCGGCCCGGCAAGAAAGAACGTCACTCCCAGTGCAACTGCGCCACCCGCGCCCCACTGTGAGGCCATGATAGATGCGCGCCGGAC
Organism: Ruegeria sp. BJ6; assembly: GCF_056537885.1. Lineage (NCBI taxonomy): Bacteria > Pseudomonadati > Pseudomonadota > Alphaproteobacteria > Rhodobacterales > Roseobacteraceae > Ruegeria > Ruegeria sp. BJ6. The sequence goes on along the minus strand of NZ_JBQFSG010000002.1, from coordinate 28,206 downwards.
CTGATGACGGTCTTTTGCGCCAACAGCGCTGCCAACCAATGCTTCAGCTGAAAACGCAAAACCATCCAGAGCGAAGGCCGTGATTTCCAGAAACTGCAAAAGCACCTGATTTGCGGCAAGGTTAACGTCGCCCAGATCTGAACCGACGAACAGGAAAGTCGTAAACGACCCCGTCAACAACACCGAGCGCACCATGATGTCGGCATTGACCTGTAACATGCGGCGCAAACGGGCAGGATCGAAAATTCGGGGCCAATCCCTCCACTGGTTTCCGCCAAAGGCATCCCTGCAAAGCCACAGTCCCAAGGCCAAACCGGTCCACTCTGCAATCAATGTGGCCGTGGCGACGCCTTCGACACCCCATCCCAGACCAAGAACAAACCAAAGGTCGAGCAGGATGTTCAACCCGTTCATCCAGATTTGCAGGACAAACACACCGCGCGTCCGCTCGACCGCGATCAACCAGCCGGTAACCGCATAAAGCGCAATGGTGGCCGGAGCACCCCAGATGCGGATTTCAAGATAATCCCGCGCCAAAGCCTCGACTTCAGCACTGGCAGGGGCCAGGGAAAACGCTCCCCAGAAAACAGCAACTTGCGCCAGAATAAACACGACCCCGGCAGTGACGCCCAGCATCAGGCCACGCATGAGCAAGGCGCCCGTTTCCGCAGTATCACCTGAACCCCGGGCTTGGGCTGCCAGACCGGTCGTGCCCATCCGGAGAAAGCCAAAAATCCAATAGATCGAGGCCAATATCACCGCGCCAATACCAACGGCGCCAATCGGCGCGGCCTGTCCCATTTGCCCGACCACGCCAGTATCCACCGCACCCAGAATCGGAACGGTGGCATTGGACAAAACAATGGGCAGCGCGATCTTCAGTACCCGCCGGTGCGTGATGGGCGCAGACGAGTCCTGCATGTTTTCTCAGGCTTTGGTGGTTCGAGGTTGCGGCATCAGGAAATGGCCGGTTCCCTGCGCAAACAGTTTGGCGTGATTGTCCTGCCACGCTTCGACCCGAACGGACGCATATCGCCGCCCTGCCCGGTTGATAAAGGCCCTTGCGTAGGCATCTCGCGGCAAACCTGAGCGAAGATAGTCCACTGTGAAATCAATGGTTTTCGGAAAGCGGATGCTCTCGTCATTCAGAATTTCGCTGGCGTCGATCTCCCCGCTTTCGATTTTCGGAAACAAATGTTCCCAGCTGAGGGTTATGACTGCGGTCACCTCAAGAAATGCAGCGGTCACGCCGCCATGAATTGCAGGCAGAAAAGGGTTTCCAATCAGCTTCTCATCAAAGTTCAGCACACCAGTCAGTTCGTCGCCGCGGCGGTCAAAACTGATGTTGAGGAACCGGATATACGGCACCCCTTCGACAAGTGCCTTGAGCGCACCGTCGCGGCGTTGTTTGACGACCTGCATTGGTTCGGGACGGGGGCGCGCCATTTAACGACCCTCCACGGTGAAAGCGCCAGATGCAGCGGCTACCGGACGTTCCTGATCATCGTCCATTGCAGTGGCCCGTACAAAGGCCACATTGCGGGTGATTTGGTAACAGGTTGCGCGAGTGGTGATGCTTTGTCCGGGCGTCGCGGCACGCATGTAGTCGATTCGCAAATCAATGGTTGCAGTGCCGCCCGGTGCCGAAGGGTGGCTCATCACCGCCGCGCCGCAACACGTATCAAGCATCGCCGATACTGCCCCACCGTGGATGACGCCGGTTCTGGGGTCGCCTATCAGATCCTCATTATAGGGCATGGATATTTCCGCTTCGCCCTCGCCAATGTGCGTCAGGGTCAACCCCAGGGCCTTTGCATGCGGGATCGCTTCGATGAATTGACGTGCAAGTACTGTTTTATCGGCCATTCGGTTTGGTCCTGTCCTCTCGTTACCCCTTTATGAGCCGCGGGCCGCGCAAAGGGCAAGCCCACCTGTTGCGCTTGCCGCCGCGACGCCCTAGGTTGCACGCGAGGAGAACAGGAATGTCCGACAACCGTTTGTCATTCAAAGAGATGTGTGCCGAGTTCGATGTAACTCCGCGTACCCTGCGCTACTATGAATATATCGAGCTGCTGCAGCCGGATCGCGAAGGCCGATCCCGGTTTTACGGAGCCCGCGAGCGTGCTCGAATGAAACTGATCATGCGAGGGCGCAAATTCGGCTTCCCTCTGGAAGAGATTCGTCAGTGGCTGCTGATCTACGAAGATCAGGGGAACGAGGCGCAGATGGCGACCTTTGTTGAAATGGCCGACCGCCAGATGGATGAACTGCGCCAGCAGCGGCAGCAACTGGACGAAGCCATGGAAGAGTTGCAGCGGCTTCGCGACCAGACCTCAAAAATACTGGGCTAAGCGTTTCTGACGAAGCCTCACTTGATCGTTAGCTGTGCTCGTCGCAGGTTGATTGGATTAATTCCTCATCGCATGCTGATACCGGTATTTTGGCCGGTCATGCGGACTTTCATACACGCCTGACCGGCAGTGAGTGATCGGAGAACCGATGATGAAATTCACACAAGCCCTGTTTCTTTGCGCAATTACCGCCATAACCGCTGGGTGCGATGTCGGCCCCTCTGGGTACGGCACAGCACCGCCCGGTGTTTCCCAGGAAGAGTGGGATGCTCAGGTTAGGGCAAGGCGTCAGGCTAGGCGCGATCATTATTCCGGCTCGCGCGGTGGCACGGCCCGATAGTCCGCAAAACCAATCCAATTCCACTGGAAACGGTGCGAACACCCATGTTCGCGACGAAATAAAACTACTCCCACGTCGCTTTACGTGAATTGATCTTACGTCAACAATTTTGTGACGCAGCGTCTGCATTACGTAAACGTCAATGTCATGTTGTAAATGGGACATCGACTGCGCAACTCATGGTTCAAGACGCAAGCGATGAGAGTTTGAACAATGACCGAAGATCTGATGACCATTCGCGAAATGTGCGAGTCATACAACGTCACGCCGCGCACTTTGCGGTTTTACGAAGCCAAAGAGCTGCTGTTTCCGATCCGCGAAGGACAAAAGCGGCTGTTCACCAAGCGTGACCGCGCCCGCCTGAAACTGATCCTGCGCGGCAAACGCTTTGGCTTCAGCCTTGAGGAAATTCGCCAGCTTCTGGACCTCTATCACGTCGGAGACCAGCAGCTGACCCAGATGACGCGCACATACGAAATCGCCTGTGAACGCCTTGCTGATATGGAATCACGCCGCGACGAGCTGAATGAGGCGATTGACGATCTGAAGGAACAGTTGAGATGGGGCGAAAAAGCGATCGCCTCGATGAAGCAGGAAAAAAACGCGGCCGAGTGATCCACTCGCCCGTCCCCGTACATTTGAATAATCAGGGAGCCCCCAATGCCCGTCTACAATGCGCCAACAAAAGATACCCAGTTCATTCTGCACGAAGTGTTGAAAGTCTCGGAACTCGACATCCCCGGCTACGCTGAGTTGGAAGCCGAGTTCACCGGCGCCGTGCTGGAGGAGGCCGGGAAGCTGGCAAGCAATGTGCTCCACCCACTTAATGTGGTCGGCGACACCGAAGGCTGCCGGTTGGAAAATGGTGTGGTTTATACGCCAACGGGTTTCAAGGACGCGTTCGAGCAAGTGAAGGAAGGCGGATGGACCGGCCTGGATATGCCCGAGGAATACGGCGGACAGAATATGCCGTACGTTCTGGGGTCGGCCGTCGGAGAGATGTTCTCGGCGGCGAACCAGGCATTCGTGATGTATCAAGGCCTGACCCACGGCGCCGCCTCGGCCATTCTGGCGCATGGCACTGACGAGCAGAAAAATACCTATCTGCCCAACATGGTCAGCTGTGAATGGACCGGCACCATGAACCTGACCGAACCGCATTGTGGTACTGATCTGGGCCTGATGCGTACCAAGGCTGAACCTCAGGGGGACGGTAGCTACAAAATTTCCGGCCAGAAAATCTTTATCTCGTCCGGCGATCACGACATGGCGGATAACATCATCCATCTGGTACTGGCCAAAATCCCGGGCGGCCCCGAGGGGATCAAAGGCGTATCGTTGTTCATCGTGCCGAAATTCCTCATCAAAGAGGACGGTTCGCTGGGCGAACGCAACGGTGTCTCGGTCGGCAAGATCGAGGAAAAGATGGGCATCCACGGCAATTCGACCTGCGTCATGAACTATGACGAAGCCACTGGCTGGCTGTTGGGCGAAGAGCACAAAGGCATGCGCGCGATGTTCACCATGATGAACGAAGCGCGTCTGGGCGTCGGCATGCAGGGCCTCAGCCAGGCCGAAGCCGCATTCCAGAATGCGCTGGAGTATGCCAAGGACCGCCTGCAGGGGCGTGACGTCACAGGCGTGAAAAATCCCGACGGCCCGGCTGACCCGCTGATCGTGCACCCTGACATCCGCCGCAACCTGATGGATCAAAAAAGCTTCACGGAAGGCGCGCGTGGTTTCATTCTGTGGGGCGCCACAATGCTCGACCAGGCGCATCGCTCCGGAGACAAGGATGCCGACGGCCTGATTTCGCTTCTGACACCGGTCATCAAGGGCTTTTTGACGGACGAAGGTTATGACATGACCGTTCAGGCCCAACAGGTTTATGGCGGGCACGGCTACATCGAAGAATGGGGCATGTCGCAATACACCCGCGACGCCCGCATCGCCATGATCTATGAAGGTGCCAACGGCGTTCAGGCTTTGGACCTTGTTGGTCGCAAGCTGGCGCAGGACGGTGGCAAGCACGTCATGGCGTTCTTTGAGATGGTCAAAACTTTTTGCAAGGAAAACGCTGGCCAAGACGAGGCTTATGACAAGGCGTTCATCGAACCTCTGAAAGCCGCATCCAAGGACCTGCAGGCAGCGGGAATGTATTTCATGCAGAACGGCATGACGAACCCGAACAATGCGCTGGCCGGATCTTACGACTTCATGCACATGTTCGGGCACGTCTGTCTGGGGCTGGTATGGGCACGTATGGCGAAGGCTGCACAAGCCAAGCTTGACGCAGGTGCAACAGACAAAGAGTTCTACGAAACCAAAATCAACACTGGCCGCTACTACATGGCACGCCGCCTGCCGGCCACCGCTATGCACCTGACCCGAATTCAATCAGGCGCGGATACGGTTATGGCTCTGGACGCGGCGAATTTCTGATCTCAGTCTGGTTCCGGATACCGTTATCCGGAACCAGCCATCCAGAGGACAAGACATGCCAAAACGCTTTCGCCTGACCCGACGTTTTCCCATCGCAATGACCGAGGACGGATATCGCAAACTAAAGGGGTTCGCACGAGAGGCCGGGCTGGACGAGGGTGAGGCGCTGTCTTTCCTATTTGAGAACTTCAACAGTGTCATTGATGAGGAAAATCTGACCCACCGACTGCGTATCTTCAATTCCGAACTAGAGGCGCGCAAACGGTGAGGGCACACGTAAAATTGCTGCCTGTAAACGCTTCAAGACCAGATGCCTCCGGCGGGAGTACTTTTGAAAAGATGAAGACATGACGCGCCCCTGCCACCGGGCGCACTCGCCATCAGGACAGGGACGACTTCACCTTTTGCGGCCATCGGCTCTCCAGCCTGTACCGCATGCCGAGTGGAGCAGACCCTGGTTGATAAAAGGTAAACGCCGGTTCTTCATCTTTTTACAAATACTCAATTCAAACCTAACCACATGCACCTTGGGAGGGGTAATTGCATGACGATCAAACTGCATTGCTTCGGAGAAAGTGGAAATTCATACAAAGCGGCGTTGGCTTTGGAAATGTCCGGACTGGACTGGGAGCCGGTCTTTGTCGACTTTTTCAAAGGTGAAACCCGCACCCCGGAATACCGTGCAAAGGTCAACGAAATGGGCGAAGCCCCTGTCCTGATCGACGGTGATTTCCGCACCAGCCAGTCAGGTGCGATTCAGGCTTATGTAACTGAGAAATCCGGCAAGTTTGGTGGCGGATCGCGCGAAGAGAATTATGACATTCTGCGCTGGGTGCTGTGGGACAATCACAAGCTTAGCTCAATGGCCGGATTGACGCGTTTTTTGATAAACTTCCTTCCCGAGCAGCACCAAAATCCCGATGTCATTGCGTTTAATCAGGGTCGGCTGAAGGCAGCCTATCAGGTGCTGAATGATCACCTTGAAGGTCGCGACTGGATCGTAGGCGACGGTGTGACAAATGCCGATATCAGTTGTTGCGGCTACCTCTATTACCCAGAACCTTTCGGCTTTGACCGTGCCGACTGGCCCCATATCGACGCCTGGCTAACCCGCTTGTCCGAGCAGCCCGGCTGGAAACACCCCTATGACCTGATGCCCGGCAACCCGTCGGATCGAGCTTGAGGAGAAGACCCATGACCGAAGCATATATCTATGACGCCCTGCGCACCCCGCGCGGCAAGGGCCGCAAGGATGGCAGCCTGCACGAGGTGACCTCGGTGCGCCTGTCCGCCCTGACCCTGAACGCGATGAAAGAGCGGAACAATCTGGAAGGCCACGCCGTTGAGGATGTGATCTGGGGCAACGTCACACAAGTGATGGAACAGGGCGGCTGTCTGGCGCGCTCGGCGGTGCTCGCTTCGGATTTGGATCAGTCGATCCCCGGCCTGGCCATCAACCGTTTTTGCGCGAGCGGAATGGAAGCCGTCAATCTGGCAGCAAACCAGGTCAAGGGCGGCGCAGGCGACGCCTACATCGCCGGTGGTGTCGAGATGATGGGCCGCGTGGCCATGGGTAGCGATGGCGCGGCGATCGCCGTTGACCCCTCGTTGGCGATGGACACTTACTTCGTGCCTCAGGGCATCTCTGCCGACATCATCGCCACCGAGTATGGCTTTAGCCGCGACGAAGCAGACGCGCTGGCAGTTGAATCGCAAAAACGTGCGGCAGAAGCATGGGCCGACAATCGGTTCGAAAAGTCGGTCATCACCGTCAAGGATCAAAACGGCCTGACCATTCTGGACCGCGACGAATACATGCGGCCCGGCACGGACATGCAGAGCCTCGGCGCGCTGAACCCCTCATTCGCTATGATGGGTGAGCAAATGCCGGGCTTCGACAAGGTGGCGATGCTGAAATACCCGCATCTTGAGCGCGTAAATCACATCCACCATGCAGGCAACAGCTCGGGCATCGTGGACGGTGCGGCGGCTGTACTGATCGGCAACAAGGAATTCGGTGAGAAATACGGCCTGAAGCCGCGCGCCCGCATCAAGGCGACCGCCAAGATTGGTACCGATCCGACCATCATGCTGACCGGCCCGGTTCCGGTGACCGAGAAGATTCTGGCCGACAATGGCATGAAGATCAGCGATCTGGACCTGTTCGAAGTGAACGAAGCCTTCGCCTCGGTCGTTCTGCGGTTCCAGCAGGCGTTTGACGTCGATCCGGCACTGGTTAACGTCAATGGCGGTTCCATCGCAATGGGTCACCCGCTGGGCGCGACCGGCGCAATGATCATCGGCACGCTGCTGGATGAGTTGGAGCGTCAGGACAAGGAAACCGGTCTGGCGACGCTCTGCATTGCATCCGGGATGGGTGCAGCCACAATTATCGAACGCGTCTGATGCCCAAGCTGGATCTTTCACAAATCCCCGTTCGGAGCGGCTCGGGCTACCCCGGTAAGCTGGCCCGGGCTGGTGACGGCCGCTTTGTCCAAGGTGTGGGCGACGCAGGCGGGTTGACCCAGTACGGTGTCAATATTGTGCGATTGGACCCGGGCGGGCTGTCCTCGCTCCGCCATTACCATATGGAGCAGGACGAGTTCGCGATTGTCCTCAGCGGCACCTGCACGCTAGTCGACGAAGAGGGTGAACATGAGATGCAGCCCGGCGATTGCGCCGCCTGGCCCGCGGGTGAGGCCAATGGCCATCACCTTGTGAACAAGACCGATGCGCCCGCGACCTTTCTGGTGGTGGGCACACGGACCCCGACCGAGACCGGCTATTACAGCGACATAGACATGATGGTGAAGTTTGAAGGCCAAGATTTTCGCTTCACCCGCAAGGACGGCAGCCCGCTGACGGCTGACCAGATTGGAGATGACAATGACTGATTTCACTCTGACCAAAGACACAGATGGCGTTGGGATCATCACCTGGGACGTTCCCGGCAAAACAATGAACGTGATGTCCTTCGAAGGACTCCAGCAACTCAACGACTGTATCGATCAAGCGCTTGCCGATGACGAGATCAAAGGCATCGTTGTCACGTCAGGCAAGGAAGGATCGTTCGCGGGCGGCATGGACCTGAACCTGCTGGCGGTGATGAAGGAGCAGGCGGGCGACGACCCGGCCAAGGGTCTGTTCGAGGGTACGATGCAGATGCACGCCCTGCTGCGCAAGATCGAACTGGCAGGCATGGACCCCAAGACCAAAAAGGGTGGCAAACCGATTGCGACCGTCCTGCCCGGCACTGCCGCTGGCATCGGTATGGAGTTGCCACTGTCAACTCATCGCATTTTTGCCGCCGAGAACCCCAAGGCCAAATACGGCCTGCCCGAGATCATGGTCGGCATCTTCCCCGGCGCAGGCGGCACCACTCGGATGGTCCGCAAAGTCGGCGCCATTGCGGCGGCTCCACTGCTGTTGGAAGGCAAAATGCTGGACGTCAAAAAGGCGAAAGGCGCAGGCTACATTGACGAGATTGCCGCCGACCCGATGGCTGCAGCCAAGGAATGGGTGCTGAACGCCAAGGATGCCGATCTGGTCAAACCTTGGGATGCGAAGGGCTATAAGATGCCCGGCGGTGCGCCCTACCATCCTGCAGGCTTCATGAACTTCGTTGGTGCTTCGGCAATGGTGAATGGCAAGACCCAAGGGGCGTTTCCTGCCGCCAAGGCTCTGCTGAGCGCGGTGTACGAAGGCGCTCTGGTCGATTTCGACACTGCCCTGAAGATTGAGGCACGCTGGTTCACCTCAGTCCTGATGAATCCGTCTTCGGGTGCAATGATCCGCTCGCTATTCCTGAACAAGGAAGCACTGGAGAAAGGCGCTGTACGCCCGCAAGGCGTGCCGGATCAGTCGGTCAAGAAAATCGGCGTTCTGGGCGCGGGTATGATGGGTGCAGGTATTGCACTCGTATCCGCACAGGCGGGGATGGAAGTGGTTCTAATCGACCGCGATCAGGCCGCCGCCGACAAGGGCAAAGCCTATACCGAGGCCCATCTGGACAAGGGTATCAAGCGCGGCAAGACCACGGTTGAGAAGAAAGAGGCGATGCTGGCCCGCATCACCGCGACCCCGGATCTGGATCACCTGAAGGGTTGTGACCTGATCATCGAAGCCGTTTTTGAAGACGTTGGCGTCAAGGCCGAGATGACCAAAAAGGTCGAGGCGATCATCCCAGAGGATTGCATCTTTGCCTCGAACACCTCGACTCTGCCGATCACCGATCTGGCCAAAGCCTCGGAGCGGCCGGATCAGTTCATCGGCATCCACTTCTTCTCGCCCGTCGAAAAGATGTTCCTGGTCGAGATCATCAAGGGCAAAGAAACCGGGGATCGTGCGGTCGCCAAAGCTCTGGACTACGTGCGCCAGATCCGCAAAACGCCGATCGTGGTCAACGACGCACGCTTCTTTTACTGCAACCGTTGCATCATTCCTTATGTCAACGAAGGCGCGCGGATGATCACCGAAGGTGTGACGCCTGCCCTCATCGACAATGCGGCGCGGCAACTGGGTTTCCCTGTGGGTCCGATCCAACTGACCGACGAAACCTCGATTGATCTGGGCGCCAAGATCGCCCGTGCGACCAAGGCCGCGATGGGGAATGCATATCCTGCAAGCGCGGCAGACGATCTGATCTTCTGGATGGAGGAACAAGGCCGTCTGGGCCGCAAGGCGAACGCGGGCTTTTTCGACTATGACGAAAAGGGCAAACGCGTCGAATACTGGAAAGGCCTGCAGGAAAAGTATCCGCTGGCCGAGGAACAGCCCGACCTGATCGAGGTTCAGGAACGTCTGATGTTCGCCCAGGTGCTGGAGGCGGTGCGCGCGCTGGAAGAAGGCGTGCTGGAAGACATCCGCGAAGGCGACGTAGGTGCGATCCTGGCCTGGGGCTTTGCACCATGGTCCGGTGGCCCACTCAGCTGGCTGGACATTATCGGCACACCCTACGCGGCAGAGCGCTGTGATCAATTGGCCGAAAAATATGGCGAGCGTTTTGCCTGCCCGCCTCTGTTGCGGGAAATGGCGGAGAAGTACCAGAGCTTTTACGGCCGGTTTAACCCCGAAGCCAAAGCCGCCTGAAATAGTGATGCAGGCGCCCAAAAACGGGCGCCTGCATCTTTCTTTTAGTGCTTGGTTAGATCTGCCATTCAGACCGCAGGAACAACGGCAACAGTTTGGGCCTTCCGGGTCGATGAGGACGACGGACACCACCAACTGGCCGCAACGGAAAAACCGGATCCTGCGTTATGGGCGCTGGCAGGACGCCCAACTGGTTTGCAAGGGCAGAGGTATCGCCCATTTGCGCAATCTTGTTTACCAGCTCTGCGGCGTCTTCACCGTCCAGAACCGGATATTTCTCTGAAATCTTAGCCCGCCTCACCCGCAAGCCCGGGCTGATTGAGCGGCAGTGTGCAAGCATGCCACCTTCGATAAAAATCACTTCCTCCCGGGCGAATAGCAGCGTTGCGACCTTCAGATGCTGCCCCGGGTAATGTGATTTCATGCCGTGGAAACCATTCAAATTTCGGGCAGGAACAGCGGCATGACGGCTTTCACACTCACTTCCTGTTCCGCGGGTGTCGACCAGCATGTTCTGGTCCGGCAACAACCAAACTGAACGCCCGTTATAAACCGTGTTTGCGGGAACATGGACTGGCAGATGCCTGGCCAGCAACCCTTCGGTCGGCAGAAACATCTCTTCGTGATTTACACTCAGCACCTGCTGAAACCCCTGATCCAGTGTCCTGACCAGATCACCGGCCACCAGACCCTCGACCGGTTTCCACCCCCGTACTGTCGCGACTTTGGTTCCGTGCAGCAAACCCGCGCCGCAACTTGATGCACAGGTCTCTGAAACTGCCTGCTCATCATCTTCCAATAAAATTGGATAACCAGATATACCCTTTAACTCTAACACGTGCCTTACCCCCTTGTTGGCACACAACCTTTGTCCAAACTGGGTAGCACAGCCGGTGGCGCGCCCGACTTATTTTCGACACATTTACGTCCATTTCCCGCCCTGATTGAGCGATTTCCGGCAAATCAGGAAACAAAGCCACTAATTTTACAGAAATTCACCTTACCCGAGAAACATGCCACACGTTATTGGCTAAACTGATATCCGAATCTTCGAATATCTTCCGAACAGGCGTCAGCGACTGCCTCGGCGGTTGCTGATCGATAATACTGCCGGAAATCCGCCGCCCGCGTGGATCGGTTCAGATGCGGCAGTTCAATTGAGAAACCCAGATGATCGATCAAAGGAGTGACGTCTTCGCGAAAGTGCTCGATCCGGATAAAAAGATCACACTGTTCAGTCCCTGCGGTTCGACGCATGTAAGCGCTTGCCGGACTTTTCCGGAAGGAGGCCATGGTCGACGGGTGCAGAACAAACGACTGAAAATCCAATCTCTGAGATAATAAAACCGCCGGGTGGTCGAACTTCTGTACTCTTAGCCAATGGTAATAGCTGACGATCCGGTCCCACGGGTTGCGTACCAACGTGAACGAAAAAAGGTCTGACAACTGATCGGGTGGGATCACCCCCTCGATATCGCGCAGGGTCGAGTGTTTCCACAACCGTCCTTGTGATGAAAGCGCCTTTGCGCGCTTTCGACGCTTTCGGGCCTTGGGTGTATCGCCCAGCAGTATGTCGTCCTTCATCGCCCTTTGCTCCAACGCCTGCGCAAGCGATGTTCCGCCAGTTTTGGGGATGTGAACAAAAACATATCTACGGCCGGTCGAGATGATCATTGCAATCGTCTATCCAGGCTGAACCTCGGTCGCCACCCGGCCCGACCGCCAAGCAAGTATCCCGCCTGCGGATGCAATCAGTCCAATGCCTGCAATCTGCAACGTACCCAACGTTTGCCCAAGCGATACCCACGCAAAAACCGGCCCGAAGATCATGACAGAATACTCAAAGACCGCGACATAAGAGGGCTCTCCCAACTGATAGGCTTTGATCAGCATGAAAACGGCAAGCGTCGATCCCACAGCCTGAATAGCGATCCACGGGGCGGCCGCTTCAATTGGCCAAACCCAACCGCGCGTAACAAATCCGGCCGGACCATCAGGTGTTTCAACCGGAAAGACGGAAAACAGAACAAGGCCGGCAGCACCGGACAGGCCTAGCGCCAAAACCATTCCGCATAACAGCGATACAGTGCTTTCCTCTGCGCAGTGACTGCGCGTGATAATGGCGCTGAGCGCATAGAAAAATCCGCCAGCGACCGGGATCAGAGTTTTTACATCGAATGCGTTCGGGTCGGGCTGCAAAACGCAGAGAATTCCGATGAACCCGACCATGACCGCGCCTATTCGCCAAGGTCCGATTTTCTGTTTCATCGCCAGCGCAGAAATCAAAAGAACAAAGATTGGAGAAGTGAACAGGCCAGCCAGCGCCTGCGCAATCGGCATGAGCGCCAGCGCGCTGAAGTAAAACAGCATCGCCGTGGCAATCAACACGCTTCTGAGTACTACAAACCCAAGGCGTTGCGGGCGCAAACCGCCAAGACCGATCAGTGACAGCAACCCGATCAGGGGCAGCATCAGTAACGCGCGGGAAAAATGAAACTGCCACAGGCCAAGGGTTTCTGCCACGCGCACAACAAAGTTGTCGATGACACCGATGATTGCCATGGCGCCCACCATCAGCACCGAGGCCAGGACAGGTGAAGAATGATCTGATGCCTGCATTCACACTCCTACCGGGTTCATCAACAGCCAACCGGCATTCAAATACCCTAAATGCCATCGACCACATTTTTAGCTCTTCGTGCAACAAGTTTGCCCCACACGATTTTGGCATGCTAAGCTGCCGATAAATAATAACGAGCATATTTCACCCGAATGACGGCACTGACACAGTACGAACGGATCGAAGCCACCGGTCTGTGGAGACCATCGCCCGAGGAACAGCGGCGCGAGGTTGTCATTTCGATTGGCGAGGCCACTCTGACCATATCGGATTTTAACGACAAGGCGCTGACACACTGGTCGCTGGCTGCAATTGAACGACAAAACCCCGGAGAGTACCCGGCCGTTTTCAATCCTGACGGCGATCCCGGAGAAACGCTGGAGCTGCAGCAATCCGAGACCATGATGATCGAGGCTATCGACCGGCTGCAACGCGCCATCGACCGGGCCCGCCCACATCCCGGGCGTTTGCGTTGGCTCAGCGTGGCTGGTGTTGTTGCGGCAGTGGTTGCGGTGATGATCCTGTGGTTGCCCGCAGCGCTGCAAAGCCACGTCGTTTCGGTCGTGCCTGAAATCAAGAGGCAGGACATCGGTGACATGATCCTGCAGCGGATTGAGCGGGTCGCCGGGCGTGCGTGCCATTCCGAGGATGCGCAGCTTCCGCTGGAACGTCTGGCACAAAGGACCGGCATCCGCAAAATCGTCATTTTGCCAGCAGGGGTTACGGACAGCCTCGCCCTGCCCGGCGGTATCGTCCTTTTAAACAGGGCTTTGGTTGAAGATCACGAAGACCCCGCAGTGGCCGCAGGTTATGTCATCGCCGAACGCGCGCGTTCTCAGAATTCCGACCCCTTGAACGAGTTGCTGGATCGTGCCGGACCAACCGCCGCGTTCCGGCTGCTGACCACCGGTGAGCTGACACCGGACATTGTCGATCGGTACAGCGAAAAAATCCTGAACGAACCTAGGCCTGAAATTCCCGAAAGTGAGCTGCTTGCCGTTTTTGCGCAAACGGCAATGCCCTCGACGCCCTACGCCTACGCCAGAGACATTACCGGAGAAACCGTACTGGGCCTGATCGAGGCTGATCCGATGGCGGGCCGTTCGTTGGAACAGGTGCTGCCGGACCGCGATTGGGTCCGACTGCAGAATATTTGCATCGAATAATCCGGGAGGCAGATGCCCTGCCCGTTACTTTGTTCCGAACATCCGGTCGCCTGCATCCCCCAGCCCCGGCATAATGTAACCTTTGGAGTTCAGTTCGCGATCCAACGCTGCGGTTACGATTTTTACATCTGGATGCGCTTCTTTCATACGTGCGACACCTTCGGGCGCAGCCAACAGGCAGAGGAACCGGATATCGGTCGCGCCGGCTTTTTTCAGCAAATCAATAGCAGCCGCTGAGCTGTTGCCAGTGGCAAGCATCGGATCAACGGCGATGACCAGACGATCCTTCAACCCTTCGGGAGCCTTGAAATAATACTGAACCGGCTCAAGCGTTTCCTCGTCACGATACAGGCCGACAAAACCCACGCGAGCTGAAGGCACCAGTTCAAGAACCCCGTCCAGCATCCCGTTTCCGGCGCGCAGAATCGAGACCAAAGCCAGTTTCTTACCTGCGAGGATCGGCGCGTCCATTTCTTCCATCGGGGTTTCGATGTGACGCGTTGTCAATTGCATCTCACGCGTAACCTCATAGGCCAGCAACAGCGTAATTTCACGCAGAAGCTGGCGAAACGATGCGGTCGACGTGCCTTTGTCTCGCATAAGCGTCAGCTTGTGTTGCACCAGTGGGTGATCGACGACGGTCAGATGTTCGCTCATGTCTTCTCCAGTCTTTTCTTGACCCGCGCACGGGTTTCCTCATCGCAAAATGCCGCATTCAAGGCCGTATCATTGAGCGCGGCGAAATCTTCAACGCCCCAGCCGAACGCCTTGTTCAGCATCTCATATTCACGGCGCATGGTGGTATGGAAAAACGGCGGATCATCGGTCGATACCGTGACCTTGACCCCGCCCTCGCGCAACCGGGCAATCGGGTGCGATGCGAAGTCAGGAAAAAGTCCCAGCACGACGTTTGATCCGGGGCAAACTTCCAGCGTTATTTCCCGATCTGCCAATTCATGGACCAGATCCGGGTCTTCGATGGCGCGAACGCCATGACCGATGCGCTCGACCCGCAGATCGCGGACCGCTTCGCGTACACTTTCGGGACCACCAAATTCGCCTGCATGGGTGGTCAGGCGCAAACCTGCCTCGCGCGCGCAATCAAACGCCCAGTCAAAATCGCCCTGACGCCCAACGGCTTCGTTGCCGCCCATACCAAAACCGGTGATCCAATCCCCCGCCGTTTCCGCCGCGCAGATCGCGCTGTGTTTCGCCTTGTCTGGTCCGAAATGCCGAACGCAGGTCACGACACCGCGCAGCGTGATATCAAACTTTCGCTCGGCCTCGTCCGCCGCATCCCTGACCGCATTCAGATAATCGCGCCAGGCGTGGACGTCACCACCACCACAAAAATCGGGGCTGAGAAAGGTCTCGGAATAAACCACCCCGTTCGCCGCACTTTCTTCCAGAATGGCAAGGGTCAGCCTTCGGAAATCCTCGGGAGAGTTCAGAACCTCGCACGCGGCCTCATATACACTTAGAAAATGGGCAAAGTCCCGGAAATCATAAGTGCCGTCGGCTTTGAATATCCCGCTCAGGTCAATGCGCTTTTCGTGCGCCAACTGCCGGATGAATGCCGGTGGCGCAGCCCCTTCGTGGTGCAGGTGCAGTTCGACCTTGGGTAAATCGGCGACGTTCACAGAAAACTCCTTCCCGGCCCCTGAGACGGAACGCCCAAATGCTGCGCGACACTTGCGGCGACATCTGCAAAATCAATCTGTCCGATCTCGCCACTACCCTGCCCGGCAATCAGTACCGGAACCTGTTCGCGCGTGTGATCCGTACCTGTCCAGGAAGGGTCATTGCCATGATCCGCTGTCAGCAGCAGCAGGTCGCCCGGCCGCAGCTTCCGCAAGATCGTACCGATTTCACGGTCAAACCATTCAAGCGCGCGGGCATATCCACTGATGTCACGTCGGTGCCCAAACAGACTGTCGAATTCCACGAAGTTAGCGAAGGTCAGACTGCCCTCTTCCGCCGTGTCCACAAGGTCGGACAAGTGATGCATGAGTTCTGCGTCCGAGCCCTTGCGCAATGTGTCGATCCCCTGCATCGAGAATATGTCGCCAATCTTTCCCACCGCATGGACGCGCCGTCCGGCATCCTGCACCCAATTCGTCAGAACCGGCGCGGGCGGCAGGATGGCAAAATCCTTGCGATTGGTCGTGCGCGTGAAACCCTTTTCGGGCGATCCGACAAATGGCCGCGCAATGACCCGGCCTACTTTCATCTGATGCAGTCGGGGGGCGAGCGCTTTGCACAAATCCAGCAAACGTTCGAGGCCAAAGGTCTCTTCGTGTGCGGCGATCTGGAAAACACTGTCTGCCGACGTGTAGCAAATGGGCCAGCCCGTTCGCATGTGCTCAGCGCCCAGATCAGCTATGATCGAGGTGCCGGAAGCGTGGCAATTGCCAAGAACGCCGTCTGTACCCGCAAGCTCTGCCGCTGCCCGTCCGAGCTCCTCGGGGAAAGCCGGAACCGTGTCCGGGAAATAGTGCCAGTCCCACGGCACCGGCAATCCGGCCAGTTCCCAATGCCCTGAAGGTGTGTCCTTGCCCGGCGAATGTTCCCGTGCGCACCCCCAAAGACCATTGGGAGCTGTTCCCAGCCCGGGTGTTTGATCGCCAGAGGCCAACCGAACCGCCGCCCCCAATCCCAAAGCGGTCAGGTTCGGCAACTGCAACGGTCCCGAGCGGCCTTCCTCTGCCCGACCTTCGGCACAAGCCTGCGCGATATGTGCTACCGTGTTGGCGCCAGTATCCGGCACGTCGCCATTGAAAAACCGACCAGCATCCGACGCACCGCCGATGCCAACTGAATCCATCACCACCACAAATGCGCGCGTCACGTTGAAATCCTTTCGTGGACGAGTTCGGGCGTGACAACCGCATCAGGGCCAATCTGGATCGCGCGCAGCACCGCCTGCGCAGCATGCCGCGCTGCATCCTCGCGCCCTGCATGAACCACGGCAATCGGGGTGCCTTTTGACACTTTGTCCCCCAGCCGAACGATATTCGAGAGGCCGACAGCCGGGTCAATCACATCGCTTTCGACCTGACGTCCGCCGCCAAGGGCGACCACGGCAAGTCCCAGCGCCTCGCCATCAATTGCAGTGACATACCCGTCATTGGGCGCGGTTACTTCCTGTATGACGTTGGCTTCGGGCAAAAAACGGGACCAAGTGTCAACGAATTGGACCGGGCCGCCAACTGCCGCCATCATCCGCCCGAACCGCTCAGCAGCGCGCCCGTCCCGGATCACATCCCTGATCCTGTCGCGACCTTCCTGAGCGTTCGCTGTCATCCCCGCATCCGCCAGCAGTACACCGCCCAGTTCGGCGGATATCTTGGAAAGCGGAGTTTCGTGTCCGCCGGTCATCACCTTCATAACCTCAGTGATTTCCAAGGCGTTTCCCAGCGAAGACGCCAGAGGCTGATTCATATCCGTGATCAAAGCCGATGTCCGGCACCCTGCCGCATTTGCCGTTTCCGACAGGGCTACTGCCAGTTTGCGCGCGTCCTCGGGCGTTTTCATGAATGCGCCGCTACCGACCTTGACGTCCAGCACCAGCGCATCCGGGCTGGCCGCCAGTTTCTTGGACAGGATCGAGGCGGTGATCAGATCCAGGCTCTCGACGGTCGCAGTCACGTCCCGAATTGCGTAAAGCCGCTTATCCGCAGGCGCGATCTGCGCCGTTGCCCCGACAATCGCCGCGCCGGTTTCCCGCAGTATCTGGACCAGCCGATCCTGACCGATCTGTGTCGTCACCCCGGGGATCGCCTCAAGCTTGTCCAGCGTCCCGCCCGTGTGGCCCAGCCCCCGCCCCGAAATCATCGGGACATAAGCTCCGCATTCCGCAAGCGCAGGTGCCAACACCAGAGACACGCAGTCGCCGACCCCACCTGTCGAATGTTTGTCGATCACCGGACCATCCAGATCCCAGTGCAACACGTCCCCACTGTCCCGCATGGCCACGGTCAGTGCGGCACGCCCCTCGGCCCCAAGCCCGCCCATGCAGACGGCCATGGCAAAGGCTCCGGCCTGTGCATCGCTGACGCTGCCGTCAGCCAGCCCCTGCGCGAACCAAATCAGTTCTTCCTGACCGGGAACTTCGTGGCGGCGCAGTTTCGAGATGATCGAACGGGCATCCATCGATTCAGGACTCCGCCATCTGTGCAGCGTCGAAGGCACCCGGGAGGAGCTGAGAAATAGTCAACGTGGCCTCAGCCCCTTTTACGGTCGCCATTGTTACAACCACATCACCCTTACCGAACTCCGCAAGTTTCTGCCGACAACCACCACAGGGCGTCACCGGGACCGGGCTGTCTGCCACGACATAGACCTCGGTCAGTTCTTTTTCACCGGCGGCAACCATTGCGGCAATCGCGCCGGCCTCGGCGCATGTACCTTCGGGGTAAGCCACGTTTTCCACGTTGCACCCCGAAAAGACCGCCCCTGAACCGGAACGGATCGCCGCGCCCACCTTGAAGTTAGAATAGGGTGCGTGGGCATTTTCACGGACTTTCAGGGCGGCATCTTTGAGCTGCATGGCGATTCCCCAATTTTTGATCATCTGGTCAGAATGCCCTAACCTAAATGAAAGCACCTTGGGAATTGAAGCCCCTGAACCGCGTTTTCCGTCGCAGCTTTCAGCCTAGTTCAAAATCGTTTGGAACGTGCCCGGCAATGTGATCTCCAGCAATTCGACGTCATCGGACGGATCGCCAAGGCGGGTTCGCATTCCAGGCGGTATGACAAAGGCATCACCCTGTTCCAGCCGAAATGAATCACGCCCCTCGCCTTCAAGCGTGACCTCACCATTCATCACGAACGTAAAGTGTATGTCGGCGTCATGGCTTGCCCATTCAGGATCGCCGTCTCCCTTGCGGATAACCTGCACCCCGGCAACACCTTTGGTGTTTTCCGCGATGGTCGTATCCCTGCAGATATATCCAGGTAGGCGGAACGGTACCCATTCCGCGTCTCTGGCCTGATTGTAGACAAAGCGCTGACCCTGCCATTCCCGGTCAGGACGATAGTGTGGCGTCGGCAAATCCATGTCGTGGTCGATTTCGGTCACATGCTCGGCAGGGACACCGATTTCGATCACCTGCACGTTATCCGATGCCTCCAGAACACGATGCCGGATCTCCGGCGGCTGGATAAAGCAGTCTCCGGCCGTCAGGCGCATCTTATCTCCCTGATCTTCGTAAACCACGTCCACCCAGCCGTGAATGCAAAAGATCAATTGAAAACCGACCTTATGAAAGTGGACCATATCCGGAACCGGCCCGCCATCGGGAATGCGGATATGGCTGGCAATGATCGAGCCCCCCAGACGCGACGGCACCAGATCGCGATAGTGCATCCCTGCCCTGCCGATAATCCAAGGCGCCTGATCCTTGAGCCGCCTCACAACGAACGAATGAACTGTGTCCGGCATAACCATCGGCGGATTACGCTCTTCGATTTCAACTCGCGTTCCATTTGGTGCAACCATGCTGCGGGTGCCATCCGCAAAGCTATCCGGGTCTTCAGTCAGAATTCGGATGGTACCGGGTGTCTCGGGTGCGTCCTTCTCGATCCTCAGACGCAAACCATGTCCGGAGAAAACGGCTACACGCGGATCGTCAGCGGGATAGATCATGTCCATCCTCATCCCCAGCACCTTTGTAAAGAACGGGATGTCATCACGCAGCTCATTGGTTGGCAAACGGATTTCGCCTATGGTGTCGGTCATGCAAATCTCCTCTGTGGCGGAGATTGGCCGCAGGTCCCGAGATTTGCAAGAAGCCGCCTGCGACCCTGTGGCCTGAATTCCCCTGTTCCCCCAACGTCAAATTTAGTTTAGCACTAAACTAAATCCCACAAGGAGCTTGCAAGATGTCAGACACCCCAAGTTTACGCCAGGCGGCCCTTGAATATCACGCATTTCCAAAACCGGGCAAACTCGAGATCAAGGCGACCAAGCCGATGGCGAACGGACGCGATCTGGCGCGGGCCTATTCGCCGGGGGTGGCCGAGGCCAGCCTTGAGATCAAGGAAAACCCCACCAACGCCGAACGCTATACCGCGCGGGGCAATCTGGTTGCGGTTGTTTCGAACGGCACCGCCGTTCTGGGGCTGGGCAATATCGGTGCCTTGGCATCCAAGCCCGTCATGGAGGGCAAGGCGGTTCTGTTCAAGAAGTTCGCCGGTATCGACTGTTTCGACATTGAAGTGAACGAGCCCGACCCGGAGAAGTTGGCGGATATCGTCTGCTCACTGGAGCCCACATTCGGGGCGATCAATCTTGAGGATATCAAAGCTCCTGACTGTTTCATCGTGGAAAAGCTGTGCCGTGAGCGGATGAACATTCCGGTCTTTCACGATGATCAGCACGGCACGGCGATCGTTGTGGGCGCTGCGGCCAAGAACGCGCTGCACGTGGCCGGGAAGTCGTTCGAGGATATCAAGGTCGTTTCCACGGGTGGCGGTGCGGCTGGCATTGCCTGCCTCAGCATGCTGGTCAAGCTTGGTGTCAAACGAGAGAACATCTGGCTTTGCGACATTCATGGTCTTGTCTACGAAGGACGGGCCGAGGATATGAACCCGCACAAGGACCAGTTTGCGCAAAAATCCGATCTGCGGACACTGGACGATGTAATTGGGGACGCCGATCTGTTTCTGGGCCTGTCAGGACCGAATGTCCTGAAGCCCGAGATGGTCGAGAAAATGGCGGACAGGCCGATCATCTTTGCGTTGGCCAATCCGACCCCGGAGATCCTACCGCAAGCTGCCCGCGAAGTGGCCCCGAATGCAATTATCGCAACTGGCCGCAGTGATTTTCCCAATCAGGTCAACAATGTACTGTGCTTTCCGTTCATCTTCCGGGGTGCTTTGGACGTCGGCGCGACCGAGATCAATGATGAGATGCAAATCGCCTGCGTGGATGGAATCGCGGATATGGCCCGCGCAACCACAAGCGCCGAAGCAGCCGCCGCATATAAGGGTGAACAACTGACATTCGGGCCGGATTACCTGATCCCCAAGCCTTTTGATCCGCGTCTTGTCGGCGTTGTCTCCTCGTCAGTTGCGAGGGCTGCGATGGAAAGCGGCGTGGCCAAACGGCCCATCGACGATCTGGAAGCCTACAAGGAACGTCTCAATCAGACGGTCTTCAAATCCGCCCTTTTGATGCGTCCCGTTTTCGAGGCCGCCGCAGTCGCGTCGCGCAGGATTGTATTTGCCGAAGGCGAAGACGAGCGTGTGCTGCGGGCCGCCCAGGCGATCCTCGAAGAAACCACAGAAACCCCAATTCTGATTGGCCGTCCCGAAGTGATCGAATCCCGTTGCGAGCGGCTTGGCCTTGTGGTTCGCCCCGGTCAGGACTTCCAGATTGTGAACCCGGAACACGATCCGCGCTACTATGACTATTGGAATTCGTATCACCAGATCATGGAACGCCGTGGTGTGACACCCGATCTGGCCAAGGCGATTATGCGTACGAATTCAACAGCCATTGGCGCGATCATGGTACAACGGGGCGAAGCCGACAGCATGATTTGCGGCACGTTCGGAGAATATCGCTGGCATCTGAATTATGTCGAGCAGGTTCTCAACCATGGCGATCTGCGCCCGCATGGCGCCCTTTCTCTTATGATCCTCGAGGATGGCCCACTGTTCATCGCAGATACACATGTCCGGCAGTTGCCAAACCCGGAAGAACTGGCCGAAATTACACTGGGAGCGGCGCGCCATGTACGCCGTTTCGGCCTGGAACCCAAAATCGCCTTTTGCTCGCAATCTCAATTCGGAAACCAGGCTGAGGGTTCGGGAAAGCGACTGCGGGAAGCAATTGAAATTCTCGACAGCAAACCGCGCGATTTCACCTATGAAGGCGAAATGAATCTGGACGTCGCGCTTGACCCTGAACTGCGGCAACGGATTTTCCCGAATTCCCGGCTTGAAGGGGCGGCCAACGTGCTGATCTTTGCCCATGCCGATGCAGCAAGCGGTGTTCGCAATATTCTCAAGATGAAAGCTGACGGGATCGAGGTTGGCCCAATCCTGATGGGCATGGGCAACAAGGCGCACATCGTCACGCCTTCCATCACGGCGCGCGGACTGTTGAACATGGCCGCCATTGCCGGAACGCCTGTCGCACATTACGGTTGACGGCGGCGGCCCCGATGGACGGCCGCCTGTTCAGGGAGGTCAGAAATGAAAGGGCATTGCCACTGCAAAGCGGTGCGCTGGGAAAGCGATGGCGAAACGGCCTGGAGTTGCTATTGCCACTGCGCCGACTGCCGCCGGAACTGCGCATCACCAGTTACCGCCTTTTTGGGTTTACCGCATGACTCGGTCAGGTGGCTTGGCCAGACACCAAGCGTCTATAACTCGTCGCAAGGCGTGGAGCGCCTGTTTTGCAGTACCTGCGGAACGCAGATGGCCTATCGAACCGAACGGGACCCAGTGAACATCCACCTTTATACGGCGACCCTGGAAAACCCGGACGATCTGCCGCCAAAGTTTCACGTTTTCCACTCCGACCATCTGCATTGGCTGAACATTCAGGACAGATTACCACGCTACGCGAAAACCACAGGGTAAAAACCCTGTGGCCTTCGATGTCCGTGAGTGCGTGGCTGGAGTTATCAGCCGATCACCTTGTGTCCTCGACCCTGCATGCAGTTCACCAATACTTGCCGCCGGATCAGTTCATCATTGTATTGGCCTCTCGCGGCTCCAACAATCGCCCCGCCCAAGGCGCCTGTTACAACGTCCTCTCTTTCACCCAAGGACCACCCCGTGACAGCTCCGCTAACCGCGCCATAGGCAATGTCCGCGCCTTGCTTGCCTGGGTGGTAATTCGCAGCCAATGCTCGGCACTCTGTTTCATCGAGGCCAAAATTAGCGTTCCGCGTGCCATCAACTGCCAGAGGTTTTTGCATTGGGTATTGGGCACAAGCAGAAAGACCAAGAAAAGCGACAAGCATAAGCTTTTTCATAGCGGTAATCCTTGAAATTTTGGAACTATGCCTCGGTATTCAAGATGATCTCTCCTGCCTTGGCGAAGCTGATATAAGGATTTGGAGGGCAGCAAAAAATGGAAATCCGAGAATCTGACGCCGCGTAACAATGTAAATCGAACGCTTTCGCGAACTAGCCACTTTGGCATTTTGACGAATAGGATGGGCAATATTGAGGCAGCGGGTTGGCTGGCTTTGCAGAAAAAAATTTGCAACTATTCAGAATATGGAAAATTTGCGGTCATTTTCGCCAAAAAACAGAAGTTTGCAAAAATTTGCAGCTGAATTTACGTGATCATTGCAAATTTTTTGCGATAAACTGACGCGCCGTCATTTCTGCCGCTTGCCCGATACATTCAGTATGCCTAACACATTCCGCAAGCTGAGTGGGAGGAGGACGCAATGGCATATCAGGACGTTTATCAGAGCTGGGAGAACGACCCCGAAGCATTCTGGCTGGAAGCAGCCAAGGGGATCGATTGGGTAAAAGCGCCGACCAAAGCGCTTTTTGACGAGAACGCCCCGCTCTATGAATGGTTCTGCGACGCCAGGGTAAACACCTGCTGGAATGCGGTTGACCGTCATGTCGAGAATGGGCGCGGTGAACAGGCGGCCATCATCTATGACAGTCCGATTACGCATACAAAACGCGAAATCTCGTATGTCGAACTGCGAAATCGCGTGGCAAATCTGGCCGGTGCCTTGCGCGCGAAGGGTGTCGAAAAAGGTGATCGCGTCATTATTTACATGCCGATGATTCCCGAGGCGCTGGAGGCGATGCTGGCCTGTGCGCGTCTTGGCGCAGTGCATTCCGTTGTGTTCGGCGGTTTTGCCAGCAACGAACTGGCTGTGCGCATTGATGACGCCAAACCAAAGGCCATCATCGCCGCCTCCTGCGGGATGGAGCCGGGCCGCGTGGTGCATTATAAACCTCTGCTGGATGGCGCAATCGACATGGCCAGCCACAAGCCGGACTTCTGCGTAATTTTCCAGCGCGAACAGGAAGTGGCGCAACTGGTCGAAGGCCGGGATTTCAACTGGCATGGGTTTCAGTACGGTGTCGAACCCGCCGAATGTGTGCCCGTCGCCGGTAATGATCCGGCGTATATCCTCTATACCTCGGGCACGACTGGCGCACCCAAAGGCGTTGTGCGCCCGACTGCAGGCCACCTTGTGGCGCTGAACTGGACGATGAAGAACATCTACAACGTCGATCCGGGTGACGTCTTCTGGGCAGCGTCGGATGTGGGTTGGGTCGTCGGCCATTCCTATATCTGCTATGCACCGCTGATCCACGGCAACACGACAATCGTGTTCGAGGGCAAGCCGGTCGGCACCCCTGATGCCGGAACTTTTTGGCGGGTGATTTCCGAACACAACGTCAAAAGCTTTTTCACTGCCCCGACCGCGATCCGTGCCGTCAAGCGCGAAGACCCGAAGGGAGAGTTGCTGAAATCGTACGACCTGTCCTGCCTCAACGCATTGTATCTGGCAGGTGAACGCGCTGATCCCGATACGATTGAATGGGCGCAGGATGCCCTGAAGGTTCCTGTAATCGACCATTGGTGGCAAACGGAAACTGGCTGGACCATTGCCGGCAACCCGCTGGGGATTGAAGAACTGCCCGTCAAACTGGGCTCGCCAGCGAAACCTATGCCCGGCTATGACGTTCAGATTCTGGACGAAGGCGGCCATCCGATGAAACCCGGTGAACTGGGTGCGATCGCGGTCAAACTGCCCCTGCCCCCAGGCACTTTGCCAACCCTGTGGAATGCCGAAGACCGGTTCAAAAAATCCTATCTGGAACACTTCCCCGGATATTATGAAACCGGTGATGCTGGCATGATTGATGAGGACGGATACCTGTACATCATGGCGCGCACGGATGACGTCATCAACGTTGCAGGGCACCGTTTGTCTACAGGCGCCATGGAAGAAGTACTGGCCGCGCACCCAGACGTTGCAGAATGCGCCGTGATCGGCGTCACAGATCAGTTGAAGGGGCAAATGCCCGTCGGGTTTCTGTGCCTGAATTCCGGGTCAGAGCGCGCCCACGGCGACGTAGTACAAGATGTGGTCAGGATGGTACGGGAAAAAATCGGCCCGGTTGCGGCATTCAAACAGGCCGTTGTCATAGATCGGCTTCCCAAAACCCGCTCGGGCAAGATCCTGCGCGGGACCATGGTATCGATTGCGGATGGCAAGGACTACAAGATGCCTGCCACAATCGACGATCCGGTCATTCTGAACGAAATCAAATCCGCCTTGCAGACGATTGGATACGCACAGTGATGCCGCCGGGGTGTCAAACACCACCCCGGCATCGCAATACGCTTGCAACTTGACCCTCACGACCTACTGTGCCCTCAGAGGGAGGGCACATGGCACAAAATGAGACTTGGCGCTTGAGCGCCACGGAACTGAGCAAGCTAACACGAAACGGCGACCTGAGCGCCGAAGCTGCGGTCCAAAGCTCGATCAACCGCATGAACAGGGTGAATCCCGACCTGAACGCGGTTGTCGAGGACCTGAGTAGCGAAGCCCTTGAGCGTGCCCGGAATCTGGACATCGCCCGCGCTCAAGGTGCCAGTCCGGGGCCTCTGCACGGCATCCCCGTTACGATCAAAGTCAACGTGGATCAAAAGGGGCATGCCACAACCAATGGCGTAGTAGCCCTAAAAGACGTGATCGCGCCGGATGACGCCCCGGTCGTCAACAACCTACAAATGGCAGGCGCCGTTGTGATCGGGCGAACAAACACACCAGAGTTTTCCTTTCGCGCTGACACGGACAATCCGCTTCATGGCCGAACGCATAACCCATGGGGGCGCCACATCTCGCCGGGTGGCTCATCGGGTGGGGCGGGTGCTGCAGTCATGGCCGGTATCGGCGCGCTCGCACATGGAAACGACATTGGCGGCAGCTTGAGATTTCCGGCAGCGGCCAACGGCGCGGTCACCGTGAAACCCGGTCTGGGCCGCGTACCGGCGTGGAACCCAAGCCAAAAGGCCGAACGAGGCTTGCTCGCGCAATCCATGTCAGTTCAGGGCCTGATCACCCGACGGGCAGCGGACCTGCATCTATCCATGCCCAGTCTGATCGCACCAGATACGCGTGACCCTTTTCATGCGCCCATTCCCTGGCGGGGCCCGGCACTGGATCAGCCAATAAAGGTGGCCTTCACAAAGAACACCTTCGGGTATGAGTTGCACCCCGAGGTTGATAAGGCACTGGATACGGCTCGGGACGCCCTTATTGACGCCGGGTATCACGTCGAAGAGGTCTCGCCGCCCGACGTCTTCGAATGTGGCCGCATAGGCTATCGCACTTTGATGGGCGAAGTTCTGACCCTGATGCAGTCGGATATTGAAGCGGCCGGATCGAAAACCATCCGCGATATATTCGAGGTCTATTTTCAGGAATTCCCACCGATTGTCGGAACAGAACTGATCGAAATGCTGGCCCGACGCAGCCACTATGCCCGCGAATGGTCTCTGTTCATGCAGGATTACCCTCTGGTTTTGTCACCGTTCCTGCCGCAGCCGTTTTTCAGACCCGACCGCGACACGGAAGGGGTCGAAGGTGTTCATGAAGTTCTGGGGTGTGCAGTCTATTCCTACGCGATGAACTTTATCGGCCTGCCCGCCGCTTGCGTTCCTGCCCGTCTTGCAAACCTTCCCAGTGGCCCACAACCTATCAATGTGCAGGTGGCAGCGCGCCGGTGGCGTGAAGATCTGGCCGTTGATGCAGCCATCGAAATCGAGGCCCGCGTTGGGTCAATGGCCGAAGTGCTGTGGAAAAAAATGGACGGCTAGCGCCCGGACAGGCGTTTGGTCCAATGTGAAAAGCAGTTCCGGCCCCTGTGCGCAGCGGCCAGGACATCCTTAACAGTCTTTTCAAAAAATAGACCCCGGGGATCTCAACCCGGGGCCTGTCGTTCTAAAATATTCCCGGATTGTGATGACGAGCGTAGTACCACCCACCCTCGCCAGCGCGAAAACTGCGCAATCATCTGACACGTCGCTTGGTGGCCACTCACTCCCACCGGGACGTAATCTCCGGGCAAGTTCAGATTATCCGAAACTTAATGTTCCGCCTGTGATCTTGTTCACATAAGGACAAGAAAATCCCGCTCAGATTGTGAAGTTTATGTAAATTGCTCGGAAATCAGGCGTTCTTCCAGACCGTGCCCCGGATCAAAAAGGATGCGATGTTCGATAGTTGGCTCGGACCGAATCTCGACCCAGTCGATATCCGGAATCGAGATCGAATCTGCGTCTGCCATCACCGGGCGCTTGTCTGCCTCCATGACGTCGAACCGGACATGCGCCGTCTTGGGCAGCAGTGCGCCCCGCCAACGACGCGGACGGAACGCGGCAATGGCGGTCAAAGCTAGAACATCAGATCCAATGGGCAATATCGGCCCATGTGCTGAATAATTATAAGCTGTCGAACCAGCTGGCGTAGACAGCAACGCGCCATCGCAGACAAGTTCAGCCAACCGCAGTCGACCATCCACCGATATTTTCAGCCGCGCCGCCTGCGGCCCGGCCCGCAGCAACGAAACCTCATTGATTGCCAGCGCCTCATGAATTTTCCCGGACTGGTCCATAGCGGTCATGGCGAGCGGATTGATGATTTCCTCTTCGGCCTCGGAAAGGCGTGTCAGCAGATCGGTGTCATCATATTCGTTCATCAGGAAGCCGATGGTGCCCCGATTCATGCCATAGACCGGCGTTCTGAGATGCTGAGTGCTGTGTAGCGTCCGCAGCATGAAACCATCACCCCCCAGCGCCACGATGACATCGGCGTCTCTGGGCGCGACGTTCCCGTATCGGCTTTTAAGCATCTCGCGCGCCGATTGGGCGACTTGGGCGTCACTGGCCAGAAAGGCGATTCTTTTTTTCATATTTTCCGGTTTCCGGTGTTGCGCATTTGGTTCCGAAACAAACATACCTTTCCGCCAGAGGCCAGAGTTGACGCCACTGCGGGCCAATTCGTCGCTTTACAGCCTTTCTCGGACCCTCGGTTTCCGATAGGAAATTCGCCAAACAGTCTCAAGCCATGTGGAGCCCCCATGAACGCCAATCTTCGTGATACCGGTTTCTTTACCCAGTCTCTTTCGGAGCGTGACCCCGAGCTTTTCGGTTCGATCACGTCTGAGCTTGGCCGCCAGCGCGACGAGATC